>CALFWZ010000126.1 GCA_937928405.1 uncultured Saprospiraceae bacterium
AAAGAAGCCGAGAATGAAAGAAAATAATTCAAATCGAGTCTATTTTTTGAGCGCATAGCCGCGCTATGGGCGATAAAAAAGACGATGAGTTGGATAATTTTCTAAGTTCGCAGGCATTTTGAGAGTTTTTAAACAACTTCACCAACTAAAAAAGAAGGATGAAAAACTCAAAAATATTTTTTTACTCAATTCTACTAGGACTTGGAATAACGGCCTGTAGTCCAGTATACTATGCTCCCGAGACCCATAACGTACCTTTAATTTCCAAAAAAGGAGAGACCAATATTGCGCTTGCGGGAACCATTGATGCAGAACTTGAACAAGTTGAATTTCAGGCATCTCGAGGGATCACTAAAAACATCGCCATCAAAGCCAACGGTGGACTTTTCAAACCTTTTAGAAATACTGAAATAGATGACAGAAGTGGATCTGCTAAATTTATCGAATTCGGCGCAGGTTATTTCAAGCAGGTCCGTAAACACTGGATCTTCGAAACCTATGGTATTTATGGTAGAGGGACGGTAAAAAACACCTACACTCCAGAAAATAGAGGGACTATTATCAGAGATGAAATTATTTCAGCCAACTTCAGTAGGATCGGTATTCAACCAAATTTCGGCTTTAAAAACGAAAATTTTTTATTTGCGATGTCTTCTCGATTTGTCCATCTATCCTATCGAGATATTAATGGAAATTTAGTTTACGAAGGAGAAGATC
This sequence comes from uncultured Saprospiraceae bacterium, assembly GCA_937928405.1. GTDB lineage: Bacteria > Bacteroidota > Bacteroidia > Chitinophagales > Saprospiraceae > JALZUU01. The sequence continues at coordinate 718 of CALFWZ010000126.1, forward strand.
AGCAAGCTTATTTACGAGCAAACGACCAGCATTTTTTAATAGAACCCGCGCTAACCTTCGGTGCTGGCGGTGCTGCGCTACATGGATTCAGTTTTAGAATACATACTGGATTTAGCATTAACGTATCCAACAGTAATTTTAGACAATACAATTCTTCGGCGGCTTTTATAGTGAATTACGCTTTTTAAAAATATGGAAATTTCAAAATCAGCCTTTGATCTGTTTCCACTAAGTTTTGAAATGAACTATGCCATAGATTTATTTTAATAGAAAACAAGCAATTTTTATACACTTATTTAAAGCAGTCGATGATACTTTTAGAGCCGTCTGTTTTTTCAATAAAAAATTCTGGGAAACAGCAATTACTCAACATTCCCATTACCGTAAACTTCGGTTATCGTTTTTAGAACACTTACTTACCCTTCGCCTCGTTCCAAAGCTTATCCATTTCTTCCAAACTCATTTCGGTTAAATCCCGATCCGCATGTTCCTCAATATATTCAAATCGTTTTTTAAATTTTCGGTTGATTCGTTCGAGGGCCGTTTCGGGATCAATGCCTTGAAAACGAGCGTAGTTGACCATCGAAAATAAAATATCTCCAAACTCTTCCTCTTTGCGTTCGTCCGATAAATCCTGATCCAATGTTTCTTTAAATTCGTGCATTTCTTCGACGACTTTCTCCCAGACTTGATCTTTGTTTTCCCACTCAAATCCAACCTGTTTTGTCTTCTCCTGCATCCGGTAGGCTTTGACCATCGCAGGTAGCGAGTTGGGAACACCAGCCAGTACCGATTTTTTTCCCTCTGCTAGTTTGAGTCGTTCCCAGTTGCGTTTGACTTCTGCTTCATCCGCAACTTTAAGGTCGCCATAGATATGGGGATGTCGTTTGATCAGTTTATCACAAACCCCATTCAACGCGTCTGCGATATCAAATGCTCCTTTTTCATCGCCGATTTTTGCGTAGAATACCATATGCAGCATGAGGTCGCCAATTTCTTCTTTGATCTCTTCGTGGTCTTCTTCTAAAAGCGCGTCGGCCAGTTCGTAAGTTTCTTCAATCGTCAGATTTCTTAAAGATTGAAAGGTTTGCTTACGGTCCCAGGGGCATTGCTCACGGAGTTCGTCCATGATCGTGAGTAGTCGTCCGAAAGCTTTAAGTTTGGCGTCCATGTTTTTTTTCGCAAAGATACTGGATTTGTTGATTTGTTGAATCGTTTATTTGTTTATTATAATTAGCTGCTTTCAATTGGGGGCTGAGGTTGAGGTTGAGGTTGAGGTTGAGGGTGCCCGCCTACCGTCGGACAGGTTTTTGCAATTGATTTTTAGTTTTCATAGGAACATTCCATCTAGTTTCTTGTTATATTTGTAGTTAATTATTAACCTTCTAAAAGACAGATTATGGAATTCTTACAAATGTCGGCGGTTATTTTTCTCGTATTTGGAGTTTGTTTTATGTTGATCAATATTCGACATATTCTTACAGGTAATGAGTTTCGAGGAACTTGTGCGACGAATAATCCGATGTTAAAAAATAAAATTGGAGATTGTACGGTTTGTGGAAAAAAAGCAGATGAGGAATGCCAGATGCCGGAGGTGAAAGGAGCTTGATTTTCAATGTTGAATATCCAATCTCCAATATTCATTTAGGCAGTTGGTCTTTAAACCCTTTGTATAGTCCAAGCTACTAGACTCTTGTTCTTTTAACACCTAAAATACTCGAATAACTGAAACCCCAAATGAATATTCGATAATCAACATTCGATATTGGATATTCAAAAAACTTTTCTCTCAAACGTTCTTTCGTAGATTTTATACCCCAAAATTTTTCTGAACACGCTTAATTCATTCTTGGACATTCATCCCCCACTCCTACCGTAAAAATCGATACGTATATTTAATCAAAAACGTATTATTCCCTTGACTCCCAAATAGATTATCGGTCAAGTTTTGCCAAACTGGATTTTCTGGATCGCCAAAATTTCCGTTGCCTTGTGCCCATACAAGAAATAATTCTGAGCCCGGTCGATACTCCCAACGCATCACAAAATTCGAACGAAATTCAATCACGGCAAAATCTGGCTTTCCAAAATCATAGTCGCCCGCTCCATCCAAATTTTCATCTATAATAAATTTATTATTCTCATCATCAAATCGGACTTGATCTCCGGTCAACAAATTTGTCCGATCTTCTAGCCGCTTTCCCAGCGGATCATCAATATATTTAAAGTCACTATAGTTTACTTGAAAAGCAAAAGGTTGTCCATAATATTGGAAGGATAAATTCGGCGTAATCGAATAATTAAACCGTATCGAAGCACTGATCGTTTTTTGATCGATACTCGCCACCACATACCGATCTTCTCCTTCAAATTCTTCTAGACTAACATATTGAGATTTTCGCTGAAAGTGATTATAGTTGGGAGAAATCCGGATATTAAAATTATTGATCGGTTGGTATCGAACCGACATCCCATAGCTACTCACTTGGACATTATCATTCTCCGACCAGACATTGGTCATATTCAAATTGATCGATAGTTTTTTTCGATCATCTGACCCCAGCCCCATAAAATGTGCGGTACCCACTGGACGTCGTAAAGCCGGACCACCGAATAAGGCGTTGTTATTGATATCATAGATTTCTTGATTGATACCAGAATTGAATCGCCAAAAGTTTTTAAACTGAACAAAGAAGTTAAAGTTGACAGCGTTATGTAAGTAGTTACCACCAAAGTCCCAACGGTTCCACATATTTACATTCAATCCAACAAATCGAAAAATAGAAACGGGTTTGTCGGTTCGATAACCACCCCATAAAAAATGGTTGATCTCATCTGAGTTAACCAAAAATCCAATATCATTTAATTCTAATTCTGGAGAACGATAGGTCAGTCCTGTTTCGAATTTCCAACGACCGCCAAATTTTGCCACTTTTAAAGTAGCACCTGTTCCCGTCAAGCTGGTGGCTGAAGTATCCACCGAAAGATGATCCGCATCTGGCCGCTGAAAATAATGTTCAAAACTCTGTTGAACATTCGTGATCGCTGCGCGCGAACCACTCAAATTACTAAACAAAGCCTTACCAGAAACCTGCCACCGTTGGTTGTCCCAGCGATGGATAAAATCCAGTCCTCCCGTATAAGCAGACTTAACCACATCATTCAATCCTGTTCCATCAAGTTTTCGGTTGGTCGCCGTAAAGATTCCACCAACGACCGTATTCCCTTCATTAAAGTCTTGTTGTAGTCGACCGACAAAATAACTGGTAAAAGGCTCGACTACGGTTTCGCTGCGTTCGCCTTTAATATCTTGGATGGCAGATTCTTTTGCGGTGATGCCTTCCAAGATTCCGATGGATAATCCTTTTTGCGTTTTACCACTAAATTTGGCCGCACCCAAAATTCGAGCTGCTTGTGGATAATCCGTATAAATACTATCGCCTGTGATCACACTACCGCGTGGTTGGCCACCGATCCGTCGTGAATAAAACAACTGATCTGAATCGTAGTTACCACCGGCCGCAGAGCCGGTTAATTGGTAATCAAAAATATTTCTGTTTTCAATAAAAAATGGTCGTTGTTCATTAAAGAAAATTCGGAAACCGCTCAAGTTGACCGCCGAAGGATCTGCTTCTACTTGTCCAAAATCAGGATTGATGGTAAAGTCTAAGGTTAGATCATTGGTCACGCCGATTTTTCCGTCCAGTCCGATCGTTGCTTTTGTATCAAAACCATCTGCGAATGGATTTCCATCTTCTGCTTCATAAACATCCGCCTGTCCAACTACATAAGGCTGTAGTTCAATTAATTTTTGTGGGCGTAATTCTTTTAGGTTGGTCAATTCTCCAAACCCACTTACCCAGCCTCCTGCATTTTGTGGAATGGGTTGCCAAACGGAGCGTTCCGCATTTCGAAAATCCCGGCGCGTCATTTGAATACCCCAAGTTTGAATATCTGCGTTTCGAAAACGTAATTGACTCAGCGGGATACGCGTCTCAACCGTCCAGCCTTCTTCATCGATATTAGATTTGGTAAACCAGATAGGATTCCAATTACTATCCCAATTATTTCCATTATTAGAAATCAGCTCGTCTCCCTTTACCCCTGCTGCTGTGGTGGTAAAAGAAAAAGCGGTTCGTAAATCATGGTAGCTATCGATATTAATTTCTATCCAATCTCCTTCAAACCCGTCTCGGCGCCCCATCCTTTTTTCGATCTTATCTGGATTTTCATCAAAACACCGAAAAGCGATATAGAGGTTTTTTGCATCATAAAGAATCTTAAAAGAAGTCTTTAGTTTAGGAGGTGGACCATATTCTGGCTCGCGGAGGATAAAGTCGCCGCCCCACGCTACCGTTTCCCAAACAGCGTCGTCGAGTTTTCCATCAATCGACGGTGGAGTTGCTCCCTTAATCATTTTAGTAGCGTAGCTTTTTTTGGGTGGTAATTCTGTAGTCGTATCTTGAGATAAAAGATGGGTACTATTAAGAAAGAGTAAGAGTAGAAGAATGAGTCGCATGGTTTTCTTTGAAGGTGTTTAAAGTGGCAGATAAGGTTTACGTACTAGAACGTTTTGATTTTTTATTTGGTTCCAAATAAAGGACAGGGAATTTTTAGGAAGGTTGCAGGGATTAATGAATACCGAATATTGATACAAGGATATTTGATATTCCTCATCAATTAATCTCCTCATTGTCTGTGAATTATGACTATTTTTATAAATATGAAAGAAGTTTCCAAAATCGTAAAAGGTAATTTTTTATATGCTTGGTTATTGCCAATCGGTGGTATTTTCTTTATGGTCTTCGGTATTTACCAATTACTGAATCCTTTTGAAATGGATAACGGAGGTCTACCAAACTGGATGCTCGGCATTTTCTTTTTTCCGTTTGGGGTAATTGCGTTTATACATGCACTGGATTTTCGTTATCTAATCATTGGAAAAGATCAACTAGAAATCAAATCTTTATTCAGAAAAAGAATTATCAGGAAAAGCGAGGTTATGGGGTATGGCGTTGAGGACTATGAAGGGAGATATGTTTCAGGAGAAAGAATTCGAATTCGTACTAAAAAAAATAGTTATAAATTTCATACTTCCCAATTCAGTAGTATTGAGGAAGTAAAGCAATTTGTCAAAGGGAAACCAGTTCAAAAAGACGCGTTTCAAAAAGAACGAATATCCAATACCTTAGCATATTTATTCCTATTTGTTTTTATGCTTATCCCTTTCACCTACGAAAAATGTAAGGCACCAACTGATACCGTGGTAGAAGCTATCGGGATTCCAGTAAAAGTGAAGGTGGATTTAAAAATTCTGGAAGAAACAAAAGACGAACTTAGGTTTGAACTCAAAGAATATAAAGATTTTATTTTTACCGTTGGTAAAAATAAAATCCCAGAAAATATGTCAACAACGGATAAACAGCTGATCGTATTTATTATGAATCAGGAACAGGTAGCGGCATTATCAGATAAAGCAAACCCCAAAACGATTTCAGTCGACAATATAGATTTTTTAGAATAAAAACCACCCTATCTACAAAAACGAAAAACAACATTCATGAATGCAAGATACCTTTTCCTTCTCTTGATTTTGACTATTTTATCTTGTCGTTCTATCTCTAAAAAATCGGCTCTCCCATCTGAGATTAAGATCGCTAAAGATTTAATTCTACATTCCATTGCCTACCATGATCCTAGTGGTAACTGGAATAATTTCAAATCAAATATTGAGATAAAAACAGACCTATGGAAAAAAGAAGGTGAGATACAAAAAAGTACAAGAGCGTTATTCTTTGATCGCAGTCAACGTATTTTTAAAATGCAATCTACCAGAGATGGTATCGAATTAAAAGGAGCGATCACAAAAGATACGTGCTATAACCAACCTTTGAGTGAAATTCCAGCAGAAAAAGTCGAAAAATTTAAATCTATTTTAGGTTGTCAAGGGATCACTTTTTACAAAGATTATTTCACCTATCTCATTGGATTGCCTATAAATCTTTTAGATACCGAAGCCATCATCGATCAGACGATTTTGGAAAGAACTTATCAGGGCGTAAAATACGATGTTGTCAAAGTAACCTACAAGCCAGTCGACAAGAAACGTCCTTGGTATTTTTATTTTAATAAAAAGACACATGCTTTTGAATTATGCAAATTTACCTCCCGAGAAGATGAGGCAAAAGGCGGAGAATATATTATTTATAATCATAAAAAAAATGTGCAAGGCACCAAATTAAGCGGTCAGATGGTTTGGCTTTATAATACCCCAAGTCTAGATACTTTGGCGGTGGAGGATATGTTGTTTAGGGAATAGGAAATAAATAAGGTATTCCTAAATGTGGTTTTAAGTTGTTCTTATTCAAGGCGTGAAAAACATGAACGAGTGTAAACTCGTGAACTGCAAAGCGGACGGGTTGCTGACTTAGCATAATAGCCTACCCCGAACTTGATTCAGGGAGTATTTTCACAACGCAGAAGAAGGACAACTTAAAGTCGCAGAATGAGTAGATTATTTTTTTGCTACTTTTAACATTCGATTTTTTTTATTATTAACTTAACATTCTTCTTTAATTAAAATTTTCTACTTACTTTGTAGCACCAATGTTAAATAAAATTTATTATGATTTTCAGATTACTATTAGTGCTTACGGTAATTCTTTCTATTCAAAAAAATGGAAATAGTCAAATTGAAATCAATGGAAATGGTCCAAGTTTTAAAGAATTATTTAGTCTAGGAATTCAAGCAGAATTTTCAATTATGCCGCCTTCCCAATTTGTGTATTTTAGCAGTGAATATGATTTTAATAAGCCTTCTACTAGTCGATTTTTTGAAATTGGATTAGTTACGACTTGGCGATGGTCAAATAGGTTAGATTTTATTTTTGGTACAGAATACAGAAAACTAAATAATTTTAGCCATGATCCAAATACCAATTACAGTATGTTTCCTGGACCTTCAGGACAACTCCAACCACTAGATGGACTTCATCATTGGGATCGCGATTTTAAGAGTAACGCCCTTTCCATTACATGGGGGTTAAGTTATGAAATATTTAAATTTTCAAAATTTGATTTAACCTTGCATGCTGCTTACGGAAAAAATTTACTACTTAGTTCTTCAGTTAATTCTCAATATATAATTACAGAATTTCTACGCCGCGACATGGACAATTCATTTCAAACAATCATGGATGAAAGACCTCCAAATTATGTAATTGATAAGAATTTCAATTCGTTGGAGGCTGGAATTGGAATAAAATTCAAAAAATTTAGCTATGAAATCATTGCTTCTTATACCGATCAAAATCTCGCTAGTTTTGATGTTCATTATGGAGCTAGAATTAGATACCTATTTTTATAAATCATTTTTTTAGTTTAAAAAATTAAAAACACTCCAGCTAACACTTAAGACTGACCGTCGGGCTTTTACGATTTTATTTCGAATAAACATCTAGTGTATTTAATGCAAAATGACTTTTGTCAAAAAACATTATAGTTAGTACTTAAACAATAAATTTATTTAAGTACTAGTTCTAGTTATAATTTACACAACAAAAATATTTAAAAATGAAAAAATCAGTAAAATTGGTCAATCAGACTAAAGGAATTCAAATCTTATCAACAGATGCACAAAAACTAATTAAGGGAGGAAATGGCACCATCCTTAAAATATGCGACAAAGGAGACATCCTAGATGCGGAAGATTCCAGGTCAGGAGGATGATCTTGATATTAATTTAATACACAATAGACATTATTCGAAATGAGTCAAAGAAGAATTTTTTACGGCCTTCTATACGATTTTATTTCGAATAACATCTAGTGTATTTAATGCAAAATGACTGAACGTGCTACATCCTTTAACTGATTAATGCCCACACATTAACAAACTTTAAGTAGGTACATCACTACTTCCTAAAAATACCGCCGCTTAAGTCTCAGACCAATCATATTCGACCAAAGCTCCACTCACTCCTCCCCTTTCATCTTTTATGCAACCCATCTGTAACATTTTTGTCTATTAAATCGTCATTGATTAAACAAAAAGCTAATGGACAATCATTTCACACGGATCGGCTTAATCATAAATAATTTACTGGCCGTAATACTTTTCCTTTTCATAAGTCATGCTACTCAAGCGCAACATCCAGCCTTAACTAATCCAGTAGGACCCATAAAAATCTATGGTTTTGTTTTAGACAAAGACACTAAGAAACCCATTCCTTACGCACATATTGGATTACCAAAACTGGGGATTGGTACCACCTCTGGTAAGAATGGTTTTTTTGAATTGAAAATTCCTAAAAAATATGCTTCAGAAATCATGACGGTTTCATTTATGGGATATAAAACCTTCAAAAAAAAGATAGCAGATATCAAAAGTCCATTTGACTTATTCTTGGAAGAAGCAACCTTGGAACTGGGGGAGATAATTGTCGCCGACGAAGCTGCTATTGAAAATATTATTCGAAAAGCCGTTAAAAATATTCCTAAAAATAATACCACTTATCCCACTACAAATCTAGGTTTTTATCGAGAAGCAAAAACTGATGATAGCCTACGGTATATCTATTTAGCAGAAGGTGTTTTAAATATTTACAAGCATAGTTATAAAAAACAAAAAGAAGGTTATGTAAGCTTGGTCCAAGGACGTCGAATCAATCTAAAAAATCCGTTAGATACCATCATTCGCGGTGGCTTGACTTCAGGACATATGGCCGCACATCGATTTGATTTTGTTCAGAATAGAGAAGATTTTATCAATGAAAAATATTTTCCTGTTTACAAATATTGGATAGAGCGGATCACTTCTTATAATAATCGCCCGGTGTATATTATTGGTTTTGGAGAAGATCCTAACGCAGCGGAAAAAGAAGTAGCCATTGATAATGGTGGCGTAGGAATATTGGGAAGTCTTTTAAACAAGAAAAAACGAATAGTAAAAGAAGGTGCTAGGATGAAGGGTCGTATTTATATTGATACAGAATCTTATGCTTTTATTCGAGCGGAATTTGAAATCACGCCAAAAGGATTGGAAAAAAATAATGACTATCCATTGTATACGGGAAATTGGAGAAAAAATTCGTACGTAGTTAATTATCGACAACTAGGAGATAAATGGTTTTTTAGTGATGCGACTCGCGAAGGAATTTTATCCAGTGGAAACCATTATAGTAATGAAGTTAAAATCACAGACATTAATCCTAATCGTTCTGATCCCCTTCCCTATCTCGATCGGATTGCTAAGGGAAGAGCCTTCTCTCGAATGACAGGAAGTTATGATCCCAATTTTTGGAAAGACTATAACACAACTCCTTTAAATAGCGACCTGGCAGAATCTGTTCAACAATTAGAAAATGCCATCACCGCTCAAAAAGCCTTTGATAATGAGCATATGATGAGTTTACAAAAGCAAAGAGATTCACTATATATCGCAAAAATTGAAGCTAGAAAATTAGAAGAGGTAATTGCCAACGGAGAAAATATGGAGGAATTAGAACTCAATCCTAAGCAAATCCGGGCGCTTTTAAAAGCGAGGAATCTTGCTCAAAATTCCAGAAGAAAAAAGAGAGACTATCAAAGATTTAAATTTCATCTTGGACTGGGAACGCACTTTATAAATTCTGGTGTGGAAGCATTAGGTATTACTGTATCAAGCGATGAAAATAATCAGGAAACGATTGTTAGTTTAAAAGATGATTTAAAAAATAGAGATTTCGAAATCACTGGCAATTGGGACTTAGATTTTTTCTTTCGTAAAAATTTCTATGTTCGACTGGGTAGTCAATTTGATTTTTATAATAGCATTTACAAAGAAAAATCCATAGGCGTAGGAACAGCATTTAATCTATCTAAGAAAAGGCCTTTTTACTTAAAAGCTATTGCTCAATATAGTAAGCTTCGTTATGCTCGCAGACTTGGGTCTGTGGCGAATGATTATGGTAAGTTTAAAATTGATGGTAAAAAATTCAATTCGAAATCTGTTAATCTTTATTATGGCAACCGCACCCATAATATAAAACTCAGTACCGAGGTTTCTATCGAATTAGATCCGGGCAGGGAGCTCTATATTCGAGGGACTTATTTGTTGCCATTTTCAAAACGACCAGAAATTTGGATTAAAGAACGCCGACAAGTTTTTAAGAAAAAAAGAAGCCGTCCCGTGGAAAAATCATATATTGAGGTCACCCAAAATGATCAACCCTATGAAGCCAATATGATTGATGATCCGACTTTGTCTTTTACGGTTGGATTGTTGTTTAAATAATGATCTGAATATCAGGGTTGTTCGAAAGATTTAAGAGGAGACTAAGAATCTCGAATAAAAATGGAATACTAAAAATCTAAGAACAAAGGCTTAATTGAATATTGATTTATTGGATATTCAACATTGGATATTTTTTTCTTTTTTGATTCATTCGAACAATCCTGATTCAACATTTTAAATTAGAAATGAAAATATTATTCGTCTGTAGCCGCAATAAATGGCGAAGCAGGACCGCGGAAACCATTTTTAAAAACAACGGACTGCACCAAATCAAATCTGCCGGAACCGAGAAATCCGCCCGAATTCGGATTACCCAAAACATGATTAACTGGGCTGATACGATCTTTGTGATGGAATCAAAACATAAAAAAAGAATCCAAGATAATTTCGAAATTGACCTAGAACATAAAAACTTAGAAGTGCTTGATATTCCAGACGAGTATCAATATATGGATGATGAGTTGGTGGAGATATTGGAAATTAAAGTAAGAAATGTATTTTAATGACATAAACTATTATTCATTAAAACCATTCTTTTCATTTAAATTCTAAATTTGTATTTTTTATCACTAAACAAAAATTTAAAATGAAGAATTCAAATTTTTTACTAAAAACATTATGCTGCCTTTTATTTCTAATAACCGTAAATATTAATACAATAATCGCACAAGATAGTCCTGATGCCCAAGAGACTAAAAAAGAAAATATGAAAGTACTTGGTGATCCAGGTGAGGGAATGTTTTTTGTCGCCTATCATTTAGAAAAAGATGCAAAAAAAGTAATTTGGACCGTTACAGATGAAAAAGGCGAAGTACTGATTAAAGAAAAATTCAAAAAAATGAAAGCAGGAAAAAATAGATTTAAATATAATTATGTACATGGTCCTGATGGCACACATACTTTTAAATTGGTAGCCGACGATGTCGTGATTGATGAAATAGAAGTAGTAAAGCAAAAGAAATAATTCACCATCTAATTTGTACTTAATGAAGCTGTTTAATCATTCAAATTTTAGAAGATTTTATCAGTTTCAAATCAACTTGAGTGTTTCTAGACAACTTCATTAAGTACCATTTCAACTATGGCCAAAGAAATAGAACGAAAATTCTTACTCAAAAATAACGACTGGCAACCGGAAGCTGACAAAGGTACGGTCTTAAAGCAAGGATACCTCAGCACGGATCCAGAAAGAACGGTTAGAGTTCGACTGGTCGGCAAAAAAGGAATGCTGACCATAAAAAGCAAAAACATTGGCATCACTCGAAACGAATTTGAATACCAAATCCCCTACGCCGATACCCTTGAATTATTAAAATTATGTGCCCCTCCCTTGATCGAAAAAACAAGATATAAAATCATCCACCAGAACCTCCTGTGGGAAATAGATATATTCTCCGGAGAAAATAAAGGACTGGCCATCGCAGAAGTAGAACTAAGCGACGAGCATCAAACCATCACCCCGCCCGCCTGGCTCGGGAAAGAAGTTTCTGCGGAAGAAAAATACTATAACTCGAATTTGGTATTGCATCCTTTTAAGAATTGGGAAAGAGAATAAACGAAACAATCTCAATTGCAAATTCAAAAAAGATACAACACCAAAGATGGATCAAGCTACTTTCTTAAACGCAAACCAACTATAACCAACCGGAATCAAGGAAACCAAAATGGCTATCACTATCACCAAGGTAAGAATCGGCGCCCCATCAGAAAACATTCCCATCATCACCATCATCAAACCTCCGCCCAGCCAAAGTTTTCCTGCCAATTGGTGGGTGCTTTTCCAAACAGTTTCATTCTCAAGCGTCCACGGTGTTCTAATTCCTAAAAAATAATTTGGTTGAATGGTTTTAAAATAATTGCCTAATCCCATAAATAATATTCCAATTAAAATAACCACTATAGATAATCGCATCGCCTCCGGATGACCTGCTACATAAATGATATAAAGGGCCAACACCGACATAAATCCAACCAACATAGTTTTTAAGGACTGAAACTTGCCACCCATTTTTTCTATCTTCTTTTTCGGATCCAGCATGGGAACCAATGACAAAATACCATACGTCAATAAGGGCAATAAAAAAGGAATCAGCCACAACTCCCGCTTACTCCCCATCCGATCTATCTCGCCACTTATGTTCCAATGTACTGGCACTTCGGCTGGCAATCCTCCATAAATCGATGCGAGATAAATAAATGGCAAGGCCACTAATACTAGATTTAAAATTTCGCTTTTAATTTGATTTTTCATAACAGTACTATTTTAAGGTTAGAAATACTATGCTTATTTTTTTGGTTTTTTTAATTCTATAATCCATTGCAGCACATCCTCTAGAATCGTCGTGTTGAGGTGATAATGTACATATTGTCCTCGCTTTTCACTGCCCACTAAATCTGCTCGTTTGAGTAAATCCAAATGATGGGAAATACTAGGCTTTGAAATGGAAAAGGCTTCGGCAATCTCCCCCGCCGTCAAATCACCATCCCGTAGTAATTCTAAAATCTCCCGCCGCGTTGGATCATTTAAGGCTTTAAATACATCTTTCATATTGCTAATTTAGGTATTTAGACAAATATCTAATTACTTTTTCCGATAAATGTTTGAAAAAATCCGACGAATGGTAGATTGGTACATTACAAAAAAAATTAAGGCTTACTAAACTTTAAAAGTCTTAGTAAGCCTTAAACACGCCGTAAATGACATTAGGCAATGCGAATCAGGGATGATCAAATAATGGATATTGGATATTATCACTCCCCCTCCATTCCATACAAATGCCCCATCAAATCCTTTTTTGTCTTGAGATAATTAAAATTCTCCGCTTTAGCTTTGATCACCAAGGGAATTCGGCTAACCACTTTTATATCAGAACGTTCCACCGCCTCGACTTTTAATGGATTATTGGTTAACAAATGTACTCGCTCAATTTTTAAATCCTTCATCATTTGCAACGCAATATCATAGTGCCGTCCATCCACCTCTAGTCCTAAATGACTATTAGCATCCGCCGTATTTAGTCCTTCATCTTGTAGATTATATGCTTTGATTTTATTGATCAATCCAATTCCTCGCCCCTCTTGTCGTAAATACAAAACTACCCCACCCTTTTCCGCAGCCATCTGCATCGCCCGATCTAGTTGCTCTCCACAATCACATCGATGACTATGAAACAGATCACCCGTCAGGCATTCGCTATGAATCCGTAGATAAACTGGCTTGGTGGGATCAAAATTTTCGTGAATCATAGCCAGATGTGGCATCGGTTCCGCTTCACTTACCGAGTAAGCAATCATCTTAAAATTCCCCCATGAAGTTGGCAGAGCCGTTTCTCCTTGCTTAATTAATGTATTCATCCTATAATTTATTAGATGCCTTTCTCCAGACATCCTCCTAGGTTCAACGAATTTAATCACCATTTGGTTGAGAATATTTGCAAAAGCCAACCATTCCACCCATTTGGACCTACAAAATTACACAACTTAGCTGCCTCGTGGAGCGTATTGAGTATTGGGTAAGTCATAAAATGGTCGTTTTATCTCTTCAATGAAATAAGAATGAAAAAATAAATACTCCACTCAACACCTCGAAAATTGCAAAGACGATCAAAGGTATTATTTATGCGAATCAGGGATTGAATGCTCAATTAATGATAAAAAAAATTTCAGAAAATGCTTCTTGCTGTTTGCTAGGGTGTTCAATTATCCAACCCTAAAGCTACATTTCTTCTAAATGCCGTCTCAAAACTAATCGTCGAATTGGATCCTTCAACCGCATCAATTTTCAAAATTTTCTCATAGATAATATCCCTTAGGTGTCGATTATCTCGTGCATAGATTTTTACCAAAATAGCATACCGTCCTGCGATATTGACACATTCCACGATTTCCGGAATCAATTCTAGTTCTCGTTCCACCTCTCGATGATGCTTACTATCCGATAGCATAATTTGGGTATAAGAACAAGTTTGAAAGCCCAGTTTCCACGGATCAAGATCGTAAGTCGCCTTGTTGATAATGCCCGCCTCCTTTAATTTTCGCATCCGTTGGTGGATCAAAGTATTGGAAACTTTCAGCTTTTTGGATAATTGAACCAATGGAATTCGCGCGTCCGCTGTCAATTCGTTCAGTAATCTGACATCGAATGGGTCTAATTGATTTTTGTTCATGTAAAACAGAATTAAAAAATAATGATTTGACTCAAAATTAGTCAATTAAAGTCATATTTAACTAAATCAATCAAATCCTCTTACATTTTAGCACTATTCGCTCGTTATTTGTGTTATAATTTTGAACACTATTATTTAATAATACAACATAGAGATTATCTAAACCTCGAATTCTTCGTTGAGAGGAATTTTATTTTTTCCTTCCGGATTTGCGCAGGCAGTGAACGACGAAGGAGTGAACAACTAAGTAAATCTGGAATTAAAGAAAAAATTAAAACCTCGAAATATAAAACATTATGAATATTACTGCAATTTTATCCGTTACCCTTATTCTATTTTCCGTAATCGACATTATTGGTTCATTACCGGTTTTAATCAATATGAAGCGGGAAGGCTTAAAAATCAGAGCGGGAGTTGCCACCTTTTCGGCGGCTTCGATCATGCTATTATTTCTCTTTTTTGGTGCAACCTTACTGGGTCTCTTTGGAATCAGTGTAGCCTCTTTTGCCTTAGCGGGTGCCCTGATTATCTTCTTTATTGGATTAGAAATGATTTTGGGAATTAGAATTTTTCGAGATCATCACGATGATGGCGGAGAAGGAAGTATCATTCCTATTGCGTTTCCGTTGATTGCTGGAGCAGGAACTTTGACGACTATCATTTCTTTAAAAGCGGAATTTGATAATTATAGTATTCTAGCAGGGATTGTCATTAATCTAGTCTTTGTTTTTATCATCTTAAATTCACTTAACTGGATTTCGAATAAAATATCTCCACAGGTATCTGCTACTTTACGCAAAGTATTTGGAATCATTCTTCTGGCCATTGCCATCCAAATGATCAAGGATAATCTTTAGACAATCGAGTAGGAGAAACGAGCGATGCCTTTCATCGGTCGTTTCGTCCTCTCACACCACCGAGCGTACTCTCGTACTCGGCGGTTTCTTTAAGATCTGGACAAGAGATAGTTTTCTAGCAAACTAAAAAGACCTTGT
>CALFWZ010000127.1 GCA_937928405.1 uncultured Saprospiraceae bacterium
CATTGCAAGATCTGGGCTTTCATATTTCAACCGAAGATCCAACACAAGACAATCCGGTGTATCATGTTCGCTGGAATGATACCATGACGCCCTACCCTGCATTTTCCAAACGGTATGATGATCCGCCCAATCCTGCCGAAAATTTTGCGGCAATTATGGTCTGTACTTCCGCCGATGAAGGTTGTCCGATCGTACATGGATCTGATTTTCGATTGGCGCTTCCGTTTAATGATCCGAAAGCCTTTGATGATACGCCGTTGGCCGCCGCAAAATACGAGGAGCGGTCCCGAGATATTGGGCGGGAATGCTTATACGTATTCTCTAGGATAAAAAATCGAAACCGAGCGACTAGTTTTTCCGTAGAAAAAGAAAAAAATACGAATATGGAAGATACAATGACAAAAACCCTAGGAATTGGATCGCGGGTGAATCATCCTGCTTTTGGAGTCGGCGTGGTTATTGGACTATACCCAGCAGCTTACGACATCTGTTTTGTGACTTATGGGATCAAAGAGGTGGGTCGAAATTACCAAAAATTGGAAATTATCGAAGCCATTGCAGCAGAAGAGGCGGTTTCCTTTTCAGCAGCCGAAGAGGCTTTAAAAAACATCTTGAATACATGGTTGGGCAGTGCCGAAACGGTAGAATTGGGGGATAAATGGCTAGATGGAACGATGATTCTACAGCCTAAAAATTCAAGTTTAAAATCGAAAGAGATTCCGATAGATGCCTTTTTTCATAAAATTGTGATGGTCCGAGATCGATTACGGGTGATGGAACAGCGGATTAATAGTAGTAAGCTCACCGATGAAGAAAAAGTGAATCTACAGCAGTATATTACTCGAATTTATGGCAGTTTGACCTCCTTCAACGTATTATTTCGCAATAAAGAGCAACAATTTAAAGGAGAATCAAGCAAAAACGCTTAAAAAACAGAATCTATTTAATACAGGTTTAACCAAATATTAAATACGCTTTATATTAAAGCGGTTTATAGATAACTTTTGTATCTTGCAGTTGTTATAAGTTGCATAAGTATTCTGGTATATGACTGAAATAAAACGGCAATTGCCGAATTTCCTGACACTCATTAGAATTCCACTCGCTCTGTTGTGTGGCTACTTTGCGCTTACCTTGAAGCCTTTTCCGCTGACGATCTCCCTATTATTCTTTATGGCGGCCTCTTTTACGGACTTTCTAGATGGATATTTAGCAAGACGCTGGAATACGGTTTCCAAATTTGGTAAAATAACAGACCCTATTGCTGATAAGATATTGATTATCCTTGTCTTATGTATATTCTCTTATCATAGTATCATTCCGCTCGTTTTTACCATTTTAATTGCCGTTCGGGAAATTGTCTTGACCGTAATTCGATTGATGCTGCTATTTAGAGATAAAGTAACGCTGGCAGCGCGGTATTCCGGTAAAGTAAAAACCTTTACGCAATCTATTGTCCTCTTCATTATTTATAACCTGCTCATTTTTAAGGAGCCGCTGATCGGTATTATTGGTAATACGGCGATTAGCGTCATTATCTTTTCTATGATCGTTTGGACGGTGTTGATCACCCTCTATAGTGGTTACGAGACGGTTATGGCCAATAGACGGGCCATTGAGGGGTTGATTTAAGAGAGTTGGAATTATTTGGATAGAAAACCTTCGCAATATTCAATATTGATTTCTAAGCGTTTCAAATAATCAATGAAGAGATATTCTACCCACCTGATTATTATCAAATAAAACCTAAAAATTCGCCTGTACCGCATCCTCTGACCATCCTAAGTCTTGATCATCTTCAGAAATCGCGCCGTGGTGATGCATCGCGTCATGAATTTCCAGGAAAAAGGATTGCTGCCCCATCAAATCCAATAACTCAGAACTGCTAATAATATCTCGCACTGGACCAATGGCTCCAGATATAACAAAAATAATATCTCGCTTTTTAAAATAGCCGTATAATTGGTTGAGCACCCTAATTCCGGTACTATCAATATTATGAATACCCGAGGCATCTAAAATCACTAATCTGAGATCAGGTCTTTTCTGGTTATAGCGTTGAATTGTTTCTTGAAAGAACAATACATTGGCGTAAAATAATTGATTATCTACTCGAACGATCAATACATCATCTGGACAGCGAGCGTCCTCAAATCTTTCTATGTTTCGATAAACTGTTGTATTCGGCAATTGGCCTAATCGTACAATATGTGGACGAGAACTACGGTAGATAAAAATAGCCAGAGACAAGCCCACCCCCACTAAAACGCCTTTTTCAATCCCAAACAAGATAGTCATCAGAAAGGTAACTGCCATCATGGAAAAATCTGTTTTATGCGATTTCCAAAGGTTTTGCATTTCTTGATGATCGAATAAATTTCTGATCGCATAAATGATAATCGCTGCTAACACCGCACTGGGTAAAAAGTAAAAAAGTTTGGTAAAAAAGATCAATGTCAATCCGACCATAAGTGCAGTCGTGATGGAAGACAATCCAGATTTGGAGCCCGCTTCATCGTTGATGGCGGATCGAGAAAAACTTCCTGATGATGGCAAAGCCTGAAAAAAACTACCAGCCATTTTAGATAATCCTAAAGCCGATAATTCCATATTCGGACGAACCTTAGAGGTTTGATCATCTCGTTGAATGCCTTTTGCAATTCCAATACATTCCACTACGCCCATTATTCCAACGGTCAGTACTGTAGGGATCAAGAGCTGAATATTTTCTAAACTAAAAGGGGGTGATTGAAAAGCAGGAAGCCCCGTAGGAATGGTACCCACAATGGCTAACTGCCCCGCCAGATTGTACTTTGTTAAAATAAAAGCGGCTAGAATACCTATGATAACAACGATCAAAGCACCAGGGATTGCTTTGTTTATTTTCTTTAGAATAATTAAAATAAACAGGGTTATTAAACAAAAAGCCGTCGCAAGCCAATTGATTTCTGAAAGGTGGTGAGCCAAATAGGAGAACGTATCAAGCAAATTATCCGACCGTGGAACCGAAATTCCTAATGCTGTTTTTAACTGACTCACAAAAATAATGACGGCCGCCGCTCCAGTAAAACCAGTGATAACTGGTTGAGAAATAAAATTTACTAAAAACCCCAATCTAAATAATCCCAAAGCAAATTGTAAGACCCCAGCTAAAAAACCAACTAAAATGACCAATTCAATATAATATTCAGAAAGTGGCGCAGCGATCTGAGAAACGCCCGTAAAGATTAGAATAGAGGAGATCGCTACGGGTCCAATGGATAGTTGTCCAGAAGTACCAAAAATTCCATAAATAATGAGCGGCACCAGACCACCATATAAGCCATATATCGGAGGTAATCCCGCCAATAAAGCATACGCCATTCCTTGCGGAATGATAATGACTGAAACGGTGGTACCCGCCAAAATATCTTGTCGCCAATTTTGGGATTGATATTTTTTCAGATTGCCATATAGCGGAATAAGGCGTTCCAGTTTCAAGAATCTTTTCATTAGATTTTATAAAAATTTATTGAGCCAAATTCCATTTATTATTTATTACGGTACTTCAAATACACTGTGTATTAAGTTGCTTTATATTTTGAGTAGACTATTTTTGGGGAGTACGAGTCTAATATTTTTGAAAATAGCCGTAGCTATTTGATGAAATTTAGACGAAGTAATCGCCAAAAAGAAGCATTCTAAAATTTAAATGAATTTATTACACAGTGTATTAAATCTATCGGTTACTTTCTTTTTTAAAATACGGAGAAAAAACTTTGTAGTTGCTTAGATAAAAAGGTTAACAATCTGGATTAGGGAACATATCGTCTTCATTTTCCCCGACTCTTTCGGTTTTACATTTAAAATCCTTTTCTATTAACACCAATAAATCGGTTTTTCCTGCTATTGGAATTTGGTATTTCAGGCTGACATCCGTTCCATTAGCCCAGGTTTCGCCGGTTAACTCTGGTAAGGCAATCGAGATTTTGCCATCTTGAAAATCAACGTCCAAATTAGGAATCTTTTTGATCGATAATTTATATTCTAATAGATTATTAGGCCCAAAATGCGTACGCTCATGGATCGTTTCTCCATGAGCGAGATTTTTTACTTCGGTCTGAGTCAATCTCAGTCGAATACTATTACCCAATATCCGTAATTTCATATCGAAAAATATTTCTAAGTGCTTAATTATTCGGGGATAAAAGTACTTAAAAACTATTTACTCTAATGTATAGGATAAAATTAAAATGCCACTAGGCCACTAGCTTACCATCTGCTTAGCAGTTCGCTCACTTCTAGCATTATCGTGCTCAACCCTGCGTGATCGTTTGCTCATTCTGTGAAAAAATCTTCTTTTCTTTGTGCTTTTGTGGCCCTAAAATAATATTTCAGGGCGCTTCCTATGGTCAGTCATCTACATTACTATTTATGATTAAAGTCAGTTTTCAATGTTAAAAGCAGCCATGAATTTAGAAAAATATACTATTTAATAGCACCTCGTTTTCCCAAATTTATTACTTCAAGGTCTAGGATTTTTCCAGCTTCTATACCAAAACGAACGATGGTTTTTTCTAGATGAAAGCCGTGAATCCCGCAGGCACCAGGGTTGATGTGTAAAAGATTGTGCTTCCGATCTGGCATAATTTTCAAAATATGAGAATGACCACAAATATACAATTGCGGTGGATTTTCTTGAATAATATCTCTGACCCTTGCAGTGTAGCGCCCAGGATACCCTCCAATATGGGTCATAAAGACATCTAATCCTTCTACGGTAAACCGTTGATTAAGTGGACAGGCGCGTCTAATTTTGGCATTATCGATATTTCCATAAACAGCACGTACTGGGCGAAAGGCTTCTAGTTTTTCTAATACCTCCATACTCCCAATATCCCCAGCATGCCAGAGTTCATCACAATTAGAAAAATCCTTGAATATTTGATCTTCAAGAACGCTGTGCGTATCAGACAACAAACCAATTTTAATCATAGTATCTTAAGTACATTTTTTTATTAGACTTTATCCTGAATTTTTTTGTAAAAAAACCAAATAATTTAGGAATTAAAGTCTTATTAAAGCAAGGTAATATATTTTCCGTAAACCCAAAGTTCAAGATATGAAATACGATACCACCCATTTTCACTCATTTCATAAATCGTGACAGGTGTATGCTCTAAGAGAGCATTGACTTTTCGATTTCTGGAGGACGGGCCCGTCCGTACACTCAGACCTTTAGGGTCTTTATCATTCACAACTCCTTTATGAATTTTTCGTAAATAATAAGAAGATACCCATTTTTGTTCTGAGCTGATCCGGGTCCATCTAGGAACCTTTTCAAATACATCCACGGTATTTCCCCGAGAGATAGATCCCAATTTTTTAAATTTGGTTCCCGGGCCAGTACGAACGTTTAAAAAATTAGCTCGCATGACCATAGCATAACCAATCGGTGCTGGCGTTTCGACACCAAAAACATTGGCGTACTCTGGTTGTTTTTTTAAAACCTTTTGAACAAGTGGAAGAAAATTCTTACGAGCATGTTTTGGTTTATTACCGCCAAAGAAATTAGTTCCTGGACAGGATTTGGTACCACCTCCTACACCATTAACCCGTTTCCCAGAACCTAGATCAAACCAATGGTGATATACATTGTGTGTATCATTAGGCTCAAGTCCAAATTTCAAATGTAGCAAAGCATTAACAAAAATAATGGTTTTTTTGTGTTTTGCGGTCATCACATCTCCTCCTTTATCGAAATTACCTACATGTTCGATACAGACGGCGCTGTCATTATTCTTCCGAATACAAGCTGGTCCGACTTCAAGGGATCGAGTGCCTACCACAATCATACCATCTGGAAACGTAGTAATTTGTTGCCCAATATCAGCAAATCGACGAATATTCATATGGTAATTCTTCATCGCAATTACTAAGTCAAAATGATTATTATTAAAATGACTATAATCGGGAATATAAGTATGATGGTTATGAATCATCGTCACCTTACGGTTTACATTCTTTGCCAAAATCCAATCTCTAAATTCGGCAGTATTTAACATTAGAAAGCCAGCATTTTTTTTCATTATTTGGTTATTTAGGTATGGAGGTTATTTTATAAAATTAAGTTGATGAGGTAAAATATAAAAACTTAAAAGAAAATTACATTTTATCTTTCCAAAAAAAAAGTGCCATCCTAATTGGACAGCACTATTGATGGTTATTTTTTAATAGGTAATGATAAATTCATCAAATTTATTGCTTGTTTTCTAGTTGCGTTTTAATTTCTTTTACTTTTTCTACATAAGCTTCCTGCACTTTAATTTCCTCCTCTTTCGTTCCTTGATTTGTGACATTGGTTTCTATCTTTTTTCTTGCTTCCGCAATCTTTTTTTCATAGTCTTCGATATCTTTTTCTAATTTACCTTTATCCTTTTGTAAATCTTTTAAATCACCTTTTAAATCACCCAATTTATCTTCCTGTTTTTTACGAAAATTATCAATACGCTTCTTTTCCATATTGGTGGCAAATTCAAGGATGAAAGCCTCTCCTTCTTTTATTTTTTGTGGATGATCATAACTGGATAAGAAAGCTCCTCCTAAATCCATCCAAACCGTCAATTCCACTCGATCACCAGCTTCGTTTAATTGAGAATAAATATCGATAGTATTATCACTAATTTCTCTAACTTTCGCGTTGTCAGCAAAATATTCTTTCTTTTTCTTGTCCCATTTAGACTTTGTATCGTGGTCTTTAATATACTTTCCCCAAGACTTTTCGATATCCTTTTTGCTTAAGCCATCAATTACAATAGAAAAACTATTTTTTTGCCCCTTACTCATTAGCCGATCCATTTCTTTCAAGGCAGGTTCAAAAGAATAGTTAGAAAGATCTTCTTGAGCATAACCACTCAAGCCTGATAACATAAAAATTAAGGTTAGTACGATAAAATTTTTCATAATATAGGTTTTTTTATTTAAAACATTGATAATCAAATAGTTAAAACAATAACTAAAATATAAAATTAAGCATTTTATGTTTGTTTAGACTAAAAGCGATAAAAAAGTAACGTTAAATAAAATTTAAATCTAGTCAGCTCCAACTGGCCCCGTTTTTGTAAAATATGCTATAGTTAACATCTATCACCCAAATTTATTACTACTATGAGAGTGAAATTTTACCCACACAAACTTATGTTTGTGTTAGCCTTCCTATTTTCCCAACTTCTACACAGTCAAAATTGTGTGAATTTTTCCAATCTTCCTTCTGACACTTATGCAGTCAACAATGGGTATCCTTTTGGAACTTCTTTCCACAGTGAAAGTGGTGCCGCTTTAGGTCTAGCCCCTTTCCATTATAACGATGGAACCATAAGGAACAATGTATCAACCCAATCTGGTACTTTCTTTTGGTCTGGAGCTTTTTCTAATGGCCAAGGACAAGTAATTCGCTTACTGGAGGCGTCTGTTGACATCGACTTTACGCAAAACTTTGCAGTAGCGGACAACGTCAGTTTTAGCTTCCTAGACTGGGATGGAAATATCAACCTTTCTATTAATGGAGAACCTGTTAGGAATGTACGTAGTTTTAACGAACTGCCTTCACAAATTGCAAGTTATGTCACCATGTCGGTAGATGATTCTGCGGCAGGCGCTGGAGGTCGTAAAGGAACTGTTAGTTTTACAGGGCCAATTTATTCTATGACTATTGGCGGAGTAGAATTAGGAATTGATAATATTTGCTTCACACAAGGTGTAGAACCAGCCTGTACCATCACCCATGTTCTACCAGAACAACAAGCCTGTAATCAAGCAGGAAATTTTAATCTATTAGTTGATTATAATGGAATAAATAATAGCGGTATGGTTAACGTATTAGTTAACAATACATCTTTTGGTCCATACCCAGCCAACCAGGCACCTTACTTAGTAGGTCCATTTACTGGTGACGGTTCTACTTTGATGATTGAGGTAAGTGATGCCAATAATCCGAACTGTAGTAAAGTAGAGACGATCGTACCAAACACCTGTGCAGCGAATACCACTTGTGATATTAGTAATTTAACAGCGATGGCAGTTGACTGCGCGGGAGATTATCTGTTTAATGCGGTCATCGATTTTGATAGAAACTCTTCTCCGTCGGAACAATTCGAAGTGACAGTAAATGGTCAAAGTTATGGTACTTTCCACCACACGCTTTTTCCAATTACGTTAACACTTTCTGGAGATGGTCCAGTCAATCAGAATGTTTTAGTCTGTGATGCCAGTGATTCGGATTGCTGTCTAGGGACTACTTTCACTGGATTTGAATGTGCACCTCCTTGTAATCTTTCTGCAATAACAACGCAAGTGTTGGAATGCGATAATGGTATGTTTAATGTGGTCGTTGGTTTGGAAGGAAGTGGATTTAGCAATGAAATGTTTGTATTGTTAAACGATGATGATTACGGAGTTTTTTCAACTGCTAGTTTTCCCATTACTGTAGGTCCACTAACTGGAGATGGCGTAACTGCTTACAGACTAGATATCTTTGACACACAAGATTTCAGTTGTGCGAATGGAGCCACCGTAGCACCTGTCTTTTGCGAGGTAATTGATCCTTGTACGATTAGTGATCTTACCATATCTACCACGGCTTGTACTGCTATTAACAGGTATGGTGCGGTTATCGATTTTAATAGAACTTCATCTCCATCCGAACAATTTATCGTTAAAATTGATGGAATGACCATAGGAAGTTATCCTGCTAATAGTTTTCCATTAACTTTAAATAATCTTATTAGTAATGGAACTCAAAATAGTGTTTTAACGATCTCAGATGCAAGTGACTTAACTTGTGCTTTAGAGACCAACTTCCAAAGAATAGATTGTCGTCCAGCGTGTTCGATCGATGAATTTTCGGCTACACCAATGGCTTGTAATTCGAACGATGAGTTTATGATTCAGGTAGACCTTTCTGGAACTACGCTCGACCATCCAATTTCAATTGCTGTCAACGGTACAGATGTTGGACAATATAATCCTACTCAATTTCCGGTTATGGTTGGACCTTATCTAGGTGATGGCAACACCGTTTATCAAGTTACTGCGGCGGATATTGAGTTACCAAACTGTTCTAATGAAATGTCTTTCGTAGCACCGCAATGTGTACCAATTCCTGTCTGTGAACTTACTAATTTAGTAGCAACAGCCGGTGAATGTACGGGAGACAACCTGCAGTCACTTATGATCGACTTTGATTACAGCACTGTTAATTCTGGAAGCTTTATAGTTTATATTGGAGCTACCTTACATGGTCAGTATAATTATGCTCAATTACCAGTGAACCTAGATGATATTCCAACTTCGGGTATTGGTTCAGAGACCATAACAATTATTGATAGTGAATTGGCAGATTGTGAGATAAGTGCTAATTTTGAAACATTAAACTGCACAGTGATCCCTGATTGTTCAATTTCTAATCTAAACGTAGATGTTCAGGAATGTTCTGGTGAAGATACCTATAGTTTGATTTTAGGATTTTCTCACGCAAATACTGGAAGTACCTTTATGATAACACTAGACAATACAGAGATTGGACCGATTAGTTATAGTAGCTTACCATTAACGATCAACAACGTTTCCAATTCAGCCAATTTAATTCAAACGATTATGGTTTGTGATAATGATAACCCAGATTGTTGTGAAGAAACAAATTATCAAGAACCAGATTGCTCTGTATCCCTTTGTAATATTTCTTCCGTAACATCTGATCGTATGGATTGTACCGAAGGTGCGTTCATGGTAAGGTTAGACGCAGAATTTATTAACCCTGGTAATGAAGGGTTCCAAGTTTCTGGAAATGGTGTCAACTATGGAAACTTTGCTTACACCGATCTACCCGTCATGTTAGGTCCATTCGAAGGAGATGGTAACAGAGTCTACGAATTTGTAATGACAGACATGGAAGACGATGCGTGTAGCAACTTTACAACAATAGACGCATATAATTGTACAGATGAATGTGTTATGGGAGATATTGATTTTGAGATTGGAGATTGTCAAAGTAATGGAATGATTCCAGTGACTTTCTATTTTGAATCAAATAACAACAGTGGATCTTATACCGTTTCTCTAAACAATACCATAATTAATACGATGGAATATGCCGACGGTCCAGCTACCTTAATGTTGGACGGTACCTCTTTAGCGCCTTACAATATGACTTTTAAAGATGTGGGTGTTGAATCTTGTACAAGCAGTATTCCAGTCGGACCATTTGGTTGTATTCCAACGGCAAATAGAGAAACCGAAATCCCTGGAATTAAGGTATTCGTTAGCGAAGCAACCGAACGACTAAATATTGAAGTCCCAGTAATTAATGAGATGACATCTTTGAACATTTATAATATTAATGGTCAGAGAATTATCCAAGATCAATTACCAGCAGGGTCGTCATTTTCGCAAATGGATATTTCAAACCTAAATAGTAATATCTACGTGGTAGAAATTATTCAAAATAACAAAAGAGCGGTGCGTAAATTCCACCGAATCCGATAAGAAAATTTTACTCTAGTAGTTTTGACCGGTATCCGAATTTCTCGGATACCGGTCTTTTTATTTTGCTTATTTTTACAATTCAACCAGCTTAGTTCACTGTGTACTTAAACTTAAGGACTTACTATGACCATTGATATAATTACGCTGCTTCCAGAATTACTAGATTCACCATTCCAGCATTCTATTATGCAAAGGGCCCAAAAAAAGGGTCACCTTGAAATTAGAACACATCAACTTCGAGACTGGGGAATTGGTAAAAGTAAACAGGTGGATGATTACCAGTATGGAGGAGGAGCCGGTATGGTTTTAATGGCAGAACCCCTTAGCAAATGTATAGAAGACTTAAAGGCCAAAACTAATTATGACGAAATTATTTATTTGACGCCTGATGGCGAACGATATAACCAAGGTATGGCCAATCGCTTATCACTAAAGGACAATCTATTGCTTATTTGTGGTCATTATAAAGGAATCGATCAACGGATCCGAGATCATTATGTAACTTTAGAAATTTCAATTGGAGATTATGTGCTATCTGGCGGAGAATTAGCAGCGGCCGTTTTAGTAGATAGCATTGGCCGATTATTACCTGGGGTCTTAAATGATGAAACCTCTGCCTTATTTGATTCTTTTCAAGATGGAATTCTTGCACCTCCTGTATATACTCGACCTGCGGAAATTTTAGGAAAAGAAGTTCCGCCTGTCCTACTTTCGGGCCATGACAAAAAAATACAAGAATGGCGTCAAGAAAAATCTTATGAGATTACCCAAAAGAGAAGACCAGACTTATTAGATGTGTAAATAGCGGCATTTACGCGCAAATTCTTACCATTTCAAATATTATTGAACAACAACGAAAAAAAAAGAAGGATTTTATTTTTTTTACCAAAATATTTTTACCTTTACCCCATAATTTGCTTGTCATCTTACCCTGAACAATTGCAAGACAAGCATAGATCTAAACTTTGCACGTACTAGATCGTACTTAAATTATAATCCCGTGGTAGACATAAGTCATCTCTATTTTTGACCTCCCTTTACCATGTTTTTGAATCTCTAAACATCCATTGCTAAAGCAATCACACACGCTTTTGCAATCACCCATTTCTGTGTCCTCAAATGAGGATCTCTAAGCTTTGCAACCTATTGTGATACCTAACCGTATTAACGATAAGTGTGACATTTTAGCTAATTACAATATTTATATTAATTATTTAACTATTTGAATTCAATTTTACCTGAAAATAAAAATTGTTTTCTAATAATAAACTAGGTTTTAATTTTTTAATTTCTTAACCACCAAAAGCAGTATCATGGTTTCTAAATTTACATCCCGAAACAGAACAGCTCTGTTTAGAACAAATTCTTTTAGGTGGGCTTCGACTTACCTCTTCCTGATCGCTTTGATCTTTGGAGGAGTCAGTAATGCTTATGCTCAACCAACTTTTACCCAATGTGATCCTTCTAACGTAACACTTCAGCCCGGCGGAGCTAATTTAGTGTTAGATAATATCACGATCCCCGCATTTTTAAGTATCGACGCAGTAGCAAGTGCTGGAACCGTAACTTATACGGCCGTTCCTGGTTTGCTTGAGTGTTCCGATATCGGTGGAGGCCCAGTTACCGTAACAATCACTGCTACGGATGACAATGGCTCTTCTACCTGTGTAACTAATGTAACTGTGAGCGATGGTGGCCCAGCGGCGGCTTGTATGGCTTTAACACAGCAATTAACCGGAGGAACCGTGACGGTTGCTGCCGCAGATTTTGACGGTGGAAGTACGGCCTGTACGGCTGTCACTCCAACTGGAATTTCTCGCGATGGTGGTGTGACCTTCTTCCCTACCCTTACATTTACTTGTGCAGATTTAATGATGTCACCTATAGACATTGAGCTTCAGGTAACAGACAGCGACGTACTAACCGGTCCATCAACTGCAACTTGCATGACCACCTTAACCTTAGAAGATGAGGCTCCTACCGCAATGTGTAGTCCTTTTACGCTTATGCTAGATGCTAGTGGAAATGCTACCTTGACAGTTCCAGATGTAGACAATGGAAGTACAATTGGAGCTTGTATGGGAGGAATGCTAAGTCTTAGCCAAACTGCTTTTACTTGTGCTGATATTACTACAGCTACTAATCCAGCAGTAGTTGTCACTTTAACTTCTACGAATGCCAGTGGCCAAACAGCTACTTGCCCTGCTAGTATAACCGTACAAGATGCTGCTATGCCAATGGCCATGTGTGCACCAATTACGATTCAATTAACGGCAGCCAACATAGATGCGATGGGTAACTATACGCTAACTGCGGCTGATCTTGCGGCCTTAAGCGCTGGTACCACTGATAATTGTACCTTCACTACTACCGTGAGTCAAACGACTTTTTCTTGCGCTGATGTAGGATCTCCAGTGAATGTAACGGTAACCGTTACTGATCCAGCAGGTAATATGGATACCTGTCCGACAGTGGTTACCATTACGGATGCTACGGATCCAGTATTAGTAGATTGCCCAATGGGTGATATCGCAACGACAACTTCAGTTATGATGACAGGCAACTGTTATGGACTACCTACTTTTACAAATCCTACGGTCACTGAAAGCTGTCCAGCTGCTACTCCGCTTACCGTGGCTTATACCGCTGGTATGCCAGCACCTACGTTTGCGCTTCCTACGGATGGTGCAGCTACGGCTGGTGCAGCTAATACGACAGAGTTTCCAGTTGGTCAAACAATTGTAACCTTTACAGCAACCGATGCTTCTGGTCTTACGAATACATGTTCTTTTACGGTAACGGTAACAGACGATGAGGTGCCTACTTTTACCAATTGTCCATTGGATATCAGTGTAAATGTTGATCCAAATGAATGTGATCAAACGGTAAGTGTCGTACCTCCCACTCCAATGGATAACTGTGGAGGAACTGGTCTAATTACCTCAGTAGTAGTATCTGATCCAAATGTGGTCCTTAATAATACGGCTCCTGGTGGAGCGCTTGGAGATCCTAATGGCGTTGATTTTGCGGATTTCCCGATTGGAACTACGATTCTGTCGTATAGTTTCCGTGATGCAAGTGGAAATCAAATTCCTAATGCTAACGTTTGTGAAGTAAGAGTAACTGTGATTGACAATATACCTCCAAGTATTGCTTGTCCTCCCAACCAAACACTTGCTTTTGGATCTTGTAATCCTGCCGCTACCGTAGTACCAGATTATATCGGTCTATCTTCTGCGACAGATAATTGCCCAACCAATAATGTGGTGCAAGTCCCTCCTGCTGGTACTCCTATTACTACGCTATTAGGAGCAACTCCAATGGATGGTCAAAGTTTTAATGTTACCATTACAATCTCTGATTCTCAAACATCAAATAACTGTACGTTCAGCGTAACAATGGATGACAACAATATGCCGGTTCCCAATCAAAATCCTTTATCAACCTTGACTTTTGATTGTGGAAACGCCTTAGTTGAAGCTCCTTATGCCAGAGATAACTGTGGCAACCTTATTTATGGTGTACCAAACCAAGGAACACCAGCTGGAACTGGTCCTCCTTTGAGTAATATTAATCCGCCTATTGTTTTCGACATATCGACCTTACCCGGTGTTCTCACCGATTCGATTCCGGATGATAATCCAGCAGCACCACTAGTTGTATCTTTACCTGTAAGTGGACTCGATCCAGAATTATCTGACTTCTCTTTAGGTATAGAAATTACGCATACTTGGGTTGGAGATATCAATCTCAGTATTACAGCTCCTAACGGCGGTGGAACTGTCAACGTATTTAATCGCCCAGGACAACCTGGTTCTTTCTTTGGATGTTTTAACGATGATATCAATGCCACCTTTAGTGATGATGCAGCTCAGTCTGCAGCTGATTTTGAAAATCTTTGTGTTCCTGGAATGGCTGGAAACTTTATGCCAATTGATCTTTTTAGTCAGTTTGATGGTATCAATCCTAATGGTAACTGGATTATTACTGTTTCAGATAATGGTGGTGGTGATACAGGAACATTGGATAACGTTTCCCTTAATATTACAACACTAGGAACCATTCCACGACCTCTTTATGAATACACTCCTGGCAACTATACCGTACAGTGGTCTTATACAGACGTAAATAATGTCGTAGTCAATCAACTACAACAAATAAATGTCGTTCCCGATACAGAAGTACCTATGATTAATTGTTCTCCTATAACCTTAGAACTAGATCAAAACGGACAAGCAGTTCTTGCTGCTGGAACTGTGGTTGGTGAAATGCTACAAATTAATGGTAGTGATGCCGGATTAGGTTGTTCTGGTACTTTTCCTTTTGTCTGTCCAGAAAGTGCTGAATTTTGTATTACAGTAACCAGTGCTGAAACTGTTGGATTCAATTGGGATTTTTTCAGTAATGATGCTTTCGGTCCGGCGTTTGATCCTTTCGGATATTCTTTAAATGGAACATTCGTTCAACTTACTAACACTACCGACAATCCACAAAGTGGTAGAACAGAGGTAGCACTTGTGGCAGGAGATCAGTTCTGTTTTTCTGCTGCTACGGATGATGGTGGATTTGGAGGATCTGAAACGACTATCACGAATTTCACACCTGGTTTTACAGGTGCATTTGATGTAGCTAATTGGACTTCTAACGAAGCAACACTTGCATTTGGAGGAACAATTGATTACACGAGTTTTGATCCAAATAGCATTACTGATAATTGTGGAGTAGATATTTCTTCGCTAACGGTTAACGGAGCTAATAATTTCGCCTTTGATTGTACAAACATTGGAGTAAACTCCGTAACTATTAACGTCTCTGACATTAATGGAAATCCTGCCACTTGTAACGCGAATATTACGGTTGTTGACAACTTCCTACCTGCCTTGGTAAATATTCCAACTGGACCTATTAATGTTTCTTGTGAAATGGGAGCAGATACGACGGGCTTGAATGTTTTCGCTGTGGACAACTGTAGTTCTCCTTCGATTACCTTCAATACCGTTACCACCCAAACTGGTAACCCTGCATTATGTACATTCTACGATTACACTGTACGAAATATTTATACCGCAACAGATAATCAAGGGAACCAAGATGTACAATTCTATGATGTATTCGTTTCCGATACAGAGGAGCCAGTGTTTGATGCTAACTTGGCAACGACTGAAATGCTTTCAGTTGGACAAAGCTGTACTGCAACTGCTGCTATTAGCCTAACAGCTACTGATGTTACCGATAATTGCGCTGATTTTTCTGTCCTTGATCTAAACTATACAGTGAGAGATGGAAACGGTGTTATAATCGGTAGTGGAACTGGAAATGCTTCGGTTAGCCTAAGTCCGGGTTCTTATTCAATTACCTATAATGCCGTAGATCCTTGTGGTAATACAAGTGCAAATTTTGTCCGATCTTATACGGTTGTTGATGATACTGCACCATTTGCCATCTGTAATGCTGGACCTTTCACAATTGGACTACCTACTAGTGGATCAATTACGATTGCGGGCCAATTGATGAATACCATCGACAACAATAGTTTTGATAATTGTAATCCAATCATCAGAACAGTTACTCGAATGGATGGATCACCTGCCGTATTTACTTGTGCAGATGTAACTGGATCACCAATCGGAGTGCTTTTAACTGTCACCGATGCTGTAAATGGATCTTCTAATAGTTGTTCTTCTAGTGTAATTATTGAAGACAATATTGCTCCCCAAATCATCTGCCAAAACCTAACGGTTTCGTTAGATGCCAATGGTCAAGCAAATATTACCCCAGCTATGGTAAACAATGGAAGCTTTGATGCGTGTACCGCATTGGATCCAGCTTCTTTAACACTTGACCGTACTATGTTTGACATTGCTGATGTTGGACAAACGATTCCTGTTACACTTACGGGTGCTGATAATAGTGGCAATTCAAGTAGTTGTACTGCGATGATTACCATAACTCCTCCTCCAACATGTTTCCAAGTAGGACAACAATTAGGTGGTGCGGGTGATATCATAAGCATTCCTGTTACGGTTAGTGATTTTGTAAATGTGGCTAGTTTCCAATTTACGTTGGAAATTACCAATACAGATGTAGCGGACTTTGCTGGAACAAGTGGTATTAATCCAGCTATCCAAACAGACTTCCTTACGCAACTAATGGCAACGGATACTTTCATTAGCAACATTGATAGTATGATTGTTATGGATATCAATGGAATGGATAGCGTGGTTTACGATACTACCCTGGCGAATAGTTTTGATCAAATGGCTGTATCTTTCGTTACTGCAAATATTCCAGCCAACTTAAACGATAACGACATTGCATTTTTCATTGACGTAATATTAACGGGAGATTTAAATACTTTCTCCTCTATCATCGATATTCCAAATGCCATTGTTACGCCTGCTGAAATCGTTTACGAATTTGGCAATAATACTGCTCAACCTACTTTGATACCAACCGTACCTTGTCTCAATCCTAATGGTCCTGGTGCTTTTGGAATTTCACAACTAGTTATTGCGGGACAAGTTAATAATGAGAACGGATTACCAGTAAACTTGGTAGATGTTGACTTATCAGATTTAAGACAACCACTAGCGCCGATCGTAACAGATGATCAAACGGGACCTGACGGAACCTACCGATTAATCGTAAGTTCAAATAGTGATTATCGAATTATTCCTAGCAAAAATATCCGTTGGGATAATGGTATTGACATTGAAGATGTTGCAGCTATTCAGCGACATGCAGTAGGAAATGTATTCCTTAATTCTGCTTATAAGAAAATTGCAGCGGATGTATCTAATGACGGTAGAGTTACCGGTTTTGATGCTACCCTACTAAACAATTATCTAAGTACTGCATTATTAGGTACGCCTCCTTCAACAAATACTTCCTGGAGATTTGTAGATGCTGCTCAGATATTACCGAATACACCTGATGCCTTCTTACCTGCTTTCTCTGAGACGATCACTATTATTGATATTCGAACAGACTCACTTAGTAACAATTTCATTGGTGTAAAAATCGGTGATGTGGCAGGTGCTATTGCAGATCCTCAAGTATTGACAGAGGACGGTGATAGTCGAAGTGAAGATGATTTAATTTTCACACTTAAAGATGAAGCAATAGTAGCAGGGGAAGTGTATAACCTTACACTTAATGCAAGAAACTTTGAGCAACTTATTGGTTACCAGTTTATTTTGAATTTCGATCCACAAGTACTAAGATACCTTGGAACGGAAACAATTGAGCTTGACGGAAATGCTAAAGTAGGAACCACCTTAACCGACCAAGGACAATTAGTACTTACTTGGTACAATGGTGCTCCAACTACCGAAGCCATCGAAGCTGCTTTATTTGACCTTTCTTTTGAAGCGATCCGAAATGCTGGAACCATCCAGTCATTATTGAGTATTGCTGAGTTAGAGAATTTCAAAGCAGTTGCTTATAACGAAGCTTCTGAAGCACTTGATATTCAGTTAGAATTTGTACAACCTGTCTTTGCAAAAGATTACCAGTTGTATCAAAATACACCTAACCCATTCCGTGGTGAAACAGTTATCGGATTTGATTTACCATCAGAGGCTACTGGAACGCTAGACATCATGGACGTTTCTGGAAAAGTTATCAAATCTTATGCAGATACTTACCAGAAAGGTTATAACCAAATCACCGTTACTGCCAGTGAATTACCCGCCGTTGGTGTACTTTACTATCAGTTAAAAACGGACGACTTTACTGCAACTAAGAAGATGATCCTCATTGATTAAATAATGAGATTTACCGAATAGAAAAAGCCAGGGTGCAGCAATCTAATACTGCACCCTGGAATTTTCCTTATTGATATTTGTCAAAATCCCGGGAACATAATATTTCATTAGCACAGAACAGCAAAACGCTCAATGAAACATTTTATACCAGACACCGTAAAATGTTTAAATCTTTTCGATCCGGTTTTTGACAACAGTAGCACTTAGCTACCGAAAATAACGCAAAACAATATTTTATTCAGCAATTAGAATTGAAAAATTACTTTGTATTTTTGCGCTAATTTCTAAATTATTTTGACTTGAACAATCACCTGTTTATGCCAAAAACCGATAATACCATTATCAGACTATTCAATCTATTTAGCAATGTCATTGTTGGCAGTATGAATCCTATGCGGTTTATCACTGCTTTTCCGCTTTATAAAAAAAATAATTATGCGTAATATAATTACCAGCATATCTTGCTTCCTGCTTCTATTTTGTTACTCAACTAATGCCCAAACCACGACCTTTACAGCGAATGGTGGAACGTTTAGTTGTGCAACCAACGAATTCTGTGTGACGATTGATGTCACCGATTTTGATTCTATTGTCAATATGCAATTTGCGATGCAATGGGATACTGCTGTTATGCAGATCAATTCTTGGATGTCACTTTTACCTCCTCAAGAATTCTTTAATCCTAGTCAAACTACAGAAGGTAGACTTGGATTTTTGTGGGGTGGATCTAGTGGGTCTTTAGATCTCAACGATGGAACTTCCATCATTGAACTTTGTTTTACACCAAATGGTGGAGGAACTTCT
>CALFWZ010000128.1 GCA_937928405.1 uncultured Saprospiraceae bacterium
CCCCAAAATAAAATTTGGAAATAGGATTTTTCAGACGTTTTCAGGGACGCCCTGGTTAGCCAACTGGCCAACTGGCCATATTTTTCTAAAGAAAAAATTCGGGATGACTCATATTTAGATCCAACGCCTGTTTTCCTTAACCTATAAATCAATCTCTATCATTACGGGGCAGTGGTCAGAATGTACTGCATCACCCAATTGTCGAGCGGTCTTTAGTCGATCTTTGAGATTATCCGTTACACATTGGTAGTCGATCCGCCAGCCTTTATTTTTTGCACGGCAATTAAAGCGGTACGTCCACCAGCTAAATTCTTGTTTTTCAGGATTTAAGCTTCGGAAGCTATCTGTAAAACCACTTTCCAGCCATTTGGTCATCCAGGCCCGTTCCTCTGGCAGAAATCCGGAAGATTTTTGATTTCCTTTCGGATTATGAATATCAATATCATCATGAGCAATATTATAATCGCCAACGACAATTAACTTCGATCTTTTCTTTTTAAGTTTTTTTACCCAATCATAAATATCATCCAAAAATTCGTACTTAAAAGCCTGTCTTTCTTCGCCACTAGATCCCGAAGGAAAATAACAATTCAGAATAGTGATATCTCCGAAGTCGGTTCGTAGGACGCGACCTTCTTGATCATATTTTTCCATTCCAGTGCCTGCTACTACGTGGTCTGGTTTTATTTTCGAAAAAGTAGCGACACTGCTGTAGCCTTTTTTTATGGCACTGTGCCAACAATGATGATAACCCATTGCTTCTAGTTCTTCGATAGGTCCTTGATCGGGCTGGCATTTAGTTTCCTGTAAACAGACAATATCGTATTGTCCATCTTTCATCCAGTCGAGGAATCCTTTTTTTACGGCGGCACGAATACCGTTTACGTTATAACTAACAATAGATTTTGTCATATTGAAATTAGAATTTTTCAAAGAATACTGTTAATAAAAAAGAATTGAAAAGGTTGTGTGCTTTCAATATAATTTTTAATTTTACCAATGTCCCAAAGCTTATTAGGATTTCTTAATACAGCTTTTGTAAACACACCTAGGCTTTTCTACTTTCGCTTTGTAAGCGCTGGAGATAATAAGTCTTATATCCCCTTTAAGCATTTACTTGTTTAAAGGGAATTTTTTTTGGAATGTTTATCATGCCCAAACCTTGCAACCTTCCGTACAATTTTTACAAATATCAATCTGATCCCGACCTTTTAAAAGTTGTGTTCTAAAACCCTGATAAGCTGGTCCTTGCCAGACTTCTTTAAAACTCCTTTTTTTCAAATCTCCTAGTCGGTGTGTGGCATCTTTATCAAAGCAACAAGGTACGACCAACCCATCCCAGGTGATAACACAAGCGTGCCACAACTTCCAGCAATGATCCAATAATTCATTTTTTACTACATAAGTACCATCCGTGGTTTGACGATATCTCGCATATTTATCAATGGTAGGAATCAGGTCATTACCATGTTCGTAATCGTAAACCTGTGCCGTCTTTAATTTTACTTCATCCACACCAACTTCTTCGGCCAGTTTATAAATTTCAGGAATCTGATGTTCGTTTGGTTTGACTACCAAAAACTGGAAAATAATATGTGGTGTTTTAGATTTTAATTTCTTCTTCCATTTGACCACGTTTCTGGCACCCATCAGGACATTCTCTAACTTACCTTCCTTTCGGTAATTTTCGTATACCTCTTGCGTGGTTCCGTCTACGGAGATAATCAATCGATTTAGACCAGACTCGATCGTCTTACGAGCATTTTCATCATTCAGAAAATGAGCATTCGTAGAAGTGATGGTATAAATTCCTTTTTGGTCGGCATACTTTACCATTTCCAGAAATTTCGGATTGATATAAGGTTCTCCTTGAAAATAGAAAATTAAGTAAAGTAAATCTTTGTGCAACTCGTCGATTGTATCTCGGAAAAAATCCTCCTTTAAATTTCCGGTAGGACGACTAAAGGCTCGTAGCCCACTAGGACACTCGGGGCATCGCAGATTACAGGCGGTCGTCGGTTCCATACTGATGGTCATCGGCATTCCCCACTGAATGGGTTTACGCGTCCATTTGGTCACGTAGAAGGAAACAAACACCTTGGTGATGTTCCAAAGCCGCCGGATGGTCAACTTCCGTATGAAAGCCATTATATCGTCGAAGTAGATATTCATGATAGAACAAAATTAAGCAAAAACGAGGAAGAGAATTGGTTGTGGGGACCCTTACGGTGAAATGTTACAGCGCAATGAAAAAGCACACTTCAGTAGAAAAAGGCAATTATTTTGATCATAACAACCGCAATCTATAGAGAGTTGTCAAATTCTAGAAAATTTCCAAAACCCAAAACTCACCTACCACACAAAGCACGGCGAATTCCGGCAGCTTTGAGGAGACATTCCTCGTATTCAAGAGTTGGAACAGAATCGTTGACAATGGCTCCACCTACTTGAAAAGAAAGATATTGACGATCTGCATTATACAACATGCTCCGGATGACCACATTAAAATCAAAATCCCCTTCCGGCGTAATGTATCCGATGGTGCCAGAATAAAGCCCTCTTTTCGACTCTTCATACTGCTCAATCAGTTCCATACTCCTGATTTTAGGAGCCCCCGTCATGGAGCCCATTGGAAAGGCATTTTTAAGGGCGTCAACAAAGTCCAGTGACGGTCTCAAGGTTCCAGTGATGGTCGAAATCAGATGATTGACTTGCGCAAAGGGATAGATGCCAAACAATTCTTTTACCTGCACGGTGCCCGGCACGCAGGCTCGTGAAAGATCATTTCTGACAAGGTCTACAATCATCACATTTTCGGAACGATCTTTTTTACTGACAAATAATTCTTGGGTCAACTTTTTATTTTCCTTGGACGTTTTTCCTCGTTTGATAGTCCCTTTGATCGGTTGTGAAATAAGTTGATCACCTTGTTTTTTGAGGAAGCGTTCGGGACTGGCGCAGAGTAAATATCGATCATTTTTTCGGTAGAAAGCAGAAAAAGGGGCTTTACTGATAGTGTTAAATTTTTCAAAAAGAATAGCGGGAGCAAGGTCGATATTTTTAATATAAAATTCTTGGCAAAAATTCATTTCATAAATATCACCGAGTAAAAGATTGTTTTTTATTTTGGAAATGGTCTTTAGATAATCGGCTTTACTAATGCTAGATTTTATCTCGGTTGGATCGATGGATGGAGCGTTGGGTAGGGGAGCGGTTGGGATTGCTTGGATGATTTTCCAAAGGTCAGCAGGCGTTTCTTTGTGACTATTTATTTCTAATTTATTTTGAAATATTTTTATCAAATAAATAGGCTCAAAAAAGTGCATTTCTGGAAAGCCAATATGATCCGAATTCTGAGAGCTGAGTTTTTCGATTTTATTTTTTAAATCATAACTCAAATAGCCAAATAGCCACCCGCCCGTTTTCTTGCGAAAATCTCTTAACAATTCAAAAGGATTGGTTTTACTAAAATTATAGGAGATTTGATTTTGCTGCCCCACGGCTAGTAAACCTTCATAAGTTCCATACACATCTTGACCATAAGTATTGCTATCCAGATAACAAACAGGATCGAAGGTTTGTGCCCAGCGAAATAACTGGTGCTTAACCTTGGTTAGATTTTTTATCTGAAAGGTTTGTTTTTTTCGATCAATCGTTTCCTTCATCTATACACTTTCTATGATGAAACCTAGTTGCTTAAAGTCCTCATAAAAATTGGGATAAGACTTCACGACGACCATTGGTTCTTCAATGCTTATACTTCCAAACATTGCGAGCGGAGCAAAAGCCATTGCCATCCGGTGATCTTCATAAGTCGCAAATACTGGCTCGTTCAATTGGGCAGTGCCATTTACTTGACAACTGACTCCCTGGCGAGCTTCGGTTTCCGAAAAATTGACATTCACTTTTTTTAATTCATTCTGTAGCGCCTGAACACGGTCGGTTTCTTTTATTTTTAAAGTTTTAAGTCCAGTAAAATAACCGTTGACTCCGAGTCCTCCACAAATTACCGCGAGGGTCTGTGCGATATCTGGACAGTTGATAAAATTCCATTGGAAAGTATCAACGGAAGAAGGTTTTCCCTTGGTCAAAATTACACCGTCGGCTACGTATTCTGTCTCTACTCCAAACTGGGTCATCATCTCTGCCAGTACCGAATCTCCTTGTAAGCTATTTTCGAATAATCCTCCTAGGTGGAGATTAAGGTCCTTGGAAAAAGCCGCCAGAGCATAATAGTAAGAAGCTGCTGACCAATCTGCTTCTACCGTAAAATCTCTTCCTTGGTATGCTTGCTTTTCAATTTTTATAGTCGGTCCTACCCATGTCGCATCAATCCCAAATCGGGACATCAAACTTAGCGTCATCTGAATATAAGGCCTCGATACAATCTCACCTTCTAAATGTAAGGTCAAACCATTTGGTAAGACCGGCGCAATCATCAATAAGGCGGAAATAAATTGACTACTAATATTGGCAGGAATTCGCAATTCGTCCACAGCACCAAAATTACCCGGCCCAATTGACAACGGTGGATAGCCTGGCTTTTCTAAAAAGCGAATATCAGCGCCTAGTTCATTCAACGCTTCTGCTAGTACGCCTACGGGACGTTGTTTCATCCGTTCGGAGCCCGTTAGAATTTGGGTGCCAGCTTGTAAAGCTAAGTAGGCGGTCATAAAACGAAAAGTAGTTCCGGCTGCTCCTGCGTCGTAAGTACCCTCGTTGAGGGTGAGTAACCGCTGAAGGGTGGTAGTGTCTTTGGACGTAGAAAGTCGTGCAACCTTACCTTCATCTTGACACAAAGCATTAATTAATAAGACTCGATTACTGATACTTTTTGAGCCGTCCAGCGTAATGTCTCCAACAATGGTTGGGTCCGTTTTTTTTAATTGATAAATCATAAAAGTAAAATGTAAAAAATTAGCTGGTCAGGGCTTTGTAAGGATTTAAGAAAGTATCACCAATTGATTTGGATGATTTCTTCTAGATCTGGATGGAGGCTTTTACCAACGGGACAACCGTGGGCTGCGGCCTCTAATATTTTTTTCTCTTTTTCTGTATAATTATTGTCTGGCATTTGGATCGTTACTTCTAATCGAGTGATTCTTCGAGGATTACTACCCATGATTTTATTGACGGCTGCCGTTGCTCCAGTCATGTCGATTTCCTTATCCGCAGCTTTAATTCCCATGATGGTCAAAATACAACTGCCTAGTGAAGTGGCCAATAAATCAGTGGGAGAAAATGCTTCCCCTTTTCCACGATTATCTACGGGCGCATCCGTTAAGATTTCGTTGCCGGATCGCAAGTGTACAGCGGCAGTCCTAAGATTATTTTGATAAGTGATTTTACTGGTCATCTTCTAGGTGTTTTGATTCTTTTCTGGGGTATCTGTCTTACCCTTTTTATCTGCTTCGCGTTCTTGCTTTTCTTTTTCTCGTCGCTGTTGTCTTGCTTGATCGGATTTATCGTAAGCGATAATAATCTCTTTTACCAATCGGTGACGAACTACATCTTCAGCGGTTAACTTTACAATTCCGATACCCTTGACGTCACTGAGAATATTCATCGCATGCCGGAGTCCAGATTTTTGGTTGTATGGTAAATCAATCTGAGAGAGGTCACCCGTAATAATACATTTAGCAGAAGGCCCGATACGGGTTAGAAACATCTTGATTTGCATAGAAGTGGCGTTCTGCGCTTCGTCCAAAATGATGAAGGCATTATCTAGCGTTCGTCCCCGCATAAAAGCCAACGGTGCTACTTCGATGATTCTATTGGTCATGAAATAGTTTAGCTTGTCTAGTGGTAGCATATCATCCAAAGAATCGTATAGTGGACGCAAATAAGGATCAACTTTATCTTTTAAATCTCCAGGTAGAAAACCGAGGCTTTCCCCAGCTTCTACTGCTGGTCGGGTCAGAATAATCTTTTTTACGACGCGGTTTTTTAGCGCGCGAACAGCTAAGGCTACGGCAGTATAGGTTTTTCCTGTTCCTGCGGGTCCAAGGGCAAAAACGATATCGTTTTCATCAGAAGAAGCGATCAATCTTTTTTGGTTGACGGTCTTTGCTTTGATGGCTTTTCCACCTCGACCGTGCACTAGGGTAGCGTTGCTGTCTCCATTGCTTAACCTTGTCTCAAATGGATTGGCTCCGCCGATCAGTTCTTCTACGGTTTGAAGACTCAATTCGTGTTGCTCCCGAAGAAGACGAACCATCATTTCAAACTTGCTTTTTGCTTTTTGTGCCTGCTTTTTATCTCCTGCTATTTTCAGACTGTTTCCACGAGAGGTGATAGTGACGTCTGGATAGGTTTTACGAATCAGGTTTAGTTTAACATTTTTTTCACCGTAAAGTGCTACGGGATCAATGCCGTCAATGGTCAAAATTATTTCACTCAATAGAATTTTTTTTAAAATTTTTTAATCAGAAAGCATTTCAGCTATTTCCTTTCGTTGGATATTGGAAGTTTTGGGCCAGACTGCGTAC
Source organism: uncultured Saprospiraceae bacterium (assembly GCA_937928405.1). Classification (GTDB taxonomy): domain Bacteria; phylum Bacteroidota; class Bacteroidia; order Chitinophagales; family Saprospiraceae; genus JALZUU01. The sequence goes on from CALFWZ010000128.1 coordinate 6,489, forward strand.
ATTTGTCGAGAAAAGACCGTATGGCAGCTAAAGCAAGGTAAATTTAACTTAAATTTTATTGTGCTGCTTAATTTTCAAAACGTTATTAGTATGGCCATTGTTACTTTTATATCAGATTTTGGTACCACCGACTACTACAGTGCGGCTATCAAAGGAGCGTTGTTGTCCGAGGACCCGCAGCTCAACCTGATTGACATCAGCCATAACGTTAAAACTTACGATATAGTTCAGGGTGCTTTTGTACTCAAAAACGCTTACCAACATTTTCCAGCAGGTACGATCCATTTGGTGAGTGTTAATAATTTTTATGCGGCAGATCATTGCTTTTTGGCGATTCGTTATGATGACCATTATTTTATTGGCCCAGACAATGGTTTATTTGCGTTGGCTTTTGACAAAGAGCAACTGACGAGTGTCTACGAATTGAATTATAATGCCAAGGCTGCGAATCCACTGGGAGATGTTTTTGCGAAAGGCGTTCGTCATATTTTGAGTGAAATGCCTTTTAATGAAATTGGTATTCCCATCGAAACAATCGAAGAAAGAATCAGTATCCAACCTGTTACGACGGTTGATCGGATCCGAGGAGCCGTTATTCACGTAGATAATTATGAAAATGCCATCACCAATATTAGCGGTGATCTCTTGGAAAAAATAGGCAAAGGCAGACCATTTAAAATATATTTTAAACGACACGAACCATTAACCACCATCAAGAAAAACTATGCGGAAGTTCCCGTAGGTGAAATACTCTGTCTAGTGAATTCTGCCAACTATCTCGAAATTGCCATCAATCTAGGAAAGGCGTCCAGTATGTTAGGAATGGGAATTGATGAACACGTCCAAATAGATTTTCAAAATGATTAAGCGCATTGTTAGAATGACTTTTAAGCCCGAAGAACTGGCGGATTTTTTCGCGATGTTTGAAAAGAAAAAAAAGTCGATCCGAAATTTCCCTGGATGTCATTATTTAGAAGTTTTTCAGGATAAGGCCCAACCTAATATTGTGTTTACGTACAGCTTTTGGACCGATGAGGCTGCGTTAAATAATTATCGCCATTCCGAATTATTTAAAGCCACTTGGGCAGAGACGAAAGCGCGATTTGCGGAGAAGCCGCTGGCGCATACACTCGTTATGTACGATATTGTCCGACCTTAAACGAGCCATTTTATCTTGTCTTTCTTTTGCGAATAATCAGCTTATTCCTACAAATACTATTTTCTACTCAACGATCATCAAAAAATCACCCCTTAATATCCAAAATAAGCACAACTTTGTAAACATGAGCACCATCAAACTGGACGATTACCAAATACATATTGGAGATTTTGGAGAAGACCTTCGTAATTATCTACAAAAAGGTAATTACAACCAAGTATTCATTCTAGTCGATGAGCATACCCGTATAGATTGTCTCCCTTTTTTAGAAAAAGAAATGGGATCAATGGCTCGTACCGTGATTGAAATCCAATCAGGAGAGCTTCATAAAAATATCACCACTTGTACAGAAATTTGGCAACAGATGATGAGGCAAGGAGGTGGTCGTAGAGATTTGACCATTAATTTGGGCGGCGGCGTGATCGGCGACATGGGCGGATTTTGCGCCAGCACTTTTAAACGAGGCATGGATTTTATACAAATGCCAACCACCCTTTTATCACAAGTAGATGCTTCTGTGGGTGGAAAACTAGGAATTGACTTTGCGGAAATAAAAAATAGTATTGGATTATTTAAGAATCCACTGGCGGTAATCATTTGGCCGGAATTTTTGAAAACCCTGCCGGCTCGCGAACTCCGTAGTGGATTTGCGGAAGTGATCAAGCACAGTCTGATTGCCAGTGCAGAGCAATGGACCGCACTCCAGCGATTGGAAAGCCTCAATGTTTATAATGCGATTGGTTTTTTAGAAAAATCTATTCTCATCAAAAAAAATATCGTAGAAGCGGACCCTTTTGAGGCCGGATTACGTAAAGTGCTCAACTTTGGGCATACCATCGGTCACGCCTTGGAAAGCCACGCGCTGACCACAGACAAACCTCTTTTACATGGTGAAGCGATTGCAGCAGGGATAATTTGTGAAAGTTATTTGAGTCTAGAAAAAGGATTATCACGGACGGATTTGGACCAGATCACCCAGTTTTTGATAAAACACTATGGAAAATTTGATTTCGGACCAGAAATTTATCCAAAACTCTTGGCTTTGATGCGACAGGATAAAAAGAACGAAACAGCAGAAATTAACTTTACCATGCTAAAATCAGCGGGAGAAGCGTTATTCAATCAGTTTGCAAGCGAAACAGCGATTAAAGCGAGCCTAGACTATTATCGTCAGCTGTAGAATTTTACCCTTATTTTATCATTATCGGCTCTATGAAGCGTATATTTGTGAAAATAAGGAGATGGTTTCGAAATTCTCCTTATCATACGATTGGAGAAAACACAAATTTAAATCAATATGGATCAACCAAATAATACCGCTGACAGCGGAAAGTCGGTTCGTCAACAACGGTATCCGAAATATCGGAAAATTGTCAAGTTGATGTGGGGAATGACCATTCTGGGTATACTAGGAGTGATCCTGTTATTTGTTATTCTATCTACTCAAGATCTACCGACCTTCGAAGAATTGGAGAATCCCAATAGTAATTTTGCTTCTGAAGTATACGCTGCCGACGGAGCCGTACTTGGTCGATATTATGTAGAAAACCGTATCCCAGTTTCTTTTGATCAACTGTCTCCCTATCTAGTGAAAGCACTAGTGGCTACGGAGGACGAACGCTATTACGATCATTCTGGAATTGACTTTGAAGCGCTTTCTAGAGTGATTGTTAAAACGGGTTTGATGGGACAAAGAAGCGCGGGTGGTGGTAGTACCATTACGCAACAACTCGCAAAATTGCTCTACTCCGATCGGAATTTTGCCGGTATGAATTTTATTCAAAAAATATTTGCATTAGGAACTCGTAAATTTAAAGAGTGGATTACCGCCGTCAAACTGGAACGTAGCTATACGAAAGAGGAAATCATGGCGATGTATCTCAATAAGTTCAGTTTCACCAATGGTGCTTATGGCATCAAGGCAGCCTCCGAAATCTATTTTGGTACCAGTCAAGATTCTTTGCGGATAGAAGAAGCGGCTACACTGGTTGGCATGCTAAAAAATCCATCGCTCTATAATCCCATCCGACGACCAGATATTACTACCAAGCGTCGAGAAGTCGTACTAAAACAAATGCAAAAGGCGGGACACTTGAGCGAAGCAGATTACCATACTTTACGAGTACTACCTTTGGATATGACCAATTTTCGACGTAAAACACACGCAGATGGTCCAGCTCCTTATTTCAGAATGGAACTTCGTAAAGAACTAAATCGGATTCTGAATCGTCCTGAAAATTTAAAAACTAGTGGAGAACCTTATGATATTTATAGAGATGGGCTGAAAATTTATACGACCATTGATCCAAAGATTCAGGCCCACGCCGAGGCGGCCATGTACAAACACATGGAAAAGCTACAAAGAACTTTTAATCGACACTGGAGAGGAAAAGACCCTTGGACTTATGAAGACCCTGATGAAGAGATGGAACCCGAAGAGATGGAAGAAGATTTGGCTATTCGAGCACGGTCACTACAAAAAAGTATTCGAGAGTCGGATCGTTACCAACGTTTGCGGGGTGAAATTCTAGCGCCTTCTTTAAAAGCTGCGGCTAAAAAACTAGACGGTTTTGAATTAAGAGATCACGATATTGATCGAATGATTTTAGAAGAGCGAGAAAAAGGAACCATTGCAAAACTAGTGTCGAGAAAATTAGTTGGAAGCCCACTAGCAGCCAAATACCGAAAATTGATGAAGTCGGATGAATGGAAAGAAGTCAAAGCCAGATTTAAGGATTTAAGAAAAGCAGCTGCCGACAGTTTCAGCACGCCAGTTAAAATGCGGGTCTTTGCGTATAACGACCAAATGGAAAAGGATACCACCTTGTCGCCATTGGATTCGATCAAATATCACCAGATGTTTTTGCAACTAGGCTCCATCGCAGTAGATCCACAAACAGGATATGTTAAAGCTTGGGTGGGAGGTATCAATCATAAGTACTTTCAGTTTGATCATGTTACTTCTGAGCGTCAAGTAGGTTCGACGTTTAAGCCTTTTATCTACGCTACGGCGATTGCACAACAATCCGTCTCTCCTTGTATGCAAGTCTATGATTTACCTTATACGATTCATACGGGAGAAGGAAATTTTCATTTAAAAGAAGATTGGACACCCAATAATGCCAACGGAGAATACAGCGGTGCACCTTATACGTTGTTTAAAGGATTACAGCATTCAAAAAATACGGTTTCTGTTTATTTGATGAAGCAACTTGGGGATGCAGAGCCGGTTAGAGAACTCGTGCATAACATGGGTTTATCTAAAGAAGCAAAACGCAGCAATGGCACCTATGTGGTACCACACGCTCCTTCTATTTGCTTAGGATCTTGTGAGTTGACGGTGCAGGAATTGGCTGGAGCTTATACCACCTTTGCCAACGATGGAATTTATAACAAACCCGTTTTTATCAATAGAATTGAGGATGGGAATGGTCAAATTATTTACGAGGAAATCCAAGAAGAAAGAAGAGCCTTAAATCCCAACGCCAATTACGTAATGGTCGAGATGATGAAAAATGTAATGAACCAAGGATTACCTGGTTTTGGCAATATCAAAAGTGAAGTGGGTGGAAAAACAGGAACGACCAATAGTTACGTAGACGGCTGGTTTGTAGGACTAACGCCTGATTTGGTTGTAACTACTTGGGTGGGAGGAGACAATCGCTGGGTAAGATTTCGTAGCCTTAACTTAGGAATTGGCGCCAAGATGGCCCGCCCTTTCTTTGCTAAATTATTACGTAGTTTAGAAGAAGATGAGACAATAGACTACGATGTAAATGCTCGGTTTGCCGAACCAACGGGAGATCTTGGTATCGTAATAGATTGCGAACAATATGATTATGATGGAGAAAGCCCACTCAATTTTGATGATATGGAGCCAGTAGAAGAAAACGAAAGCTTTGGGGATGATGACTTTTTTGGCGATGAAAATCCTGCCGTTCAGGATACTTCCAAGAACAAGCAAATAGCCGAAGAGAATGAAGAATTTGGGGAAGAATTTTAAATTAAAAAATCCAACCAACCTACAAAACAAAGACCCTCAATGTTGAGAAAATTACTACCAGGCTTAATGCTATTGGGTATATTATTAATAATTACTAACACCCAATGCATACCTTCCAAAAAAGAAATTCTTACCGATGTCAATCTGGATTTTAAAGACCCAGTTTATCGACAATTATATGTTTATCAAGATCAACTGTTGACGGATAGTATCTTACCTTTTTTTCAACATCGTGATCCAAGTTATCGTTATGCGGCGGCTCTTTCATTTGCTTCCAATAAAGATCCAGAGGCGATTGATTCTTTGATGGTATTATTGGAGGATGAAGTACAAGAAGTAAAGGTAGCGGCTGCTTATGCGTTAGGACAAATTGGTAATGAAAAATCTGGCCCGGCACTAGTCAAGGCTTTTGCGACAGATACCTTAGCAACTACCCAGAAATTTAAGCGGACAGTTCTAGAAGCGATTGGCAAATCTGCTTCAGGAGATTATTTGGATAATATCAGTAGGGTGAAAAATTATTTCCGAAGTGATACGCTACTTTTAGAAGGACAGGCCTATGCGATCTACCGTTATGCCCTCAGAGGAATCAATTCATTGGCAGGCACAAATCGGATGGTAGACCTGCTATCGAAAAAAGGATATCCAGAATCAGTCCGACTGATCGCCGCCAATTATCTTTATCGAACGAAAAATATTAAGCTGGATACTTTTGCTGGAAAATTTTATCAAGTAGCACAGCGAGAAAATAATCCACAGATTTTGCAGGCGCTGGCCATCGCTATCGGAAAAACCAAAAAGCCGGTTGGATTGGAAGCACTCAAATATCTTTATGGAAAATCGGATGATTTTAGGGTGCGCGTAAATGTGATCCGGGCGATGGGTAATTACGATTATCTAGAAGTCAAAGATTTAGTAGCTAATGCCCTAAATAGTAATAATCAGCATATTGCTCAGGCCGCCAGTCAGTTTTTTATTGATTATGGAAATGCACGGGAAGCCAGTCTTTATTTTTCTACTGCAAAAAAAACAGAGACACTCTCTTGGCAAGTTCGTAATAATTTATTTAGAGCGGCTAACCGGCATGTCCCAGGATATTTTGTCAATACCATCAATAATATTAGTGGAGAAATAAAAACAAGATTTGAGACGCCAGGGGATAATGTCTATGAAAAAGCAGGATTATTAAAAGCCTTGTCGGAGTACGGATGGAATTATAAATATATCTACCAAAAAGGTTATCAGTCAGAGCAAACGATCATTCGGTCGGCGAGTGTGGATGCATTGGCCCAAATTGCGATGAAGCCAAATTTTGATAAATATTTTGGAGGAAGCGCCCCTCGGGTAAAAAAGGAACTAGCTACCTATTTTCAAGAAGCCATTGAAAAGGGAGATATTGCGATGATTGCCTATGCCGCTCAGGTGCTACGAATGCCTTCTTTAGGTTTTAAAGAAGTGGTGGATAGCATAGATTATATGATAGCCGCTATGGCAAAATTGGAACTGCCCAAAGAAATTGAAATTAAATATGAGCTCCAAAAATCGGTGGATTATTTTAATAACACAACAGGCGTAACCAACCAACCTCCTCGTTATAATCATCCTATCGACTGGGATCTAATTGGTGGAATTAACCCAGATGCTGAGGCCAAAATATTTACCTCAAAAGGAGAAATCACCTTATCTCTATTGCTACAACACGCTCCTGGAACGGTGGCCAATTTTGTCCAACTAGCTCGAAATAATTTTTATGATAACAAAAAATTTCATCGGGTAATTTCTAACTTTGTTGCGCAGGGTGGTTGTCCACGGGGAGATGGATATGGAGGACTTGATTATACCATTCGATCAGAACTCGGAATGGCTTACTATGATGATGCTGGATATGTAGGAATGGCTTCCGCAGGAAATCATACGGAATGTACACAATGGTTTATTACACATGCTCCAACCCCACATTTGGATGGCAATTATACTATTTTTGCAAAAGTAAAATCAGGAATGGATATTGTCAATCAACTAGAAATAGGAGATAGAATTACGGATATTAAAATTCAAAACTAAGAAGTTAATTACAATTAATCTTAACCTCCATTTTGAATAACCCCTATCTCAAATACTTTAACCAAATTACACCAACTATAAAAAATGAAGAACACACCATTAACAACCATTCATGAAGCGCTAGGCGCAAAAATGGCTGGTTTTGCGGGATACAATATGCCCATTTCCTATCAAGGAATTAAAGACGAACATGCAGCCGTTCGGGAAAAAGTAGGAGTTTTTGATGTATCACATATGGGAGAGTTTATTGTTCGTGGCAAAGAAGCAATAGACCTCTTACAGCTCGTTACTTCCAACGATGTCAGTAAACTAAAGATTGGCGATGCGCAGTACTCTTGTCTGCCTAATAAATCTGGTGGAATCGTGGATGATTTATTAGTATACCGATTGGCAGAAGATAATTGTTCCGAAGGCGAACAAGCTTATATGTTGGTGGTGAATGCCTCTAATATTGAAAAAGACTGGAACTGGATTGCAGATCATAATACTTTTGATGCGAAAATGATTAATATTTCGGATCAAACAGGATTACTGGCGGTCCAAGGCCCACAGGCGATTGCATTGCTACAACCATTAACAGCAGTAGATTTGAGCAGCCTTTCTTATTATACTTTTACGAAAGGAACCTTGGCTGGACTAGAAAACGTATTGATCTCAGCTACGGGCTACACAGGCTCTGGCGGATTTGAATTATATATAAATAGCGATCAACTTTTGGCTTTATGGGAAGCGATATTTACGAACCCCGCCGTTCCTGTCACGCCAGTTGGACTAGGTGCACGAGATACCTTGCGACTGGAAATGGGATATTGCCTTTACGGAAATGATATTAACGACACCACGTCTCCTATCGAAGCAGGTCTAGGCTGGATCACTAAAACAAAAAAGGATCATTTTAATTCGATTGAAATCTTTCGAGCACATCGAACCAACGGTATAGATAAAAAATTGGTCGGATTTACCTTATCAGATCGACGTGTACCTCGGCACGGATACAAAATTGAAGACGAGGAAGGAAACGTGATTGGAGAGGTTACCTCTGGCACACAATCTCCTTCGTTGAACATTCCAATCGGGATGGGATATGTGAAAAAAGGATTTGATCAGCCGGGTACCACCGTCATGATTGTCGTGGGTAAAAAGCGGCTTCCAGCAGTTGTCACCAAAACACCTTTTTATAAGGTTGGTTAGGTAATTTCAACCTATTTTGAGTAAGCAATTTTCGTGAAACGGACAATTAATAGAAATATTATTCATATTTAATGAACAATATTAGTCTAAATCCTATTTCTCCTTTGGTTATCGTTTTTTAAATCATATATCTCATATTATATGCAGCAGCACATGACAGTTAAAGAAGGTAGGGAGCGGTTTATTAATTCATGGGGCAGCTTAGGCTCTAGTTGGGGCATCAGCCGGACTATGGCTCAGGTACATGCCTTGCTGTTATTGGCACCAGAATGTTTGTCTGCGGATGAAATTATGGATGAATTGAAAATCTCACGTGGTAATGCCAATATGAATATTCGCGCGCTCATCGATTGGGGGCTAGTTTATAAAGAGTTAAAACCTGGAGAACGAAAAGAATTCTTTGTGGCCGAAAAAGATATGTGGGAAGTATTCCGCCGGATTATCATTCAGCGTAAGAAAAAAGAACTAGAACCAATGCTCAAAGTCCTAGACGAAGTCAGTAGTGTGGACGGTATGTGCAGCTACTCCTCGGAATTTTGTAAAGTTATTCAGGATATGAAAATCATCTCCAACAAGGCAGATTCCACCTTAGATAAACTTATCAAAGCGGATAACAACTGGTTTATCAGCAAATTTATGAAAATGATGAAGTAAGTCTTAGTTCCCTTTCCCCAAATAATTTAGTTCCCTTTTAATACCGAACGTCAGAACATTGGAATTCTTGGCGAATAGTTTTTATCTTGCAACCTTTAACTAAATTAAGCCACTGATCCAATTAGGATCATTTATTAACCATCTTGCAATGGAGATTAATCCTTTTCAGGCGGTATATCCGAGCCTGGAGTATATCACGTCCGCTGATTTCTTCTTTTCTACCGTCAAGGAAGCCTATTCTGATTACCGAAAAAGCGGTTTTTTTCAAAAATCTGCCGAAGATGCCATCTACATTTATCAAATCAAAACCCTTGATAAGGCCTACACGGGTTTAATCGGATGTGCTACTGTTCAGGATTATTTGGATAATAAAATAAAAAAGCATGAAAATACGCTAGCTACAAAAGAACAGCAACAACTCCAATTGATGATTAAAAGAGGAGCAGCGGTAAAACCTATCCTACTGACTTATCCGACCGTCGATGCGATAGAAAAAATTCTTGCTCAACAAATTAAAAAAATTAAACCTTTCTTTTCCATATCCTTTGAAGATAGCTCCGAGGAGCATACCATCTGGAAAATAGAAGAAGGACCAACCATTCAGAAAATCCAAGACATTTTTGCAAAAAAAGTACCTCACGCATATATTGCAGATGGTCACCACCGAACTTCTACCTCTGCCTTGATGGCCAAGAAGATGAAAAAGAAAAAAAAAGAAGGTCATTACGATCAGATTTTAGCAGCTTTTTTTGCCGTAAAAGAATTGTCTATTTATGATTATAATAGGGTGGTGGAAGGATTGGATGATCGGACTATGGCTAGATTTATGGCCGAAATTTCTCGGGTATTTGATATTAAAATATTGAAAAAACCTGCTAAGCCTCGTCGAAAATTTGAGCTAACAATGTTGATTGGAGAAGAATGGTTTCGACTGAAATGGAAAAAAGAAATACTTAATAAGTATAAAAAAGAAAACGTGTTGTTGGATGCGAGTCTACTCGATCAGGAAGTGATGAAAAATATCATGAAAATAAAAGACACTAAAACGGATAATCGGATTACCTATGTGGAAGGACCAAAAGGATTTGAACATATTACGAAGCGCACTCGAAAAAATGAAAACAAAATAGCTTTTTGTCTTTATCCAGTGGTGATTGATGATCTGTTTAAAGTAGCCGACGCTGGGGATATCATGCCACCAAAGTCAACTTGGTTTGAACCTAGAGTTAAAAATGGACTATTGGTACTAGAATTTTAAACACCCCTCCAAGGTTGTTCGAAAGATTTAAGAGGAGACTAAGAATCTCGAATATCCAATCTCGAATAAAAATGGAATACTAAAAATCTAAGAACAAAGGCTTAATTGAAAGAAATTTATCAGCTTTAAGTATTTGACAGCTTTTTTTACGACAACTGATTTAGAATTTTATTGAATATTGATTTATTGGATATTCAACATTGGATATTTTTTTCTTTTTTGATTCTTTCGAACAATCCTAATACCCCTCTTACTATGAAAAAAATTAGCGCTGATTTTATTTATCCTGTCACCAGCGATCCCATAAAAAATGGCGTCATCGTCCTTGATGAGATTGGAAAAATTTTAGCAATTGATCATGAACAGGATCACGATCCTGCTTCTCTGGAAAAGCATATTGGAATTATTATACCAGGGTTTGTTAATACGCATTGTCACTTAGAGTTGTCCCATATGCGTGGTAAAGTCGATACTGGAACGGGTTTAATTCCCTTTATTACCAATGTCGTTAAATTTCGTGATTTTCCAGAAGCAGAAATTTTAGAGGCTATTCGTCAGGCGGACGAGGAGATGTATAAAGGAGGAATCGTTGCGGTAGGCGACATCTCCAATAAAACCGATACGGCTGCCCAAAAAATGGCAAGTGCGATACAATATTATACATTCGTTGAGATGTTTGATTTTTTAAACGACGGATTGACCAATAGCGAATTTGAGAAATACATGACCGTTTTTTCGGATCAGGCCGGAACAGATGGTAATAAGAAAAGCGTAGTTCCTCATGCCCCATATACCGTGTCAGAAGGACTTTTTCAAAAAATAAATGGTGTCAATCAGGTAGGCCAAACCGTCAGCATCCACAATCAAGAAACACCTGCTGAAAATGAGTTGTTCGAAACAGGCAAAGGAGACTTTGTCAGCTTCTACGAAAATTTTGGGATGCCACTAAAATCCTTTCTTCCTTCTCATAAACCCTCGATTCATTATGCATTAGAACATATGAATCCTTTATGTAAAACCTTATTTGTTCACAACACCCTCACGACCACCGCAGATATTAAAGCTGCACACTCCTGGAATCCCAACGTTTATTGGGCTACTTGTCCCAATGCTAACTTATACATCGAAAATCGGTTGCCGAACTATCAGGCGTTTTTAGATGCAGATGCTCGGATGACCATCGGAACAGATAGTCTGACTTCTAATTGGCAGTTGTCTATTTTTGAGGAAATGAAAACCATCACTCGTTTTAAATCCTTTGTACCTTTTCAAACCTTGCTAAAATGGGCTACGATCAATGGGGCAGAAGCATTGGGTTATGAACAAACCTTAGGAAGCTTAGAAGTTGGGAAAAAACCAGGATTGGTATTGTTAGAAGGCGTGAATGAAAATAATTGGACATCAGGGAGTGTGCGACGGGTCGGGTAAGACTTAGTCTAGGGGTTATTCATTTTGTTCAAAATCTAACCACGGATAGGTTCTTTTTAATGCCAACATTTTTAATGTTCGTTGCTCGATGAATTGTTGATGGGCCGCGCTTTCTGGACGGAGGGGGCGATGCGTCAATGCTTTATTTATTTTGAGAATTTCATCATAATAAGCCTGTGATGTTTGTTGAAAACAACAGTTTCTAAAATATTCCCAAATATAATCTGTGGCCATTTCTGTAGGATGCATTAGATCGTTTTTATAAAAACGATAATCTCGCAAATCGTCCATCATTAATTCGTAAGCCGGAAAATAATAGATCGAATCAAAATTCTTTTCTAATTCGGCGCAAGCCAATAGCAAACTCGCTTTACTACGTTGGTTGGTGATCAAACCATCACGAAGATGTCGAACAGGACTAACCGTCAGTATGATTTTTAATTCAGGAAGCTGATCCGTTATTTTTTTAAGAATAGGTGCTAAATTTTTATAAATATCTTCTGAAGAGAATAATTTTTTGGTAAAATGTTGACCAGGTAATTTATGACAATTAGCAACGACTTGTCCAGTGCTAATATTCACAAACCCATTGGCGGTTCCAAGTGTTAAAAGAAGGAGGTTTGATTTTTTTAATTGAGCCGACCCTTCGGTCAAGGTTTGATTCATTTTTGCTAAGGTTTCCTTTTGGTCAGGTCCTGAAAATGCTCCATGATGTTCAAAACTATGCCACTGTTCCTGATGATAAAATAGATCATCCAAGGTAAAGGGAATTTCTTCTAAGAGGCGCAATAAGCCGCGAGCGATGGGGAAGGGATGATAAATAATTCCGAAAGGATTGAGCTGAACAGACCATCGACTTATGTGAAAGCGGTTACCAATATGTTGCGCAAAGCAAGACCCTAGACAAAGCAGGTGATCATTCGGGCGGATTGGTGGTAGACCCGGTAATAGCGGTAATATGGTGCGAAAGGATTGCATAGTTTCGCCCAAAAATATTACTTTTAAGGTTTAGTAAGTAGTAGAGGAACAAAAAAATAAAAATAAGCGATACTAACAACTTTGATCTAGCGCATGAATATTTTCAGTAGGTTATTTGGGATAGGCAAAGGCGGAGCAGCACCAAAAGTACACTTTGGGCGCTACACGGATGCTTATAAGACGGTTGAGCAGTATGATGCTTGGGATCAATCTCAGGAATTGTTTGAGGCAGAAAACTATACCGATGCCTATGCCTCCTTCCTAGAATATCTGAATGATCCTACGATTGATAATGTCCGGTACGAAAAAAATGCGGAGGGAATCAAATTTGAATTTTTTCAGGGTTCAAAAAAAATAGAAGGAATTGCCAACCAAAAGCAGGTAATAGTAGAAGCTAAAATCGCACAAGCAAGTCAGCTGGATGCTGCTTTTATGGAGCGATTGATTCGCCGAAATTTTGACTTAAAATATGCCCGATTTGCCTTGGATGAGTCGAACGTATTGACCATTAAGTTTGATACCTATACGCTAGACGGTTCTCCTTACAAACTATATTATGCGCTAAAAGAATTGGCCACCAACGCTGATAAACAAGATGACTTATTGGAAGACGAATTTCAAAACATCACCTTGGTGGGTGTAGATCACGTCAAAAATATTAGCAAAAAGGAAAAGCAGATCAAATATGCTTTTTTTACAAAAAAAATAGAAGCCGTCGTAAATCCTATTTCCGATCATGGAAAAACCGTAGAAGAATATCCTGGGGGACTGGGTTATCATTTGCTGAATACTGCTTATAAGCTCGATTATCTAATTCGCCCAGAAGGTTTTATGATGGAGTCGTTAGAAAGAATTCACCGACTTTATTTTTCTAAAGACGATCGGACGATGGCAGAAAAAGTAGCGACGGTGCGATCAGAATTTCAAGCTTTACTGGAGCGCCCGGCGGAAGATTATTATCGTGAATTATATTTGACTACCTCCACTTTTGGAATTACCAATCCGGCCAGCCACGATCGAGTTCGGAGTTTTATAGATGGAGAATTGGGAAATATGAAATGGTTTCGACAAAACGGTTATTTAGATACAGCGTTGGCTGTTCCAGGCTATATTGTTGGATATTGTCTTTTTAATTATGCAGTTCCTTTGCCAGATCGTGCCTTTTTTCATTTATATTATCAGATTATGGAACCAGCCTATTTTACGGAGTTAGGTTTTTCTGAAGTATATTATGATCTAGAAAAAAAGACCTTTGATAAAAAAGAAATCCGACGCGCCATTCGTAATATTGTTAAAACTCATCGACAAAAATTCCCTAAACTAAATCCAGAAATTGGCAGTCTAGATTTTACAGATTGTGCAGGATTTGCCAAATCTTACCTTTTAATGGTACGTAACGTAAATATGATGAAGTTGCAATGAGGAAGTCACTACTAAAAAACGGAATTATTCAGATTGCTACTCCTCATAGTACGGGGACAGGATTTATTTTAGGCGAAGAGCGATTGATTATTACCAACGAGCACGTAGTCCGCGATAATCGGGAAGTGGTAGTTTATGGTTTTAACTTTCGGCAGCAAATCGTTCCAGTCGTTTATCTAGATGAAAAATATGATCTGGCTTTTTTGAAGATACCAGAAGGGTTTGAAGGAGCTACCTTGTCATTAGAAACGGCGCATCCTCCAGCATTAGAGGATGCTATTTATGCTGCGGGACATCCATATGGCGCTGACTTTGTCGTGCAATCTGGTAATATTACTGCTTTGGCAGAGATCAGTTATGGTATTCCTTTTATGCATCATACCGCTATGTTGAGTCCCGGGTTTAGTGGAGGACCATTAGTAAACGAAGCTGGAAAAGTCATCGGAGTTAATACTTTTTTGACAAGAAAAGACGAATTTATTGGGTTTACACTGCCAGTTGATCGGCTAATCCAACAGATCAAGCAATTTAAAAATAGTAAAATGCCTATTGCTGCGCTCTGTGGTAGTTGTGAATTATTGGTTTCGGAGGTTTCTATTGAGGCACATCGTTGTCCAGGCTGTAACCATTCTATCCAGTTGGCTTCTTCTATAAAACCCTACGAACCAGTGGGCATGGCATTAACCATCGAACAGTTATTGACCAGATTAAAGTACGCCGCAAAATTGGCGCGACGTGGCGTAAATAACTGGGATATTGTGAAAGGAAGTGCCCATATAAACATCTCTTATTACGAAAAGTCTGGCTTAATAATTGGAGACTCCTATTTGTGTCATCTTCCAACACAAGATCTTTCCCCCCTTTATCAGTTTTTGCTACGGCAAAATTACCAGTTAGAAGGATTGACACTAAGCATCAAAGGTAATGCGGTGGTATTATCGCTCTTAATCTACGATCGGTATTTAAATTTAGATACTGGAAGCAGGTTATTTGAGCATTTATTTAAAACCGCAGATGATTTGGATAATATACTCATAGAAGAATATGGTGCTAGCTGGATAAAAGAACCCCCAACAATAGAAAAGGTAGAAGAGGATGATTTTCCAGAACGGTTGAAATAATCATTAAGTTTAACACGTTAAGTAATTCGTTGGCCTTAGTGCCCGAAATACACCTCTATTTACAGCCTATCCATGAGTACTTTAGCAAGAATGTTCTTCCTGAAATGATAAGGAATTGTTAAAAACAGCCGTAAAACGCTCTTTTTTATCTTATTAGGGAAATATTATTATAATATATCGGGAAATTCAGTATTTTTACTTTTCGTGATGGATGTAGGCCGTATTTTTAGCAATCCCTCCCCATTATCACAAGTATTTACTTACGTTCCGTGTCTATTTTTCCCATGATACTGTTCTGCTTTGGCTGAACAAGTAAGTATCTATTATTCATTTTAATCAATTGTTGACATGAAAAGATTGACACAAATTTTATTTCTTTTTGCCTTTTTAGCATTGGGTAGTACCAGTCTGAAAGCGCAAGACATTCATTTTTCCCAATTTTACTTGTCCCCACTCAATCTCAACCCTGCCTTAACTGGGGTGATGAATTGTAATGTACGACTGGTAGCCAACTACCGTAATCAGTGGTCAAGTGTTTTAAAGCAGAATGCCTTTAAAACATACTCTGCTTCTTACGATCAGCGAATTGCTGTCGGACGATATGATTATTTCGGTATCGGTGGTTCCTTCTGGGGCGATAAAGCGGGAGAATCTGAATTTTCTACTCTACAAGGAAAATTATCCGCTTCTTATAGTAAGAAAATGGGTGGTTACCGTTCTAAAGCACATTACTTAGTATTTGGTGCTGAGGTAGGCGTAACACAACGTAGTGTACAGTTTCAGAACCTTCGTTGGGGAAACCAACAAACTGGAGGTGTTTTTAATGAAAACATTGGCTCTGGAGAAAATTTCACAAATAACAACCTCATTTTCGCAGATGTTTCTGCTGGATTATTATGGTTTACGATTCTAGATGATAATAGTAATTTCTACCTAGGAGGTGCTTATCATCACTTGAACCGGGCAGATCAGTCCTTTAATAACCAACAATTTGAGGCATTGTATAGTAAGTTTACGGTACACGCTGGTGGTGAATTTATGATGGGTAGTAAATTAGGTTTAGTACCTGGTATCGTTACCCTTTTCCAAGGACCATCTTTTGAGTTGAATACTGGAACAAGTTTGAAGTTTTTATTGGGTAATTCCCGTACCAACTACCAAGCCTTTCAGGTTGGAGCATGGATGCGTATTTCTAACCACTTCCAGCAAAGTGTAACGGCAGATGCCTTTATCCTTTCTACTAAATTTGATTATAACGATTTCTCTTTTGGTTTCAGTTATGATGTAAACGTATCTAGCTTGAAGGCTGCGAGTGACTCGCAAGGAGCCTTTGAATTTGCGATGGTTTATAAGATTTGTGGAAACGAGAAAAGAAATGTTTATTGTCCTAACTTCTAGGATCGAAGATAAGTCGTCTTTTATTTTTAAATAAAAGCAGAAAGTCCCGAAAGTGATATTAATTACTTTCGGGATATTTTTTTAGGCAAATACGAATAAATTTAAAAAAAATCACTATTTTCGCCTTAATTAAATAGTATTTCTCTATTATATGAAGACTATTTTTTTAAACAGCATACAATACCAACCTACACAGACTTTACATTAATTATTACTGATAACACTATAATTAACGCTTCCCCGCGGAGGAATGACAAATCAATTATTTTGATTTGGAAGGGAGGGATTATCTAAAAACAAAAAAATCAGGGAACCATGTTTGGTAGCAAAAACAAAGAAATAAATAATGCCAATAAAAAAGGCGGAATTATACCTTCTGCTTCACCCCATTCTCTTAATACACTGGTCAAAGGAACCACGGTAGAAGGAACCATCAGATGCGAGAGTGATATTCGTATTGATGGCACGGTCAAGGGGTCTTTAGATTGTAAAGCAAAAGTAATCATTGGACCACAGGGGCTCGTAGATGGAGATGTCATTTGCGAAAATGCCGTGATTGAAGGTCGTTTTGAAGGAACTTTACAAGTAGCAGAATTGCTGAATGTGCGTGAAACAGCACACGTAAATGGTGATATCAAAACCAATAAATTAATTGTACAATCTGGAGCGATCTTTAATGTAGCCTGTAAAATGGGCGTTCAGTCAACCAGCAATGGTGTATCCGCTTCCAAAGCATCCACCAATAATATTGTCAAAGCAGGAAAAAAAGCCAGCGAAGTCCAAGCCTAGTACTAGTGCTGCCTTCATGAAATATATGGGCATGGCCACACAGATGGCGGTGACCGTAGGTGTAGGTGCATTTTTAGGTCAAAAAGCGGATGCTCATTATGGTAACGAAAAACCACTTTTTACGATTTTGGGCGCCGTCATTGGTATCACTGCTATTTTGTATCTGATTGTAAAAGACCTTACCCGACCAACGCCTTGACCATATTCAATTTTTTTAAAGAATTAGCCATCGCTGCGATAGGAGTGGCGATTTTGTTATTTATCTTGCACCAGCCTGATAAGTTTAGTCATTTACCGCCCTTTTCTTGGTCTTGTTGGCTTTTCTTTATCGTTTTTAGTATTGCCATCTATTTCTATGGTTTACGGGCTGCTCGAAGTCCCAACCGACAAGCTTTTACCAATGCTACGATAGGATTTATTTTTTTAAAAATGGTGTCATCGGTTGCATTCGTTTTTATTTATGTGAAAATAAATAAACCTCCTGACGCATTATTCATCATTCCATTTTTTATCAATTATCTTTGCTTCACTATTTTTGAAACCCGGTTTATGATCTTGCTGGGAAAAATTAGACCTAAACGCCCCGTAAAGCAAACTAGTGAGGCGTAGTGTGTTGAGCATTAGAATTATCTCTTATGAAAAAATATGCCATTACGGTCAACGACCAAAATACCATTGAAGTAGAAAAGGAACAGGTGAACAACTTGGATATGATCCAACAGCCCGATGGTACTTATCATCTACTATATGAAAACGAATCCTATCATATAGAAATTCTTAACAACGATGCCAGCCAAAAACAGCTCAAACTACTTGTTAATGGACAACCTTATCATCTTAAAATAGAAGACGAATACGATCAACTGGTTCGTCAATTAGGTCTAGAAGTGGTCAACACGCAAAAGGTAAACGAAATTAAGGCGCCAATGCCGGGCCTAGTCCTTGAGGTAAACGTTGAACCTGGTCAAACCATTACAAAAGGAGATCCACTCCTAATCCTTGAAGCCATGAAAATGGAAAACGTAATCAAATCTGCTGGAGATGGGGTAGTGGAAGAAATATTAGTTGCCAAAGGTGCAGCAGTAGAAAAAGGAGCGTTATTGATTAAATTGGCGTAGGCAAAAACCACTATTATTTCTGTATAACTTTGTCCAAGTACTTACTATTCTCCAAAAATTCTGTTTTACACCGAAATGTTAGCTAATTCCCATTAGTTCTGATATCCCCTGCCTTGTTTTCTCAGCTTCTCCTTGAATTGGTGTTAATTTTGCATTTATCTTCTAGAGAGATAATTATATGGAAAAACTCAATTTCCGTTGATTAAAATTCTGTCTTTTAGAACTAATCAAAGCTTTTTTTGTTAAGTATCTACAATTTTTGCGAAAATTCGCTAATAATTCACTTTTTTCTGCGTTTTTTATTCAAATATCATTTATATTTGAGCGAAAATTCGCTATTTTATTTAAAAATCTACTTCAAACAATAAAAAATAATTTATCATGACAAAGAATCCCGAAATAAGCAGCACGGATTTACAGCCACTCCAGGGTGGAGAATTTTTAATTAAAGATACAGAGGCTAAGGATATATTTATCCCAGAAGATTTTGATGAAGAACAATTAATGATTCGAAATATGTGTTTGGATTTCCTAAATAAGGAAGTAAAGCCTAATCTGGATGAATTGGAACATAAAAAATATGAACTAGCAGAAACCATGCTTCGCAAAATGGGTGGCTTAGGATTATTGGGTACACATATCTCAGAAGCTTATGGTGGAATGGAGTTGGACACCAATACCAATACACTGATCTGTGATACCATGGGACCTGCGGCTTCTTTTAACACCACCTATGCAGCACATACGGGGATCGGGATGTTGCCGGTTTTATATTTTGGTAATGAAGAGCAAAAGCAAAAATACCTACCGGGTATGTGTGACGGCTCGATTGTGGGAGCATACTGTTTGACAGAGCCGAGTTCTGGTTCTGATGCCCTTTCTGCTAAGACTCGTGCGGACTTAACCGATGATGGTCAACACTATATTATCAATGGTCAGAAGATGTGGATTTCTAACGCAGGCTTCGCGGATTTATTTATTGTATTTGCGCAGATTGACGGCAATAAGTTTACAGGCTTTTTGGTAGAAAAAGGAACCGAAGGATTGGTATTAGGAGCAGAAGAAAAGAAATTAGGAATCAATGGTTCTTCTACCCGTCAAGTATTTTTTGAAAATATGAAAGTGCCTGCCAGTAGTATCTTAGGTGAGATTGGCAAAGGTCATTTGATCGCCTTTAATTCACTCAACAATGGTCGCTTCAAATTATGTGCATTGTCTTTGGGTGGAGCAAAAGAAAGTTTACGTAGCGCAGTTGCCTATGCAAAAGAGCGTATCCAATTTAAGACACCTATTGCTAATTTTGGAGCCATCAAATATAAACTGGCAGAAGAAGCGATCAAAATCTTCACAACAGAATCTGCGCTTTATCGAGTATCTGATTTGATGCAGGATAAGAAAACAGAATTGATGGAAAGCGGGATGGATTTTGCGCAAGCGAAATTACAGGCTGCCGAAGAATATGCCATCGAATGTGCCATTCTAAAAGTGGCGGGTTCTGAAGCATTGGATTATATCGTGGATGAAACTTTGCAGATTCACGGAGGAATGGGCTTTAGCGAAGAGGGTACCGCTGCTCGCGCGTATCGTGATTCCCGAATTGCAAGAATTTATGAAGGTACCAACGAAATCAACCGTCTCTTGACCGTAGATATGTTATTAAAGCGTGCTATGAAAGGTAAGCTTGATATTGTTGGACCAGCTTGGGCGGTACAAAAAGAACTAGCTTCGATGCCTTCGATGGTGAAGCCAGAAGGCGCGTATGCTGAAGAGAAAAAAGCCGTTGGAGATTTTAAGAAGGTAATTTTGATGGTCGCTGGTGCCGCTGCAAAGATGCAGATGGACGGTAAAATCAATCTAAAGGAAGAGCAAGAAATTCTAATGAATGTTGCGGATATGATGATCGATTTATTGGTTGCTGAGTCCACGTTGTTACGAGTAGAAAAAATTTCTGAAAAGGCGGAGACGAAATTTCCAATGGAAATTTATGAAGCGATGCTAAAAGTATTTATGACCGATGCGACTGCACGAGTGCACAAAAATGCAACGGATGCGCTTGTCTCTTTTGCAGAAGGAGATTTGTTGAAGACCATGTTATTAGGACTAAAGCGTTTTACTAAATATCCTCCAGTAAATGTGAAAAAAGCACGACGGATGATTGCCGAAGTGGTTATTGACAAAGAAGATTATCCTTTCTAGGATTCTAACGAATAAATTTTTAACCTGCCTGCCTGCAAAGGCAGGTGAAATAATAATAATGCCTTTCATTGCGATTTAGTGCAGTAAGGCATTATTGATTCAAGAGAATAGCTTCCTTCTACCTTTGGGTGGGAGGAGGCTTTTTTTATAAAAATTACCACCAAACAATAAAGCATTTTTCAAACTCCTTTCTAGCATTTTTTCTCCAAATCATCGGAGCTCTTTTTTCTTTCAACTTTGATTGTATTTCTAATAAGATTTCATTGTGTGATTTCCAAGACACTTGTTCTTGGGGAGCGATTACCCAATCCGATTTTCTAGGGATATAAAATTGATCTTTGATAAAATCGGTAGTTATAAAATCTTTCAATCGCAACCAATATCCAGCCATCACCGCTTTATTTAATACCCCTAGATTCCTGTTTTTTTGGTGATAAGGAACAAAGACTTGTGCCTTAAAACAACATTGGTGTTTAATTTTTAGATGATCAATTTTGTGATCTGCCAAAGCGTTGATTCCCGCAGTTGAATGTAATAATGAGAATTGTTCGTTTTTTATTTTCTCCATTTTATCAAAAAAACGATCTCTTCTATTCGGTCCGATTAGACTATGAATGGGATCTGGAATCTCAGGGTCAAGGAGGTAGAATTTATAGGTGAGTTCTACATGAATAAATTGATTGGTTTTTTTATTTTTTAAAATAAAATCAATTTCACCAAGTGTTCTTTTCTCATCACGAATCGGAAGATTATACAAAACCAGCTTATAGTCTTCTGAATATTCTATAAGTTGCTTAAAGACATATTCCATTTGATGTCCGAGTCGAAGATTATTGGGAATTTCTGCTGACTGAAAGGTCTCCAATTTTAATGATGGAAATTCAAATTGATCGATGTCAAATTGTCTCTTTTTCCAAATAGGAGGCGTATTTAAAAAACCAATAATTTGCGCTTTACTCATGGTGTGCGAAGATAGGATAAAGTGGTTCTTTTTTGTAGGGAATGGTAGGAGGATTTTAAAATCAATTGAATATCGTTTTGAGGGACAAAATACTGCTTATGAATATTTAATGAGTATGGTAGTCGTTCAGCAGTGGAGGATTACCACTTATCATCTACCGGCTCTTTAATAAGTGCACTATGTAAATCATTTACAAAAGATTGTGTGCTTTTGGTAGCATACTTAATATTATTTTTTGAAAATATTTTTAAAGATTCCAGCGGAGCATCTACGTTTTCACTAGAAAAGATATAGTTCTTTATTGTAATTCTATATTTTTCATCTTTGATATCCAAGGTCAAGGAAAAAATGAATCGACGGTTATTATTTCTTCTCCTCTCTACTTTACAAATAATTTTCCCACGCTCAAAATCGTCAAAACGAATTTCAATATTTCGTGCTCCAACGGTGGTTGCCGCCCAATATTTGATGGCATCATACATTTGTTCTTTAGATTTTCCTGCTACCTCGATGACTTCTTGGTAGGTATAAATTCCAGATGGAGCTTTTTTTATGTCAACTGTTTGAGATAAACCAATAAATGGGAATAGTAGTAGGATTAGGAATGTTTTCATTCTGTTTTAATTTTTGTAGCAATATCTCTCGTTGTTTTATATAACGTTTTTTGTGAGAAAATATTCTTTTATCGGAAGCTTAGCACTTATTAGATTGTATCAGAAACTATTTTAAGATAGGATTATTTTATGTAGAGTTTCCTTAAGAAGTTTACCAAGCATATGCTCTAATTCACCAAAATCTCATCAATAAATATCCAATTCTTCGCACCTGGATTTGCGTGCCAGGTAGGATTTTTTAGGGTGCCTTTTACATGGACTTGGACATAGCGCGCCGCAATAGATTCGAAGTCTAATAAAAAGGATTTGGTCGTACTCGGATGAGGCGCTTCGGCGAGTGGGATTTCTAATTTTTGGATAGAACGGAAAGACTGACCATCTGTTGAGGTTTTGACTTCAACTCCTTTTGGAAAAAAGATATAACTATTCGTATCTTCCAAAGCTCCAACCACGACGTTATGGATTTGCTTAACAGCACCAAGGTCTAGGGTAGCCGTCATATTTTCTCCTTCGTATCCCAGCCACATGCCATCAGAAAAACTGGAAGTTCCTTTTTTAAAATCAAATAAAGATTGGACGCCTTCGGCTGGATATTTTTTGTTAGGTGGTTTGGATAATTTGGCAGAAGCAATGGTATGTCCCGCTTTGATAATTACCTTTTCTACGGGGTCTGAAGCCATCCAAGTTTTCTTGGCGGCGATGGCTTTGATGTTGGTGGTTTTTTTAATATAAAAAGAGGAGTCGTACTTCATAGCGTTCGTATCGGGAAGGGTTCCATCTAGGGTATAAAAAATAGCTACATTTTTAAAATTTACACCCAAGGTTATTTCTAGACTATCTTCGAAGATGTCTTTTGCTGCGGTAATCGTTGGTGCTTTTAATTTGGCGTCACCGAAAACGGAATCATCAATATTATGGCTGACGTCTACTAAGGGGCTTTCGTTTTTAAAGGTTTTGATAGCTTGATCCGTCACGTTAGTTTGCCATAGGAAAAGGGTAGTAAGCGATGATAATTTTTTTAGGGAGACAAGTCCATCGTCATCGACTTTTGTTCCATAAAGATTGAGCAGGTTTAAATGTTCTAGCTTTTCTAAATGCTTTAAACCCTTAGAACTGATCTTGGTATTTTGTAATTTAAGCTTTTGGAGATTTTTAAATTTTGAAAGCTGAGACATCATGGCGTCGTCCATATTTGTAAAAGAAAGATCTAGCTCGGTAATGTTTTTGTCAATGTCATTGAGCTTTTTTAATTTACGTTTGTTCAAAGAAGAATCTCTCCGGAAACTAGCATATGCAAAAGGACTTTCCGCGGAAGCAGGGATTATCGTAATGTTTTGAGCGGCCAGATTGGCGATGATATTGGGTGTTAAAAGTTGAAGGCCTTTTGG
This sequence comes from uncultured Saprospiraceae bacterium, assembly GCA_937928405.1. Taxonomy (GTDB): domain Bacteria; phylum Bacteroidota; class Bacteroidia; order Chitinophagales; family Saprospiraceae; genus JALZUU01. Next base: position 30,231 of record CALFWZ010000128.1, read on the forward strand.
ATCTAGTGTATTGGAATTTTTTTCATAGCCTTTTAAAATTTTTGTTATTTCTTCTGGTTGTTCTATCGCTCCTACTTTTGCTGTAAAGTTGGCTCCTGAATTAATCCACCACTCAATTAATTTTATTTCATTTTTGGTAAGTTGAATTTTTCCTTTCGGGGGCATGTGTGCTTCGTCCTCTATGGGTAGATGTGCTCGTTGAATCAAACTACTATTCCCAACGTCTCCTTTTATGATGATCGGGCCTTCTGCACCACCTTTCATTAGATCCTCGATATTGCTCATAACCAATTCTCCTTTTTTCTTTCCTTCGTTGTGGCAACTATAGCATTTTTTCTTTAGAATAGGTGTGATTAAGTCGGGATAAACTGCGAGCGTATTCACGTCCATGACAACCATCTTTGGTGCTTTGTGAATCGCTTTGGTTAGGTGGCCTTCTCCATGTGTCAGGCTTCCGCCGAAATGTCCCGCTACCGATAATAGAATCATCGTTAAGATAAAAACAGGGAAGTATAGTTTTTTAGAAAGGTCATTTTTTTGATAAACGAGATAACAAAGCGCAATACTTCCAATCGTCATACTGAGCGATGACCATAGGTGGAGTCCAATTAAGTTTTCGTCAAAATCCCCTTCCTTTGGCATTACCCAACCTGTCAAAAAAGCTAGCAATGCTGTAAGTACGGCCATTTGTAAAACAAAAGGAAGAGCCACTTTTATTGCTGCGTACCTTTTTGTTCGACTCGCCAATTCCATCAAGAAAGCCAAGATCAAAATACCGACCGGCAAGTGGACAATCAAAGGATGAAATCGACCTAATATCTCTGCTATCATTTAAGAATAATTTCATCTATAAATAACCAAGGTGGCGTTCCTGCTCCGGGATGCCATGCTGGAATATTTTTTAAATTTATAATTTTTACTTTTAAATCTTTGTAAGTGCCTTCTGGCAAATTTATACTAATAAAATTCATGCTAGGATTTTTGAATTCCATTGGGATAGAAATATTTGTGTTGCCGATTTCTTTTCCTCCACTCCATATTTGAATTTTATGTGGTTGAAAGATCCATGAATTATGGTCTTGCAAAATAGAACAAAATACGGTAGATAGTGAGGTGGGCCGCTCTAATTTTATATCAATTTCGATTGCTGAATGTTGAAACCCCGACCAGGCGTTTCCATCTTTAAAGTTTAGAGTTCCTCTTTCTAAATCCAATAAAGAGGAGGGTCCATTCCCCGGATAGGATTCACTAGGCTCAGGAGAAAAGGAAAGAGATGCTTCGATTTTCTTTTTTGGTAATTTTATTAATTCTAATGAAATTGACTCACTTGATTGATAGTTTGATGTTTTGGCAATTACTTCAAGTTGTCCTGTTTCTGAAATATAAAAAGGACCATTATATTTTTTCTTTTCACGACTATTTATAGTATAATAAACTTTACTACCTGTCGGAATATTTATGGCCTCAATCTTGGCAGATTTTTTAAATAGGATAGAATCAATTATAATTTTGGGTGACGCCAATTGCACTTCTTGCTCTTGAAGAAAATCAACACGGTGTGCATTCGTTGAACATCCCAAGATTAGTAGTATTATACTATAAAATAAAAATAAACCTCTTCGAATCATACTCTATATAATTTTATAGGGTACGTTTTCCCTGCATTCCATTGGGCAACATAAAGATTTTCATGATCATCAATACAGACATCATGAGGATGTTTAAATATTTTTAAGGTTTGAAACATCGATTGTAATTTTCCATCTTGATAAATTGGCGTGCTTCCACCCGGAGCAGAGATCAGTTGATTATTTTTATCTAAAATAGAAATAAAGCCAGTATTCGGTTGTCCATCACCAGACCAAATGGTCGCCAAATATACATGGTCTCCGTGGATGACGGGCCGACAAATATAGGCACCCGGTAGGTCAATTATTTCTAATAATTTTCCATCCATTGAAAACCGTTTTAACTGGTTTCGCATCCGCGCGGTGATTAGCAAGGTTTCCACGCCAGACCGACGGTCAATACAGATTCCATGTGCGTTGTCAAAATATTCTGGACCTGCTCCTTTTCCACCAAAGATATTCAGTAGTTCACCCATAGCATTATAATGTAAAATATATTGTAAACCATAACCATCGGCAACATAGATATCTCCATTTTCAGCAATAGCTGTTTCTGTAGGAACATACTGTCCAGCTTCCTTGTATTCTTTCGTGTTTGGAACTGGGAATGTTTGGACTACTTTTCCACCTATGGTTGTCTTAATAATCTCATGTCTTTCATTGTCGGTGATATATAAAAAATCTGCTCCACCTTCCACGCTCAAAGTCAAACCATGCGCGCCCGGAAATTCTGTTCCCCAGACTTCTTCGAGTTGACCTTCTTTATTATAAATAATGACATTATTCTTTACATGATTCGTCAACAATACAATTCGTCCTTTTGAATCTTGCACCATTTCATGGCAATCATTGACAGGATATTGCGTCGAATCTAATCCGCCCCAATTTAAATCTACTTTATACCGATGCGAATGATGACCAATGATAACATCCTTATATTCCAACAGATTCGTAGCCTCTAAGAGCCCTTTAGGGGTGAATCCTGCTAGCGAGCAAAGGGTTAGATTGGAGATGAATTTTCTGCGGATCATTTGAGTTGTTGAATCGTTGAAAATGAAATTTTAAGCGATTAAATCATGCATGACTTTTCCGTGGACGTCGGTTAATCTAAATCGACGTCCTTGATGTTTGTACGTTAGTTTTTCATGATCAATTCCGAGGAGGTGAAGCATGGTGGCTTGGAAATCGTGAACATGTACGGGATCTTTGGTGATATTGTATCCATAATCGTCTGTAGCACCGTAGACTATTCCTGGTTTTACGCCACCTCCGGCCATCCAGATAGTGAAGCAACGTGGATGATGATCTCGACCATAATTTGTATCGGTGAGTTGACCTTGCGAATAATTGGTTCTACCAAATTCTCCACCCCAAATAACCAACGTATCATCCAGCATGCCTCTTTGTTTTAAATCCATAATCAACGCGGCAGAAGCTTGGTCAACATCGTGTGCTTGGTTTTTGATAGCGGAAGGCAGATTATCGTGTGTATCCCAGCCCATATGATAGAGTTGAATAAAACGAACATCTTGTTCTGCTAACCTTCTAGCCAATAAACAGTTAGCAGCGAAGGTGCCAGGTTGGGTAGATGCTGGGCCATACATTTTATAAATATGATCTGGTTCTTTTGAAATATCCATCAATCCCGGAACGGAAGTTTGCATTTTATACGCCATCTCATATTGAGAGATTCTGCTTTGAATTTCAGGATCACCTAATTCGTCATATTGTTTTTGATTGAGCTCCGCAATTTTGTCGAGCATGTTTCGTCTACTTGATTTTGACATACCATGCGGATCATTTAAAAATAATACCGGATCTTTTCCTGACCTAAATTGAACGCCTTGATGCAAGGAATGTAAAAATCCATTTCCCCATAATCTAGAATACAATGGTTGTCCATTAGGACGTCCAGTACCACGAGATAACAAGACACAAAAGCCGGGTAAGTTTTTATTTTCAGAACCTAAACCATAACTCAACCAAGAACCAATTGCGGGCCGTCCAGGTTGTTGGGAGCCAGTTTGAAAAAAGGTAACAGCAGGATCATGGTTAATGGCTTCCGTGTGCATAGACTTGATCATACAAATATCGTCTACCACTTTAGAAGTATAAGGAAGCAGTTCGCTCATCCACATTCCACTCTGTCCGTATTGATCAAATTGATAAAGGGAATTCGTTAATGGAAAACTAGTTTGTCCAGAAGTCATGCCTGTCAATCTTTGACCACCTCGAATTTCTTCTGGAAGTTCTTGTCCTCTTAGTTTTTTTAGTAAAGGTTTATAATCGAAAAGTTCCAATTGGGAAGGTCCACCACTTTGGAATAAGTAGATGACTCTTTTTGCTTTCGGTGCAAAATGAAGATTACCCAATGCGCTAGAATTAGCAGCCAGTATCTCACCGGGACTCGTGTTGGAATTGCAACCCGTAATCAATCCTGTTCCTAAAATACTTGACAAGGCGGCCGCACCAATACCGACGCTCGTCTTTGACAAGAAGGCTCGACGGTTGAGTAAATAAGATCTTTTATCAATAGGGTTTTGCATGCTTATGATTTTCTAATGGTTTCATCAAGATTAAAAATGGTACTAGCTACATAACTAAAGGCGGCTAATTCATTTTTATTTTGGTCCGCTTTTGCCATCGGCTGTCCATGCGTTAATAAAGCAATTGCTTCTTCAGGATTTTTCTTAAATCTATTCAATTCTATCTCGTAAAGTCCTACCAAAGTATTTAGCTCGTGCTCATCTGCTGGACGAGAAGTCGCCAAGGTAAACATATATTGAATGATCTCTTTTTTATCTTTATTAGAATGTTGAATCGCACGATTTGCTAGCGCTTTTGATGCTTCTAAAAACTGTGGGTCGTTCAGTAAAACCAAGGCTTGTAAAGGCGTACTGGTGTTCTCTCTTTTCACATTGCAAAAATCTCGAGTTGGCGAATCGAAAAGCATCATGTTGGGTGGCGGAACAGTTCGTTTCCAGAAAGTATATAAACTTCTTCGATAGTTTTTATCTCCTTTGTCTTGTTCATATTTGGCAGTGCTACCACCTCCACCACCTGCTACTTCACTCCAAAGTCCAGCTGGTTGATACGGTTTTACGCTCGGCCCGCCGATCTCAGGAACGAGCAATCCACTGATGGTGAGCGCGTGATCACGGAGCATCTCTGCTGAGAGTCTGGATCGAGTAGCTCTTGCTAAAAGTTTGTTTTCAGGATCTATTTCTAACAACTCATCAGAAACTTTACAAGCTTGTCGGTAAGTAGCAGAGCTGACAATAAATTTTATCATTGCTTTAATGTCCCACCCTTCGGTTCTAAATTTAATTGCCAGAAAATCTAACAACTTGGGATGTGAAGGTAAGGTTCCTTGATTACCAAAATCATAAGAACTCGCCACGATCCCTTGCCCAAAGATCTGTTGCCAAAGTCTATTCACCATTACCCGTGCAGTCAATGGATTTTCTGCACTAAACAACCAATCTGCCAAACCTAAACGATCTAAATACTTTGCATCCGTTGGGGTTCTACCAAAACTAGGAACAGTCGGTTTGACTAGATCGCCCAATTGGTCATAAGCGCCTCTATTCAAAATATGCGTAGCTCTTGGTTCTTTCAAGTCCTTCATTACCAACAAAGGAATCGTTTCTAGGGTATCTAAATTATTGATAAAAGTAAGTGTGCTTTCTATTTCTTTTTGGGTGATTTGAATATACGGTTCAGGAATCTCACCATAGTTTTCAATCAATCCTTTTTCAGCAACATTATTGAAATAACCAAATAACTGAAAATATTCTTTTTGACTAATGGGATCGTATTTATGATCATGACATTTTGCGCATTCAAAAGTAAGTCCTAGAAATGCCATTCCAAAAGTATTGGTCCGATCTGTTACATATTCTGCTCGATACTCTTCGGAGATTACACCACCTTCTTGGGTGATTTTATGATTCCGATTAAAAGCTGTGGCAATGATTTGTTCTTTAGAAGCAGCAGGTAAGAGGTCTCCGGCAAGTTGCCATTTTACAAATTTATCATAAGGCATATTATTTTTAAAAGCATGAATGACCCAATCTCTCCAAGGCCACATCACTCGTTCCAAATCGTCTTGATAACCATGGGTATCTGCGTATCTTGCCAAGTCCAACCAATCGGTGGTCATGCGTTCGGCATAAGCATCTGAGACTAGATATTTATCAATCAGTCTTTGATAATTGGTTTCAGAATCATCTTTAATAAAACTAGCAATGTCTTCTAAACTAGGTGGCAACCCAGTGAGGTCAAAGGAGAGACGGCGGATGAGTTTTTCGTTTCGAATTTGAGGAGCGGGAGCGATTTTATTTGCTTCTAATTTTGCCAAAATAAAATGGTCGATAGAATTGATGGACCAATTTTGATCGACCACGGTTGGAATATCTTGTGTGGTTGGAGGAACAAAAGACCAATGTTCTTTCCATTCTGCACCTTGTGTGATCCACTTTTGTAGGACCTCTTTTTCATAATCAGATAAAGCGAGGTTGGCTTCTGGAGGAGGCATAATATCATCTGGATTATCGCTCAAGATTCGTTGTACTAAACCACTTTTTTCAAGGTCACCTCGCACGATGGCAAAACGATCTTTGTCTTTTCCAAGCGCGGTAAAAGCGGCCTCCTCGGTATTTAAGGCAAGGCCTGCTTCGATTTTATTTTTATCAGGACCATGGCATTTAAAGCATTTGTCAGAAAGGATGGGTTTGACATGAAAAACGAAATCAACCTTGTCTGGAATGACTTGTTTTCTAGCCGAATCGGCGACTAAGGTTTTCTTATGGATCGATTCATTTGTACAACTTTCCATTCCAATAATCAGTCCTGCAGTCAGTAGTATTAATAGACTTGTTATCTTAAGGATGTCTATATTCATTGTCTGGTTAAATTTGTCTCCCTGTAAGATTAGAAAAACAAAAGGTAAGGGGTTTTGATCTCAATATAGAATTTTTAACCTAATAAATTAAACATTGTCATGTTAGATACATAGCTAACTTTAAAATGTGATTCCTGCCATAAAACTAATCCCGTTATTAAACTCACTATTTGAGACATCCAATTGTGGTCGGTCTAAGAGGCCTAACCTAAGTTCTAAGACATCCCCGATCGGAATATCATAATAGACTCCCAATCGTAGGGGAAGGAACTGGGGTGAATCAGCGATATATCTAGGAAACCGAAATTGTACCCCCGCACCTACTCCAAGTACGATAGATAATTGTTCTTTTAAAGGTATTAAATGGTTGTACTCTATAGCTAATATATTAATAGGGGAGCCATTATCGGATCCGTAGCCATTCCTACTGACATTCGCAACTAAGAATGAGTTTTTAGCTACTTCATGACCAAATTCAAATCCTGCGATGGGTTTAATCCGGTCATCACGAGCATCTGTAAAAGAGGAATCTGATAAGCCAAAATTTCCTGCATCTCTGGTTGCTGCTACAAGAAAGTAGCTTTTTTGACAGGCTGAAAATGTTAGGAACAGCAGCAGTGCTAAAAGGAGGTTGGGTTTCATGAGCTTATTTGAAGGTGTCTTAGAATTTTTTCGAGATAAATGGTCGCTTTAGAAATTGGGTTTTCTAAAGCGATTGCTAACTGTTAGTTAAGACACCTAAAGATTACTGGAACCCTAAGTTGTGGGAATGGAAATATAAAAAGATGCGTGTTTATCTTAGAAGTATTTTAATGGAAGAGCCTTTTTTGAAGATTTATTTTTAATGCTAATTTATTGATTATCAACGAGCAATAATTGAAATGTAAATTTTTTTTAAAAAATAAAATTGTTTGGAACTTTTTTAAGCATCATGCTGGTTTAATATCTTGAAAGTAAAAACGTACCAATCTCGGTATTGTAAACATTGAATTTTAAAAAATGCAATCAATTAGTCAAAATATAAATTTTAGCATTCTTTCAAAATGGGAACACCTGCCTGACGGATCGTCAGATCAGGCAGGGAATCCGGAACCAACGGGCAGCACGCAACCTAGCGTCTGGGCCAGTGATTCCGATGGATCGTTTTTTCCCAAACCTTTCCAATAGTTCTTCTCAAAGGAGTTTGTAACTGTTAGAAAAAAGCAGTTACGAACAAGATTCTCAATATCATATTTTCAAGTTTGTAGTCTGTTTTTTATTAATTAAAAACGGTGACGTAGTTCAATCAGGTAGAGCAGGGGATTGTCTATCCTCAAGTTGCGGGTTCGATTCCCGTCGTTACCGCAAATGGGTGTGTAGCTTAATTGTAAGAGCAGCGGACGCTTAATCCGCGAGGTGTAGGTTCGAAGCCTGCGACACCTACCAAAATAGATATTGAAAAGTCAATATCAGAACGAGTCTAAACTCTAGGCGTAGCTTAACGGAGAGCACTGCATTTGGAATGCAGGGGGTGTAGGTTCAACTCCTGCCGCTTAGACTATGAATTTAACAAATACTGGTGTAGCGCAATTGGTTAGCGCACTTGCCTGATACGTAAGAGGTTGGTGGTTCGAGTCCATCCATCGGTACAAGTAATTTTTTTTATGGCAATATAGCTCACTAGGGGAGAGCATTCCGTTGAAGCCGGAAAGGGTAGGGTTCGATTCCCATGTTGCCACTGATTTTTATAATTAATAATGCACTCATGGTGTAGAAGACCAAATGCAATAGCGCACATTATTATTTCATTATCAGATTATTAATTAATCTAAGTTGCGAACAATAAAATAAGAACAAATAAAAAGAAGTCTTACCAAATTGCTAAGTTTAAAGTGACCAAACCAAAACTTATCACTATGGAAGACTTCACCGTAGCAATTTACTGTTTTCTTGACGATTACTTAAAACTTAGCCATCCAAAAGAGGATGTGAAGCGTAAAATGTCAAATGCAGAAGTATTAACTACAGCGATTATTGCAGCTCGATATTTTTGTGGAAACTTTGTCAAGGCTAGATGTTATATGAAGCATGTTCAAGGATGTAATATGACTAATAAATCTAACTTCAATCGTCATCTTCATCGCTTATCAGATACTTTAACAAATATCTTTTTTGCACTTGGGCAAAGTATCAAAAAACTGAACATCGAATCACAATACATTATTGATTCCTTTCCAGTATCCGTTTGTAAAAATATTCGGATTAAACGCTGTAAACTATTGAAAAACAAAGCCTACAGAGGGTATAATCACTCAAAAAGAGAATACTTCTACGGGTTTAAAATTCAAATTATAACAACTGCTGATGGTATTCCAACAGAGTTTTTTATCACAGCAGGTTCTTTTCATGATTCAACAGCTTTTGAAGCTATGAATATTGATTTACCTGCTGGAAGTCAACTTTATGCTGATAGTGCTTATACCAATTATGAATTGGAAGACTATTACAAAGAACTTGAACAGATTTACTTACTCGCTGAGAGAAAAAGTAATTCTAAACGACCGGACGAGCCAGCTATGAAATTTATTAAAAAAATCATGCGCAAAAGAATAGAAACTTCTTTCTCTGAAATCCTTAATTACTTTCCTCG
>CALFWZ010000129.1 GCA_937928405.1 uncultured Saprospiraceae bacterium
GGGCTGGGGTTATATATTGTGAAAGAGATTGTCGAAGCACACCAAGGCACCATTGCAGTGATAGATAATCAACCGCGCGGAAGTATTTTTAAAATTAAACTACCACTTAAAAATGAGTAAACGTATTCTATTAGTCGAAGATGAAACCAATATCCGTAATCTAGTAAAAATGAATTTGGAGTTGGAAGGTTATGAAGTCGTAGCCACGGGAGAAGGAAAACAAGCCATTAAGTTTTTCCAAGGACAACATTTTGATTTGTTGGTGCTAGACGTCATGTTGCCAGAAGTGAGTGGTTTTCAAATATGCGAACAAGTAAGATTGACCAATATGGAAGTTCCTATCATCTTCCTTACTGCCAAAGATACGGCAGCAGATCGAATCGCAGGTCTAAAAAAAGGAGCGGATGATTATTTGACAAAACCCTTTAACCTAGAAGAACTATTGCTGCGAGTACAAAAACTGATTCAACGAACCGAGAAAGTACCAGAAGAATCTAGAGAAGAATTCGAATTTGGCAACAACAAAGTCAACTTTCGAACCTTCGAAGCCAGCCGACAAGGAGAGGATTTTATATTGACTAAAAAAGAAGCCATGCTGCTTAAGCTGCTCACCGACCGACAAAATGAAGTGGTCAGCCGCCAACAAATTTTGCAGTCTGTTTGGGGCTATGATGTGTATCCTTCTACTAGGACAATCGATAATTTTATTTTATCTTTTAGAAAATATTTTGAAAAAGATCCTAAAAATCCGGAATTCTTCCTTTCTATTCGAGGTGTTGGGTATAAGTTTGTGAATCAGGGATAGAGAGGTAGGGAATATTGATTAAAAGAATATTGAATTTTGATGAAAAACGGTCAACGTTGATCAGGGATGGTCAAACAATCCTAATTGGAAATTCAATATGAATATACTACCTAATCAAAAGAAATAGTTTGCTCCTAATCCCTAATTTATGTTTGGTTCAACAACCAATTAATGGTATTTTGAATAAATATCCTCTCAGAAATATAATCTCACCTCTTTCCTAAAAAAAGTATATCTTTGTGCCGTTAAAATCCGGTGCTTGCTCTGCAAGGTTGTCCGGAATGGTTAAACCAAGTAAATTTTGACTTAAATGTCCGTAAAAATTAGATTACAAAGACGTGGTCGTCGTAAAAAACCTTTCTACCATATTGTGGTAGCAGATGCTCGTGCACCCAGAGATGGTCGCTTCATCGAAAAAATTGGATCTTATAATCCAATGACTAAACCAGCAACCATCGATCTCGATCGAGATTTGGCTTATGAGTGGCTTATGAAAGGCGCTCAACCTACCGATACTGCTCGTGCCATTCTCCGCTTTAAAGGCGTACTTTACCGCAAACACCTCATGCGAGGCGTAGCGAAAGGTGCTTTGACGGAAGAAAAAGCAAATGAGATGTACCAGCAGTGGATCGAAGCCAAAGAAGCTGCCATTGCTAAACGTTTCGAAGAGACCAAACTTGAAATCGAAGCTCGTGATAAAGCGATCTTTGGTAAAATCAAGCCAGCTCAGAAGCCTGCAGTTGATCCTGCCGCAGCAACCGCATCCTCTGGTGGAGGAGCAAGTGAAGGTCCTAAAACTTTTGCTGACTCTGTTGAACAAACTACCGTTGAATCTATTTCTGGAGAAGATACTCCAGCTGAAGCTCCCGCTGCGGAGGCACCAGCCGAAGTTCCTGCTACTGAAACCGTAAACGTGGAAGCCGCTGCACCAGAAGCACCAGCTCCCGAACCAGTTGTAGAAGAAGCTGCTCCAGAAACACCAGCTCCAGAGCCAGTTGTAGAAGCTCCTGCGGAAGAAGAAGTAGCTGTTGAGGTTGAAGAAGTAGTCGAAGAAGCTGCTCCTGTAGCCGAAGCTGCTCCTGCTAAACCAGACGATTTAAAAAAGATCGAAGGAATTGGACCTAAAATCGCTGAAGTACTTACCAATGGTGGTATTGTAACTTTCGCTGACCTTGGGAATTCAACACCTGAGAAAATTCGGGAAATACTTGACGCTGCGGAAGGAAACTTCGCTGCACATGATCCAGGTACTTGGCCAAAACAAGGTAAAATGGCTGCTGATGGTAACTGGGACGAATTGAAAAAATGGCAGGATGAATTAGATGGTGGTAAAGAAGTAAAAGCCTAATTATTGTTGATCTGTTGAACAACTCAACATTTAAACAATTCAACATAAAGAAGCTGATTTCCATATTTTTTGGAAATCAGCTTTTTTTTTCTATTGATTATCGTTATCTTCGCAATCAATAAAAATATCAATTTTTTCCAGAAGTTAGTCCAACTTCAACGTTTAAACCTGATAGAACTTAATTGTTCTATCAGGTTTAAATTTAAAAGTGGCGACTTTTAAAATAAAATCATAAAACATGTCACCGTTAGATCCGCATTACAAAAAACAATTAGACGGAATTGCTGAGCAAATTCAAGCTTCTGAATTCTTAAAAATTTACCTCGAAGAGGAGGAAGAAGAAGATTATCAAAAATTGCGGGCCGAATTCGAACCATTAATTGGGGCATTGCATCAAGTAGTAGCAGAGCATCATCCCTTGCAATTAGTGAATTTTGAAGAAGAAATTCTGGATGAAAAGTTCGAAGGCTTATTCTTACCAAGAATATTAGGATACTCAGTGCTTCGTGGAGAGGTAGATGATCGTTATCGATATGTACGGCCGCAACCACATTTCAAGAAGATTTTATTGAGTGTTTGTAGATCTTCAAATTTCGATACGATCAAAAAAAGAATGGGACAAACCATCCAAACAGGATTTGCCTTGAGTAGTGATATCTGGATTACTAGTTTGATTAATGAGATTGAAAATAAAAGAATCCGATATTTCTTACAAGGATTAAAGGATTCCCGTTTTCAGATAGAAAAAGAAAGACGGATTCTATACGTTCGTTATTTCCGACAATTTAAAAACGAAAATTATCAGTCGGCTAAGTTTCCAACTACACTCTCTGAATTAAAAGTAGAGTTTTCCAGCCTTAAATTATTCTTGATTCACCGGATCATGAGTGGTGTTTCTAACGCTTCGGTCGCACCAGAGATTGTGAAATTTTTAAATAATACAGATTTTAAAAATACCGATGAGTACATTGAAATGCTAGCTATCTACGGTTCTTTTATGAATATTGAAGATAGCAATCAAAAACATTTTGCCAACGCTCTAAATGAAGCACGTAAAACAATTACAGCCTTTGACGAAAAGTGGATGCAACATTTACTATTTCTACACCAAAGTCGATTACCGCTAAACGCAGCGGCTGATCTCAGAATTTACGACTCTTTGGATAAGGGCATTAACGATCAATTGACGGAATTATATAAATTGACCAATACCATTCATACAAAAGGTTATACCCATGCCGATGCCATTGAAGCGGTAAAAGTCTCTTATGGCCAGCATGAAGGTGTCTCCACCTTTAATATGGTAATCCGCAAAACAATTTATAGCTATATAGCAAAAATAATGTCTAATCTGGAAACCAACCAATACCCAGAATGGATTGAATTATCGAAAATATTTCCAGTCTATATGGACATCTTTGGAAATCAGCAATTCAACCAAGACATCAAAGACTTGTGTATGGCCTACGTTAAAAAGCTACTTAAAGTTTACGTTGACAAACGAGGTAGAGATTATCAGGATATTAAAAAATTCGTCGCACGAACCTTTAAAGATCTTGGTTTCTTGAAAGACAAACAAATCGTGGAGTTGTTCAAGAGTAAACGAAAGAAAAGAAAAGTTGCTGAAAAGTAACCTTTTTGTTGAAATGTTGAATCGTTGAGTTGTTGAATTGAAATATCATTTTAGGATTCAACAACTCAACATTTCAACCATTCAACATCCAATCTTATTTTTCTACAAAATCCAGCGAAGCAGCATTGATACAATAGCGTAAACCGGTGGGTTTCGGGCCATCCGTAAAGACATGTCCCAAGTGACCATCACAACGAGCACAGAGCACCTCTACTCTATTCCATCCGTATTTATTGTCGGTTTTTTCTGCAACGTTGACATCATTGACTGGTTGGAAATAACTAGGCCAACCCGTACCTGAATCAAATTTTGTAGCCGAATCAAATAAGGGCAACTGACAACCTGCACAAGTATAAATCCCTTCCTTTTTATTTTTTAATAAGTCCCCTGTAAATGGCCGTTCCGTTCCCGCCTCTCGGAGAATATGATACTCTTCGGGCGTCAGTTCGGCTTTCCATTCGGCCTCTGTCTTCGTTATCTTTTTAATGGGATCCGTTTGGGCGACCAACGTGGCAGAACCATTTTTTTCTGAATTACTTTCTTTTGAAATAGCGGCTCCTTGTGGATTATTGCAGGCCACTAAACCAAAGATGAATAAGGTGATAAATGGGATGATCAATTTCATATTAGTAGACTTTTATGTGATCTAAAATTTAACGTTCCCTTCTAAAACAGCCATAAACCTTTTAAGGTTCATGGAGAGATGTCGGAGGACGGACGGGTGTATTATTAAAATCAGGAAAATTTATCATTACGTTTCCTAAACCAACTCTTCAATTTTTGATAAGTTTAGGAAACGTATGAACGGACGATCTGCCTTAAAAACTATGATCACCAAACCTCATGGTATCCAACTTAAAACCCAAAACTTAAAAACTCAAAATTATCCCCTCTACTCCTTTAAAATCAACAACCGCTCTTGCTCGTGATATCCCTCACCATGTAAAAACCCAAGGATAGATCGCATCATCGCTGACCGATTGGCTTCCCCACTCACCGACTCAAAAGGAACCGCCAGATAGACCAACCCATATGGTTTTTGCAGTCCTACTCCACCTACTTTTCCATTGTCATATCTCAAGACAATCTTACTGCCTCTAGGCGTTAAATAGTCTGGAGAATGTACAGGATAATCATTCCAACCATACGGTAAAAAATTTCCGGTTAGTTTTTTAGCACCTAAGAAGGAAGCCTCAAAATGCTGCGTTTGGGCATTATCTCCGGCATATTCAGATTGAAAATATTTTCTGAAAAAGTCGCGGCCGCCTCGCTGGTAATCGAGATGATATGCCAGTTCTGAACCAGAAATAAGTAAATTCCCGCCTTGATCTAAATACCTAGCTAGGATGTTTTGCTCCGCTAAACTGAGCGTTAAATTGTCTTTTGATTCTCGTCCTAGAAACCATGCAATTCCTTGATATTTTTTTAAATCCATCGGTTGATCCACCAAAGCATCATTTGTGGCACCGTCGAAGGCAGCACCTCCTGCCGCCAATGCTTCTGCATGTTCCACGGCATAAGAGCGATCGTTCATCCGTTCCAAGGGAAGTCTTTTCGTATTTTTCAAAGGTGCAAAGCTGGGTTTTGCTTCATAGACATTTAAAGCCAAAGAACGATCTAGACGATCATAACCATCTACTAGTAAATATTGTAAATCGTTTTGTGTTTGTGATAATCTAGCGGCTACCACCGGAGAAGGAAAGGATTCTCCTCCATCATTAATGGCGGTTACTTGAAAATAATAGATTTGTCCAGGCACCAAATTTTTAAAATTATATTCGCGATTTTGCGTATAAATTCCGTTTGCGAAAGCATGTCCGTTTTCGCTAATATACACTTTATATGCCTTCGCAGGATCTCCCAAATGACCACCACTATTCGGTGCTTCCCATCTTAAGCGGAGGGTCTGGTCCTCAGTTCCAGACGCATTGATACTTTTAGGTGGTTCTGGTAAAAAATGAGGTTTAGTGCCATCGATTTTAGCGTAATAACGAACAATACCTTTATAAACCGCCCGCGCAGTCAAATTTCGAAAACGAGGATCCAATAATGCTTTGGCATCTTCGGCATGATCGTGGAATGCCATTTCTAATAAAACACCGGGCATCGTTTTAAGCGCACGTAGTTCTCCAAAATCAGCGGATTTTCTACCACGGTCTTCCCAGTCTGTATCCCACCCTAATCTGATGTCTTTAATTAATTCACCATGAATATATTTTTGTAGGGTACGACTCCCTCGCCTTGCTCTTCTGGAATGAACATAGGTCTCTGTGCCCGAAGAACCATTGGCATTGCTATGCCATGATATATAAATAGCATTTTGTTTTTCGGTTTTAGTTCCTTTGGAAAGCTCCCACTCAGCGTAAAGCGGTCGCGTGACCACATCATTTAAGCAATGCGGAAAGCCCTGATAGGCGGCAAAATATTTTGCGGCTTCCTCATAGCGAGGTTCCCCGCTGGACTTTCCGTAAAAGCAATCTGGAACATTGCCACGACCTCCTCCTAACCGCACGGCATCGGCGATTATGGCCTGGCCTGATTCAGAAGACTCATTGCTCAACATTATTTCTGCTTGATTTGTAAAATAAAATTGTCCTAAATAAACCCAGGTATCACCATGTACTTCTTGATTGACAGAAACCACCGATTCTCCACCAGCGTGTCGAATACGATAACGGGCATCCACCGTTCGGTTCGTGCCACTAACATAATGTACCGATACCCAATATTTGCCTGGCTTTTTTATTTCACCCATAAAATGTGCGGTAGCCGTCACCTGTGGTTTAGTAGTGGTATATCGATAGGTTCGGTCAGCATAGCCATTGGTTTTACTACGGGTCCATTTCCCCGTTTCGCGATATACTTTTGGGTTGTCGTTATCTAAAATAATTTCTTCTGTATTCATATCGCGTTCACGGACGGTCCAAACATTTCCACCTGCCCGATATAAGTACTGAAGCAGATGATAATTGACAGATTCAATGGTCGCAAAATCTTCTACACAGCCGTGGGTATTATGTCTTTGGGTTTTAAAAGTTTTCCGACGTGGATCAAATTGCCAACCATGTCCAGCACTTAGCCAGATGGTCTTACCCGATAGAATTCCTGTGGGTTGCGCCTGACCTTCAAGAAGAATATTACGGCGGGTCAAATCCCCTTTCCGTGCAATAATTGGGTCCTCATTTTTAGAAGGATGACTAACTTGAAAAGGGATGATTTTGAGAAAACTGCTAAGCGGTTTCCATTGATGATGATGGTCGAGGGCTTCTACATTTATTTGTTGAATATTTTTTCGGTGTAAGGCACCAGAGAGGTATTCGATTAATGCTTCGTGAATATTTTCATCCAATTGATTGTTTAAAAAATCGGAAGATAAATTCAGTCGTAACGTCAGTATTCCATTTTCTAAAATAAAAGTTTCCAACGCTGAATTGGTGGGTAAGATATCTTCAGCGGTAGCTGCCGTAAAAATAGTTTTCTCTATTTTTTTTTGAAAATCAGATTGTGCCTTAAGACCAAAAGGAGTAACCAGTTGGGTAAAAAATAACATAACAAAGAAACGCATAACACGATAAGAATTGGTGATGTAGGTGCTTAGTCGATTCGATTTTTTTTAGAAAGTAATAAATAATGGCTGCCTCCATTTTGATGCTTTATACCAAACTATTTTAACCCAATTAATATTGTTGAGTTTTCGTATTTTTGAAATTCCATGATAGCTTTGCTTTAAACTTTAACATTTACCAATGAAAAATCTCGATCGTGACTTACAGGAAATGTATGATCAGAAAATGATACGAGAAAAAATCATCATTCATCTGGAAGGTTTAGAAGGTAGGTTACGGAAACAAACGGAAACACTTGCCTTATTAGAAATCCAAATCAATAAGCATGCAGATGCGATTGAGAACTTAGAAAATTTAGCGAAACAGCCCCTACGTAAAATTTTTCATAAAATGCTCGGTGATAAAAAACAGCAGGTCGAACGAGAACGACAAAATTATCTCATGTATATCTTACGCCATCAAGAAGGAAAGAAAAAAAATGAGGCGGATGAATTCCAATACCAAGTATTAAAAAAGAAATTGAAATCTTTACGTCATGTTGATGAAGCTTTTGAAAAATTATTAAAAACCAAAAAGCAACAGCTAAAATATCGCAATAAGGAATTGGCCAAAAAAATTATTCATTTAGAAACCAATATACGTGCGGATCAGCGTATGCGTAAAGAAATCAAAGAAGCTGTAGATGCTGGCTTGGTTGCCAAAAAAGAATTACAAAAACTAAAAGAAGCGCTGGCGGTCATGGGTCCATGGCATTCTCAAATAAGTGCGAATTATGCCTCCAACCTATCCTACCAGCAAAAATCCTATATTAATAACTTACTGGCCGAAATCAGTAAAGTGAATAAAACACTAGATGACTTTATTCATGAATTGTCAGATGTTAGTATGCACTATCAGCTAAATTACGATCAGTTTGTGGATCGCATTTCGCAATTTTTGGAAGAATTCTACGATGGTCTAATTACTGATTGGGTATTACATCAAGAAATAAAAATTACAATCCATCTTATTGACGATACGATGGCGAAAATCCAAAGAATTCTTTTTATGTTAGAAAACGATGTAAAAAAATCCTTTCAAGCGGAAGAAACCGACCGAACCTCACTACAAAATTTATTACTTAAGCATAAACTATTCTAACACAGTAAATTCGGCCAAATTTTTGCATTGATCCCTTCGGGAAACCCCAATAAAAAACACTAATTATTTTAATAATTGAAGTTATCATCAACTTCATGAATAAAAGCCATCACCCAGTGGTTGATTTTATTCGTTATTTTGCACTACGTATGAAAAAGTATCTATTAATCCTCTGTCTTTTCGCCACCCATTTTGTGGTATACAGTCAGCAGTCCAATTCTACTGAGGACGATACTTTTTCTATGGAATCTTCCGAAGCCGTTGATACGGAGGGGAAAAACGAGTTTTTTTCTACTCAAAATGCCAAAAAATCACTTCAACATGCACAGACCCTGATCAACCAAGGCAAACTGAAATCCGCCCGAAAACAGCTTCAACATACCATAAAGATAAAAGAGAATTTTGCGGTAGCTTACCGAGAACTAGCGATGGTCAACCTTGAAATGGGCTTCAACCAGGAGGCTATTAATGCCTTTGAAACCTCTTTTGATCTAGACGAAAAACTCTCTAGGGCAGCTTTTTTTGAGTGTGGAGAAGCATATTTTCGGCTAGGACAGGCCGATATGGCCCGCTACTACTATACTAAATTCACAGAACTAAAAGATAAGTCCTACGCTAATAAGCAGAAAGAGTCTGGCTTAGAAATCGACTATGACCTTCTTTTGGAGGAACGGTTAAACAATTGTAAATATATAGAGCAGGTTTCCAACAATGTTCCCGATGGCCCAGCAGCCAAGCCGCTACCAACTGAAATTAACTCTGAAGTAGATGACTATTTACCGACCGTCAACAATATGGGTAATCTGATGATCTTTACCCGCACGGATCGTCGTGGAAATCAAAATATTTTCCGAAGTGAAAATATTGATAGCACCTGGACTAAGGCAAAATCCTATGGCAAAGAAATCAATACCAATAAAAATGAAGGAATGGCTAAATTAGAAGCGCATGGACGACGCTTTTACTTTACGGGATGTTTTCGACCAGACAGCGAAGGAGGCTGTGATATTTACCAAGCCATTTTTGAAAATCAAGAAATTACAGCAACCCAAAAGCTAGCTGGAGGTCTCAACGGTCCAGAATGGGATTCACAACCTTCGGTCACTTGTGATGGTCAAACACTTTATTTCACTAGCAATCGAGCAGGTGGACAAGGAGGAGCAGATCTTTGGATGAGTGTCAAAAACTCTGATGGCTCTTGGAGTCAAGCTATCAATTTGGGTCCAAATATCAATACAGCTGGTGATGAAGAAGCACCCTATATTTCCAACGACGGAAACACCCTATTTTTTACGTCAACTGGACATCCCGGACAAGGGAGTGGTGATTTATTTATCGCCCGTAAAAACCAAGAAACTTGGTCCCAACCAGAAAATCTAGATTATCCTTTTAATTCTCCTGGAAAAGAAATTGGTTTCTTTCTGCATGCAGATGGGAAAACAGCTTATTTCTCTTCAGCACGAGCAGGTGGATCTGGTGGTCTTGATATTTATAGTGTTGAACTGCCTGAAAAATTTCGTCCTGCTCCGACCATTTTGTTAGAAGGACAGGTGGTCAATCAGGTCACCAACGACCCCGTACCTGCCTATATAAAAATCAGTCGAGAAGAAGAACACCGCTATGTTCAAACTAATGAAACAGGTGGTTTTTTTATCTGCCTGCCAGGCAACAAGGGTTATAGTTTTCAAATCAACGAACCAGATTATGATTATTTTATTGATGCTCGTTTTGTGGCAGCAACCGGACATTTAGACCCAGCCCGAGCACTTTTAAAGCTCAAACCTAAACAGATGACCCCAAAACTTGTTGTACAAAAAACAGTTGCACAAAAAGAAGAAAAACGGGTCCAATTCTTTTTTGCCTCCGATTCATATTCGCTAACACACAAAGATTTGTTAGAACTTGAAGCACTAGCAAAAACACTAAAGAAAAAACGTGGCTGGAGCGCTGAGGTGATCGGTTACGCAGATGGTAGTGGTAGTAAAGACTATAATAAATGGATCTCAGAACAACGTGCTCAAAAAATCATGGCGTATCTTCGCGCTCAAGGCGTCGCCACCGATCAGATTGTTAAATTGGAAGGAAAAGGATCTACCAACGCTCAAGGTGACGCTGCCGAAATGCGCCGAGTGGATGTGGTCTTGTATGGAGGATGATTCTATGGAAAATAATGAATAATGCTTGCCAATCGAAAAGGTAAGTTATTTCTTTCGTATTGGATTACAAACAATTTTATTATTAAAAAACAAATTATTACCAAATCTTGCCAAAAATATTTACCTCTCTATTTATATTACTCTGCTCAGTAATAACCATTCCGATCTGCGGGCAAGATAATGCTACTCAGTATATTGGTCCTGAAATTTATATTAAGAAAACCAATCAAAAAATCACCTTAGATGGTGTGCTCGATGAAGTAGCCTGGAACAAAGACAATATCCAATTTCCTTTCTGGCAATACTTTCCGTTAGATTCCATTTCTGCCAATGGACAAACAGAAATATATATGACCTACGACGACCAGAACCTCTATGTCGCGGTCAAATGTTATAGCAATGGGAATGATTTTATTACACCTAGCCTAAGGAGAGATTATGGTTTTCGTGGAAATGACAACATTAGTATTTTATTCGATACCTATAGTGATGCGACGAATGCTTTTCTGTTTGGCTTAAATCCTTATGGTGTTAGAAGGGAAGCTTTAATATCCAATGGAGGAAGACAGGGACGTGACTTTAGTAGTTCTTGGGACAATAAGTGGCGAGGTACTTCAAAGTCCTATGATGATTATTGGATAGGCGAATTTGCTATTCCCTTTAAGACCATCCGATACCAAGAAGGTGCTTCCGAATGGCGTTTTAATGCTTATCGAAATGATACCCAACTCAACGAATATTCGACCTGGAGTAATATTCCTCGTAATCGAATTGTGATGGATCTGACCTATATGGGTAAAATCATCTGGGACGAACCTTTAAAAAAACCGGGAACTAACTTTGCGGCTATTCCCTATTTATCAGCTGCGGGAGCTAGAGACTTTGAAGGAGCACCTAATGGAAAACCTAGTTCCGACTTTGCGGTGGGTGGGGATGCTAAAATTGGAATTACCGCTGGCTTAAATTTAGACTTAACGGTCAACCCAGACTTTTCACAGGTAGAGGTGGATCGTCAGGTTACCAATCTAGATCGCTTTGAAATTTTCTTTCCAGAGAGAAGGCAGTTTTTTTTAGAAAACGCAGATCTCTTTGGCAGTTTTGGTCATCCAAGAGTCAATCCCTTTTTCTCTCGACGGATCGGCGTCGCTCAAGATACGGCTACTGGACAAAACATTCAGAATACCATTCTTTTTGGCTCTCGACTTAGTGGAAAAATAAATGATCGAGCTCGAATTGGATTGCTCAATATGCAAACCGCCAAACAAGTAGGCAACGACCTTCCGGGAATTAATTACACGGTAGCTGCACTAGAAAAAACGGTTTTTTCTCGTTCGCAAATTGTTGGAATCTTTGTCAATCAACAATCTATCAATCCTAGCAATTTTGGTGGTGAACTGCCAACCTACAACCGAGTCGGTGGTCTAGAATATCGTCTTGCCACGGCCGATAATCGTTGGTCGGGAAAGATGAGTTACCAGCATGCCTTTACGCCCGAGACAACCGCAGATGGAGACGCACAATACTTCCGCTTGTATTACGAAGTACCTCGCTTTCGAATCGGAATAGATCAGTATATCGTATCCGAAGGGTTTGACGCTAAAGTGGGATTTATTCAGCGAAAAGACATTTTATACTTGAGCCCAGAAGGATTTATCAATTTTTTCCAATCAGAAAAGTCTATTGTCAATCGCCATCGAATTGGGTTTGATACCCAAATTTTTTATAAACTTGGAGCAGACGACAATGAGATAATTCGCGATTTTGGTTTGTGGGAATGGGAAGGAAGATTGTTCTACGAGGCACGATTTAAAAATACAACGAGCATAGAGGCTCGCTTGTGTTATAAAGATGTTACGCTCCTAGATGATTTTGATCCTACTAGAATTCAAGACGATTCTGTCTTCCTGGCAGCAGGTGAAAGATTTAAATATACCAGTCTAGAATTATCCTACCGGTCGGACGTTCGTAAAGAATTTTCTTATCGGATCAATGCCAATTTTGGTCAATTTTTTAATGGATCAATTTGGGGTGTTCGAGGTCGGTTAAATTATCGCTTTCAACCTTTTGGTCAATTCTCCTTAGAGTATGGTTACAACCGCATTGTATTAGATGATCCATTTAAGCCCGCTAATTTATGGTTGGTCGGTCCAAGATTTGATCTAACCTTTACTAAAAATTTATTCCTGACGGCCCTAGTGCAATATAATTCCCAATTAGACAATATGAATATCAACGCACGGTTTCAATGGCGTTATGCCCCAGTCTCCGACTTCTTTTTAGTCTACACGGATAATTATTTAACGAATCCTTGGGATCAATTTGGTGCGCGTAATCGATCTATTGTGGCGAAAGTCACCTATTGGTTAAATCTTTAAACAACAATGCTTATACTTTTTTTCAGAACCACAAGGACAAGGTGCGTTGCGGCCTATTTTTTTAGCCGGCCTTTTAATTGATGAAGGAGGCGTTTTAGTTGGTTCTTCAGGTTGCTCAAACAAATTTTCTTGACTCCGCAGATAAGCTTCCCAATCCTCCCGTTCATGGTGTTTGATTTTAACCTTCGGGTAATCAAATTTGCTGAGGCTATCTTGACAGATGATTATTCCTCTCAAAATTTTTCGATCAATATGATCCAGTGTTTCCATCATTTCATATTCTAACCTTATCAACTCCAATTTTTCATAAATTTTTGCCAGTAATTCTGAATGCTTTTTTTGTGAAAACTGCATCCAAGGAAAATGTCCAAGCAACTCGACCAGCCAATGCGATTTAGTATCTAACAAGGCAAGAATCTTATCAGAATATTTGTCTGGATTAATAAATTTAAAAGATTCAAAAAGATATAAGTAAGGAAATTTACTATCAACTTTAATTTGTTCAAGAATTTTATTAAAAAAGGCGGTAATCGCCGTATCACCTAATTTTTTGCATAAGAGGTTTAGCAAAACAACTCCTTGTTCATTCAATAAATCCCAATCTTCTTCTGTGGTGGAGAATAAATTCATTACCGGATCGAGCAAATCTTCTGTAATATAGTTTTCCGCTAAAATCGCATACCATAATGGAGCGTTGGGCGCGTGATTTTTCTGCTCATTTAATACCTTTTCATTATAAGCATTTTCAAGCCAATAAATAACCTTATCTCGAATATCGTCGCCAGCTGGCTGATAGTAAAGATAACGAATAGCCTCGTAAGGAATTCCGTGTTGGGATTTTTCTAAAATTTCAAAAGCATGCGCGTTAGAACGGATCATTTATTTATTTTCGAGGTTATATTCTGAGGCCAGCAATCCATAAATTTCGCTGTCTAAAAATTCACCTGCAAAATAATAATCTTCTCTGAAGTAAGCCTCTTTTTGAAAACCAAATTTTAGCAGGAGTCCGCGACTAGGTTCATTGTTGGGGTTGATATCCCCATTAACCCGATGCAGGTTAAGTTCTTCAAATACAAAGTCCAAAGCTGCTTCAACGGCTTCCGTCATCCAACCACTAGCCCAGTAATCGGGATGCAGCACATAACCAATTTCGGCAGATTTATTTTTTTGATCAATATCTTTAAATCCGACATACCCCATAAAATTATTATTCCGTTTATCAGCCAAGGCCCACCAAACTCCTGTTTTATTTCTGAAATTCTGATGGGTATCTTTGATCGCTGCTAAGGCTTCTGCTGTATTATTAAAGTGGGGACGATCCATAAAACGCATGGCCGCTTCATTCGATCTTAGTTCAAAATAAGCAGTCGCATCGGTCACTGCAAAACGACGCAGAATTAATCTTTTGGTTTCTAATTCTGGAAACCGATTTAGCACGTTAAGGTTTAGTTCATGAGAACGGACTTTGGAGGCTGTTTTCTTTTTTTGACGAATACGAGTTGTAGAAGCGGAAGTAGTAATTGGAAGATCAATACTGTTTTCTGAAAAGACATTCGTCTTTGCCTTTACAATTTCACTTACTCGGGGTTTCTTTCCTTTTTTTCCTTGAATGATTCTAATACCGAACTTGTAGGCATCGTCCTGCGTAATGGCCAGTCCTGCCTTATCCAGCAAGGGGTTAGCATCTCTGGTAATGTCCGAAAAAAAGAAATTGGTAAAAGGATTTAAGAGACGGCGTATAAAACTAACCTGACCATTAGGAGGAATAAATTTATCCATGATCGTAAAACGCCCTTTAGGCTTTAGTACTCGACGAACTTCAGAAAGGCAACGATCAGGATCAGGGATGACTGCCACAATCAGATGCAAAATAACCACATCGAAGGTACTATCAGAAAATTCTAATACATGACCATCCATGACCAAGGCTTCTACGGGTAAATGTAACTCTTCTGCCTTACCCATTAAGTCTGCTACCATGCTACTGGTGATGTCAATGGCGGTAATATTTTTCTGTTGATCTAGATAATTTAAATCTAGTCCAGTTCCAGCCCCCACAATGAGTATTTTATCCGTAGAGCGTAAATTTAATGCCTCAATAGATAACTTCCGATATTTATTAAAATAGTTACCAGCCAGGTCATAAAAAGGCTGATAAAGGGTATAACGAATCCGGTTCCAAGTATTGGTATTGACATTCATCTCCTCATTTTTTGACAAAATAAACAAATTATTTTAAATTATCATATACCAAACATAAAATACACCTAACTTTGTTGAATTAACCGCTAGGTTATAGATATTTTGCCATTTTCTACCCTTTCAGGTGGTTCTCCAGTATTTAAGAAAAGGGTTAAATCCACAAAACTTCAATCCTTAGAAATAATATCCAAAATCGGCTACGTTTTTGTAAAGTTTCGATTAGCTTTGCACCATCAATTATTAAAACTTAATTTCCTTAAGATATGAATACAGAAGAAACTTCTACCGGAAAATATTGGATGATGACTTTAGTAAGTCTAGTGGCCTGTTTGGCCTTTCTTTTCATCAAACCTGAATGGTTTTGGGTAACATTGCCTTTTTTGTTTACAGCGCTTACCAAAGCAATGGGCAAGATGTAAAAAAGCCTTAAAGTCAAATTCCAAAAAACCCCGATACGCAGTATGCGTATCGGGGTTTTTCTATTTTACCCATCAAGGTAATCCATAAACCTCATTTACCTTTCAACAAAACCAAAAGTGGCCGCCAAAAATGACGACCACTCCGTAGTTGTGTTGTTACTATCTTGAGTTAAGAGAATAACCGAATTAGTTAGCCATGGCTAATTTACCCTCAGAGACTTTCACACTGTGCGTTGGGTAAGCCACTTTGATACCAGCTTTTCCTAGGGCAGCTTTTACATTTTTGTAAGTGCCGAAGTATACATCCCAGTAGTCTTCACAAGTTGCGAATGGACGTACTGCTAAAAGGATGTTGTGTGCGTCAAATTTTTCAATTTCTACTACTGGAGCTGGATTGCTAAGTACCTTAGGTGTCTGGCGAATTGCCTCTTGAATAATACCTTGTACTTTGTCAAAATCTTCTTCGTAAGGCATCGCTACGTTCAAATCAACTCTTAGGTATTCATTAGCAGATAGGTTAGTCATGATACCAGAAGTAGCAATACCGTTAGGAATAATTACTTTTTTGTTATCCAGCGATTTAACAATCGTGTTGAAAACCTGAATTTCCTCTACGTGTCCTAGCTCTCCTTGCAAATTAACTAAATCACCTACTCGATAAGGCTTAAAAATTAAAATCATAACGCCAGAAGCAAAATGTCCAAGTGTACCTTGTAACGCCATACCGATAGCCAATCCAGCCATACCGATTAAAGCAACAAAAGAAGTAGTTTCGATTCCTACCATTCCTGCTACACTTAAGACCAACATTACCTTTAAGATTACACTGATCATTGAAGTTAAGAAAGGAATTACATCTCGATCAAGGCCAGATTTTGACATCGCTTTAGAAATCGCATTTGTGATCATGTTAACGATCCACAGTCCGATAAGTAAAACTAAAATTGCTCCAACGAGCTTTGGTGCCCAGGCTATTAAATTTTCGATTAATACGCCTGATTTTGCCATTAAGCTTTCCATAAGTTTTTATTTATTTAAAATATTAAAAGGTTAAAAAAAATCTAAAATTGTTGCATTTGTGACGAGGTAAAATTTAATTAGTAACGAATTTCCTTAAAATTATCTTAAAATTCTTATCTTTACTTTTACGATCCACTCTTCATCCAATTGATTCTCAATGACTTATGGTTTTATAATTTTATTTTGAGAATATTATTTATCCTATATTTATTAGACCCTTTTTCCATGAAGTTCAATATATTACTATGCTTTTTATTCTTTTCTCAAAATTTATTAGGGCAACTCGATTTGGTTACTGAGCGTATGAATGCTTTCTATCAGATCAATGAGACCGTCAATTTCCAAGTAAGTAGTAACCAAACAGGAGCGGTTAGTTATAAGATATTTTACGATCGGTTCGTTCCTCCCCTAGCAACAGGTACCCTTGATATTGTCGCTGGACAAACGCTTGCTATACCCTATCAGAGCACAGAACCGGGTATGCTGCTTTGCGAAGTGTCCATGAACGGAAATAAAGCGTTTTCAGCCGCAGCGGTGGATCCTTTTTCTATTCCAGCGATTGGAGCTCCACCGGCAGATTTAGATCAATTTTGGGATACCCAAAAAGCATTATTAGCAGCCATTCCATTCGATTTACAGATCAGCTTATTTGAAGAACATGATAATTCAACCACCTATCGAGTCAGCCTTAGAAATATTGAAGGGCGTCGGGTCTATGGTCTGCTCTCCGTTCCGAATACGCCCGGTCCTCATCCAGCCATCATCACCTTTCCTCCTTTTGGCAATTCTCCCGGACTTGTTGTTCCAGAGAATATTCTAGCAGAACGGGTCGGCGCCTTATCTTTTAGTCTTAGTGTGCACAATGTTCCCGTTGATCAGACAGACCCTGTCGGATATGATCTCAATGAAACAAATGATCCAAACGAAATTTATTACCGCTACGCCCTATTGGGTGCGATCCGCGCCATTGACTATTTAGAAACTCGAAGTGATTTTACGGGCGACGTCGTCGTCAACGGAGTCAGTCAAGGTGCGGGACTAAGTATGTTGCTAGCAGGGATTGATGATCGAGTTAGCCTTATGGCCCAAAGCAACGGAGCACTTTGTCAGCATTCAGGCATTCTAGAAAATAAAGCAAGTGGATTCCCTTATTATATTTTTCAATCTCGCTTTGAAGTTAATGATCCTGTTCACGAAGCGCAGACGATTGATGCCGTAAAATATTACGATGCGGTTCATCTAAACAAGCATATAGATTTTCCTACTTATCACATTATTAGTTACCGGGATACCATAACTCCTTCTGCTACCGTCTTTGCGGCTTATAATCAAATTATCGCGCCCAAAGTATTGTTACATGCGCCACTTCTTGGCCACCAACATCCAGATGAATATAATAGCCTACGTAGACATTTTTATCGAAGACATCTCCCTAGTCCACTCGATCCCTCCTGGCCATTTCCAGAAATAAGTACTAATTATGGCGTAGACGCTGGCCCAGATATAACCACAGATCTAAATAATTCAATTACTTTAAATGCAACGGTCATGCTAGACAGTGTTTCTAGAGATGACTTTCCCGCACGATGGGATAAGATATCAGGTCCAGGTGTGGTAACTTTTGCCAATCCAAATAGTTATGAAACGACCACGAATTTTTCTTTACCGGGTGAATATTTATTAAGGTTTACCGCATTTGATAGTTATCCTAGTGAACCCACCAAGTTTTATTCGGTGCAAGATTATGTTCGTGTATTGGTGGATGGAACCGTCCCTACTGAAGATATAGCGGATACCGAAATAATAGGGTTGAAGCTAACACCAAATCCGACGCAAGATCTGGTAAAAATGAAACTAGATAGGTCTTTTACTGGCGCGCTCCATGTTTATAATTCAACGGGGCAACTTGTCAGATCGTTCATTCAACAAAGATGGTCGGATGATTCCCAAATAAGCCTGGAAGGTTTAACGGCTGGGGGATATTGGTTGTCTTTTGAGTTGGACAATAGGAAGATTGTTAAGAAGTTGGTGGTGTTGTAGGATTTGATGATTATGAATTCATACTACGTCCGTTCTAGTCGATCCTCGATACTATTCGTTCTCGTCTAAGGTAATATGATCTCTCCAAGATCAAATTGACACAGTATTGATGTTTGATAGAAAAATCATCTAAAAAGTCACTTCCACCGTAACCTCTTTCGTACCACGTTTAACCATTATCGGCGCCTTATCGCCAGCATTAAATTTGCTTAGACCTTCCATATATTCGTAGATATCTTTTACCTCGGTATCTCCGATTTTTAGAACGATGTCTCCGTCTTTAAGCCCACCTTTATCGCCAACTCGACCTTTGATGACAGCGTCAATCTTCATACCAGTACCCGTGTATACATAATCGGGCATTACGCCCAAGGTTACTTTAAAAGCAGCCGCTGCTCTAGTTTCACTTTGCTTGGTTTCGGTAAATTCAATTTTACCTTTGTCATCCAATTTTTCAATAATCGCTAACAAAAATTCAGACACATCATAAATACCTGGAAAGTTAATCAATGGAACATCATCTTCTGGTTTGTGATACTGACGATGTTGTCCAGTAAAAAAGTGTAGTACTGGAATATCTTTTAGGTAGAAAGAAGTATGATCGGAAGGTCCGATTCCAGAATCAGTGGTTTTAATTTCTAGTCCACCTCTTTTGATGGCAGGTAAAATTTCATTCCAGACGGGAGAGGTACCGACTGCATTGACAGCAACCACTCGCTTTTTATTGAGTCGTCCAACCATATCCATATTGAGCATATAATTGATAGACTCCAGAGGAATCGTAGGATTATTAACAAAATATTTAGAGCCAAACAACCCTAATTCTTCTCCTGAAAAAGCGATGAATAAATAATTATTTTGCGTACCTACTTTTCGCTCTTTTAAAACCTTAGCCATGCGCAACATCGCAGCAATACCACTCGCATTATCGTCAGCTCCGTTGTGAATCGCCTCTTCGTGCGCATGTAAAGAGCCACCTACGCCACCCCATCCTAGATGGTCATAATGCCCTCCTACCACGACGGTATTGGCCGCGCCATTATCGAGATAAGCAACTACATTCTGTCCGGTGCCAGCGATGGGCGCATCGTCCGGATTGGCATGTGGGTTGGTAATGGTCTTAAAAGGGAAAGCTTGCAGCCAAGTTCCGTCCGTTCCTTTGGGCGTCCAACCAAGTTCTTTAAAACGGTGAATAATGTATTCGGCGGCAAGTGCTTCCCCTCGCTTTCCAGTTTGACGGCCTTCAAGATAATCAGAAGCAAGGTATACTACGTCGATTTTGAGGTCAAGTATTTCTTGGTCTGGATAAGGAGATTTATTCGTTTCAATTTCTTGGGCGAAACCAATATTTAGCAATATTAGTATAAATAGAAAAGACAAAAGAATACGCATACCAGTATTATTTTAGGTAAAATAAATATTAGGTAAAAATACGAAGATTGGGGGAGTTTTGCGGTGCGGGGTTTATAATCCTTTCTGTTCCTTATTTTCTTTTTTTTAGTAAATTGGCAAGTTTGTATTCCTGCTTATCTTCGTGCACGTTACATTGAAATAGATACGCCTTCATTTCGTTTTTGGCTTCAATAAATAACCATAATTCAGGATCAATATTAAAAATTTCACCAATTTTAGTCGCAATGACGTTATTGAATTTTCTTCTACCTTTTAATAATGCATAAAGATTCGTTTTTTCTAATCCAATGAATTCGGCAAACTGGGATTTCTGCACATCATAGATTATCAATAATTGCTCTAAAAATGAACCTGCAACTGTAATATGAGGATTTGTAGATTCTAGGTACGCTTCCATTTCCAATCTTAAGCTAATATGCTTTATGGATCTTTTATCTTCAATTGATTGTTCATTTGAATGAGACTTAATTATTCTTTGATAAATTTTTAAATCTTTTCATTCAACTGAACGTTTTCGTCCCCTATCCGATGATCAAATCCTATCTTCTTTTTCATTTTTTAAGATTTAATACACTGTGTAATAAATTCATTTAAATTTTAGAATGCTTCTTTTTGGCGATTACTTCCTCTAAATTTCATCAAATAGCTACGGCTATTTTCAAAAATATTAGACTCGTACTCACCATAAATAACCTATTCAAAATCTAAAGCAACTTTTTACACAGTGTATTTAATTTTAAATACGTCTGAATTAATTTTAAAGCGGCTTGTGGAGCTATTACCATTCGCGCTCTAAATATCAATTCAGGTCCATATTTTTGTTGATAGTATTCGATCAAACTGCCCTTGCTTGTAAAGGCTAAATATCCAATGTATCCACCTTTATTTAATTTAAATGTTTGATAGCAAGCAAATGAGATTAGAAGTTCTGCTATATTAGAAATTTTTCTTTTGATCCATAATTTGAAGGCGAAACTTCAACATTCCACCACAGAAATGGGCAACCTGTACCTTTCAAATCAGTTTCAATAAGCGATTACCTTTATTTTGAAAGCAGTATTTTTTTTATGTACAAGCCTTTTTCTGTGTGTAACTTTAGAATGTACAGATCAGCAACCAATCCATTCAGATCAACGGTAAATGAATTTAGGTGATAGTTTTTTTCTAACACCAGTTTCCCATTTATAGAGAACAAATAAAATTTAACCGGATCATTTAGTGGGAATCCTAGATCAACATGAAGTATTCCATACGAAGGGATCGGATAAATGGCTAGATCATTGTTTATTTCCTCGGTATTGGTAAGTTGACAACCATTGATGGCAAGCGGTGTAGGATCACTTATTACTGACCAAGTTCCATCTATACATTTCCCATAACTTTGATCTTCTGATAAAGGAGGAATATTGATAGATTCTATCTCCGTTATACTATCTGATGCAAAAAGTCCAAGAAATTCTCCATTGGCCGCAGAAAGTTTAAAATTGGTATGATACGCACCTTGTTCCTCTTCATCATCCGCCCAAAGTAATAAAAATTCATTAGGAAGAATTACCGTGTTATCAGGTATTCGCCAAGTATCGACATTGTCTTTTAATACTAGCCCACTAATGTCAATAGGTCCATCATCCGGATTATAGAGTTCAATCCAATCATCAAACTCTCCAAAGTTATCAGCAATGGTTGATGAATTAGACGATTGCACCTCATTGATAATTACTTGTGAATAAGCGCAGATAGGAATTAGTAGAAATAATGTTATTAGTAGTCGATTCATACTATTGATTTTATTTCAAAAAATAATTATTGAAATCATTTTACTCAGACTGTTTTACTAGTTTTTATAGGTTCTTTTTCCTCAACCAGTAATACCTTTCTACAAGTTACAAATTATTGTAGAATTCTAAGCAAGACTGAACAAAAAATTATTAGCCGTAGGAAGTATCCTAAAATTGGAAGAACGGGCTGAAAGTTACCTTCCAACACCGTCCATTTCCAATCGGAATTCGATCACCTCTTACATTACACCAGGTAATAATTTTTTAAGTGATTATAATCTAAATAATAAACCGAACACTCCATAAACTGGCAGCAAGGCATCTGGCCCACCTTTTTCAGCGCTCGTTGTTCCTAACCGCAAGGACAGTTCAAAACGTTGCCCGATGGTTTTACTGGCTTGAATACCGTAATTAAAATTTCCTCCAGTAGGAACAAACCAGCCATCGGTAATTTCTGGGAAGTTTTCTTTTAAAAGTCCTTGATGTTTCAAATGGGTAGAGATGGCTTTGTCGAAGCCAAACTCAGCAGCTATATGAAATTTGGGTTTATAATAACCAAGTATTGCAGTCATTTCTGCTCCAAAATTGTTGATACGCACCAATTTTGTTTCATACCTTCGAGCGATTCCAGCAATTTTTCCAGACATGGTAAAATCACCAAAGCTAAAAATCGTTGAATGCATCGTTAATCGACCTTTGTAATCGTCGAAGAAATCTTTTCCCATCGGAACAGAAATATCCGCTGTAATTAGCGTCTGGTTAAAAAGATTCAGTTGATAAGCATATCCTAGTTGAACGGTTAGACCATAGTCGAAACCCTTATTTAGGTAAATAAAATTATTTTGTTTTTGGTCTTGTGAAGACCAGTTGATGTTTTGCGCAAACGTAAAACTTAAGCTTAAACAGCCAATGAATGTGATAATATATTTCATGATTTAAAGGATTTCATTTAAGTAATTTTTTACAATCGGATAAAGGTTGTTCCAACCAAAATGTGGCATTTCATGTCCGCACCCGGCGATCTCTACCAATTCTACATCTTGAAAAGGTTCGGATACCAATTGAGCATGTTCTAAACCATACGCCTCATTTAATTCGCTATAAGCGAATAATACTTTTTTGTTAAAAGCATTCAAATTGGTGGTAAAATTAATTTGCTCAGGTTGATCCATTGCCAATTCGATAGAGGCCATATTACAAACTGCTCCAAATCTCCAATATGGTGCTAAAGTCGGATCTCCTGTTTTAATATCACCGGCAGTAGAAAGTGCCATTTTATAGTCCAGCGTATTATGATCCGTACCAGTGATGAATTGGTCTAGATAAACAAAATCATTCGTGGTTTCTTCAAATATTTTTAAAGCACGAGACCTAGAGATATACGCTTCCGTTTGTTCCCAGGTTAGACCACCCGGCTCCGCTAAGACCAAGCCAGTGATCTCATCAGACTTTTGATTGACATAAGCGGTAGCCAGCATGGCTCCCCAAGAATGTCCTGCCAGTAAAATTTTCTGTGCTGGATCAGTGCGATAATGATTGATAACGCCATCTAGTTCGTCGATAAAAAATTGGACTTCATCATAACGATCTTTTGCTAGTCTTTGAGAAAGTCCGGAGCCTCTTTGATCATAAAAAACAAGGTAAAAGCTGTCTTCCGCTAGATCCTTAAAATTCAGAAGACCTCGATAATCAGCGCCTGGCCCCCCGTGAATTACGACCAGCATGGGATCAGCCGGGTTGCCAAATGCCTCCGAATGGAGGCGAACATCGCCAATTTGGATAGTGGGTAATGAGGAATCCTCCATGACTGTCAGTGGAACCAAGAGACCGGGACTTTCCATCTCTAGTGGTTCAGAGCAAGAAACAAAGGCTAACAAGAGCCCTAAGTAAAGCATTGCATTCTTTTTCATATTGATAAAATTTTGTGAACGAATGCCGCAAACATAGGTGAGATGGGAGGTTTCAGCGGGTCAGCTTGTTAGTTGACACCTATTGGACCCTTATTTTAGCCAAATTTTTAGACTTTTTGCGTCTTTACGTATTGAGAAGGGGTTTGGCCGGTTATTTTTTTGAAATACCGATTAAAGGAAGATTTGGAGTTGAAGCCTGCTTCATAAGCCAAGGAGAGTAAGGTAAATTGCTGGTTATTCGGAAGACGGCTGAGTCTTATGAATTCCTCCACCCGATAGGTATTAATCAAGTCATAGAATGTCTTTTGCTCTTTGCTATTGATAATTTGGGATAGATAATTAGGATGAATCTCCATTTTTGCCGCCAATTGGGATAAGGAAAGTTCCGCATCGGTATAGACCTTCTCTTCTCGCATTAGTTTTTTAAGCAACGTGTAATAAGTTTCTAATTTTTCGTCAGACAATTTTGCGGTGGCATACTTTTCCTTTTGTTCTATTTCTGTGATATCTGGGCTTTGCGCTAGTTTTTTGTCAGGCAGCGGTTGACCCGCAAAAATATTCGTTTGCTGGATTCCAAAAAATCCAATGAGAATGACAAATACAGAAACCCCGATAAAGATGACAAAGTCATTCTGAACAAAAATGACCAACGTCCAGATCAATCCTAGTCCATAAGTCAAAAACCGTAACCAGTTGAGGTTGATTTTTTCGACGCTTGAAAATTGGTGACGAATTCGTTTTTTATGATTATTTAAAATAACACTTGACCAGATGACGTAGATGATTCCAGACAGGAATACGGCCATCAATAGAATTTGTTGAAAACGTTGGTAATCCTTTCCTTGATTCTGAAAAATTTCAATTTTTTGAGCGGCTGGCAATAAGAAAAAAGGGATAAGATAGAGCAAGGTGATCATCGATGGAATAAAATGCAAGGCAGCTACCCATTTGTTTTTGGGAAATTGATTGGTAACTAAAGAAACATAAAAATAAAGTAAAACACCATGCAGCAATGGTAAGGGGAAAACTAATCCAATAAGGAATGGATACGAATAGATCGTTCCATTAATAATAAAATAAAAAAGTGTAAGATGAAAAGCATTTAATAACATCCAAACGACCAGAATATAATCTGCGCTAGATTTATTCGATTTTGACAGCAACAAGGCTGAAATGAAAAGAGCAATACTAATTCCTGCAATGAATATCATTCGTAGAAAAAACTGATAATTTTCAGGGGCGAAATTACGAATTCTCTCTTTATAGTAAGAAGTTATTTAAAAACTCAAAAGATCAATTTACCTAGATTAGCGTAAAGTCCTTAACCTTTCAAGTGGAATCCTTAACTTTTTATTAAGAAGGAAAATCAATTTAAGTCTTGTCTAAGAGGTAAATTAATCATAGAAAGAAGCTTTTTTAAGTTTTTTTCACAAAAAAGATCATTATGGAAAATAACAAAAGTAAATTCAGGGTATCTTTAGGAATGCTCTTCGCCTGTTTCTCTCTAATAATTTTTTTACCGTCAGAATCATTTGCTCAAACTCAAAGAGGAACCGTAGAACGAAGTTCCAGATCTGATGAGGCCCTCGCTAGTAACAATAGAGCCAATAAAACCCGTTCTAATAATCCTAGAACTGGTAACACTAGAGGTAACAATTCTAGAATAAATAACAACAGAGCCGCTAACACTAGAGGAAATAATTCTAGCGTAAATAACAACAGATCTGCTAACACTAGAGGAAATAATTCTAGGATAAATAACAATAGATCTGCTAACACTAGAGGAAATAATTCTAGGATAAATAACAATAGAGTTGCCAATGCTAGAGCCAATACTCGTGGGAACCAGTTCCGTAATTTTCCAAGACGAGGAACACGAGTTAATAATTTTCCTCGAACCGCCTCGAATATCAGATTCAGAAATACAAATTATCGCTATAACAGAGGCATCTTTTACCGCCCTCACAATGGTGGTTATATTGTAGCCAGGGCACCGATTGGAATCCGTATCACGATCCTTCCTCCAAATCCGTTTCGCTTTGTTCATTTTGGACGCGACTATTTCTACCACTATGGTACGTATTATACACCAAGACGAGATGGTTATTATGAGGTAGTGGATGCACCGATTGGAGCCATCGTCGATTATCTACCCGATGGTTATGAGATATTTGAAATAGATGGTAGGGTGTATTATTATTTTGACGGAATATATTATAAAGCCATTGTGGAATATAATGGTCATGTAGTCTACGAAGTGGTTAGGGTTTAGAAGTAATGATTCGCTTCACCAACTAGTAAGATTGAAAATTGGTTGGCATCTGTAGGTGTCAATCGATTTTTTGTTTTGGAAAAAATAGAAAGGATTTTATTTTGAAGCGTTAACTTCAACCTCAATGCCTAAGAATGATTACATTTAACAAACTGATAATCAGCATTTTAAAACTATTTTTTTCACGTTAGTAGGGAAATTGAAGCTGCCCGCCTGCCGTCGGCTACCGTTCACACACAAATGTACTAACTTAGTGTTCAAAATAAATTAGTTATGTTCGATCTCATAATAGAAGCGGAATCAGGAATGCTAAACAAGTTTTCAGATTCTCGGCTAAAGGCCAGATATGATAAGATTAAAAAGCAGTTAGAACTAGGTCAAAGCTGTGTAATGAATAAGGTAAGTAGTAGTCGTGCAGAGCGAAAAGGTAGTTACGATTTTTTCAAAAATC
>CALFWZ010000130.1 GCA_937928405.1 uncultured Saprospiraceae bacterium
CTTAGTAACGGCCAATTAATAAGTTCCTGATATGTGATTGATATTTTAATAATCAGATGAGGCATTTTTTGAGAGAATCCTCTTTGGCTTGTCAAGAAAAATAACGATTTCTGATATTAAAAGATCAGAGAAAAATCGGGATGTTATTATTTAACCGTTACTTATTACACAGTGTACTTAGTATTTAATTACTTCAGAAGTTCTTAAAAAGGAACGCTATATAACTTTCAACTTTTTACAACTATAAACCACCCATAAAGCTACCAAATTATGCGAATAACAACTACCTTAATTTTTATCTTAGCTTTCTCTTTCTTTTCCTATGCCCAGGAATTGAATATTGAAAAAATTTCTCCCGCTTTATGGGAACAAATGCTCGAAGCAGAAGCAGAAACTTTACCTGTTTATATCCTTTTGGAAGATCAGGTAGACGTGCTCGGATTACGAACTTCCTTCAATCAAAATAAAACAAGTCTTACCAGAAGAAGTCAAATTCTTATTCCAGCGCTAATGGAAAAGGCTGCTAGTACGCAAGGACCGTTATTAGAATATCTTAATAATTTGCCTAATATTAATACAGAACGTATTACGGGACTATGGATAACAAATGTAATTGAAGCAGAATTGTCAATTCCTCAAATTAAGGCAGTTAGTTTACGACGTGATGTAGGTAAGCTGGAATACATCAGTCCTGAAATTGCGTTTAGTCCTGAGACAAGTGCCGCAGCGCCTGTTTCTCCTAACGGTAGTGAGTTGGGACTTCGTTCTATCAAAGCTGACAAACTCTGGCAAATGGGGTACTCAGGTTATGGAAGACGGATAATGATTCAGGATTCTGGAGTAGAACTAGTGCATCCTGCTTTACGATTAAATTATCAAGGATATCATGTTGCTTTTGATCGATATGCCTATACTGGTGGAAATGAGACTGGACCTAATGATTGTGCGATCAATGGCATCCACCACGGAACGCACGTTGCCGGGACTACCTGTGGATTAGATCGATTAAATAATGATACCATTGGAGTAGCACATAACGCCAAATGGTTGGCAGCTCCGCTTGCCAACCTTACAGGAGCTTGTGATGAAGCACGTTTTAGCCAAATTCAAAATTACCAATTTGCGCTAAATCCGGACGGTGATGCTAATACGATTGATGATATGCCCGATGCTATTAATAATAGTTTTGGATCTCAAGGAGGTTGTCAGAATACGAGTACTATTGCCAACTCTCAAGATGCCTTAGAAACAGCGGGTATCGCTATTGTTTGGGCTGCTGGAAATGATGGCCCTGGCGCTAGTACAACTTCAACTTCTTCGGATATCAATCATGATTTAGTGATCAGTTTTTCAGTTGCTGCGCTGAATCCAAATGCTACTACTGCTATCGGATTTTCAAGTCGAGGACCTTCTGATTGTGGCGGTGGTGGATCTTTAGAAATAAAACCTGAGGTAGCGGCTCCTGGGGTGAGTGTTCGATCTTCTAATGGTACCTCCGGTTATCAAAATTCAAGTGGAACTTCTATGGCTGCGCCTCACGCCGCAGGAGCGATTGTTTTGTTAAAAGAAGCTTTTCCAGAACTAACTGGTGAGGCCATCAAATTAGCGCTCTACCAAACAGCCAATGATTTAGGTCCGGCAGGAGAAGACAACACCTACGGAATGGGAATCATTAATTTATTAGATGCTTTTAATTTTT
The DNA here is from genome assembly GCA_937928405.1 of uncultured Saprospiraceae bacterium. GTDB lineage: Bacteria > Bacteroidota > Bacteroidia > Chitinophagales > Saprospiraceae > JALZUU01. Next base: position 1,700 of record CALFWZ010000130.1, read on the forward strand.
TGGTAGCGGCAGGAAATGTACCCACCGATCCTCAAAGAAATGATGATGTAATGGTGGTAAATATCCGAGCCGCAGATCAGGAATGTGGTAACGGTGCTTTCGCCGCAGAAGTATTGATTGAAAATGGTGGAGACAATACTTTAACGAGTGCGGTCATTGATTATGGTTTTATTTCCAATGGAATTTCTACCAATAATAACTCAATAAACTGGACTGGATCGTTAGAAAAAGGAGAACGCGCTACGCTTGAAATTCCAGAAATTCAAAATTTAAATGGGAACTTTAATTTCAGAGTGACCGTGCATACACCAAATGGCATAGAAGACGAACGGCCACTCAATAATATATACCAAATTCCAGTGGAGATTTTTGAAGTCGATCCGCTTGAGGTATCCATTGCTGGAGAAGCGCTTAGCAATCCTTGTTCATCGACTAGTACCATCGTAGAATTAACAACACCTGGTATTGTTGATGCTGCTTGGTTTGTACAACCATCTGGTGGATCTGAACTAGCCAATGGCCTTTATTTTGAAACACCTAGCTTACCTAACCCTTTTATTTTTTATGTGGAAGCAGTACTTAATGGTAGAGGAGGAATCTTGGATATTAATGCCACTGATGTACAAACTAGTAGTGAGCCGGAGCGAGGACTTGTCTTTAATGTCTTACAAGATCTTCGGTTAAATTCAACAAAAGTATATGCAGATGTACCAGGCATACGACTTTTAAAACTTGTAAATTCTAATGGAGCAACTATCGCTTTGAGAACATTGAACTCACCAGAAACTGGAGAACTAGTAGTAGACTGGGACGTTGATCTTACTACTGGAGAAGGATATATTATTCAGCAAAC
>CALFWZ010000131.1 GCA_937928405.1 uncultured Saprospiraceae bacterium
CTATGGAATGGATAATTCCCGTCGGATCTAAGGCAGAAATATCTACTAAGGCATCGTTGTATGCTATACGGATACTTTCTTCATTCTCTTCCCCAATAATTGAACTCAAATTTTCTAGGCCAGATAAATTTTCTAAGGCATCATTATTCTCAATAGTAAGGATAACGGCCGAGGTAATATTAGAAAGAGCCGATAAATCATTCAAAGCTGGATTATCTTTTATAAATAAATGACCTCCAATGCTTTGTAGTCCTTCCAATCCTGATAAGGAGACTAGACTATTATTATTTGATACGCTTAAACCGCCACCCAGTGACACGATTTGGCTGAGGCCTGCGAGATTTGAAATCTCTGTCTCATTAATAGAAGAACCAATACTTATCCCGCCACTTATTTCAGTACAATTCGGATAGTTAATAGAAAAACTATCTACTTCGCCTTGTGTAAAAAAAACAAAACCTAGTTGTGGACATTGTGCTTTTAGACTATTAACAGTCAATAGAATTAGTAAAGTAAAAAGGAGTGTATTTTTCATGGGATATATTTTTATAAATGAAGTTGTTTAATAATTCAAAAAGAAGCCGAGAACGAAAGAAAATAATTCAAATCCCCGCCTGACTAATCGTCGATCGGGCAGGGAGTCTATTTTTTGAGCGCATAGCCGCGCTATGGGGGATAAAAAAGACGAAGAGTTGGATAATTTTCTAAGTTCGCAGGCATTTTGAGAGTTTTTAAACAACTTCTATGTGAATTCTTATTCTTTCTGTAAAATTGGGGTTATTATTTTGTTTAAAAAAGAACAAATATTCATTATTCTACAAAAAATAAAAACTTTATGCCTTGATAATCAATAAATTAAGTTAATTTATGCACAAATTTTAATTGGCGATTATGCCTTAATAAGATTAGATATTGGATCAATGAAGCTATTTGATGTTCTAAATACCCTTGAATCTAGAGAAAGAACGCGTTTTCACCATTATCTTTCTACGCCATTCTTTAATAAACGAAGAGATGTACAGTTATTATTTAGCATCTGGTTGGAGATGCGTGGAAAACCTTTTTCTATTCGTGAATATTGGCAGCGCATTTATCCCAAGCAGGAGTATTCTGTAAAAACTTGGAACTTGCTTACCTCCCGCCTTTTTAAATTATTAGAAGATTTTATCGCGTTGGTCGAAATGCGGAAAAACAAAACACATAAAAAATTCTTTTTGGCGAAAGCCTATCGGAAAAGGAAAAAAGAAAAACTATTCAAAGCAGCGATTAAATCTGCTGGGGTTGAATTAGAAAAACAAAATTTTCGAGATACCGATTACCTACAAGGCCAACATGATCTTTCTTTCGAAAAATACGATTATGTCAGCAGTAGCAATCGAAAAGAAAAAACAAACTTACAAGAAGTTAGTGATCATTTAGATGCTTATATTCTAGCTGCAAAATTACGGCAGGCCTGCTATGCACTTTCTCGCGAAATTGTCAATCAAGAAAAATGTGAAGTTGGCTTATTAACGGAAGTGTTAGCGTATGTGGCTCAACATCCGAAAAGTCAGAAAATTCCTGCTATTGCCATTTATTATTATTGTTATCTGGCGATTAGTTCCGTCGATAGTGAGCAAAATTTTCTGCGATTACGAGAAGCCATTTCTGCGTATCAACATTATTTTCCGCCATCGGAAATGCGGGATATTTACACCCTTGCGATTAATTATACCATCCGACGACTGAATACTGGTTCTCCACTTTTTGGTCGGGAGGCTTTTGAATTGTATTTATTAATTTTAGAAGAAGGGTATCTCCTCGAAGATGGAATCATGCTGGAAAGTGCGTTTAGCAATATTGTTTTCCTAGCAGCAAAACTAGAAAAATACGATTGGGCCAGAAAATTTATTTACGATTATCAAAAACACTTAAAACCTGTTTTTCAAGAACCACTTTTTCATTTTAGTTTAGGTAAATTATATTATGAACAAGGTCATCTCGAAGAAAGTCTCCAGCAATTGATACAAGTAGAAACAAAAGCTTCCTTTCTTTTATTGGGTGCGCGTATTCTACAACTTAAAATCTATTATAAACTAGAAGAATTTACCCCCTTAGAAAGTTTACTCGATAGTCTTCGAGTTTATCTACAACGTAGCAAAGATCTCGGATATCGCAAACAGCATTACAATAATATTTTAATTTTTACACGGCAGCTTTTACAACTCCCGGTCATGACCAAATCCGAACGTGCGCAATTGCGCCAACGCATCGAATCCGCTGAAATATTTGCAGAGAAAGATTGGTTTTTGGAGCAGATTTCGTGAAAAGACTAACAATTGATAAAGCAAGTCTTGCTTAGTTTTTATGAAGAATAATTCCTTCTCCAAACTAATCTAAAGGTTGAATTGCATAGAATCTGCTGACGCTTTTTGTGTTTTTACGAATAGAATAACCTAGCAACATTCCCCTATGTCTTCTTCTCCACCACCTTATCATATTCCAGACCACTATTCGCTTCTCCACGTCCATTCTTCACCTGTCTTCCTAACCAGGTGTGCACGCCACCATTCATCCAACGCGTACGTTGCCATTTTCGCTCTACAACAGCGCCCGATCTAGGAACCTCCTCTTGATGTAAGAAATAGGGACCCCAGGTTTTGGTATCGCTATTATATCCGGTTCGTAATAATTCCGTGCGCGGACGGATTCGGTCTGGCGTACGTCCCCGAATTATCCTTGGCATAGCGGCTCGTCGTAATTGAGTCTGTCGACTTTGAGGACCACCTATACGCATGGGAATAAAAGGAATCCAATGTTCTGGGACGGTCGTTCCTAATTGATATTGAATGGCTGCGTCATTCGCTGCCATCGCAGACGGTGGGCCTGGGTCAGGAGTCTTAGCCACCAAATAATCATATAACCTTCGCGAAGCATCCCAGCCTTCTTGGTTTCCACCTTTACCATCTGGGATCAAATGTTCTACTCCCCAAACCATGTTGGCCATTTCATCCCGAATCAAACTTACTTTTTCTATCGGTTCACTTTCCATCGTTCGTACGACTGCTGGTGGCACGAACAAACGATTGTCTGCTGGTCCATTGACTAAATCGCGTCGGTGCAGATTAAACATCGTCCAACGTTTCCAATCTGTTTCCGAGCCGTGGCCTGCCGCACGAACTTTGGTATATTGACCGAATACGTCTCGCACAATAATATCTTTAACATTACACAGACTTCCAACGCTCACATCATAAGGCATGACCATCCAATCATTGCTATATATTAAAGCAAATTCTGCCAACAATAATTTAGGAACTTCTGTGGTGTTGGCTTTGATGTCTCCCAAGTCTACTTTGTAATCCTCAAATGCCCACCATCGTGGTAGTGGCATACCTGGAAAAGAGAGATCGGTTGGTAAAACAGAAATTAATCGTTTTTTAATTAGGCTAGTATCTGGATTGTTGGGCAGTAAGGTATCAGCATATCGATCTTCATCTGTTTCGAAATCAAAATTATACCAATCCAAATGACCGTTGGCATATTCCGTGGTGCCCATGACCGTTGTTTCAGAGGCATTGGTTGGGGCTGAACAATGAAATTGATATTCCAGTTGGGCAGGATTCCAGGCGGTATCTGTCGGAGCGGCTGGTTGATTATAAATAGATTCAAACCAAGTAATAAATTCTGCGGCAGCATCATTGACCCTAGTTAAGGCAGAAGCATTGGCAGTAGAGGTAATAAAAGAAGAAGCAACGGTACCTAATTTTAGGGTATCATATAACTGACCACCATCCAATGCTCTACCATTGCCTAAGCAGGCATACGTTTTTAATAAAACGGGATCGCTATAAACCTCCGGAAAATCTACTTCTGGTAATGGAAGTGAAAATTGCAAGGCGGCAGTATTTCTGAAATCTGCTTTAATATTTTTTTGAATTGTCACAGAAAGTGCGCCTGGAGTAGCGGCTAATTTCGCTTTTACTAGACGTTCAAAATGTACGCCCATTTCTTGTCGGATGGTTAAATCTTTTTGCACTGGTTCTCTTTCGACGATGGTCTCCATGGGCACCTTTTCATCATAGTTTTGTGCGGCCCCTTGATTGAGTGAAAAATGGTCCACCTTCGTGGTTTCCATATCTATCCGCATCTCCATACAAGAGCCGGCATCTTCGCTCAGAAATTCTCCAAATTGCCATTGTCGGCAGAGATACCATAATGGGTCTCGCACTTCGGCACGAAGTGGTCGTGTTGATTCTTTTGTTCTTGGTCTCGCTTCCAATCTGTTCCAAGACAGAATGGCTGGCTTGGAAATTTCCATGCTTACCCGCAAGTAAAGTGCATCTAAAAATAAATCTGTGACAAAAGCAGAACCTGCGCGGTAGGCTAGGGCGGAAGGGTCCTCTGGATTATTTTGCATCCGGAGTACTAAGTCTGTATCATTGTTTTGAGTGAGTTGAAAAAAAGTAGCGCGCTCCACTTTTTTTACCAATCT
>CALFWZ010000132.1 GCA_937928405.1 uncultured Saprospiraceae bacterium
ACAAGGTCTTTTTAGTTTGCTAGAAAACTATCTCTTGTCCAGATCTTAAAGAAACCGCCGAGTACGAGAGTACGCTCGGTGGTGTGAGAGGACGAAACGACCGATGAAAGGCATCGCTCGTTTCTCCTACTCGATTGTCTATCAGCATCGCTTTTTAAGTACGATTAGCGTTGAGTACAATTCTTTCGTTGTAGGATTTACCATTCTGAATAATGGTAATATTATAGATTCCGGAAGGATAGTTAGAAAGATTAATTCTATCGTTATATTCGCCAGAGAAATCATTTAACTTTTCGGTCATCAAAATCTTTCCCAATGCATCTGTTAGCCGTACGGTAGTAGGGACCGCTTCTCCTTTGAATTGAAGGGTAATTCTACCGGAAGTAGGATTAGGGAAAGCGGTAACAGACTCTAGTCGTAAATCATTGGTTACGATTGGCTGGATATCTGGTCGAGCAAGATTGGTTGGTTGCTCTTCTTCCTTTTCATCTACTACTGTTTCTGAGTCACACGCTTTAAATTGTGCTTCTACTTCATATTCCTGACCATCACGAGTATAGCCAATAGTGAAATAATCACCTGCTTTGTGCAAGTCACGTAAGCGAACGATTTCGGACTGTGAGTAAACTTTCTTTCCATCAATAGAAGTGATCCGGTCTCCTTTTTGTAAAGCCACTTCTGAGGCGGGTGTATCTTCAATAACTCGGTGAATGGGTACGCCGTTTTCTCCTTGGCTACTCAAAGTAACCCCGATAAAAGGCTTACAAGGATCCATTTTATAATAGCTTCGATCGGAAGGAGAGACATAGGCATAGCGTGGTTTTCTTTCAGGGCGAATATGTCCTTTTAAGGTTACTTCTGATTGAAAATATTCTGTGCCGCGCTGGTAATTTACTCTTACTACGTCGTCAACTTTATAATCGCGCATTACCTTGCTCAACGCTGGATAACCATTTGTTTTTTCATCATTAATAGCCAAAATAATATCGCCGGCTTGCATTCCGATTTGCTCAGCAGCACCGCCTTTAACGATAGAATTGATGCGTACGCCTTCCTCAATATCGGCACGCGTATCTAGATAAACACCCAGCTTACCACGATTGTCCGTTGACTTTCGCATAGACTTGCTGTCGCAGCCAGATTTTCCGAACATGAAAGCATCCATTCGGTCCATGCTATTGTTCAATAAGTCCATGCGCTCATCTTCCATTACATCGATGGTGATTTCAGTGCCAGGTATGTCGCTGATAAAATTGTCTATGTCGAAGCCGCTAGGATCATCTACCTGCTTGACAATTTTTTCGGTAACGGAGATTCCTTCGTCGTCCACATATTTTTTAATAATGGTGATGGTTTTTCCGTCAGTTTCTACATTGATTTCTTGTTGTGCTTGTAGGTGGTGCATGCCTGTGCAGAGCAGCATGACCATAAAGAGGGAGAATAAATTAAGTTTTACTGCTTTCATAATTTTCTAATTTTTTATAGACTTTTTACCAAAAGAGAAAAGTCAGGTGAATAAGAATTATTATTATTAATTAAATATACGAATTTTAAAATTTACTTTTTACAACTTTGATTTTACTCTTGTCTGAAAGAGGAGTACCGGATAATTCGCCATACAGTTGCTTGTATTTTTGGTGTAACGCGTCGGATTGTGTTTTTCGATTAACTTTAAATTTCTTTCCGGACAACTCGAATTGATAATTTTCTCGAGAATCAATGAGTCCATCTGCGATCAACTGATCTACTATCGCAGCATTGATTTTATCACTTGAGCGACCTACGTTTTCTGCGATGATCTGATTTGAATTACCATTTAATTCGCTGATCTCTTCCATTCGTTCGCGATGAGCATTCATCTTTTCATGGTGAGCTTCCATTTTTTCACGATGAGCTTCCCTCATTTCTTCTTGCTTTTCCAATATTTCTTCGCGTTGTTCTTCTATCTTCTTATGATGCTTTTCGATCTCTTTTTGGTGTTTTTCCATTTCCTTATGGTGCTTTTCCATTTCCTCTTCCACTTCTCGGATGATCGTAATTTCATCATCTCCAACAACGATTTCTGAACCATCTTCATGAATAATGATTACCTCATCATCAATTGAAATCTCTTTTATTTTAGCTGGAGGGGTAGGTGCTTTAGGAGCAGCACCGGGAGGAGTGGGAGGAACTGGAGTTTCTACCATCATTTGAGGAGGTGTAGGAGGTGTAGGAATGTTATCAAACTCTACCACCATTTCTTGGACTAATTTTTCGTGTTGATCATATTGGTCAGCAGGAATTTCTTTGCCATCGATTTTTAGATTTGAGATGTTTCCATCTTCCATAGTCATTTCAATAGCTCGTCCGTTTTCTGTTTTAATAATTTTTCGACGCTCTCGTCTTTTTGTAGGAATGGTATCTGGTACGATTATTTGGGGGCGGATATTTAGAGTAGGTAATCGACTTGCTTCTACATAGACGATTGGGTGACTTAATGTTTTTACATTGGTACTAATGACTCGGTGAGCTTTTAATTTATCAAGTGGAGTAGTAGCGCCGACGGAGAGTATTGCAATGGTTAGCAGTAAAAAGGTAGTAGCCATTAATTTTTCCATGATATTAGATTTGTTTTGTGGTTGATTTAAAATACGGCGTACGCGGTGCAATAGTTGATTTTTTTGACTAGAAAAAGATAGCGCCAGCCCAGGTAGACGAGCTGTTTTATGCGCGGCCTCTAGTTTGTACAGTGCACGGGCGTAAGCCAAGGGATTTTTGCAAAGAAAGAGTGCGAGATCATCACAGCAATTCTCTCGTTCGCTACGGATCGTGGCGGCGATGAGCCAAACACCAGGATGGTAGTAAAATAGAATTTCTACTAGCGTGAAAAAGATATTCATCGAAAAATCGCGTCGAATGATATGTGCCAGTTCGTGTGCCAAAACGGCCTCTACTTCTTCCTCTGTCAATAGATTTATCGTACCAACAGGAATTAGGATAAGTGGTTTTAAATGACCTAATAAGATAGGAACTTTTATCATAGCGGATTCCATAACCTTGACGGATCGTCGCAACGGCGTTCGTTGAATCAACTGGTTTAATTTATTTTGTAAAACCTTATCTACTGGAAAATTATCCTGATGGCGCAATTGATGCAAATGTATAAATCCTCCAGTCATCCTAAACGCAAAAAATAAAAAACCAATTAACCAGACATTTACGATCAGCGGTAATTGAGCATCAAAAAAAGCGATGATGGTTTGAAAAGTGGCTTGTAGAAAATTACTTTCTGTGTTAATAATAGTCAGTGATGGGTTGGCTGAATTATCCATTAACGCCACCGTTACCTCCATTATATTGGGATCTTGATCTAGGTAAATAATAAAAGTAGCTAAGGCCATTAGCAGCATAGTGAACATAGTTCCGCAAGCTATCTCGTACCGTAATCGAGCTGATTGCTTTTCTAAAGCCATCATCAATACAGAGAGTAAGACCGCTAACAAAGTACCTTGCCAAAGGGAATGAATCACGGTCCAGCCTAATGCGTGTAAGACCGTATCGGAAAAAAAATCTGTAATGAATTCCATAATTTATCTTTTTTCGATGCGTTCAATTAATGCTTTAATTTCGTCTAGTTCTTGTTGCGAAGTTTCGTGATTACCGAGTGCTTGCATGACTAGATTGGTAGCAGATCCTTGAAATGCAGCGTCTACAAATCTTTTCAATAGCGCCTTTTGGGTATCACCTTGTACCGCTTCTGCTAGATATACGTGGGTGCGCGTTTCGGTATTACGGCTAAGCAATTTTTTTTCGGTCATGATCTGCATCAACTTCAGAGTTGTTGTATAACCGATTTCTTTTTCTTGTTGCTCGTTTAGTTGTTCATTAACAAAACGAACGGTACTTGGTCCTGCTTTCCATAAAATTTGTAAAATCCCTAACTCCGCGTCTGTAGGTTGAGGTAAATTTGATTTTTTGCTCATTTTAGGAATGATCTAAAGTTTTAAATACGAATGATTTCGTATACAATAATATACGAAAAGTTTCGTAAATGCAAGTTTTTTACTACTTACTTTGTAGTTTTACCAAGTGAAATGGTTATTGGGAATAAATTTGCTGCTGTTTTTGGGAATATCCATCTTTCCTACGGATCTGTCTGCTCAAAAAGACAAGCCAAAAACGATAAGGTTGCCTGCGGGACTCACCGAAGTATCCGGATTATGGGTCGAAGGGTTGGATACCTTGTGGTGGCATAATGATGGAGGGCATGCGCCTATCCTATATTGTACCGATAGAAATGGTAAAATACTGGACACCATTTCCTTTAAAACTATTAAAAATATTGATTGGGAAGACTTGACAGCAGATGATCGAGGACATATTTATATTGGAGATTTTGGTAATAATTTGAATAATCGAAAGAACCTGAAAATATATATTTACGAAAGAACTACTGGCCATCTTGATTCTATACAGTTTCGGTACCAAGAACAAACTGACTTTCCACCCGCCCGAGCAGATCAAAACTTTGATATGGAAGCCTTTTTTTACTACCAAGATTCCTTACATTTATTTTCAAAAAACAAAGCGAGATACGGTAATTATCAGACCCGACATTATGTCTTACCTGCTAGACCTGGGGTATATACTGTGAGAGCGGTAGATAGTTTATTGCTTAAAAGAAAAGTAATTACAGGTGCTTGTATCAGCCCTGACGGAAAAACCGTAGCGATGACGGCCTATAATTATGGACGATTTTTGGGCATTTTTCCATGGGTTAAGAATAAGGTGTTTTTATTTAGTAACTTTAGAGGAAATCGTTTTTTGCAAGGTAATATGCGTAAGCGTAAGGCACCTGGTTTTATTTTTCCGAAGCAGTACGAAGCGCTGGATTTTTGGGATGATAAAACGTTGTATCTAGCTACTGAGCGTATTTTATTCTTTAAACAAAAGGCGAAACGACTTAGGCTGAGGAGATAGCGAGCAGTAAGAAGCAATTCTATCCCAAGTTCAATTGGAAAATGATGTTTCTTTGATTCATATATTTATTTCCAACCCCTGATTCGTATAATCTAGTAAAAAATATTTTTTGATGAAAAAATTGGAAATAGTAATATACATCTACCATGGAATGACGATGCTTGATGCTATTGGGCCTTATGAAATTTTAAGAAATATAGGAGGAGTAAATATCAAATTTGTCGCAAAGCAGAAAGGAGAAATAACAGCGGATAGTCAGTTTGTTCATTTGAATGCAAAGTATGGAATCGATGATATTTCAAAAGCGGATATTTTATTAATACCTGGGTCAACGATTGCTTTTATCAGAGAGATGAAAGATAAAAATACGTTGAACTGGATAAAGAAAATAAATGAGACCACCCAAAAAACGGTCACTGTTTGCACCGGATCCATTATTTTAGCAGCAACTGGATTATTGGAGGGCAGAAAGGCAACGTCTCATTGGAAACCAATCAATCTACTTGCTGAATTTGGTGCAATACCCACGAGAGAAAGAATAATTGAAGAAGGAAAATTTCTTACGGCTGCGGGTGTTTCGGCAGGAATAGATATGGCCATTTATTTGGTCAATATATTAAAAGGAGAAAAGGCTGCAAAAGCTGCTCAGCTTTCCATAGAATATGATCCAAGGCCAATGTATAATTCTGGAAATTATCTTACGGCCGATAAGGAAATAATTAAGCTTTCAGAAAAAATCATGGAAAGTGATGCGAGAAAAGATTTTTCATTATGGGAAATTTTAAAAAATGCGAAAACTTTACTAAAATTAAAATAACTATTGAATCCAACTATAGATAGCCGTGTTGAGAAATCTAATGCTCCTCTTTCGGGGGGCTGGCGAGAGTTGTGGTCTAAACTACGCCGCCGACGGGCTACTCGGTGGTCTGTGTACACGCTATTTTTTCTCTTGTTCATTGCAGTAGCTGCCGATTTTCTGGCGAATGAAAAACCGCTTTATTGTCAAATTTCAGGAGAGACCCATTTCCCAGTTTTTAAAGGTTATGCTGTCGCGATGGGTTTAGCTAAATGGGATGCAAAATATATTCGTACCGAATGGTCAGCGCATGATTATGAGGCAGTTTGGATGCCGCCAATTCCCTACTCACCCACAAGTATTGATCGGAAAAACACTCGTTTTAAAAGCCCTTTTTCTAAGCAAGATATTTCCTCATGGCGGTATCGGCACTGGTTGGGAACTGATAAACTAGGTCGAGATGTAATGGCCGGAATGATTCACGGAACTAGGATTGCCATGTTAGTGGGAATTTTGTCCATGTTGGTTGCGGGATTTATCGGATTATTTATGGGAAGTCTGGCAGGGTACTTTGGAAATGAAAGATTAAAAGTTTCTATTGTCAAAATTCTGCTATTAATTCCTGGAATATTATTGGGAATATTTTATGGATTCAGTGCGCGTAGATTTATTCTAGCAGAAGGTGTATTTGGTTGGGAAGTGGGAAAAGGAATAATGATTTTCTTGACAATCGTTTTAGGGTTTTATTTATTAGGGACCTTGTTGGAGAAGATACCATTTTTAAACAAGAAAATTACTTTTCCTGTTGACGGAATAGTGATGCGAATCATTGAAGTATTTAATTCCATCCCGGGCTTATTTATTCTACTAGCCATTTTATCTATTGTAGAAAGTAAATCGGTATTGAACATTATTTTAATTATTGGATTTCTTGGATGGACGATGACGGCTCGTTTTGTCAGGGCGGCCTTTTTAAGAATTAGAAATCTGCCTTATGTGCAGGCGGCCCAGTCTTTGGGGTTTTCTTCTTGGCGAGTGATCTGGCAACACGCTTTGCCGAATGCCATGACACCCGTTTATATTACGATTGCTTTTGGAATGGCGAGTGCCATTTTAGCAGAAGCGACCTTGTCTTTTTTGGGAATTGGAGTAGCCTTCGACGCTTTTACTTGGGGTAAAATGTTGAGCATTGCTCGGAGTAATTTCTCTGCTTGGTGGATGGTCGTCTTTCCAGGTATTGGAATATTTGTGACCATAACCGTTTTTAATCTGATTGGGGATGGACTACGGAGGTAAAAAAAACTAGTTCGCTTTTGATCAGTTGGCTTCCCGAAATGCTAGCACCGTCCCTAGTACACCGTTTACTAATTTCTTCGCATTTTCTTTGGAAATAAATTAGATTTCCCTCTTTTCTTTCCTGGTTTTTTGTCCTTATTGGTGTAATCATTATATGGACATCCAGTTTTTTTGCTACAAGAACTGGCGGTGGTGCCGATCAGTGAAAGCGTAGCACAAACAAGTAATAATTGCAATATTTTTTTCATAATAAGAAGACTAAATGGCCAAGAAACGGGAATAAACTGCGATAATTTAAATAAAAATCAATATGTCAGTCTAATTTGCAACTCAAATTACGCAAAACCCGTAATATATACTAACAACGAACTTAAGGAGACATAAAGTCTGCCAATTTTTACCCAAGCATTTAAACAGAAAGAAATGAATAAAGGAGAACTCATCACGAGAATCGCCGAAAATGCTGATTTGAGCATTGCACAGGCTACAGAAGTCATGGATACCTTACTTTACACCATTGGTGATACCTTACGGGATGGAAAAAAAGTTTCTTTATTTGGTTTCGGCACCTTTATTTCAAAAGAGCGAAAATCCAGGCCTGGGCGTAACCCTAAGACTGGCGAGCAAATCATTATTCCTGCTAAGAAGATTGTAAAGTTTAGACCAGGAAAAGAACTTGAAGAAATATTAAATTGAAGCCTTTAGCAGGCTAAAGAAAACCTTTACAAACCAGAATAATGATATGTGTGGTGATGTTAACTTTTGGTTGGCATCACCTTTTTTTATTTTGTGAAAAATAAAGGCAAATTCTAGTTTAATAGAAGTTGCCTCTTTTTTATTCGTAAAATAATTAGATTTTATTCTGTGTAAAAAGGTTAGGTTTAGCAAACCTTTTTTATTTGATCATTTTCCTTTTTTGATTTTTAGGTTTCTTTTTTAGGGTAGAAGGTTTACCAAACCTGTTATCCTTTATAAAATAACCATTTTCCTAATTCTTTAAACGAAGCTTTTTTTCCATACATCAAAATTCCAATTCGGTATATTCTGGCTGAAAGCCAAACAAAGAATAGGGAGGTAACCACAAGCACTAGCATCGATACGATCACTTCCCACATTGGCGGATTAAAGGCCAGTCGAGAGGGCATCACGATAGGGGAGAAAAATGGAAAGATAGAAGACCAAGTGGCTAGGCTACTTTGTGGTGTTCTGACTACCACCATCATGATATAGAGTGCAAGAATTACCGGAATGGTAATCGGTAAAGTCAAAGATTGTCCTTCTCCCAGATCATCACCAATAGCAGAACCTACGGCCGCAAATAAAGAAGCGTAGAGAAAATACCCACCGAGGAAATAAAAGAGGAAAAGTGGAAATATAGCCCACCAGTTGAGGGCTAATATTTCGACCCATATTTGTTCAATCCATCCCTGTAGATCATCTGGATCGATCTGCGAGGCGGCGGCACTCATTTCTGCGGAACTATCTACGTCAAAACCAAAGATACCTTGGACCACCATAGAAATGATAGGAATCAAAATAGCCCAGATGATCAGCTGCGTCAATCCGACCCCCCCTACGCCGATTATTTTTCCCATCATTAGTTGGAAAGGTTTGACACTAGAAATCATTACCTCTACGATTCGGCTGGTCTTTTCTTCCATGACCGAACGCATCACCATATTACCGTAAATGAAGACGGCCATGTACATAATGAAGCCCATAACGCCGCCAATCGCAGCGCCTACACCAGCTGCCATCGCCGAAACATCCGCCTTAGATTCGTCAATAGGTTCGGGGTTAATAGACACCTTGGTGTCTAGTGATTCGAGTTCTTTGGCATCTAAGTTGAGGGCGGAGATTTTATATTTACGAATGCTCTTTTGTAGTTTATTTTCAATCATAAGACGCATATCTAATCCTGGAGGATCATCCGAATAATAAAAAACGGTTAGACGGGTATCTTGTAGGTTTTTCATGGGTGGAATGACCATGATGGCGTCGTAGTTTTTTTCTTCGAAATTTTCCTTTAGTTCGGATAACGGAGCATCTTCAAATTTGAAGATTAAATTGTTTTCATCACTAATAGAATTTAAGATATTTTCTTTATCCAGAATAGCAATCCGTTTGAGGTCATCGCTTTCGTAAGAAAAAATAACGGAGACGATCACCATAAAAAGACCAAAGGCCAATGGTGTCAAGATAGTTGCTAGAATAAAAGAGCGTTTTTTTACACGGGTCAAATATTCCCGTTGGATGATGAGCCAGAGTTTATTCATAATATTGGTTTCGTTTTTTTTAGGATTGAGGAGCTGTGATAGCGCCTACTTTGCGGATGAAAATTTCGTTCAGGGTCGGAAGAATTTCGTTGAAACTCTGAATCCTAACGTTATTGCGTAGTAGATAATTTAAAAAATCATTGGAGGATTCGTTCTCTTGCAATTGAATGATCACACTGCCTGGCGTTTCCTTGACTACGTTTCCATGGTCATTAAAGTCGGCAGGAAGTTCTCCTTCGTATTTAAATTCAAATTTATTTTCCTTGTACTGAGCTTTGACATCTTTGACCGTACCCTGCAAAACATTTTTACCCTGATTGATTAATACGATATGTTCACAAATCTCTTCTACTTGTTCCATACGGTGGGTAGAAAAAATAATGCTGATACCTTGTTTTTTCATTTCGTAGATCTCGTCCTTAATCAAATTAGCATTGATTGGATCTAGTCCTGAGAAAGGTTCGTCAAGAATTAAGAGTTTAGGTTTGTGAATAACAGTAGAGATAAACTGGATTTTTTGTTGCATCCCTTTGGAGAGTTCCTCCACTTTTTTATTCCACCAATCCTGAATCCCAAATTTTTCAAACCAATGATCAATGGCCTGTTTGGCATCGGCTTTGGGCAATCCTTTGAGTTGGGCAAGATACATAAGATGATCCCCTACTTCCATTTTTTTATAAAGGCCCCGTTCTTCGGGCATGTAGCCAATTTGCGCTGGGTGGGAGCTGTTGAGTGGCTCACCGTTGAGGTATACGGTACCCGAATCCGCTTGGGTAATCGTGGTAATGATCCGAATCATAGAGCTTTTTCCAGCCCCGTTAGGACCTAATAGACCAAAGATGCATCCTTCGGGCATGTCAAAACTAATGTCATTGACGGCGATGTGGTCCTGATAGGTCTTGACCACATTTTTTAAACTAAGTATATTCATATATTTTATGTTGAATCGTTGATTTGTTGAATCGTTGAATTGTTGTGGATAACTGTTTTCAACCATTCAACAGTTCAACAAAAACTATTTTCTCTTTTTTACAGAAAACAAATAAGTAATTCTCAGAAATAACTTTTTAATAGAATTCTGCATTCTAGTTACCTCAAAAGTAATTTTTTATTTAATAAATTCCGTAAAAAATAAGATGAGTGCATAAGTTTTCTCTACGAATACTTAGATTTGATGATGAAAATTCCGGAATGGTATATTATTCTTAATCCAATGGCGGCTAACGGCCGGGCAGAAAAACTATGGCCGAAGATCGAAAAACTATTGGATACGGTGGGAATGAATTATGAGGTGGTCCGCACAAAACACCGAAATCACGCACCTGAATTGGTGACCGCAGGAACTGCTCGTGGTTTTCGTAAAATTATTGCTATTGGTGGGGATGGAATTAACAACGAAGTAATTAATGGAATTTTTTTACAAAAAAATATACCCACCGAGCGCATCGAATATACCCTAATTCCAATGGGCACGGGAAACGACTGGAGTCGAACGCACCAAATTCCAACCGATTATCGTCAGTGGATTCCACAGATTGCCAAAGCGAAAAAAATAAAACAAGACATTGGTCTTTTATCTTATTTTAAAGATGGAGTGGAGCGGCAACGTTATTTTACCAACGTGGCTGGTTTGGCATATGATGGGTATTTGTGTAAAAAGATGTCTGAAAAAAAAGATTTCTCTAATGCGATTGGTTTTCTTTGGATAACGCTGAAAGAACTTTTTAAATATCAATTGCGACCCGCGAAGGTGATTTTTGATGATCAAGAAATAACGGATCGTTTTTATACCATTAATATTGGTATTTGTCGATACTCTGGTGGCGGTATGCAATTTGTTCCTCACGCTATCCCTGATGATGGACTACTCGCCCTAACGGTGGCTGGACCTTTAAGCAAGTGGAATATTATTTTTAATAGCTGGCGTTTTTATAACGGAACGATCCCGCAGCATTCGCAGGTGAATATTTTTAAAACCAAAGAAGTGCGTATTGAAACAGTTGGAGCAGTGCCGACAGATGTGGAAGTAGATGGGGAATATTTAGGAACTACCCCAGTTAAATGTATTGTTTTGGAAAAAGTATTGACGATCTTAAGACCGTAAAAATTACTAATGTGCTTCGTCCATGATTTGAATTTCCAGTCTTTCGTTTTTGGCGTGTTGTGCTTGTGTACAAGCTACTCCGTTGGTACAGTGATTAAGGATCTGCTTTTCTCCATATCCGACGGCAAAAATTCGTTCTGGATCAATTCCTTTTTCAATCAAATAATTAGCGGCACGTTTAGCTCTATTTTGTGAAAGCTTTAGATTGGTCTGGTCATTACCGACGCTATAGGTGTGGCTGCCTAGTTCGATGGTGATGGTTTTATTTTTGGTCATTAATTTATATACTTCGTCGAGGGCTGCTCCATGTGCTTCGGCAACTAGGTATCCACCTGGATCATAGCTGATATTTTTTAACCGATAAATTTTTCCAGCGGTAGACCGTTTCTTTTTTAAGTCTTTTTTTAGGGTAGAAAAACTGCTTCTGGGCAACATAGTACTCGAAACTGAATTTCCTTTTGGATTATTTTCAGCAGCAGGGACTGGCGATACTTCGTTGGTTGGTTTGGTAGGAGGAGCGACCGTAGGCGCACTGGGAACGGTAGGTTTTTCTACCGTTGGTATTTCTTCTTTTATTTCTTTTTTGATGATCTCTTCGGTAACCTCCGTGGTTTCGATGACGGTATTTTCTGGACTTAGTTCGGGTGTTGGAATTTTGTCCGTGGTTACCGGAGGTACTTTGGTAGTCGTTTCTATGACTTCTTCGGTAATAGAAACTTGGACTGGTTGTGCAGTTGGTGAAGCGGGCAAATCAATATCTGTTGCCTCCATCGTTTCTGTAACTTCTTTCACAACCGCTGGTTCGGCAGTTATTTCTGTGGAGGTAGTAGTTGGCGTTTCTATGATGACCTCTGATTCAACTATTGTTTCAACTACTTCTGGTGTTTTGATTTCCGTTTCCGTTGTTTTTATTGCTTCAATGATTTCCGTCGGTGCTTCTGTTAGCGTTTCTACCGGCGTAGTTGACGGAGTTATTATTTCTTCTTCAGTAGTAGTGGTGTTTACGACTGGTTCAGTGGTTGGCGTTTCTATGATGACCTCTGATTCACCGATTTCTGGTGTTTTGATTTCCGTTTCCGTTGTTTCTATTGCTTCAATGATTTCCGTTGGTGCTTCTACTGCTGTAGTTGGAATTGTTACTGCTTCTGCCTCTACTTCATTGGCCGTATTTGTCACAGGATCAGTGGTTGGCGTTTCTGTGATGATAGCTGATTCAACGGCTGTTTCTACGATTTCGGGTTGTGGATCAGATGCTATTTTTTCTGTTTCTTTTAGCTCGTTTGGGAGTCCGTCGAGCCAACCTAAATAGATATCGTCATCACCACCATCGCGCGAAGAAGTAAAGAGTGCTCGACGAGTTGCTTGATCGATAAAAATAGAAATATCATCAGCAGGACTATTGACGGGTGTACCGACATTGATGGGGACATCCCATTGTTCTGTTTCAGGGTCTTGCGTTGAAAAGAAAATGTCAAAACCACCAAATCCTGCATGGCCTTTAGAACAGAAAAATAATTTTCCATCCGTATCAAAAAACGGGAAACCTTCGTTGTCATCCGTGTTTATTACCGGACCAAGATTTACAGGTCGAGACCATTTATTTTTTTTATAAGTAGAAACATAAATATCGGTACCACCTTCTCCACTGCCTTTGTCTGATACAAAAAACAACGTATTACCATCAGGCGATAAAGCGGGATGCATAAAATTATAGGCATTGTTGGAAAAATCAACTTCTCTGACATTCTTCCATTTTTTTCCATCCGTGGATTCCATTTGGAATAACTGAATGGTATGTGTATTCCTTTTGTTGGCATTTTTACTATTCCGACTAAAGACCGCTCGAGTGCCATCTTGGGAAATGGTAATGTTGGAACTATTTTTATTCAATTCGTTGACCTTCCCAGAAAAAGATTTAGGGTTGGTATAATCGAAATTATTTTCTTCGGTTGAACTATAGATTTGGATATAGTCTCGTCCGGTTACGCCAGATTTTTGTTTTAATAATTTGATGCCCTGATTTCGATCAGAAGAAAAGAGTATTTGATTATTCCAAAAGATGGGCGCGTTGTCGTCTACTTCTGAATTGTGGGCAAAAGGAATAACGCCCATGTCCGGAAAGATAGACTTTACATCTTTTACTTGATTGCAGGCAGCAATCATCAAGAGCGCCTTTTGATCTTCAGGTTCTTTGGTGTGATATTGTTGGAACCAGTATTTGGCTTCGTCGTAATTTCCTGCCCCCATGAGTGATTCACCGAGGTATAGATAGGTAATTGATGTAGCTTTAGGATCTCGGACGATTTCGCGGAAAAGCGTAGCTGCTTTATCCAGTTGATTGATCATTCGGTAGCTATTTGCCAATTTTGTTTTTCTACTGAGATTATCCTTAATGGCCAATCCTTCTTCGTAGAGCGGAATAGCTTCTGAATAATTCTTGGCCTTATACGCTTTGTCAGCTTTTTTGAATTGAGCTTTTTGGCCAAATACTACTGTATTTCCAAAACAGCAGAGTAGTAAAATGATGATTTTAATGTGGTTCATGAGCAAAGAATTTGCGCTTATAGTCTTAAATATCGGTTAAATCCGTGGAATATTCCCCTTATTTCCGAATTTTTTATTAAAATGCCTAACGAAGTAAGTCTTCAAAAATGATGCGAGATTCTAAACCAAACAATAAACGTCATGAAAAATATCTTTACCGCTTTTCTTTTCTTAATTTCTCTAACCGTTCTATCCGGACAAATTTCTGAACAAGAGAAAAGTATGAGTGTCGGAATTTATAATTCGCTGACCTTAGAATTACCCGATACCCAGCGAAAATTTGCTGAAAACCTGTGGAAAAAATACCTAAAGCAATTCAAGGGCAAAACCCGTAGAAATAAAAAAGCCAAAGAGTATTTTACAGAGAATGGGAACGTCTCAGGGATTGGTGGTGTCAATATGTACAGTCATTTATCTGGTTCCAAAACCAGTACTGAACTGACTATTTGGATAGATCTCGGAGACGATTATCTCAATTCTTATGCACATTCAGATCAATATACAGAGGCAGAAAAGATGTTGATGCGTTTTGCCTTAGAAGTAACGCGCGAGAAAATTAGAATAGAGTTAGATGAAGAAGAGAAGCGCTTGTCGAAGTTAAATAAAAGTCTTAAAAAACTGGAAAGGGCTAACGATAATTACCATCGCGATATCCGGGTAGCGGAAGAAAAAATAAAAAAAGCGGAGAACAATATCAAAGAGAATGAGATGAGTCAAGAAGAGACGCGTTCTTCTATTGAACAACAAAAAGCGGCGATAGAAGCAGTAAAGAAACGGTTGAGTGATATATAGAAGAAGTGGTTTTAGCTTTTGCGCGTTTTTTTTGGATAAGCATGCAACCTTAAAGAAAAGCCGCTTGTCATTAAGACGTATCTAGTATAAGTACGTGGACAAATTAAATTTAAAAAATTCCGGTATCTTTTGCTGCCACTCAGCGTTATCGAAAGCATTATTATACGCGGCATAACTCCTCTTTCGATGCCTCGATTGGCCACAAAATATCCGCCGAATTTTATCTAAACATAATTTTGTCCAAGTACTTACAAGCGTACTAGAAAGCCTCATTTTTCCATTTTAAAACGCCTTCTTATGAAAACCTTACTTTCTATTAGCTTAGTTCTGATTAGTATTTTTCAATTAAATGCTCGTAGTATTTCCGTTTCAGATTTTGATCAAGTGCGGATTTGGGGAAACCTAAAAGTAATGCTAATGGAGTCTGATGAAAATCGGGTCAATGTAGAATATGATTTACACGAAGTGGACATCAGTGTAGAGAATGGTGTTTTAAAAGTCAAGAGAGATAAACCACTTAATTTTAGTAGCCATGATAGTCAAGCGATAGAGGTGGTGATTGAATACCAGCGATTGAATGGATTAAGGGTAGCGGCAGGTGCGCAGGTAAGTAGTGCCAGAACGATTATGGGAGATCGCTTAGAAGTAGAATTTCTGAGTGGTGCTCAAGGAAAAATTGCCATCGAAGTCAATGATCTTGATCTAAAAACGGCTTCTGGTGCGCAGCTCAAAATTTCTGGAAAAACTTATAGCCAACGAACGAAAGTCGTTACCGGTGGAATGCTCAATGCGAATCGATTGCTTTGTCAGCGAACGTATATTAAATCCAATACAGGAGGACAGGCTAGTGTAGTAGCGACTGAAACCTTAGAAGCGAATGCTAGCACAGGCGGGATGATCAAATATGAAGGTGGCCCGGAAATGATTTCTATTAAGGATAATTTGGGAGGAGAGGTTAGAGGTTATTAATGAAGAATGCGAATCAGGGTTTGAATGCTCACTTAACGATAAAAAAAAATCTCAGAAAATGCTTCTTGCTGCTTGCTCTCTTCTACCGTGATAGCGAGCAGCAAGCAGCAACCATATCATAAACTCAATGAGAAGATGAGGTTGCTTTGATTCATATATTTATTTCCAACTCCTGAATCACATAATTAATAATGTTCCCTCTAAATAGGTTATTCTCCTTGTAGTAGTAAGGAGGAAAATAGGTTAAAAAAAAACGCCCACGCTCTCGTCGAATGAGCGGGGCGTTTGTGATACAACATCAATCATCATGGGTGGATCGAGAGAGAAAAAGTTCATGGAAAAAAATCTAGTTCTTTCTACGTAACCGTAAACTCGTTTTAGTTTTAGCTTTAAAAAATATAATGTTGCAAAGCCGCAAAAAATGTTTTAAGCTCGGGCGGCCAGACCGATTTTCATAAATTCGTTGACGACAATTTCCGTAAAGTTACGAGTGGTGCCTTCCTTGTCTTCGTAGGTACGGTGTGTCAATTTTCCCTGTATGGCAATCTCGTTGCCTTTAGATAGGAGTTTTTCCATTAGTTCAGCGGTTTTTCCCCATGCGGCCAAGTTATGCCATTGGGTTTCGATGACCTTATCACCGTTGGCGTTTTTATAAGTGTCTTTAGTGGCGATGGTTACCTTAGCTAATTTACGCCCGTCTTCAAAAGTTCGAATCTCAGGATCTTTTCCTAAGTGTCCAATCAAGTGTACGCTGTTTTTAAGATTATTCATTGTTAAAAATTTAAATGATAAAAAAAGTCAAATAGGTATTGCGTATAAATTGGTGGTCGTTTGTTGGTATTACAAAGGTAAGGGGAGCGGGGAGTGATAGTCGGTGAATAGCTGTTTAATGCCGTTTGTAGTCGTTTGTAAACGGCTTTAAACGGGTAATTTGGGGAGGATTGTGGATATTGGGGGGTTCCATGCAAGCAAAAAGAAAAACATATAAAAGGGAACTAATATGTAGGTTCAAGTGTTTACAGCCAAAAAGAATATGGAATCAATTTCAATAAACAAATCTCTTTGGATAAGAGTACAACAACATCAAATAAATTTTGATTACGAAGGATTACCTGAAAAAGTACATTTTACAATTGCATTCAACTCAAATTCAGATTTCATTAATCTACACTTGTCAAAAAATGTGAAAGGAGTTCCATTCAGAAACAAACCTCAAATTAAAATCTGTCGGATAGCGAAAAAAGATTTTGAATTACTAATTCCTGAAATCAGTTTAGGAATTTTACAGTCAATTTTAAGAAAGGTAGATATAAATTCAACTCATTATTTAAGAAGTTTTATCATTCCTTTCGATGACCTAGAAACAAATGAGCACCAAAAATTTTTTGAAGAAGCTTTTGTTAATGGCTTTGAACCTCTTACCCATGTAAAACAAAAAAAGAAATTACGTGTAAGAGGAGATGTTGAGAAAAAATTAGTTGAAGTTGTAGAATCGTCGGAATTACAGGAGACAACGCTTTCTACAATAAAAGAATTTAATCCCGATGAATATGAAAACCTAAAAGGAGGTTTCATAATAAATGATACATCAGAAACAAAGGGATTAATAAAGGTAAATAATGAATGGTATGAAATGGACTTTAGTAGAAATCCACTAGAATATTTGGAACTAATCATGGGTAAAGAATTATCTCAAAACTTAGTTCAATACACAAGTGATTCGATAAATAATATTAAAAAATTAAGAACAAAAGAAGAGTGCAAAGAATTTGAATTCCCGATACTACTTAAAAGAATTGAAAAAGAATAAAGCCAGCATGGAACAAAACATCCAACATCCACATCTCCCATTCGGTCGGCACGGTGTGAATGCGGATCGTTAGCTCCCATTAAAAAGATAATAAATGCCAAAATTTCTAACAATTTCACCCACACATGTAAGTAGAAAAAAACCGTATGCTTGGGAAGAGTTTAAAAAAGGTAATTATGTTTCTTTAGGCTGGTATCATACAGATTACAGTAATTGGACATTAGAAAAAATAATTAAAGACATAGTAAAACAAAAATTTCCAAATGAAAAGGAAGCAATTGATGCCCATAGAAAATTCTATAAACTTGAAATTGGAGATATAATAGCTGCTAATAATGTTGCAGATGGATTATTTGGAATTGGAATAATTAAATCAGATTATAGATTTAAACAATTTATTCATGATACTGGGAGTAATAATAAGGATGAGTTTTATTCACACTATAGAGAGGTAGACTGGGTAATAACGGATTACCAAAAAAGAAAAGATTTGTTAAAGAAGGGAGAAACATGTTGGAAGATTAGAGGAACTGTAGGTGGATTGTTAAAGTTGCCTGATTATATAAAAAGGATATTTGAAAAAAATGGTGTGAAATATGAAAACAACTCATCAGATTGGCAAGGAGATTCTGAATTGATTGGATATGAAGGTGAAATAAAAGAGGAACTAAGACTTCATAAATGGACTGAGAGAGATATTAAATTTAGAAATAGTTACAAAGCGAAATATGCTGGGATCAAAGAATGCAATGGATGTCAACTAAATCCAAAAGAAAGATTTGGAATACCAGCAATAAATTTTTTAGAATTACATCATATAACCCCTCTTGAGCTAAGGAAATCAGATAAGAATTCAATTACAAGAGAATCTGATGTGGTGTTAATTTGTCCAAATTGCCACAAATTAATCCATAAAATGATGAGTAAAAGAAATAAAAAAGTAATTACATTGATTGAATTAGTGAAAAAAATAAAAAACGGGAGCTAACAGAAGCTGTCAATCCCACCAACCTAAGCCATTTTTCTAGTAAGACTTTTATGAAAGGCGATTAAATTTGGAGTCACAGAAAAAAAGAACATTTCTTTAATAAAAAATTCCGTAGCGCAAGCCATAAAAAAGCAGAAACAATTACTAAGTTTACAAATAATGATAGAGATATCGAAATATCATACTTCAAAAGAGAAAATAGTTTATCAAAAGAGGTGAAGAAATATCCCCCACACTTAAAAAAATAGAACACATGAAAGAAATAGATAAAATAGCTTATTTAAGAACCGAAGGAGGAAAAATATTATCCACTAAATCAAAAGGAAAATCCGTCTACTATATTCCTGGCGGAAAAAGGGAAGAAGGCGAATCTGATGAAGAGACACTTATTCGAGAAATAGCAGAAGAATTAAGTGTCCAAATCAAACCCAACACCATAAAGTATGTGGATACATTTAGGGCCCAAGCAGATGGGAAAGAAAAAGGAGTGATAGTTAAGATGACTTGCTATCAAGCAGCATATGAAGGGGAACTTTGCCCAAGCCACGAAATTGAAGAAATAAGATGGTTGAACTATAAAGACATAGATATCGTCGCAGCAGTGGATAAAATTATTTTTAACTACTTATTAGAAAAAGGAGACTTGGAATAGGATGTCCATGAATTTTATAACACTACTCTTGTCGATTTTAACATTTTAAAACATAGTTAAAGGCTGTTTGGATGGATTTTTGAATTGTAATTCATAATCTACCTATATTTTAGACGATCATATAGGTATCGATTTTTTTGAACAACTTCAAATCTTAAATCTTCAAAATCTATGTTTAAAAATAAAATACAATTATTGCCGCTTGTCGTTACGGTGATATTCATGTTTCAGGGTATGAATTTACTGGTAGCTCAGGACGATTATTTTCCAAATGAAACAGTCTGGACGACTATATCTTATTCTTGGGGCTCGCTCCAACCAGCAGTTTATACGGCGGTGTGTGGAGATACGACGATCAATAATGTCTCCTACAAAAAAGTATATTCATTGAGGGAATCAACGAATGGTGGATATATTAAAACGTACGATTACGCGATAAGAGAATCTGAACAAAAAGTATGGAAACTAAAAGAAGATACCGAAGAATTGTTCTATGACTTTGGCTTAGTAGAAGGAGATACCTTTCCGGTCATGCAAGGTTCGTTACCACTCAATTTAATTGTAGAATCGGTTTCCTACGAAATGATTCATGGAATGCAAAGAAAAAAAATCAAGTTTGGTAATGTCAATTTCTTTCCTGGAGAAACATGGTATGAAGGGATTGGATCCAATAGAGGCTTTTCTAATCGTGGTACCGGTTACATGACAGATGGCAGCAATACCTTATGCTGCGTGAAAATTGACAATCAATTAATGTATCCAAATTCACCTATTACCAATTGCAATTGTGAGATCGGAAGCATCAGCGATTTAGGACTAAATTGTTCATTAACGACTTCCACTAAAAATGATATTAGCCATATTGAAACCGTTCAAATTTATCCAAATCCAGCAAACGGATTTGTCACGATTCATGCTAACTCAGACGAAATAAGACAAATGGAAATATATACTGTTTCGGGAAAACTAGTAAGCGCTAAAAGCATTCAACAAAATGAGACGCTCAATTTAACCGCTCTTAATAAAGGTGTTTATTTTGTGAAAATTATAGAAATGAATACCAACCAATTTCAAATTAAGAAACTAGTTTTAAACTAAATCTAAGACCCTTAGTCGAAGATGCAGTATGGTCAATCTGACTATACTGCATTTTTTGTATCCATAAAATCAAGCATGACCACTAAACGTCTCAAGAATACTAGGATAGGCCTTTCTTTTAGTATTTATTCTTTACTTTTAATGCATAAAACATTTCTACCAAAAAAATCATATACATGAAACAGAATACCCTCCTCTCCTTAATCGCAGTATTCCTATTCACAACCACTCAACTTATGGGGCAATTGACCTGGTCTCCTGAGAAAATCATCGCAGGCGATGAAGTGACCATTTCATATTCGCCACAAGGAACGCCTTTAGAAAATGAAAAGACCATTGTGGTTAATCTTTACCAATTGGATGAAAAATCAATGAAGGCCGAAGAACTAACCGTGGAGTATAAAGATGAGAAATTTATAGGAACCTTTAAAGTGGATGCCGCTACCAAGGCTTTGCTATTTGGTATAAGTGATGAAGACCTGACTACTTTTGATAGCCGAGATAAAAAAGGGTATAAAACGATTTGTTACCAAGCCGATCGAAAAACGCCTGTTGCCGGAGCTTATGTGGCCAAAGCAAAAATTGTTTGTGAATATGCAGAAATGGTAGGTGCTAAATTAGATACGGAAAAAGGATTAAAATTATTGGACAAAGAATTTCAGACACATCCTGCTTCTGCGAAAAATATAAAATTTCAAAATTTTCATCTAGGATTAGCAACCGCAGCCAAAAATGAAGCGACGATTAAAGTACACGATAAACTAGCAAGTGATCTGCTTGCAAAAGAAAACCCTTCAGAAGCTGAGTTAGAATATATTTATAAATATACTGGTAGAGTGAAAAAAGATAAAGCAGCGGCTGAAAAAATCAAAACGCAAATCATTGCCAATCATCCAGAAAATTATTTTGCTGTCCACAAAATCAGTGGCCAGGTCAGAAGTGCAAAAGAGGTGTCTGAAAAAATTGCCGTTCTCGAAGAATGGAATAAAAAATTTGGAGATGACCCATCGAAAAATAGTACCAAAAATTATATACTCAGCAAAATAATTGCGCAATATGGTAAAGCAGAAGATTGGGATAGTTTTAGGAAGTATCTTAACATGGTCGATAATCCTGGACGAAAAGCAATGATCCTAAATAGCACCGCTTGGCCAATGAGTGGAGAAAGTATAGAAGGCGAGGCCACCACACCGGAACTTGGGCAAACGCTTTCTAAAGAATCTCTTGAGCTGCTCAAAACGGAGATGAAAGAGATGAAGGCGAGACCCGAGATGTTCACGCCACGGCAGTATTTGAAAAGGCTCCAATATTCACATGCCATGTACGCAGATACGTATGCGTTATTGGCTTTTAAAAACAATCAAGTAGCGGAAGCGCTTACTCATCAATTGATTTCGTGTGAGCAAACTAAGTTTGAGAATGGAGAAATGAATGAAAACTATTGTTTTTATTTTGAAAAGGTGAATGGTCCAGAAGAAACGGAAGCATTAATCGCTCGTCTGATGGCAAAAGGAAAAGCTACTTCAAAAATGAAAACCCAACATAAACGATTGTTCATGGCAAACAATTCTTTGGAATCAGCGTATGAAAAATATGTGGCGCTATTAAAAAAATCTGCCCACGAATTAATGAGGACAAATCTCCAGGCAAAAATGATCAACACCCCTGCTCCTAAGTTTAACTTAGTCAATCTCAAGGGAGAAAATATTACTTCAGACGGACTGAAAGGAAAAGTAGTCGTGGTTGATTTTTGGGCAACTTGGTGTCGTCCTTGCACGGCTTCCTTTCCAGGTATGCAAAAAGCGGTTGACAAATTTGCGGAAAGTGATGATGTGGCGTTTGTATTTATTGATGCTTGGGAATCAGGTGATGATATTAACCAAAAGGTCGCTAATTTTATTTCAAAAAATAATTATTCTTTCCAAGTCTTAATGGACACAGACGCTAAAGTGATAAGTGATTTTGGCGTAAGTGGAATTCCTACTAAATTTATTATTGACAAAAATGGAATGATTAAATTTAGAAGCGGTGGCTTTAATGGTAATGATGAGGAGCTCGTTGATGAATTAACGACGATGATTGAACTAGCTGGAGGTACCATTCCAAATTAAATAATAATAATAATAATAATAATAATAATAATAATAATAATACACTGTAAGAAGCGTGTTTTTTGCGGGTAGAACAAAAATAATTTTATAATAAAAATATAAATAATGATTCGCACTATTAGCTTACTATTTTTGCTGTTCTTCATTTCAAATAGTTCCATCTATGGTCAGCAAAACCAACCAAACATATTGCTGATTATTGCTGACGACCTTGGTATCGATGCCTCCAATGGTTATCAACAGAATGACCGAATGCCTACCACGCCCCATCTTGACGCTATGCGAGCCAACGGTGTGACCTTTACCAATACGTGGTCCGCTCCGCAATGTACCCCCACCAGAGCTTCTATTATGAGTGGTAAATACGGGATTAAAACCGGTGTGATGAGACCTCCCGGAAATCTGGACTTGGTGCATCAATCTTTATTTAGCAAAATAGCGGAAACAACTAATGATGCCTATGCCGGAGCAGTAATTGGTAAATGGCATATTTCAAACCCTATAGATTATGAACATCCGACCCAGCATGGTATTGATCATTACGAAGGATTGTTTACTTCTTCCGTTGCAGATTACTATCTATGGGACAAGGTAGAAGATGGAATGCTAACCACTAGCGATGAATATGTCACAACCGATCTAACCAATGCCTCTATTGATTGGATTGCTGAACAAGACAGTCCTTGGTTTTTATGGTTGGCGCATCCTGCTCCACATGGTCCTTTTCACGTGCCTCCCGATGGCTTATACACGGTAGAAAATACCAATAATAATTTAGGAAAATATCTGGCAGCAATTGAAGCAATGGATTATGAAATCGGAAGACTGCTGGATAGTATGGATCAAGAGACTTTAGATAATACGGTTATTATTTTTGTAGGAGATAACGGAACACCAGGTGGAGTTATCCAAAATTTTCCCGCCGCTCATTCCAAAGGAACGCTTTATGAAGGCGGTGTTCGAGTCCCGCTCATTATTTCAGGTAAAGGTGTTGCTAGAACAAATGAAACGGATGACAACCTCAATCATGTAGCAGATTTATATGCTACCATTCTCGAACTCACAGGAGCAGAACTTTCTGGAGGCACTCATAATAGTATGAGTTTAAAACCAGTATTGTCTTGTGATATTGATTTGGATAGACCTTATATTTATACCGATTATGAAGACGGTAATGTTTTAGGTTGGGCGATTAGAAATCAGGATTATAAACTGATTGAAGATGAAGATGGGCGATTAGAATTTTATAAAATTTCGGAAGATATTCTGGAAGAAAATAATTTAGTAGGTAACCTTACACCGGAAGAACAAGTGCTGCTTACCGCCATGCAAGCGGAAGTGACCGTGATGAGAACCGGTTGGTCTTGTCAGGATGGAATTCAGAATGGAGATGAAACGACCATCGATGATTGTGACGATGATTGCACCGCGGATAATTCTTTAAGTACCACGAATATTGGGTGTTGCGAAACGCCAAGTGAACCAAGCGTTTACTACGAGTATATAGAAGGAGATATTCGTAAAATATATTCTAATAATTTTCCGGATCACGATTATTGTTATAATAGTGCCAATCAAATGCCTTCACAAACCTATCATGATTTTGGCGTAGACTTGACACCGACCTTAGCCAATGAAATGACAAAAGTGGTAAGAGACAACGGAAGACCCGCAAGGTTTTTTGGTGTAGCTAAAAACGGCGTCATCTTCGCTCCTGCTCCAGCGGCCCCTTTCATTTTTGAAAATCAAAATACAGGAGAATTCAATTGGGATTGGGTCTTTGAACCGACCAATAATCAAGGGCAAGGACAAGACGTGGTTGGTCTTGATTGTGCTTCTGCTCACACAGGTGGTCAAGGGTATCACTATCACGGTAATATGTTTTCTTATGTTGAAAATGAATCGCCTGGCATTTCGACTACGAACACCATTCCTAATACGCCATTGCATATCGGTTGGGCGTCGGATGGCTTTCCTGTTTTATATAGATTCGGGCCAGATCCGGATGGAAATATCAAAGAACTTATTCCAAGTTACCAAGTAAAACGCGGCTTAAGACCGGGCGATAATATCACCGCTCCTTGTGGTGCGTACTCTGGAAAGTATACGAATGATTATGAATTTATTTGCGGGAAAGGAGATTTAGATGAATGTAATGGTATACAAAGTTCGGTGACCCTTTCAACGGCGAATGGCACGGAAACATTCCAATATTTCTACGTGATTACTACCACGTTTCCACAAATACCTAGATGTTTAATGGGAACGGTAAGTCCAGATTTTGAGAATAGTGCAGATCAACCTACGGGTGTCGACAATGACAATGATGGCTTTTTAGAGGAGTTTGATTGCGATGATAACAATCCAGATATTAATCCTTTAGCGATGGAAATAGAAGGAAATGACATTGACGAAAATTGCGATGGATTATTGACGTCGGTTGCTGATCTGGTGCTGGCAGAAATAATAATTAGCCCTAATCCATCTGATGGTGATTTTAGTATCCAACTACCAACGGATGAGTGGGTAAGTGTAACGCTTTTTAGTTCAGATGGAAAATTGGTAACGCGTAAAACAGGCGCTACCAAAATTGAATTTACAGGATTATCAACGGGATTGTATTTTGTCCAAATCACCTCAAGAGATGGCGCAACCCTTTATAAAAAACAAATCATAAAATGAAAATTCTAGTGCTTATATCTACCATTTTTTTTATGAATCTATTCATACCGGTTCATGATGTGCCAGTAGCAACGTTTCATATTACGGCAGCTGATGCGGTGGTAAATTTAGACATCACTTTTGATCTAGAAGATTTTTCTGAATCACTTGATATTAAAACAACGGAAGTAAACCTCAAAAATGTACAAGCTTACTTAGATGAAAATACCAGCTTCTATTTTAATGACCAAGCTGCTAATTTTAAAATCACAGAAGTTAAAATTCTCAGAGATCATCATATTAAGGCAAAGGGAACTTTTGGAAGATTAGAAAAAAATATAAAAACAGTAAAAGTTGAAAATACTTGCCTTAATAATGTTGCTCGTCATTCTAATGTGATACAAATAGACCTGAACGATCAATCAAAAGATTATCGGATGCATAAAAAAAGAACGGTGATTAGTTTGGTGTACTAGACTTTCTCTAAAGAATTCTTTCCATAGTCGAGGATCATGCCATGCTAAAATAAGAATAGTAAAGGGAGAAGGAAAATAAGACCTTAAAATTTAGATATCTTATTTATTTCCTTCTCCCTAATAGAAAGAGTGGATGTAAGTTCATAGTACCTTAGAGAGATAATATAGATCGAGCAAGGATTTAAATTGGCAGACCACATAAAGTATGATCTGCCTGGCTTTCTGGGGTTTTACTTTATTCTTAAACAGGTTTAGCTGCCTTATCACTATCTATATTAGTAAGGTCTTTGTTTTTGCTTAGTGGATGATAGAATTTAAATGATGGCGTAAAATTCGATCAAATGACCCCTAAAATCTAGCGTAGATATACGGTAATTAAAACACGTATTTATACGCTGTTTTGGGAAAAATATTCTAACTAGTTTTGTAGAAAACATGAAATTTGCCCCCCGCTCAAGCCAAGCAACCATCAACGGAAAGGATTATCAACTAATTGCTTTCTACTTTCCTGGAAAAAATACTTCGTGGGATGACTTTTACAACGCTCCTTTCTTCGGAAATTTTTGGCAAAAAAATTTATCACTTAAAATAGGCGCTGTATCCGCGACCTTCCATACCGCAGAAGCGGCCTTCCAATCTACCAAATGGTGGCACCACGATCATATCAGGCAACAATTTGAAAATGCGCTTACGGGAAGTGAAGCATTCAGTATCAAAAAACATCTTTCTATTCCTCCAGATACTACCTATGCTGGTTTGGGGCGTGATGGAGCGATGAAAGCAGTGCTTGCGTCAAAATTTGCTGATCCTAATTTACAACAAGGTTTGATGGCTACCGGAGATGCTTATCTCTTGGAACATAATTCTAGGTCAGGACGGGATAGATATTGGAGTGATAACCACAATGGCACTGGGCTAAATATGCTAGGAAAAACGCTGATGTCGATCAGACAAAGTCTTGGAGGATCAGGAGATCCCTACGACGGGGCAGTGGCAGAGATGACTAAAAATGTACAGATGGCCCATGATACCATGGCTCCTAAAATAGCTGAAAATAAATTAGAAATCATTCCATCTGTTTATCATGGTGACGGAATAGACGGAGATTTTGGTTGGATGATACAACAAGCAACCTATAAGGATGCCTTTTTTATATTTAATGATAATCAAAGTCAGTTTGAAGCACATATCCAAGATCCTGCTGGAGTTGCAGGTTGTAGCGTAGGGGGTGGCAATGCTGTGATTAGACCTTATCAATGTCATACGCCTCCAAAGGCTGGAGGTATCCCGACTGGCCCTGGGTTTAGTGGACTGACGACGGAAGTTCAGGCAATGATTGATTTGGCAATGGAAGAAATTAAAAAAGGGATAAAAGCTGGCTCCTACTCCAAAGTTGTTTTCAGCTCCAATGGGCATGGTGGTCTTGGTACCAGTATATTTCATGTGCCAGACGATGTGAAAAAGTATATTGTAGCGCAAATTTTAAGCCTCTAGCTAAAGAGTAGCCTTTATTATAATGTACATAATTTCGGAGTGAGTCAAGATAGCTTGACCCACTCGTTTTTTATCTGAGCATCTTTACACCTTACACCTATCCGTTGAGTTTGGAAGTCTTATCAGACCAGACTATTAGAAAACAGGCTACCTGCCGCTTGTTACTAGAATCAATGACCTATTATTTTCGTATTAGAATTAATCTTTAATTCCTTTTTTATTTCTTAAATTTGTACGAATAGTGAAAATCTTTTACTATTTAACGCTTAACCAAGATCGACTTTTTTCGATCGATTCAATATTTTATAAAATTTAAACCCCGTAAAATTATGAAAACGATCAAATTTATTATTGTCGCTTTTATTTTAGCCAGCCTACTATTCGCTTGTACTCAAAAGTCAGGTGGAAATGAAGGACCTGTTCCAGAGGAAACTCCACCAACACCACATCCTGAATTAATATCAAAGGATACATTCAATGCCTGGACAACGAGATGGAATAATAATTTTAGAGCATATATGGAAAATGATTCTTTGCATTATTTCAATATGCCTTTAGTTGATTTAAAGGATATACTAAAAGAATCACCCGTAGACTCAGCAAGATATTATATGGGAATGGATGCTAAATTACATCCTCACTTGATGCTAGTGGGTACTTATCAGGGACAACCTAATTTTAGTGTTATTGCAGATTATACAGAAGTATGTCCTCCGTTTTGTGATAAAAACTAAATGTTAGAGCTTGCGCATATAGCTATTGTTGTTTTATCTGTTAGTAGTGCAATTGCTAGTATATACCTTTACAAGTATGCAAATAAAAAAGAAAAAGTATTTATATATTATATAGTTGCTATTGGGTTCTTTGAAGTATTTGCTAAGGTGCTTAAACAGTTAATGAGTGATGGAAATAATTTACCAGGACTCCATTTATATACGTTATTTCAGTTTGTACTTTTGACCTTGTTCTTTAATGCTTGTCTTAAGGAACTATCTAAACAGTTTAAGTACAAGTGGGTACTTGGTCTTGGGACGCTAGGTATCCTTGCTAACTCATTGTTTGTTCAGTCTATCTTCACGTATAATAGCTATAGTAAATCTGCCGTAGAATTATATGTGATTATCATGAGTCTTGTACTCTTTACCCTTTTTTTAAAAGACAAGGCAAACGAGCAAATAAATATGAAAGCGAGTGTCTCTTTCGTGTCCGCCGTATTTCTACAATCCGCTGTCTCTATTATATTTTACATATATAGTAACGATATAATGGAAATGAAAGCATCCTTGAGAGATTTAATATGGTATCTGAGAATAGTCATCAATTATATTTCTTTGTTTATGATCATGTTTGGAATGTGGCAAATTTTTGCTCGAGAGAGAGGAGTTAGTAAACAACTTCAACAACATAAAGGAAAGATCTAAAAATGGAAGATCAGGAGTTATTTATCATCATCATTATTAGTGTTTTCATCATGGTTACACTAGCGATAGGGGTACTCGTGCTCTACAATACTTCTCAGCGAAGAATACTCCAGGAGGTAGAAATGGCCCATGTAAAAGAAATAGAATACAAAAATAATCTGCTCGCAAATAGTATAGAAGTACAAGAAAGAGAAAGATCTAGAATCGCAAAAGATCTGCACGATGATATCGGCTCAAAACTCAGTATTGTAAATCTAAATATCAATCTACTCCAGTCGCACCTTAGCAAAGACGAAAAGGTATCATCTATCATTGGAAACATCGAGTCTTCGCTGACAGAGAGCATTACAAGAGTTAGAGATATATCTCATGATTTGTATCCTCCCATACTTGAAAAATTTGGCATACAAAGCGCGCTAGAATCTTTAGCGAAGGAGGTGACGAGGACAGGGGTGTTGAGAGTATATTTGGATATTGATCATGAATGGAAGAAATTTGATAGAGCTGCCGAATTGCATATTTATAGAATAAACCAAGAGCTGCTCCATAATACGGTAAAGCATGCAGAAGCGAATAATGTATGGATATCTTCAACCCCTGAAGCGGATCAGTTAAAGTTGTCTTATAGAGATGATGGAAAAGGGATAGATAATGAGAACCATAAAAAATCGGATGGACTCGGAATATCTAGTATTCTTACCCGAATAAATATATTAAATGCATCCGTAAAATTTTATGATGAATACGAGGAGGGATATAAGGTAGAATTTATATTTTGAAATTAGAAAATTAATAGCATGAAGGAGGCAAAGAAATATAAGATTGCATTAGTAGATGATGAATCTCTATTCTTACAAGGATTGACGATGCTTGTTAATAATAATGAGCATCTAGAAGTGATACTAACGGCAGAAAATGGCAGTGATCTATTAACAAAACTTTCGGAGAGCGAAGACATCCCCGACTTATTGCTATGCGATCTAGAAATGCCGGTGATGAATGGGGTAGAGGTCACTAAGGCACTTGTTTCAACATACCCGCAGATCAAAATTGTCATTCTATCCTCCCATTATGAACCATCCCTCATACTAAAAATGCTAGAAATAGGAGCTTCTGCTTTTATGCCCAAAAATGAAAAGCCAGATGAATTTTATTTAACCATTACGAATGTAATAGAAAAAGGATTTCACTATAATAATTATATTGTCCAACTTATCAGAGAAAAAATGCTTTTTGGTACTAAGAAGAAAGCCAGCAATACCGTGAAGTTGACCGCCAGAGAAGAAGAAATTCTAAGACTAATTTGTGATCAAAAAACAAATAAAGATATAGGCGAAGAGATTTTTATCAGTCCTCGAACTGTTGAAGGTCATAGAAATAAATTGCTTGAAAAAACAGCTTCCAAAAATAGCGCAGGCCTGATTATCTATGCCGTCGAAAATGGGTATTATTCAGTCAATATATTGAATAAATGGGAAAAGCAGTTAGGGTAATTTTTTTTGCTCAGACAAGCTTTTAATGATCGTGTTATTTTGGGGCTGCTGCCTCCATGTCTACTTGAGCAGGTAACTGAATGGCAGCATTTGGAACGGAAAAGAAAAAAGTACTCCCTTTTCCTTCTTCAGATGTTACCCAAATCTCGCCGCCCCAAGAGGCGACAATTCTTTTACAAGTAGCCAAACCGATGCCGGTTCCTTCATATTCTTCGCGCGTATGCAATCGACGGAACATTTCAAATACCTTTTCTAGATTTTCTTTAGATATTCCAATCCCATTATCTTTGACAGAAAAAATATATCCATTTTCAGAAGGTTTCGCATCTATTTCTACGATAGGATCTCTTGTTCCTTTGAATTTCATGCCATTGCTGGTAAGGTTTTGTAGTAGTTGTAAAAGCTGCGTTCGATGTGCTCTTACCAATGGTAGATTTTCATTTTTAATGATCAAAGTAGCTTTTAATAATTCTATCCGATGTCGTAGATTTGATTCGACCATCATCATCACATCTTTAGTCGAAACAAATTTTGTGGGGGCATCTTGGCTGCCTGCTCTGGAAAAATCTAATAGGTCATTCAGTAAAGTTTCCATTCGGTCCACTGCATCAATGATATAATGCATAAATTCATTCCCCGTTTCATCAAAGGAAGAACTATACCTACGCTTTAAAAGTTTTGTGTAGGAATTAATCATCCGAAGCGGTTCTTTTAAATCATGGGAGGCTACATACGCAAACTGTTGGAGGTCTTCATTGGAGTGTTCCAACTGTTTATTTTTAACGTGGATTTCTTCGTTTTTAGAATTTAAAAGAAGATTTTTTTCTTCCAATAACTTGTTGACCTTATTTTGATAATTTAACTTATTTCTATTCCAAAGTAAAAACATAAAAATAGCAAAAGTGGTAATGGCAAATAGGTAAATTTGTTGCTTACGAATCTCTTCATTTTTTCCCAATAATTCATTTCCTTTTTTCAACATTTCGATTTCATGTTCAGATTTTTGAACATCAAATCTCCTTTTAGATTGCCCCATTTCTTCCAACGTCTTTTCATTCAAAAGCGAATCTTTCATGGACACATATCGCTTATTATATTCATAGGCGATTAATGGTTGATCCAATTGATCATGTACGAGCGCGAGGTGTTTATAGATGTCAGATTGGCGGCTACGCGAATCCAATTCTTTGGCTGATTTCAAAGCCTCTTTTAAGTAACGCTTTGCTTCTATGGCTTTTTCCCATTCTAAATATAATTGAGCAATTTCAATTTTATTTCCGATGACGCTATAAGTGTCACCCAATTCTGTTTTAAGTTGAATGGCTTCTTGGTAAAATGCTTCTGCCCTGGCGTATTCTTTTTGGGTAACAAAATTACTTCCTATGTTGCCCTTGGCATAGGCGATCCCTGTTTTGTAATTTAATTTTTCTGCTAATGCAAGCGACCGACGATTATAAGATAAACTCTCCTCATGCATCCCTAACTTGGCATGGACGGCTCCGAGGGCAGCCAAACAAGAATAAATAAAACTCTCATTCTTCAACGCATCACAGATGTCTTTTGCCTTTTGGTAAGACTCCAGTGCTTTTTCATATTGAAGTTGATAAAAGAAAATAGTTCCAATATTATAATGACTATTGGCAATTCCTAAAGAGTCTTCTTTTACCTCAGAAATAAGCAGCCCTTGCATTTGTTGTTCAAATGCTTTTTCATAATTTCCTAATGCTTGATAAATAGAAGAAATTTGTGTGTACGCTCTAGCTTTTTCTAATTCTTCAATCAACCCTTCCTCAAATTCTATTACTCGGTAAAAATTCTCCAAAGCTTTTTGAAAATCATTCGTCCTTTTATGCCCCACTCCTGAAAAGAAAATAGCATTAGCGGCAGAAGTATAATCTTCTTCTTTTAATGCTAATTCGGCAGCAAGATCAAAATGATAAATGGACTCCAAATACTTTTCTTCCTTCTTAGAATATAGGTGGTGTCCTAGTTCGAGATGTGTTTTAATTAATTCTTTAGTGCTTCCCTTCGCTTGCAGAAGTTCTAAGGTGTTAAGCAGACTATCTACTGTATTACTCAGACCTTGAGTAGGTATTTGTAATAAAAAAACAAATAGTAGATAGGTAAATTTCATAGATATGGTCTAGAATGAGTTAAAGAAATTCTTGACAGATGATATTATCTGCAAATTCTATTCCACACAGAATAATATTTAAATCATCTTTCCTATCGCTTGAAATAGACGATTTTAGTTTGGCACTTTTCTTGATTAGAAAAGGAAGATCCCTTCTCTCTGATCCCTTCCGCTTGCTTAGATTATTACATCGCTCCCCACGAATAAATTTGTCCATGAAAATACGCCTTGAACTCTTCCTTATTATTTTTATCTATTTGTTCTATACCACAATTGCAACTGCAACAGTTTTTACTTCTACTAAGGATGGACACTTTGAATACCCAAGCACGTGGGATATTGGTAATGGGATGATTCCAGGAGAGATGGATACGGTTATTATTAAACATAAAGTCGAACTATACCTTACTAGTAAAGTAACCATAAAAAGCCTTTCGCTATCTAATTTTGCCAATGAAAATTCAGGATTTGAAGTTTATGGAACGGATTCTCTCGTGATCTTAGATAATTTCCAAGCAACGGCACATAACATTGACAAAAGCATTTATACATGGATACGAGGATCTGCGACTGTGGTTGTTGAAGGAAATTGTCATCTTTTAAGAGTTGCAGAAAACAGTTTTGATAAATATTTTGATTTTACGGTACTAAAAAATGCAAAGTTTTTTATCAAAGGGTCTCTTAGATTTGATTATTTAGGTGCTGGTTCTAATGAAGGTGAGAAAGAGATTGTAGTAAAAGATAATGGCTTATTAGACGTAGAAGGAGAAACCGTGTTTATAAATAGTGGAGGCGAGGATTTTAATCTTGGTCTGTATAACAAGGGGAAAGTAATTTTTAGAGATAGCTTATCACTTATATTAAATGGTACGGGTAAAGAAGCAGGGATTACGCTACATGATTCTTCTAGTCTCCAAATACTTTCCAGTGCTTATCTATTCAATTCATCTACGGCAAGTAATGATTTTGCCAAATTGAGAGCGAGAAATGAATCCACTATATATATTCAGGATAATGTTTATATGGAATCTCATGGGGCAAAGGTACAATTAGAGGCAGAAGAAGAAGGTGGAGTTCTAACGGTAGGAGGTGATATTGTGATGAATGCTTCTGCACAAGATGAAGTATCCATCAATATTACTAATGATGGCAAAGTATTTCTAGGAGGAGATATCGTGCGCGAAACCAATTTTGGAAAATTAACCATGAATGATGATGGCGCATTAATTCTCAATGGTTCTGAACCGCAAATAATTCCCAAAAGTAAATTGCCGAACTCAGGTACTGATTCATTATTTTTCAAAAAGATTGTTTTAGCAAATACATCACCTCAACCTTTTGTCCTTACAGAGGATCTTATCGTTCGAGATTCTTTGGTATTGACCCATGGTAATTTAATCAGTGATTCGTCTGCTATGGTTGTCTTAGAGGATAATGCTACGATCTCTGGTAGTAGTACTGCTTATATTGAAGGTCCGGTCAAAAAAATAGGAAGCACTGGAGGGCAACCGCTCACATTGCCAATTGGAACTAGTACGGCCTATGCACCGATCACTATTTCAGAAATTGCCAGTCCATTATCAGAAATTACAGTACAGTATGCCAGTGAGCCACCGCCATTTGGGGTAGAAGCATTCGAAAATGATATTAATAATGTCAGCACGAATGGTTTTTGGACGGTAGAAAAAAATACAAACACAGGAGATGTAGACCTTACCTTGACTTGGGAGGATTCAGCTGAAATAGGTATAACAGAAACGGCTGATCTAGTAGTAGCAGGCTGGGATGGAACCGAATGGATAAGTTATGGTCAGGAATCTTCCGGAATGATTGGTGCGGGTGGATTTGTGGAAAGTTCTTTCAGTGAGCCGCCGCCATTTGGGGTAGAAAACTTTACGTTAGCTTCTACGAGTTCCTTCAATTCGCTTCCCGTTGATTTAAAGCGTTTTAAAGCAACGCCTCGTACGGGTAGCGTTGACCTGGAATGGCAAACGGAAGCTGAAATAAATTCTAGTCACTTCTTAGTAGAACGTTCGACGGATGGAATCAACTTTGTACCCATTGATTTTGTCAAAAGTAAAGGAGACGCGTCCACGCCCGCAGCGTATACTGTCAAAGATATGACACCTTCTTTCGGATGGAATTATTATCGACTCAAAATGATTGATAATGATGAGTCGTATGAGTATTCACCAACAGAGGCTATTAAGTTAGAAAAAGATGCGTCTATACGCTTATATCCTAATCCGGTAAAAGACGTTTTGTTCATTCAAGATACGGAAGGCGTAGAAGCAGAGGTACGGGTTGAAATATTTGACAGACATTCTAGTAAAGTACATGAAGCGGTTATCTTTCTAAATAATGGTCCCGTTCAATTAACAATTGAAGATATTCAAACTTTACCTTCTGGATATTATATCGTGAAAATTACGGGAGCATCTGGCTGTCAATTTGTGAATTTTGTAATTGCAGAATAAAAATTATCAATTAAGTGAAAAAATGATCTCGATAGTTTTCGGGATCATCTTTTTATTTAACCACCCGAAATACTTTTTGGTTGGTATGCAAAAAATAAATACCAAGATCCAAATTACTTAGATCTAAGATCAGTTTTGTCGCTGCGTTAAAGTCGTCTTTAAATACGACCTGTCCGGCCACGTTTATAAGGCGTATCATTCCACCACCAAAATTTTTAATGATCAATTCCTCTTTCACAGGATTTGGATAAATCACTATTTTTTCGAGATGCAATTCAACAGAACGAATCTCACTGCGAGTCATACTACCATCTGCATCTACTTGTCTCAATTGATAATAATTTATTTCTTGTTCTGGCGCTTGGTCTATAAAATGATATCGTTCTAAGTCAGTAGAATTGCCTGCTCCAGATATTTTTCCGATGACCTTAAATGCTATTCCATCCGAACTTCTCAATACCTCAAAATAATCATTGTTTATTTCCGTATAGGTGAACCATGTCAGTAAAACTTCTTTTGTACCTGATCTACGAGCAGTAAAATCTCCCAACTCAACAGGCAAGGTTCCTGTTACTCCAAACCTAAAATTATCAAAATAAAAAACACCCACATTACTTCCTAAGTCAATATTGAATAGGACATTATCCGTTACCGTTGGCGTAAAAGAAAACGTATATTGTGTCCACCCTAAGGTAGTTGTAAAACTTTGAGCAGCATATAAATTCCACGGACTCTGATCTTTGACAAACGCAACTGGAAAAGCCAATCCCGCCGTTTCTGATTTTGCCCAAAAACTAAGATCATATGATACACCCGCTTCTAAAATAATTCCACCTTGCTGCAATTGTATATCCCAAGGATTTGCTCCGGCTGTAGTGACTTCCACTTTTGCAGCGTTAAGCCCTGCTTGAGGAGAACTGGTGGTGATACTATAATTCGCTGCACCTCCATTGATAGGAGAATTCCAATTAGCAAAGTTGTCTTCAAACGAAGGATTTTCAAAAAGATTATTTGTTACCTCAACGAAACGAATGATGTCTGCTGTTCCGCAAGGAGTAGTTATTTGACAGATGACATTACCAGAATTTGTTCCCCAATTAACGTCAATCGTATGGGTTCCTTGACCGGATGTAATAGCGGTTCCAGTTGGTGCCGTCCATACGTAGGTAGCTCCTGAAATAGATGGAACTGAATAGGTTGCCAACACATCTGCAGGTTGTATGTAAGTATCACCCGTTATTTCAATTTCAGAAAATTGTTGGTAAACACGTATATAATCCACCTCCATCGTTTGCGGAAAAACAGTGGTACCATCAGGCGGCCCTGGCCAATTGCCTCCTACGGCAAGATTTAAAATAAAATGAAAATTTTCATCGAATACCCAAGGTGAAATGCCAAGAGACGCTTCTGTAACTGAATGATATAAAACCCCATCAATATACCAACGGATAGCCCCTGACTCCCATTCTACACTAAAAGTATGAAAGGCATCATGGTATCCACCACTTGGCAAAGTATAACTATCACCAACAAAATTGTGTGATCCATTGATACTATAATGAACCGTACCATGTGCAATATTTGGTTGGTGACCAAGATATTCCATAATGTCAATCTCCCCACTGTGCGGCCATCCACCATACACATTATCTGTTGGCAACATCCAGCAGGCAGGCCAAATCCCTTGACCAATGGGAAGCTTTATACGCGCTTCCATTTTTCCATGTGTCCAATCACCTTTATTGATGGTTCTGATTCGTGCGGAGGTGTAATCTGCCCCCATATAAGATTCTTCCCTAGCAGTGATTTTTAAAGTGCCGCCGTTGACCGTAAGGTTATTGGTTCCGTCGCGATAAAATTGTAATTCATTATTTCCCCAACCTCCGTCACCTGTTTGGTAACTCCAATGGCTTGCGTTTAAGCTAGTACCCGTAAATTCATCTTCCCAGACAAGATGCCAACATTGCGTATATACAAACTGGGAGGTAAGGACTAGAATGGCTAAAAGTAAATTTCTTTTTAAGGACACGGTATCTCGGTTTTAAAGAGCTTAGTAATTTTCTCCTAAAGGTAATAGAAAATTACGAGCTTTCTAGGCAACTCTAAACAAGTAACATGATCCGTAAAATGCAAAGGATTGTTACCTTCCCACCCACTCCTTAAAATACTTCACTCGTTCTCGACTGACAATTGCCTCGGCTTTACTTTCGGGAGCTAAGTTCAATTTAAGACGATTATTAAAAAAAGAAAAAATCTTTTGAATGGATTCAATATGAACGATTTGTTTACGGTTGATACGGAAGAATTGATCTGGGTCGAGTTGTTTTTCGATTTGATCCAAAGGAGCCTCTAGAAGGTGTCGTTTGTTTTGACGGTCCATTAAAAAGGTAAGACTATCTTCGGAATAAATATAGGCGATATCTTTAGTAGGTACGTAGATAAAATCCTTTCCTTGTTTGATTAGAAATCGTTGACGGAAATTATTTTTTGGAGAAAACTGAGATAAGGCTTTTTGTAAACTATCCGTATCAAATCCATATTTGCTAGCGTGAATACGCTTGTATTTGTCCAAGGCATTTTCGAGTTCCTGGGCATCTACGGGTTTGAGGAGATAATCGATACTATTGACTTTAAATGCTTCTAGGGTATATTTATCAAATGCGGTAACGAAAATCGTAGGAGCATTGACTTTTATTTTTTTAAAAATCGAAAAACTGAGTCCAT
Organism: uncultured Saprospiraceae bacterium; assembly: GCA_937928405.1. GTDB lineage: Bacteria > Bacteroidota > Bacteroidia > Chitinophagales > Saprospiraceae > JALZUU01. The sequence continues at coordinate 37,276 of CALFWZ010000132.1, forward strand.
CTGCCAACTGGATATCCATAAAAATCAGATCTGGATCTGGGTTGTTTGCTAACCAATCGACGGACTCTTCTACACTATCTATCTTGGCCAAGATTTCTACGGTGGGGGCCACTTCTTTTAGCAGACCAATAAGATATTCTTGGGCATGGTATTCGTCTTCAATGAGCAAAATTTTCATACTTAATTTGTTATAGATGGATCAGGTGACAATAAAGGAATGGCCACTGAAAAATGAGTCTTGGTTTCTTTAATGCTGATGGATCGTTGGGTGAAAAAACGATACCTAGTTTCGATATTTTTTAATCCAAATTTGGTCGAAGTCATTACCTGTTCTTTTCGTTGTAAATTATTTTTAACAACTAAATTTCCATCTTCAATAAAGACTTCAATTAGTAAAGGCTTTTTCTGTGAAACCGCGTTGTGTTTAATGGCATTTTCAAATAAAATTTGCAAACTTAACGGAATGATTTTATGCGTTAAATAATTTTTTGGAATATTTATATCTACTTCTAAGTTGCCACGAAATCGCTCTTTTTGTAAAAAAACATATGCCTCAATAAAAGTTAGTTCTTTCTGTAAAGGGATAATTTGTTCTTCCCTGTTTTCTAAAACATATCGATACACCTTTGATAGTTTACCCAAAAAATTAACAGCTAATTTTTGATCTTCCACCACAATGTTCATCAAGGTATTCATACTGTTAAACAAAAAGTGCGGATTTACCTGACTACGCAATCCTTCCAACTCAGATCTGATCTGTGCCTGCTTAGCCGCTTCTCGTTCTTCGATAGATTCTTTTAGCTTGGTATAAAAATAGATTGCCTCATAAATCGCTATCATGAAAAAACAGGAGAAATATATTGACAATATTTTCCTGAAGGAAAACGCATGAACTTCTACTCTTTGGTAGCCAACCAAATCTGCCGCTATCGATATTAGGAAATTTAGTATTCCTCCTATCCACGGTGCGATAAATATGACGAATATTGCCACTAAACCAATTCTTTTCATGGTCAATGAAAGATCTTCATACTTTTTTCTCAACCATTTTATAACCATTCTGCTAATAATCCAATAAAGTGTCGTAAAAGGAAGACCCCCAATAAAACGATGGACAAAAGGTAAATGACTAATTTCTGGTTCGCTAAAAAAAATATAAGTGAGAAACAGCGTAAGGATGGGAATACCCAAAATGATAAACCAAGTATCGTTGAAACCAACGTACTTCCACCTTTCATCCAAACTGCTTTTTTCTAAAAACATAAAATTTGTTAAGTCGCTGAAATCGCGCTAAAAAATAGTAAAATCAAAAAATAGATAGACATAAAAATTAGATTTATGCACTAAAACGTCTCTGCGAAAAACAACTTTACTATCTAAAACTGTATCCTATACATAAAGTCCGGGAAAAAACCCAGCTGGTAGGTTTCGTTGACCATATTGGTTTGTCGGTTGTACTGTCGAGCAAAAATATTCTCTCGATTCGTTAGATTCTGAATATCCATAAAAAACTGATGAGAAATTTGACGCTTTTTGCTGTTCATCTTAAATCCAAATTTTACATCAAATCTAAAATAATTATCAAATCTTTCCGAAAACGCCAACTCCTCTTTTAAAACCGCCGATTGATTCATGACCGAAGCTTCTAAATCGACAGGCGTATAATACCGTCCTCCGGCAGTGGTAATTTTGGTGTCAAAGGTAAAAGTAAATCGACTATCCGGCTTGAATTTTATCTCTTTTCCAGCCAGCAGATTCACAACATAGCCATTATTAAAGGCCGTATTTCTTTCGATTCCATCACTACCTTTGTATTTGGAATCAAAAATACTGGTCGTCAATAATCCGTAAAATCCACGACTAAAAAATTTCTCTACTGTCAGCTCTAATCCAACATTGGTACCGGTCCCAGCATTCTCTAAGTTAAAAACATCATCCGGAAAACCAAAATCAGCACCAAGGTTTAGCATAGAAAAAGAAGAAGGCACTCTCTCTACCGGTACTCGATCAATGAACTGATAATAGGTTTCTATTTTTGCCCGCCAGTTTTTCGCAAATTTTAAATCATAACCCGCCACAAAATGGTGACTACGCGTAAATCCTAAAGACTTATTGGTGGCTTCAAAAACGCCAGGCTGTACTTGTTCTTCCAACAACTGAATGGGAATAGGTTGTGTTTGGTGATGCAGGCCATAACCTATGTTAAAGGTCTGTTTTTCATTTAAGTGATAATTGACAGCCAACCTTGGCTCTACCACAAAATCTTCATTAAGGTCATAATACTGTGCATGCAATCCCACGTTGAAGGTCCAATCTTCGTTGGCTCTATACTGACTTTGTGAATAAATTTCCAGTAAGTTGGCATTGCCATTAAAATCAAAAATCTTGGTGAGATCAGCAAATCCATCTCCATCCAGATCTGGTCGATTTTCACGTCCACTGGCATTGATATCACTGCTTCGGTGAGTGAGCGTTATGCCAGAACGAGATGTCCATTTGGCATTAAATTTTCTATTTAAGAAAGTAGAAAAAGAAATACTATTTTCTCGATTATCGGTTTCAAACCATCTGATTCTTTCTTCGTTATCTTGATCTAAATTGAAAAATCGAAATTGATCAAAAACGTTACCCGCAGTGGAAAAAGACAGCACAGATTGTATATAAGTCTTATCGTTTATAATAAAATTATTTTTTAATCCTACCACACCAAACTGAGAAGTAGCGTACGAATCCTCGTCTGCTGCCGCAAACAAATCTCCTTCATCCACTTCATCGTGTAAAAAATCAATATCGCTGGCGCCACCTATTCCAAACAACGTAAACCGGCCAAGTTTGGATTTTCCAAAATCGAATTTAAAACTTATATCCTGATAGTTAGGGACTGCATTAGTGCCGATATCCATTCCTAGCGCAGTCGCCAATCCTGTAAAAGCATATCGTCCAGCCACTAAATATGCACTGCCATTTTTCTTATTAAGCGGACCTTCTGCCATGGCTTCAATACCAGAGATGGCACCCATCTGAAACATGAATTCGTGTTCATCCCGGTTACCACTCCGAAAACCTAGATCAAAAACACCAGCTAGGGCATTACCATATTCGGAAGGGAAAGCAGAAGTAAGAAAATCAGAATTCTTAAGTAAGTTAGGATTCAAGGCACTTACAGGTCCACCGGTCGTACCTAGGGTAGAAAAATGATTTGGGTTGGGAATCGGAATTCCTTCTAGCCGCCATAATACTCCGGTCGGAGAATTGCCTCGAATCACAATATCATTCCGACTATCATTAGAAGTAGCGACGCCTGCAAAGTTAGCCGCCAATCTTGCTACATCACTACGTCCTCCAGAATAACGGGTAACTTCTTCCACTCCAAAGGTCCGAGCACTCAAGGTAGCTAGTTTATTTTGGGCCTTGTCTTTTTCAGCCTCCGCCGTTACGACCACTTCGGATAGTTTTTCTACAGATTCTTCCAAACCGACGTTTAGAATTAACTCTTTTCCAGCATTGACTTCCATATCTGGTAACATAATGGGATAATAGCCGAGATAGCTTACTCGAAAAGTATGTCGTCCAACTGGAACACTTTCAAGGCGAAAATAACCATCAATATCCGTCGTAGTTCCCGTACTATTGGTTTCTGAAATTAATTCGACGGTCGCTCCAATCAAGGGCGTATTAGAAGCGTTGTCAACAATGGTTCCTTTGACATTTTGCGTCAGCTGCGCAAAAGTGAATTGATAGGAAAGCATTAAGAATAAGAAGGTAAGTAAATTTTTCATCGTTGATTTTTTTTAAATTTCAAGGGTGATTTTGGTATTTAATGCTTCAAAGATGCGTGATAATGGACCTTCTGGGAAGTAATAACTGCTGAACTGTTAGAAATGAAGGTTGAATTGTACTCGTAAGTGATAGTTTTGAAAATAGATAATTAAAATGTTTGACTTTTAAGCATTGTTTCCTATCATTACCTAGAAAACTGTTCAAAAGAATATTACGTTTTCTATTTTTCCTTCTAAATACATCCAAAAATAAAATCATGAAGAATAAGATTGAAATACCACTTAGCAAAGCGAAATTACTTTTTGGTTTAGGAGGATCTATGATATTTGTAATACTAGGCGTCCTAATATTGACCAAAGCACCATTCGTCTCAGATAATACGGTGTTTTCGAAAATTGTTGGAGTTGCGAGCATACTGTTTTTTGGTGGAGTATTGATTTATGGAATAAGAAAAATGTTTGACAAAAGAGCTGGATTAATCATTGATGAGCAAGGAATTACCGATCATTCTAACGCGACGAGTATCGGTTTGATAAATTGGTCTGACATTACTGCCATTAATACACGTCAAGTGATGAGTACCAAATTTTTATTGATTAATGTACAAAATCCTGAGGCATATATTGAAAAGGCAAAAACTGGGATGCAGCGAAAATTGATGCAAGTCAATATGAAAACCTATGGTACACCGATTAGTATTACCTCAAATACGCTAAATTATGATTTTAATAAATTGGAAGAAATTCTACAAGAAAGATTTGCGGAGTATACTGCCTGAATTTTTTTTACTCAAAAAGCATACTAATCAATTTTCTATCATGAAAAATATTTGCCTGCTGTTGATTATCCTTTTTTGTGCCTCTTGTCAAAACCAAGAAAAAGCCACGGATAAAATGGATCCCATTCCTGTTCGTCAATACGATCAAAGAATAACGGAGCTAGGAATTACCCTGCCTGCTGTATCTACTCCCGTTGCTAATTATGTCAATATTCGTCAAGCAGGAAAAATCCTATATCTTGCGGGAAAAGGCCCCCGAAAAGCGGATGGCACCTATATCAAAGGTGTCCTAGGAGCCGACCTCACCCAAGAGCAAGGCTACGAAGCCGCTCGCATCGTTTGCATCAATCAATTGGCGGTATTAAAAGATCATCTTGGAACACTCAACCGGGTCAAACAAATTCTCAAAGTCACAGGCATGGTCCGAGCCACACCCGATTTTGGTAATCAACCCGAAGTCATCAACGGCTTTTCTGATTTGATGGTCGAAGTATTTGGGGAGCAAGGCAAGCATGCTCGAGCTGCGGTCGGCATGGGCTCACTACCTAGAGGGATTGCCGTAGAAATTGATATGATCGTAGAAATTTATTGATAATGCGAATCAGGGTTTGAGCATGAAAAATCATAAAAATATTTGTCCTTTTTGCAAAAAATATTTTGTTTAATCAACAATTTAACAATTCATGAACCACGAAAAAATACGAGCAGATCTCGTTGATTACGGCGATAAACTTTTTGTCAATAGTGCAGGCGCTTCCCTGATGCCACGATCCGTAGGAGAAAAAATTAAGGAGTATCTAGATCGGGAGGAACGATTGGGTGGTTACACCGTTGCTGGACAACAGGCTGAGGAGATTGCTGAATTTTATCGCGAGGCCGCTCATCTTATCGGATGCGCTACGCACAATATTGCCTTTGCTCACAGTGCTAGTACCGGATACATGCAAGCGCTTTCATCGATTCCGCTTTACGCTAAAGATGTTATCATTACTTCAGAAGTAGATTATACCTCCAATTTTCTACAATTTTTATCGCTCCATAAGAAGAGAGGAGTCATTTGTGAAATTATAAAAAGCCTTCCCAATGGTGATTTGGATATAGCACATTTTCGTCAGTTAATTGATCAATATCCAGTAAAGCTAGTGGCAGTTACTCATATTCCTACCAACTCAGGCATGGTACAAGACGTTGCGACTATCGGAGAAATCTGTGCCGCCGAAAATCTTATTTTTTTATTGGACGCTTGTCAGTCGATCGGGCAAATAGAGGTGAATCTGAAAAATATTAAATGTGATTTTTTGACGGCCACCGGCCGGAAATTTTTACGAGGACCGCGGGGTACAGGATTTCTCTATATTTCTGATCGAATACTTAACGAGGGCTATGCTCCGTTATTACTAGACGGTGGAAATGCTACGTGGACAGGCCCCGATACGTACGAACTTGTTGAATCAGCGGAACGATTTGGACACTGGGAAAAACCCTATGCTATGTTAGCGGGACTAACAGAAGCACTGCGGTACTTGAATGAAATCGGTATTCAAAATGTTGAAAAACAGAATAAGAAAATAATCGAACGCCTGCGTGGGAACTTAGCAGCTATTCCTTCAGTAACTTGTTATGATCTGGGAACCCAGACTTCGAATATTTTGACTTTTAGAAAAGAGGGTAGAACGCTCGAAGATATTCAGCAGGCTTTTTCGAATCATCTCATTTTTTATGGCGTTAGTCAGAAACATCAAGGGCAAATTGACTTTAATAAAAAAGGAGTAGATTGGGTCATTCGTCTATCTCCTCACTATTTTAATACAGTAGAAGAAATAGATCGACTATCAACGATCATCGAAGAAATATAAAGGACTTCATTAAAAAAAAACTCAAAACTCATCGATAATCTAGCTCCTTTGTTACAAGCCGTTGCTACGGGAAATGCCTCTGCGTTTCGAGAATTGTACGATCTATGTGCTCCACAAGTCTATAACCTCGCCCTGAGCTATACACAAGAGGAGCAGAGTGCTGAAGAAATTACACAGGATGTTTTTACTATTATTTTTAAAAAAGCTGGTACCTTTAAAGGGAATGCTGCTGTTCGTACTTGGATATACAGAATTACGGTGAATACATCACTCAATTTTATTAAAAAAAAGAAGCGAAGCAGTTGGTTGAGTATTGGAGCTGTTAAGCAAGAAACGGCCGACTTTGTTCATCCAGGAGTAATCTTAGAAAATCGTGAGCATGCAGCCATGCTCTATCGGGTGATAGAAACACTACCTGTTCAGCAGAAAACAGCATTTATTTTAAGCTTTATTGAGGAATTGCCACGGCAAGAAGTGGCCGATATTATGGATACTTCCCTCAAAGCGGTAGAATCTTTACTACAGCGAGCTAAAAAAAATCTACGAGAAAAATTAGCGTCACAATACCCAAACCGAAGGAAAAATAAAAATAACTTGTCTAAGTAAATACCTAACCTATTTATATAAAATCGAAAATTAAAAAATCATATATATGAAGAATATAGACTCAGAAAAATGGATGGATGATGTGCTCGGCAGTATGGAAGGAAGTAAAACGGTAGCACCATCACGAGACCTGTTTGCTAATATTCAAAGCCGAATTGAAGCGCGTGAAGTTCGGGTGATTCCTTTTCCTCAACGGATAATGGGAATCGCGGCGGCGGTCCTTTTACTAAGCCTGAATATTTTTGCGATGAACGCATACGGTTTTTTTGAAAATGATTCCGCAGCGATTGTCTCAAATGAGTCATCTGAAACTACGGAATTGATCTCGGATTTTAAAATTTACGAATAATGAAGTCGCTATCTTTTTTTAAAACAGCTACCTTCTTTTTATTGCTGCTAAACTTAGCTTTGATTTTCTTTCTTTTTCAAGGGCGGCCTAAAAAGCATCATCATAAAAGAGTTTTTATGAATGAAGTCACGGAAATATTGAATCTAGATAAATCTCAACATGATCAATTTGAGAAATTAGCCAAGGAACACGGCAAGGCTATTGAAGCATTAAATGTCGAGAGTCATGCTGTTTTAGAATCTTATTTCTATAAAGTATTTTCGGAAAATAACCAATCAGAAAAAGATAGTTTGATACAGCGTTTTCAGACCATAGAAAAAGCAAAGGTGGAAGTTACCAATGAACATTTTCGGGAAGTAAAAAAAATATTAAGACCAGCACAAGAACAATACTTTGACAAATTTTTAAAAAGAGCAGTCAATATTCTATTATTGGATAAGAAACCCTCGAGAAAACTAAAGAAATAAACCAGTTTTGATTATCTTCGTTAGGATTCTAAAAATTTTAAAAATAATAATTATGAAATTCCTCCTTCAACTTCTTTTTTGTGGTTCACTGCTATTCTTAGGTCTTCAATTTACCGCTTGTGAATCTAGTCCAAAAATTGTTAAACAAACGGATACTTCTGCCAAAGAATATACCTCCATGTACATCTGCCCAATGAGTTGTGTTGGTAGTGGAAGTGAAAAGCCAGGGAAATGTCCTGCGTGTAAAATGGATTATACAATCAACGAAAAGAAAGCGGCAATACCTCATGATCACGGATCGCACGAGGGACATGATCACGGATCGCACGAGGGACAT
>CALFWZ010000133.1 GCA_937928405.1 uncultured Saprospiraceae bacterium
TGCCTAATGGTTCTGGTTCAGTCAAACTTACCTGCGCCGTCTTTTTCAATCCACTCGCATCTTCTACTTCCAAGGTATAATCACCTGCGGCTAACTTGTTGACCGATGCTCCAGATTGACCATTACTCCAATTGTAGGTAAATGGAGATTTACCTCCCGCAACAACTGCCGTTGCCGCACCAGAATTATTCCCATGGCAATCAATTTCTTGGTCCACTTTTACCGATACGGATAATGGCAAAATATCTTCGGTGATCTCTATGCTCGCTCTTGCAGTACAACCATTGCTATCTTCAATTTCTACGGTATGATTACCTAATCCGAGTTTTTCCGCAGTATCTATTTTTTCTCCACTATCCCAAGCATAAGTATAAGGAGCTTTTCCACCACTAATCGTTGCTTTGGCTTTACCGTCTTTATTATTGGCAGAAGCAGCCTGTACTACCGTTACGCCTAGTTTAAGTTCTTTCGGACCTTCTAGCTCCACGGTGGCAGTAGCAGCAGTTCCTTCTGCATCGGTAACGACTACTTCGTATTTTCCAGCTGCGAGATTTTCTGCTTTTTCAGTCGTGGCATCCGTTCCTTTCCAGGCATAATTATAAGGTGGCTTTCCACCATTCACGGCGACCAATAAAGCACCTGTTTTTTCACCAAAGCAATTAATACTACTGGTTGCTTCCGCAGTCACGTTCATGGGTAAAATATCTTCGGTGATATCAATACTGGCAGTTCCCGTACAACCATTGCTATCTTTTATGTCTACGGTATGTGTACCTAGACCCAATTTTTCCGCTGTATCTGATTTTTCGCCAGTATCCCAAGAATAGGTATAAGGTCCTTTTCCACCTTTTACTTTGGCTTTGGCTTTTCCATCTTTCTGATCAACGGAAGCATTTTGTGCTACCGTAATTTCAACTTCAATAGCTTTTGGACTTTCCAATTCCACGGTGGCAGTAGCAGCAGTTCCTTCTGCATCCGTAACGACTACTTCGTATTTTCCAGCCGCTAAATTTTCTGCTTTTTCAGTCGTGGCATCTGTTCCTTTCCACTGATAACTATAAGGTGGCTTTCCGCCATTCACGGCCACTAATAAAGCACCTGAATTTTCTCCGTAACAATTAATGCCCTTAGTTGCTTCCGCCGTTACATTCATGGGCAAAATATCTTCGGTAATTTCAAAGTTAAACTTAACACTACAACCATTTTCATCCGTAGCTACCACGTTTTGGGCACCAGCGCCCAAGCCCTTGGCAACGTCTTTCGTTTCTCCACTACTCCATTGATAGGTATATTTTCCTGTCCCACCTTTCACTTTTACCTTCGCTTTACCATCTTTTTTTCCTAGGTTAGCAGAAGCCGTTACGTTAACTTCTCCAGTCAACGCTTTGGGACTTTTAATTTCTGCCGATGCTTCGCTGGCTTTTCCACTAGCGTCGGTTACTTTAACTGAATATTGGCCTGCACCTAATTCTCTTGGATTGTCACCGGTCAGACTAGCATTATTCCAAGCAAAATTATAAGGCGGTTTACCACCACTCACCTTTACTTTTAAAATCCCATCCTTTGTATCAGCACATTTTAAGCCTGTCAATACCTCTATGTTGGCATTAAGTGATAAAATATTTTCATCGATTGTAAAACCAGCAGTGGTATTACAGCCTTTTGCATCGGTTACTACTACTTGATGATTTCCTGCTCCTAGTTTAGTTGCCTCTGCCGTCTTTTCGCTGGTATCCCACTCATAAGAATATGGAGGTGTTCCACCTTTCACATTGACTTTAGCTTTTCCATCTGCATTGCCTGTGCTCGCAGGTGCGGCTATATCAACCGTCAACATTAATACTTCGGGAGCCTTAACTGCATATTTACTGATACTTGATTTTCCACTAGCGTCACTAACGGTGACTTCATAATTTCCTGCCGCCAAATTTTTTGGTGCCTCGCCCTTTGCTTTATCATTATTCCAAGTAAAAGTATAAGGAGGTTTACCACCTTCCACAGAAACGGCCAACGCCGCTTCGCTAGAGTTAGCACAATTTAAAGGTGTTACTTCCTCAATTTTAATGGCCAAGTCTGCAATGTTTTGTTGAATTTCTACGGTGGCGGTGTTAGAACAACCCGCATCATCGGTGACGGTAACTGTGTGCGTTCCTCCGGTCAATTTTTCAGCGGTAGCCTTTGACTCTTGATTGTCCCACTTAAATTTATATTCTGGAACCCCACCGGTCACCGTAACGGTAGCGGCCGCATCTCCGGCTCCAATTCCACTTTCTGGACGATCCTGTTTGACACTCAACTTCACGGCAGGATCATTGATCGTTACAGAAGCGGATTTATTTTTTCCTTGGCTATCCGTAACCGTAACGGTATATTCACCGGGGGCCAAACCTCCAGGTTTTTCACCTTTCATTTTTGGATCATTCCAACTATAAGAATAGGGCGGTTTACCACCTTCGACCACCACGGCCAAAGAACCATCAAATTCAAATGCCCCACAACTAATGGGGTTTTCGACTAACGCACTAACGGTAATAGCGTCTTCTTTTTCAATAATAAAAAGTCCTTTATCTCTTGTTCCCACCCACAAAGCATCATCCTGATCGACTTTGATTTGTGCGGCAAATTCACTGGTGTAATATTCGGGCGCCGCGAAAGGTTCGATCGTTCCAGTTTCTGAATCCATCCGTGTAACAATTTCAGATGCTAACCAAAGTCTATTCTTACTATCAAGTTCTGCATCGATTAAAAGACCTTTGAATTGCCTAGGGTTGAGTTCTATTTCTTTCCATTTATTTTTCGCTGTTACTTCCCACAGCCACTCTTCTGAAATAATAAAGGTTTTACTTCCATTAAAAGCCACTCCGACAAATTCCAAATATTTTTCGTCTATATTCCAACGACCACTCCGTCCCCAAACTACACCTTCGGGAGTTCCAATCCACATACGACCAGAAGGTTCTATTTCTATAAAATTTATAAAGTTAACTTCCAACTCAGAATTATCTTTAGTAAAATGCTTAATCAACTGTAATGGAGTTAGACTAAACTGGTAAAGTCCAGTTTCGGTAGTCCCAATCCATAGATGTTGTTTTCTTTGATCTAGATGTGCCGTATTGATATTAGAAAGGTTAGGAATGAATTTTTTGAGGGCGGTTTTAGAAACCCGTAGATCCGCATTTCCGCTACGATATTGCAATAATGCCCACTCATCAGCACGCAAAGGTTCTTTCACTGCGTTATTGATAGAAAGGACTTTAAAAAGGCCTTCGGAATTTCCAACCCATTTTTGATTGTCTTCATCTACAAAAACATTCCAGATTGGTTTAGATTTATCAACCGCATCACCTCGCTCTACCCGCATTTTATCCTGTGCGGAAAGGGAAAAGGTTAGCAAAACGAAGGTTAGGATAGTAAATATTTTATTCATCATCGGATTGGTATAAAAAACCACAAAATTAAACAAATTGGGTTTATAAGAATTTTAATAATATTACAAGTTCTATAACGAATCTCAAGATTGATTTGTTATAATGAAGTTGTTTAAAAATAACGCACAATGACTGCGGCTAAGTCATTGACAACGTGGATCTTCTGGTATTTTTAAACAACTTCTTAATTCTACACACCATTTTTCCCGTCATTAGCATCATTTTGATATGAATTTGAATAATTTTTTCTTGTTGATACTGATCCTTACCGCTCTATCTTGTAATTTAAATAGTTCTAAGTCAGAAAAATGCCGATATGGAAATGCCGAACCCATTTTTAGCCCAGATTACGAAAAAGTAGTAGAACATGCTTTCAAGAAAAAAGGACAATTAACTTTTGAGCAAGTTGTCTTTGAAAATAAGATGGAACTAGAAATCCAACAGTCGGGTTGTGATAGTGTAAGACAGGTCTTTCAGTTTAAGATTCCAGAGGATGTCCAACAGGAAAAGCCTGCCTACTTTAAAGAAATGACCATTCAAGTTTTTGGTTATTTAAGTCAGGTAAGCGACAAACATTTTTCTCTTCATCACCTTGGAAAGGTGGTTAGTCAACACTTTCAGGATATAAAATTGGGAAAACCTTTTATGATGCAAGAAAATTATTATTTAAAAATTGACCGAATTCTAGGAAGAAATGATGCTATCCTAGTGGTAGAATTAAGTAGTAGTTATTAATTCATTCTTATGCAAAAAATAAATATTTATCAAAAATTTTGATTTAAGAAAACTAACTTATACATTTACCAAAGAGAAACCTAAAGAACTACAAAAGCACTCGAAACACTTACCCAAAATATCCCACCAGACATATTTTTAGCTTTTTGCTTACTATAATTCATTAATTATAGCAGCTTTTTTTACATACTATGACAAAAATTATATTATGAGTAGGCTTTTTCTCGTACTCCTCATATCCTGTTTAGGGATATGGCTTGTAGGTGGTTCTTGGTGGTATGCCAAAAAATTTGGTATGCCAGTAAAAACGATCACTCATCCGAGTGTTTTACCAGTCCTGAACGTAATGGATGGTGATTTCAAGATCACTAGTCAATCAAATTTCCATTTTCGTCATTCTAGTGCAAAGGTAGTAGTCCCTTGGGAAACTGAAAAGGGCTTAAAAGCACTCGTAAATTATCTAGATAAGCATTCCGACCGAAATGTTGTTTTAACTGGTAATTATAGTCCTTCTGAACACAATCGAACTCGTTATCTTGACTTAGGATTTGCCCGAGCTGATGCCATCCGTAATCTGTTAATCAGTTATGGAGCCAATAAACAAGATATCATCATTCAGTCCATGGTCCGGAATGACCTTAAGTTTAATAGAAATTTACTATTTGATGGGCTAACTTTTAGCTTTGAAAAAAAGGATGAGCCTTTTACAGAGGTTCCACTAAAAGAAGGAATTGTCAAAACTGCTCAGACAGTAGAAAAAATACGACCACTTAACTTATATTACGATAATAATACAGATTTTGTGAATAACTCACCTCAATTAAAAGACTATTTGAGCAATCTGGATATATACTTAGACGAGCACCCTGACTCTAAAGTCCTTTTAGTAGGACATACAGACAGTGTCGGTGCCTCTACTAAAAATGAACAATTATCCAAAAAAAGAGCCTTTAGTGTAAAGACATTAATGGAAAATTTTGGAATAGCTGCTCAGCGAATTATGATAGATTATCAAGGTGATAAAAAACCCCTTGCTTCTAATTCTACGGTTAATGGACGTAAGAAAAACCGCCGAGTAGAAGTAAGAATAGTGCAATGATAAAAGGATAATGACGAATAAAGTTTGATTTTATTCCCATGATATTGGGATAATTTTATATTCTTTATATCTTTAGGTTCTATATTGACATTAGAATACAAATTTATTTTTATTCTAATCAATAATCTACTGATACTTAAGTAATAAAACAATCATGCTTCAACTCGCTATCCCCGTGTTCGTACTGATGTCCGTCGCAGCTTTGTTAGGTTTTATGGTTGCTTGGACCTTGCGAAAATTGGCCATTCAAACATTAGAATCTGAATTAGTTCAGATCAAAAATGTCAATTACCAAATTGAATCCGAAAGGCAAAATTTGGTACAACACGCCAACTTTTTACAATCAGAAAAGGAAAACCTTTTGCGATATCAGTCGGAACTAGATGATGAAAAGAAAAAACTGATGGAGCACCTAGATACCCTGAGTGCTGAAAAAAAATCGCTAGAAAACCTTTTACGGCAAAATAAAGGCGACGATTCAAACACCATCAGCCAAAAAAAATTAGTCAAACTGGAAAAGAGTCTAGCGATCCAACGAAGAGAAATTGAGCATAAAGAAAAAGAAATACAAAAATACCGCGATCAAATAGTCCATCAACTTCCTCCTCGTGAGGTAGAAGAACTAAAAGAACGCTTTAAAAATAAATACAACGAAAAGAAAGAAAAGTGGGAAGAAAAATACCGTAGCCTCCATTTCAAATTGCTAAAAGTAGCCAGAGAAAGAGATGAATTAAAAAAAGGTATACTTCCAACTGACACTTCAATAGATTTTTCTAAAAATAAAAAACGAAAGGAAAAATCATTGGACAAAATTAAAAGAAAGTTTAGCGAATGGCAGGATCGTTCTGAAATAAAAAATAGCCCTAAAAATACCGGCTTTATTTCTTCGGACTATGGTGAGATAGAAACCAGTGATGAAATGGAAGAAATCATCGACAACCTGCAAATAATCACCGGCATAAGTGATGCGATCGAAGAAAAACTAAATGCCCTAGGCATATATCGCTACGAACAAATTTCGAGACTGGAGGAAAAAGATATTCTCCTGATCAATAAAATATTAGACCTCAACTCTGACTATATTTTGAAAAATAAATGGGTCACCGAGGCAAAGAAACTTAAGTAGAAGTAGTATCAGTAATTTTGGACACCCTGTATCATTCGTGATTCAGGGTTTCTTTTTTACAAAAAGCTGCTTTTCCCTTTAGCAAAAACCAGTCATTACTTAGTTCAATTCCTTATATTTGCACCCGAAATGAAAGAGCCATAATACGCTCATTAGTACTCCTTCAATCAAAATAAAATAACAATGAATTACGATCTGATTGTCGTTGGAAGTGGCCCTGGTGGCTACGTTGCCGCTATCCGTGCCTCTCAACTAGGCCTTAAAACTGCTATTGTAGAACGCGAATCTCTCGGTGGTATCTGTCTCAACTGGGGCTGTATTCCAACCAAAGCGCTCATCAAAAGTGCCCAGGTTTTTAATTATATCAAACACGCCGAAGACTACGGTATAACCATAAAAGATGCCAAGCATGATTTTAAAAAAGTCATCAGCAGAAGTCGAGATGTGGCCAACGGAATGAGCAAGGGCATCTCTTTTCTGATGAAGAAAAATAAGATCGATGTCGTCATGGGAACGGGTAAACTAGTCCGTGGCAAAAAAGTAGAAGTTACCGCTGCTGACGGAAAAACCCAGACCCTCGAAGCCAAACACATCATCCTCGCTACTGGTGGACGAGCACGAGCACTTCCTAATCTTCCTATTGATGGAAAAAAGATTATCGGCTACCGCGAAGCAATGACGCTTCCCAAGCAACCTAAAAGCATGGTTGTGGTAGGAGCAGGCGCCATCGGAGTTGAGTTTGCGTACGTTTATAGTGCTATGGGTACAGAAGTAACAATCGTTGAATTTATGGACCAAGGCCTCGTACCACGGGAAGATAAAGACATCTCTAAAGAGCTTACCCGTGCCTTCAAAAAAGAAGGTATCACCGTGCGCGCAGGAACTAGCGTGGAAAAAGTCGACACCAAAGGAAAAGGCTGTATCGTAACCCTCAAAGATAAAAAGTCGGGAAAAACCGAAGAATTAACATGTGATGTGGTCCTTTCAGCAGTAGGAGTTACACCAAATACAGAAAATATCGGACTAGAAACCCTCGGTATCAAAACCGATCGCGGTACAGTGGTAGTAGACGAATTTTATCGAACCAATGTAGATGGTATTTACGCTATTGGAGATATCCTCAAAACGCAAGCATTGGCCCACGTAGCCAGTGCGGAAGGGATCACCTGTGTAGAAAAAATAGTAGGACATCATCCAGAACCTATTGACTACAATAATATCCCTGGTTGTACCTATTGTATTCCTGAAATTGCTTCTGTAGGATATACAGAAGCAGGAGCAAAAGAGGCAGGATACGACATCAAAGTGGGTAAATTTCCCTTCTCTGCTTCGGGTAAAGCCAGTGCTGCCGGTGCAAAAACAGGATTTGTCAAACTTATTTTTGATGCTAAATACGGAGAGCTTCTCGGCGGACACATGATCGGAATGAACGTAACCGAAATGATTGCCGAAGTAGTAACAGCTCGTCAGTTAGAAACAACGGGACACGAAATTATTAAGACAGTTCACCCACATCCCACGATGAGTGAGGCAGTGATGGAAGCTGCCGCAGCGGCTTATGATGAAGTGATCCATTTGTAATTTTTATTGAACCTGCCTTTGCTGGATTTCCTAGTGTAAGCATGGCAAGTAGGTCGTTGAATTGATTCGCAGAAACAGGGCGGAAGAATATTTCAAGTAGTTAAATCGACTAGAGTAAGATATGGCCGAACTTTTATATCCACTCACCGGACAAAGGAGTTCTTCTAGCCCTATCTTATCCCTTTAAACATTTTCGGGTATTTGCCCATTCGTATGCTTTCTGTTTGCTCATTCCTAATCTTATCAGGCCTAGCATTATTTTGCATACTTTCTTCTCTTATTTATGCACATTCATACTCTTCGGCGTAGCCACTAGTCTGGCAGTTTCAGCTTATTTAATTCTGTGACTTTACCATAGTAATTGAGCCACCCCATTATATAACTTGTACTTGTCCCCCAATGAACGGAACAAAAAATAAAACTAAAAAAAGATCATTGTAGATTACATGTTTTTTAGAAAAAATAAAAAGGCAAAAACGTCCTCCTATGATATTAAGTTTACTATATTTATCTCGACTAAAACTAAAAATAGACCATCTAATATCATTGCAAAGATATACAATTGCGTGCATGAAAAATAACAGATATTCATCAAAAGTGATATCAGAATTAATAGAAAAATACAAATCAGTTATGGGCCAAGAACTCAACTGAAAAGTTGTTTTTGTGTTGTATTTTTACTTGCTTAATGTTGGTGCTTTTGCCTTGCAGCAGTTACAGTCAGAATCATCTTCACAGTCAGTTAGTCCATCTAGATCATTGTCAATTCCATCATCACAGATTTCACAAAAAGTGTTTACTGTGATTTTTAAGGTTTCATTATAACTACAACCAGTGCTTTGATCAATAATTTCCAAAGTATAATTATAAGTACCTTCTCCAGGATTATAAAAGATTGGATTGAGGGTGTATGGATCACTTAAATAGGTATTAGGTGTCCATATGTAAGAATATGTGCCTGCGGGAGAAATAGAGGGATTAATGGTTACACTTGGTACTTCACAAATGGTGATGTCTGGAATAGTTGCAATAATTGGAGAGGGGGTGTTTATATTTACAGAAGTAGTACCGGTCCAAGTGCAACCGTAACTATTTACTATGCTAAGTCTAAAATTAGTACTAGTTCCTCCTGAAAAAGTTGGATTTGAGATGAAAGCATCGTCCAAGCCTGTAGAGGGGCTCCATTCATAAGATAACCCAACTTCTGCTGCTTCACCAATTTGTGCTGAACTACCACTACAGATTGTTTGAGGAACTAATGTAGGGGTAACTATTTCATCAACTGTTATAGTTACCTCAGAAGTTGTACTACAAGAACCATTTGACTTAGTTACAGTGAAAGTGGTTGTACCCGAAACACTTGGTGTGAATATTGGATTAGGCGAAAAGGCATTATCTAAATCTATAGTCGGGCTCCAATTGTAGGAAACTCCTGCTGTTGGATTTGCAATATCACCAATCGCAATGGATTCTCCCAAACAAACAACCTGAGCATTAATAACTAAAGGAGCAGTAATAAGTGGACTAATCGTTTGGGTTACTTTTTGCGAGCAACCATTGGGAGCAATGACTTGAACTTCGTAGGTCGTTGCTGTAGAGAGCATAGGAGTATTGACTGTTGGGTTTTGTGCATTAGCGTCAGAAAGATTATTAGGAGACCAAAGATAGCTATAGCCATTAGGAATTAGATTTGTTCCTGAAATAGTGCCATCTGTATTCCCCAAGACTAAACCATCTATTTGATCTGGGCAAAAATTTAGCGCAGGCAAAGTGAAGTTCGATGGCAATGGCTCAACAATAACGTCCATCGTATCTGTCGATATACAAATACCCGCTGTGTCAACAGCAGTCAAAATAAATTGAGTGGAGCTGGTCACAAAAACATCAGGTCTCATGTCGTTTTGATTTGTACCATTTTGCCAAGAGGCACCTATAGGTTCCCATGAATAGGTATATCCTGCCTCATCAATATTCCCTCCTATTGTAACCGTTCCATTATCGCAAACAACAACATCAGGACCTGCGTTGGCTGTTTCTGAAACCAACACTCTTATCATTTCTGTTGTAGAGCAGCCAGTAACATTATCTATAACCGTAAGGAAAAAATTAGTGGTATGATCTACTGTAGCTACTGGATAGGAAATGCTCCCATTGCTCAGATGATCTGCATTACTCCAAACATAAGTGTATCCGGGATTGCTGGATGGATCTCCAATGTTAACTGAAACTTCTTTGCAAGTCGTCACCAAGGTAGTTGCATTGACAATGGGAGTAGCATAACTAGCACTATTTGCTTCAATTGTAGCAGTACAAGTAACACTCGGGTCTAGTAGATTGGTCATCGTAACCGTATAGGTTCGAGTGATATTGTCGGTAAGACTGACTTCTTGCGTGGTGTAACTATTTAAACCTGATTGCCCTAAATTGGAAGTCCAGCTGTAGGACCAGTTTTCACTAACATCATCATAAGGAATTGCTTTCATAGTAGGACTTAAATCAAAATCTGAGCAGCCACCTTCTTCTGAAATGATTTCACAAACACTTCCACCACAAGTTGTTCCAATGAGGATGGTATCTTTAACGATTCGAACGGAATCGTTAAAGATAAAACTTACATTAAGTTCATAACCTACCGTTCCTCCAGTAGAAGCAGAGACCAATGGTTGAGAAATATTGCTTGGACCAATGAAATCTCCGCTCCCCGTAGTTATAGCAGGGTCAGTAATTTTAACCCAGTTATAAGTTTCGTCTATATAGGGTGTTTCGTCAGGGGCTCCTAGATAGGTTGGGCCGCAAGTGTCATCTCCAGCCTTAGCTTCAATGACAACAACAGTTACCTGATCATAATAATTACAAATACCTACATTAGCGTTTACAGTATAAGTAATAGGATTAGGATTAGGCATTTCTAGTGTTCCAACATCAAAATTAGCATAAGATGTATTGGCCAATATGTAAGACCCTGGCGTCCAAGAATATTGGTAAGATAACGTAGCACTAAACTCACTTATAGAAACATATCTATTAACCCATCTTGCCCGCAACCGAATATATCGAACATTTTCAGGAAAAAAAGTATAGGTTGTTAGCTTGGTCGAAGGGATACCATTGGAATAGTTTATTTTCTCTGTCCAAGAACTCCCATCAAGACTAAAATCGATGTACAATGCATCTAAAATAATTTGTCCATCTAATGCTGCATACTGTAATTGGTTGATAGTTTGTGTACTGCCGAGATCTATAATAATATTCTCGTTTTCTCCTGTGAGGGTATGCCCTCCTGTAGTAAAATCATTATCTGAAAGATTGGCAATCGAAGCGGAACTTGTAGAGACAGTGGTTTGAGAAAGACTATTGATGGGATAGCTTACAGCTACTTCTGGCGCTGTTCCTAGTGTGACTTCCTCTCCCAAATAAAGGACTCGGTCCGTGCCAGCAAAATTACTAGTTGACGGTTGTGAAACAGGGGTCACTTGAATTATATCAGAAGTTTGACAAGAACTCCCATCGGGATAGTACAAAGTAGTGCTCAAGTTATAATTTGTAGTCATAAGTGGATTAGCCAAAGGATTGGGACAGTCTGTACAACTCAAACCTGTGGTTGGCGTCCAAGCATAATTTATACTGTATTCTCCCGGTGGAGGTGTTCCTGCGGCAGGCACTATTACTACTCCCGCTAAAGCATTTCCTCCAATTATTAAACCAGTGCCTGCACAAAATGTAGCGTCCACACCTGCGTCAGCGACATAAACGTTCACTGTAGCTTGATCAACTTGTACACATCCATTGGCATCAGTAACTTCCAAAGTATACACTGTGCTCTGTGTAGGACTGACAATAGGTTGTGCAACGGTATACATTCCATTCTCCCAATTATAGGTATATCCTGGCGTTCCTCCAGTCGCTGCTGGGCTGCCACCTATAGTGATTCCTTCTCCTGGGCAACTATAATAAACACCGCCCGCATGAGCTGAAGGTGCAATATCTCCTTCAACCAATACACTTACAACATTACTTGTTGAGACGATAGCATCACCACAGCATTCTCCGGTTTTTGCCAATCTTCTATAATAAATATTCGCAGTGGATGGAGGAGGTGAATAATTTTTTTGAGTAGCTAAAACTCCAAGAATATCTGTCCATGGACCACTTGGACTTGTACTGCTTTGCCATTGATAGGATAAGACGATGTCTGGCTGATCTCCTAAAACTCCATCTGTGTATATAGAAGGGAAAACGCTTCCATCAATCACTAATGCTTCTCCTATGATCTGTTCTACGATTCCATTTTGACAAACATTAATTGTCGATGGACTAAGTATATCAGAAACAATAGGGGTAGGATCTGGACAAAAGACAAAACGAGTAATGGTTAGATCTGCTGTGATATCAAGCGTTCCATTTGAAATGGTTCCATCAGTAGATGCTTGTCCAGAGAAGGCCGTAAAACCTGCCGTAAGTGTGTCACCTGAAATTTCAATTTCATTTTTAGTATCCCAAAAGTTACTTTGCCCCACAGCGGGCGTCACTGTTGCTAGACATAAGGTACCATCATTATTGAATTTAACATAAGCCGTTCCAGCTCCCGTAGTACCATCTGTTGTCAAAGGACTTGCAGATGCTCCGACTAATAAAAATATTTCATCAGCGTCGTTTAACTCAATGACCGATGGATTATCACTCCCAGAACTTCCGTAGTTCGTGGAAAAAACAATATGCCCATTAGCATCATAATTGGTCATTACTACATCAGAACCTCCGCTGTAATTGAGTCCTCCCCACACAGGATAATCCGACGAGGAACTAGTTCCCAAGAGATAGGCCATCCCAGTTTTAACTTCCAGGTCAACAAATGATTCAGAGGCTGCCCCTCCTATTAGTGTAGAGAAAACCATATTACCTAATAGGTCAAATTTACTTAACATTAAATCGGATCCACCACTATTGGTTGTTCCATCTGTTGTTGGGTAATCAGTGCTCGTTGTTCTACCAGCGATATAAATATGTGTCCCATCAAAAAGCAACTCTCTAAATTCGTCAGACGAACCGCTACCTCCAATGAGTTTGCTAAAAATGATATTTCCGGCAGCATCTATGTAGGTCAAACAAGCATCACCGCCGCCAGATAAAGCACTCCCATCAGTTGTTGGAAAATCGAGTGAAGTAGAACGCCCAAGTAGGATTACCCCCCCATTAAATGTAGCAATATCTACTGCACTCTCATTACTACTACCACCTAATAAAGTGGCATACAATAAATTACCATTACCATCATATTTAGTAGCAAATAGATCATAGCCTCCACTAATAATTGTCCCGTCAGTAGTCACAAAGTTCGTAGAATTAGTTTTACCTATTGTATAAATATCTGTGCCATCCAGAATAAGTCCCTCTGTATCTTGATTTAAACCAATACCTCCATAGATGGTCGAAAAAAGTAAGGTGCCGTCTGGTGCGAATTTTAGCAAAAACTGGCTAGATGTACCTTGCGAGACAGTGCCGTCTGTGGTAGGAAAATCAGAAGATTGGGTATATCCTAAAATAATGAAGTTGCCATTTTCATCAATTTCTAAATGGTTAACAAAATCATCATTGGTTCCACTATAGAATGTTCCGAGTATCTGATTGCAATTTGGGTCAAAAATAGCAATGTAAACTTCTTTGTTATTATTTTCGAGGGGTTGATTCCCGTTGATTACTGGGTATGAATCGGAAGAAAGAACCCTTTGCTGAAATGCTATATAAGTGTAGCCATTTTTTACTTTGTAGGGAGAAACACCGGTGTCAATGAAATCGTTGCTAGTATTGAGGATGGTGGAACAGTCAATATAGCCTTGGCTATAAAGTTGATTGCTACAGCTAACTAGCAGAAATATTACTATCGCCAAGAGATTCATAACTTGGCCAAGGTGTATGGCTAACGAAGTTTTAGGAACAATCTGTATTTTATTATGACTGTGATTTTTGACTCTGACACCCTTCATGATTCGAGCAATAAGATCATTTTTTATTTTTTTCAATACAGTCTTAAATATTTTTAATATACACATGTATATTAAAATAAATATTTGGGGATTAGTGTAATTCATGATAATGAAGATTTTCTGAGTTTCAAGTATACTTCTCTAAAGAAAGGAGGGTTGTGAAATTTTTAACAGCCAAAAAATAATATCCTTGTATTAGAGAGGGCAATAATATATCATCATTTATCATTCCATGTGAGATAGCTATATTTGCATATATTCAAATTTGAATGACATAATCCTTTTTAGTCCCCTAATTGGACATTTCATCACCCCTATTTATTGGTTAGTTCTAGTGAAAAGAAAGAATTCCTATTTTTTTTTACTAAATCTTGTTTTTATAGAACCGTAAAAAGGTTGACGAAGCCTACCAATGCATTGAAAATCTTAAAAAGTACAACACCCTTTATTTGAACGAAGAAGACACAATTTGGACGACCCATTTTATTAAGATGCTCCAAATTGCCGCCAAGGAAGGCTTTGCACCACGCACCACCAAAAAAGCAATCCAACTGCTCCGTCAGAAAATAACCAGCCAAGACATTATTTGCGCTAATCAACCCGCAGAGTTGGGGTATATTCCACACGAAGATTTGCAGGAGATTGGTATGGAGATTTTGTCGGATACGGGGTTGGATAATTGGTGAATAGTTAAATTGTATCGTCTCAAAATAAGTTGTCAGTGAATTAGGTGTCAAAAACACTAGCTATCGGCCATGCCAAGCAAAAAAAAACTGCCTCATAAGTTTTCACTTATGAGACAGTCTTTTCGTCAAAAAAATATAATTTTAATAAAACAAATTATGGTTTAATCTATAAGCGGTTCTTTACAAATAATTTGGTTAATCGCTTATGACCATCAACTTTTATCGTTATTCCATAAATGCTGCTTGGTAGATTAGATATATCAAAACCAATAGGTTCTTCTGGTAGCTCTTTAAAGTCAACCATATCCACAATCTCTCCAAGATTATTTACTAGCTGAATAGTCGCAGACTGACCAGCAAACTCCTTCAATGCTACGTATACTAAATCAGTAGCTGGATTAGGGAATATACTAACATCAGATACATCCACATCAAACTCAATTTGCTTAACGACCGAATAACGATGTGAGCCATCTTGATAAACTTGCTTAAGACGGTAATAGTTCATACCAACCATCGGAGCAGTATCCTGATCTTGATAGGAAGTATACACCTCTCCTTCTGCGCTGAGACTTTCTACCTCAAATAAGTTTTCAAAATCAACTCCATTCGCAGAACGCTCAATAACAAAGTAATCATTCTTAAACTCTGTATTAGACGCCCAGTTCAACCGAGTTGTTTGTCCAGCCCTGACAACGTCAAAATGTAGGAATTCTGAGCTTTGAGATACAATCGATGAGGTTCCTCCCTGTACATCTACGTACCCAGAGAGAACACAAATCCGCTGCCAGTTCGCATCAAAGTAATCAACCTGGTAGAAACACTCACCTGGATCCATGCCAGTTAAAACATACGAAGGATCACAATCTCCAGCACAAGAGAATACTAAATTCCAGTATTTGTCAAACAATTTAGCAATAGCAATCGGAGCTGCATCTAAGTCATTGAAGCTAACTGTAAATGGTGCATTACTCACTACTGATCCTACACTACATGGATCCGTTGGATTTGTCGTATTATCACACGCGGTTACTCTAATTTGATCAATTTCAGCAACTGCACCAAGGGTTCCATTACCATCTGGAGCATATCCTTGAATACGTACCTCGTACTGAGCATTTGAGGAAGAAAGCGTAAAGTCCGGATCATCCGATAAATCGATCGTGTACTGTTGCCAAACTTGAGCATCATTAATAGTCAGTCCCGATTGTTCAAATACAGTTACACCATTTTTCAAGATACGAACCCCTACTTTTCTCGGACTTTGTCTATTAATAATATTATTTCCTTTAAAATAAAAAGACAAAGAAGAAAGGCTACTGTTATTGTTAGAATTTGCATTAAATGTAAAATAAAAGTGTTGAGGATCATCGGAACATGGTCCTGCTACAGGGTTGAAATAGTTCAAATCAGAAGCTGAATAGCAAATTCCATCAGGGCTGCCTTCCGCACCTATATCTCCGCTACTAGATACACACGAATGGACTGTAGTACCAAACTGACCATTACAATCGTGTTCGGTAACTCTAAAATTAGATGGAGAATTTATATTTATGCCACTAATATTCGTAACAGTCCCAGGAAGAGAAGCATCATCTCCGACTTGACATTCGTCCAAATCATAGAAAAGTACTACGCTTTCATCACATGAACTAACAGGCGTACCTGCACATCCACAACCATCAGCAGTTACTACATCATTGGTCGTATTTGAATTTCCATCGTTACAAGGGCTTCCCGGAGTCGCAGGAAAAGCCGGGTTATTTGGCTGACAATCCTGGTTATTACAAACTCCGTCATTATCAGTATCTCCTCCTTGGTCATTACATGGATCAACAGAAGTACATCCCGTTACAGTTACGGTTTGAGTCTGACCACAAGCTTGCACATGGTAAGTACCATTTTCTAAATCAGTTATCGTTTCAGAAGAATTACATCCACCGTTTGCCCAAGGGTTACAATCCCAAACAATCTGCCAGTTAGCGTTGAATATCTTGGTATAATCAGCGTTACTCAATCCGTCAATCGAAATAGAACAAGGTCCTACAGAAACGGAACAAGCTGGCCCTACAGGCGTACCCGCACATCCACAACCATCAGCAGTTACTACGTCGTTGGTCGTATTTGAATTTCCATCGTTACAAGGGCTTCCAGGAGTCGCAGGAAAAGCAGGGTTATTTGGCTGACAATCCTGGTTGTTACAAACTCCGTCATTATCAGTATCTCCTCCTTGGTTATCACATGGATTTGTAATAGTATTATCACACCCAGTTATTCTAATTTGATCTATTTCCGCAACTGCGCCAAAGGTTCCATTACCATCTGGAGCATACCCTTGAATACGTACCTCGTACTGAGCATTTGAGGAAGAAAGCGTAAAGTCCGGATCATCTGATAAATCGATCGTGTACTGTTGCCAAACTTGAGCATCATTAATAGTCAGTCCAGATTGTTCAAATACAGTTACACCATTTTTCAAGATACGAACCCCTACTTTTCTCGGACTTTGTCTATTAATAATATTATTTCCTTTAAAATAAAAAGACAAAGAGGATAGCTTACTGTTGCTACTAGAATTCGCATTAAAAGTAAAATAAAAATGTTGAGGATCATCGGAACATGGTCCTGCTACAGGATTGAAATAGTTCAAATCAGAAGCTGAATAGCAGATACCATCAGGACTGCCTTCCGCACCTATATCTCCACTGCTAGATACACATGAATGGACTGTAGTACCAAACTGACCATTACAATCGTGTTCGGTAACTCTAAAGTTAGATGGTGAATTTATAGTAACGCCATTAGCATTCGTAACAGTTCCAGGAAGAGAAGCATCATCTCCGACTTGACATTGGTCTAAATCGTAGAAAAGTACTACACTTTCATCACATGAACTAACAAGCGCACCTGCAGATCCACAACCATCCGCAGTTACTACATCGTTGTTACCAGTAATCGTTCCAGGATCGCTTATGGAGAAATTTAAAGTACTATTGGGTATTAATAATTTTTCCTCTGAACAATTTGTTCGTCCCTGTAGTATCCCTATTGCAAAGAGGACAATTGCAAATAAAGAAATTAAGTTTTTTTTCATAATAGAATAAGTTGTGATAAAATAATTTTTATAAATAGTAGTTTATTGAAGGTCATTTCCTTTTTTCCATTGAATTCAGGAAAAGAGTAATCCGATCTAAGAAAATTTGCTTAAGGTCACCGTTTGGAAAACCATACATTAATAATTAACTAAATTATTAAAATAGGAGATTGGGGGGGTAGAAGATATTTGTCTTACCCTTGGAAGTACCAAGAATTAGATTAAAATTTATTAATCGATAGAATGGGGTATCTTATAATCTCTACTTTATCTGTAATTTTGTGAGAGGATATTACTTAATACATTACAATCATATAGAAATTTATCTATTTTCGATGATACAAATTTAAGGTAAGTTTAGTGAAAATTTTAGCTTTTTAGGGGAGATAAAAAGGCCTACTAGGTAGAATAAAAGAGCCCACCCTATTGAAAATCAGTCTTTCATACCCTTAAAAAGGTAGAAAATACATTATTTATTATTTGTACATAAACCGGAGCAACATGTGCCACCAGCACCGAAGCAATGTATGCCACTTTGTCAATTGATTGCCCCATCTTTTTAGAGCTAAGTTTTAAATTTATTTTCCAAAAATACTTTTATACCTTTGCCCTAACACCTAATAATCTTTCTGAATAATAAACTTCTGCGCAATCGCTTTATGATTTTCGGGCTTTAAATAAATAATATAAATCCCATTCTGAATAGACTCTAAATTGATTGTTTCAGTATCCATATGATTCGCATCAAATTCGTTAGAAATCAACATTTTTCCTTGTAATGAACTTATGCTATATTGAATCGATTTGTCTCTATAGTTGGTCAAGTCTAAATGTAATTGATTTTGGGCAGGATTAGGGACTATAGTTATTGGCGCAACTTGTTCTCCAAAAACTACCACCTTATAATCAGAGTATTCAACAGTACCATCAGAATATTCAATTTTGACTTGGTATAGATTTTCTCCTACTACTGAATTTTGATGAAGATATCTAGAGGTGAACAAATTCGAATTGCTCATTGATGGTGTCACTACCTCGATATCATCAAATTTTTCTAAACTAAAATCAAAATGCTGAAAAGTATAAGTAGCAACTTCTTTGCCTTCTCTTGGCTGATGATACCATTCTAAATTTGTCTTTTGACCAAGACTAGGACTAGCCATCAGCTCGCTAACAGCATAACTTCTAAAACTAGCACTAGTAAGACAATTCCCATTGGCATCAACCAATCTGACATTTTTAAAAGAAGAGTTACTACCTGACGGATTAGCATCATTGTCGTTAATAAAAACAATATTGTCAAAACTCCCTGTGAAGAAATTACCAATTGGAATGGAAAAAGATTGCCAATTACCGCTCCCGTCATAGGAATAGTTTTGGTTGGCTTCCGCTGTAGACACATTTTGTGTACCATAAAGCTTAAATCGTTTTCCATAAAGAGAACCAGCAGAAAGTTGATTTGTAAATCCTATCGAATGCGTCTCCCCTTGTGCCGTTGATTTAAATTCAAATTCAAGCTTCGTTCCTGAATCAATCGTATGTGGAATATTCAAAACATTCCAACCATTACTATTGATAGTGATGCCATAATTTCCTTCATTGATAGTCCCCGTTCCGAATCCTTGCCCTACAATATATTGTATCGGCACACTTGATAGTTTAACTCGACAGTTTGTAGAGTTGTTGTTATTACCGTTTCCGTTATTAAATACCCCTTTAATTTTTGTTTGATAATCATCATTATAATTAAAATCTCCAGAGAACCATAATACATGTTCATCATAGCCATGATTATTAGTTACATAGGGTCGGTAGTTGGGTTCAGTAGAATTGGAAGTTATTGGTGTCCATTGAAAAGTAGCGCCACCATCATTAGTTACCCCTTTCCAAATTTCATGCATACCCGATTGATTGAGTGGCACAGAATATTGTGTACTTGCTGGGGATAAATCAAAAGGATTATTGGCATTTGTAGAGATATAGACGATGTTAGGATTTTCTGGGTCAATAGCAATACCTCCCGAATGACTCCCTGAAAATTGGTTGAACACAGGTCCTCCAGCGTGAGCAATAAAATGTTTTTCCCAACTACTCCCATTCCATGTTACATAGTAGTAATACAGTCGATGATTTTCAATACCATTTCCTCCACCAAAAACTTGTTGAACTTGAAACGTTACAATAGGATTTCCATTTGCTTGGTATTTGGTATCAGCAACCCATGCTCTTCCAGGAATCCAATCATCAGGTCCCTGTCCTGGTCCCCAAGCATCAGATCTCACTTCATAAACTAGAGACCCATCTTCAGTACCACTCAATGGCATATTACTAAGATTTTTTAGGAACGAACCGTTTGTTCTCCTAAATGTATTGTTTTCATAATACATGTGATAAACAGAATATCTCTTATTTATATTATTATAACAAATATCAATTCTGTTGCTGTTATCAGACCAAGCCTTTGTGAAAGACCTTGAACTAAATAGAGGAATAGGTTCATTCCAGGTTTGTCCTTGATTATTTGAGGTACTAATACTTTGTGTATGATTAGCCGCTCGGTGAATATTATAGATTCTATTATTTTCTCCACTAAGCATCCATGTAGAAGAATAAGTACTGTTACCATTAAAAGGTCTCGCTATTTCTGGTCCCCAATCATTAATTGTTATAGGGTTGGTATTATTGGAAATTCTGTAATAATAGGGTCCTCCATTAGCAGTTGGATTAAGATGATATTTACCATACATTGTTAATAGCCTACCATCAGACAAAACCGTAATAGAAGGACTTACTCTGTAATCTTGTTGTTGAGATTGTGCAGTAGATATAATAGCCAATGAAGAAGTCTCCGTATTTGGATTATATCTGGTAATCCCAATTTGACCATTACTTATAGCATGACCAACATAAAAATGGCCATTGTGCAAAACGGCTTTCGCATTGGTAAATGTTGCGTATGCACCATCTGGACTAATTTCTTTGATGTCATTATTTTGTACGGGATTCCCGTTCGGATTTTCAAAAACAATTCCGTTAAATCTAGAACGATTGTATAAATTGTGGTCATCTCTAAATATCAATTCATAAGAACTGACCCCATCAGATGTTATTTGATAAGTCGCAGGAGCAGAACTTGCAATGTTGACATCTGTAGCCAAAATGGTTCCTGAACTTTGTCCTATTTTTTTAAATTCAACTTCAATACTTCCAAGATTCCAATTGGAATTCGATTCATAGTGATAAGATCTAATTTGATAAGTTCCGCTCGGCAAATTATTAATACGAAGACCGATAATACCATTTTGAGTCCCATTGTGCATCGCAAAATCACGCAATAAATTACCTCCCGTACCTCTATCCTGAGCAATATTTGTAGGAAATCCAAAAAGTTCAAAGGACACTCCCTGACTACTAGCAGTAGCACCAGGATTACCAGTAATTGCTGTAAATCCATTTTGTGTAGCATTAGTAGCCGAATTGACATCTAGTTGAACAAGAGCAGGGGCAGAGCTAGAAGGTGGTGGGCTATTCGGATTTTCAAAAACAATTCCGTTAAATCTAGAACGATTGTATAAATTGTGGTCATCTCTAAATATCAATTCATAAGAGCTGACCCCATCAGATGTTATTTGATAAGTCACAGGAGCGGAACTTGCACTGTTGACATCTGTAGCCAAAATGGTTCCTGAAGTTTGTCCTGTTTTTCTAAATTCAACTTCAATACTTCCAAGATTCCAATTGGAATTCGATTCATAATGATAGGATTTGATTTGATAAGTTCCGCTCGGCAAATTATTGATGCGAAGACCGATAGTACCATTTTGAGTCCCATTGTGCATCGCAAAATCACGTAATAAATTACCTCCTGTACCTCTATCCTGAGCAATATTTGCAGGAAATCCAAAGAGTTCAAAGGAAACTCCCTGACTACTAGCAGTAGCTCCAGGATTACCAGTAATTGCTGTAAATCCATTTTGTGTAGCATTAGTAGCCGAATTGACATCTAGTTGAATGAGGTTTGGTTGATTTGTATTTGAAATGGCTTGTGAAGTGATTTGAAATTCTCTCAAACTGACCCAGTCGCCTCCATAACCACTCGCTCCAGTAACCGTAATCCGAATATAACGACCTTGCTTCGCAGCGAATGTATTTGTTATAGGAGAACCAGCAGTCGAATTATTACTACGATTTACAATTTGAACAAAACCAGAGTTCGGGTTATTTGATGCCTCTATCGTATATTGATAGGCTCGATTTTGATACGTCCACAAACGAGTAGCAGTAATGCTTCTAGTGGAACCATAATCAATCACTACTGATTGAGGAAAACCTTGGGCTGACCATCTGGCATCAGGATTGAAATTTCCATCAATCAAATCATCTGCTGGATTACCAGCTTGTTGATTACTGAAAGATGTGATTGTTTGGGCATGTAAAGTTGTACTTATAAAAAAGAGGATAAGATATAAAATGCTATTTTTAAAATAAGAATGGTTCATAATATTTTGTCTATTTCCTTTGGAGAAATGGTTAATAATCTTTCATCACTACAAACTTCTGAGTTATCCTTCTATGGGATTTAGGTTTAGCATAGAATATATAAAGACCGTTCTGCAGCTTGTCTAATAGAATTTTTTCCACGTCAGCATGATTGGTATCGAAGTTCCCTTCAAACAAAACACGTCCTTGCAGATTACTAACAAAATAATAAACGGGCTCTTGCCTAAAATTGGAGAGGTCTATATTTAGTTCATTTTGAGCAGGGTTAGGTGCCAAGGTCATCCCAACAGTCTGGGCTTCAAAAGTTACTGTTTCATATCCAGAGTACTCCACAGAACCATCCGAAAATTCAATTCTTACTTGGTAAAGATTCTCTCCTAAGAGTGGGTTTTGATGAATATAGGTATAGTTAAACAACGCATTATTATCAATCGTTGGAAGAACTGTTTTTATATCTACAAACTTTTCTTGGTTAAAGTCAAAATGTTGTATGACATATGCATCTACTCCTCTATCTTCATAAATCCAATGATACCATTTCAGTTCTGCTTTCTGACTCAACATTGGTTGAGCCAATAATTCTCTATCTGAACTTCTTGTTGTCACACCTCCATTAGGAGATTGAATATCAATTTTAAATTCTGGTAAACTAACCCAATCACCTGTATAACCACTTGCTCCAGTTACGGTCAACTTAACATAGCGTCCTTGTTTAACACTAAAAGAATTTGTGATAGGAGACCCTACTTCTAGATTATTACTTCGATTGACTGCCAGTTGGTAACCAGAATTCTGAGACTGAGATACTTCTACAGTATATTGATAGGCTCGATTCTGATACGTCCATAATTTAGTTCCAACAATAGGAAGACTTTCTCCATAGTCAATGACTATAGTTTGAGGAAAACCTTGGGCTGACCAACGAGCACCAGCCGATGTGTTATCATCAATAAGATTATCAGCAGGATTTCCAATTTGCTCTTCACTAAAAGAAGCTATTATTGGATAAGATATTGTACTACTAGCAATTTCAAATTCTGTAACACTTACCCAATCGCCTGTATAGCCACTTGCACCCATAACGGTTAATCTAACGTACCGTCCTGTTTTTGTCGCAAAATTATCTACAATTGGCGAACCCGCAGTTGTATTGTTATTTCGATTTACAATTTGTACAAATCCCGAAGTTGGATTATTGGACACTTCAACAGTATATTGATATGCCCGATTTTGATACGTCCAAAGTCGAGTACCTGTGATATTTTTCACCTCGCCATAGTCTATCACAACAGATTGAGGGAAACCTTGTGCTGACCAACGGGCTTCTGAACCAGTATCATTATCAAAAAGGTTTTCGGCAGGATAGCCACTCTGGGCATCACTTGCAGAAACTATTAGTGGATAGGATATCTGAACAGGATTAGTAATAATTTCAAATTCTGTAATACTCACCCAGTCGCCTGCGTAGCCACTTGCACCTGTAACAGTTAATCTAACGTATCGTCCTGATTGGGCAGCAAAATTATCTGTAATGGGTGAACCTGTAGTTGTATTGTTATTTCTGTTTACGATTTGTACAAAACCTGAAGTCGGATTATTCGACACTTCAACGGTATATTGATATGCCCGATTTTGATACGTCCAAAGTCGAGTACCTGTAATATTTTTTACCTCACCATAATCTATTACAACAGATTGAGGGAAACCCTGGGCTGACCAACGGGCTTGTTGCCCTGTGTCATTATCAAAAAGGTTTTCGGCAGGATAACCATTTTGTGCAGCACTTGCAGAAACTATTAGTGGATAAGATGTTTGAATAGGATTAGAGCTAGTAGTAATTTCAAATTCTGTAATACTCACCCAATCGCCTGTATAGCCACTTGCACCCATAACGGTTAATCTAACGTATCGTCCTGATTGGGCAGCAAAATTATCTGCAATCGGTGAACCCGTATTTGTATTGTTATTTCTATTTACAATTTGTACAAAACCTGAAGTCGGATTATTTGAGACTTCAACAGTAAATCGATATGCCCGATTTTGATACGTCCAAAGTCGAGTACCTGTGATATTTTTTACTTCACCATAGTCTATCACAACAGATTGAGGGAAACCTTGTGCTGACCAACGGGCTTCTGAACCAGTATCATTATCAAAAAGGTTTTCGGCAGGATAACCATTTTGTGCAGCACTAACAGAAGCTATCAAAGGATAAGACACCGAAGCAGAGGAGGAAGAAATTTCAAATTCCGTAATACTCACCCAGTCGCCTGCATAGCCACTTGCCCCCGTAACAGTTAATCTAACGTACCGTCCTGTTTGAGCAGCAAAATTATCTGCAATCGGTGAACCCGTAGTTGTATTGTTATTTCGATTTACAATTTGTATAAAACCAGAGTTAGGATTATTTGATACTTCAACAGTATATTGATATGCCCGATTTTGATACGTCCAAAGTCGAGTACCTGTGATATTTTTCACCTCGCCATAGTCAATCACAACAGATTGAGGGAAACCTTGTGCCGACCAACGGGCTTCTGCTCCAGTATTACCATCCAAAAGATTTTCCGCAGGGTAGCCATTCTGAGCATCACTAAATTCAATAACCTTTGGGTATTCTGAGGTATAAGCATTAGGGTCAAGTGAATTTATCCAGTCTTTAATTAAATCAATACCAGCTGGATCTACCTCCAACTTAGCCAGTGGCGGCATAGAAATATTTGTATTAGCCTGAGATGCACGGTGATGAAGAGTGGATTTGGTATGGTCTCCTGGAAAAACAACCTTCGCTCCTGGTATCCCTAATTCATCAATAACATTTCCATTAATCAACTCCTGTTGATTTAAAGGTACATTTAATAAGGCATTGAAATTAGCTCGATTCCCAGTTTCAGGTCGATGACAATAAGAGCAATTCAAGTCCAGATAAGACCTCGCTCTGAATTCTAATGATGCAGAATTATCATCTTTAGGAGCAGCAGTTAAGAAATTGGCTGCCTGTCCAACTGTGATAGATTGGTTGATAGCACCAATAGAACTTAGCGTTACCAGTTGATTAGCAGTTATTCCTGTTTGCGGATAAGTAATTGATTTGTTTAAATAACGTGTTTTTAACCCAATAACACTTCCTGAATTGGGAGAGTGACAGCTCAAGCATTCTTGACGACTAGGGAAATGCCATGTTTTTGAAATACCACCAATATTAAAAGTTTCATCCAACCCCTCTTCTAATAATACAGCATCCGTTCCTGCTGCATTCCACTTATAAGTTAGATAATAATAATTTCCATTGTCGCCATGTACTTCAAATCTGGTTTCTAATTTTTTCCCTTGGAAATCAAAATGTTTAATCATAACCGTTCCAATAGGAAATTCCCAATCACCATCTTCCGAAAATTTTATTTGTTCACTTGTGGTATTATGAGTTCCATTATTAGGAATTGCAATCCATCGTTTTTTATCAGCTCCATCAGACCAAAAATCTTCTATCATGTCATAAGGAAGTACGCCTTGTGCAGGTTGTAGTGTATTCAAATTAGAAAAAGCACCAATCTGAGATAAAAATTGAGGAGGAGATTGTTGATTAGTGTTTGTATTGTTACCACCAACTTCATTTAACCGATAGAGCGGTTTATTACTTCCAATTTTGCCGATGTATAATTCCCCATTAATATCTTCTCCAAATGTGGTTGCTCCAGTCGGAGAAAACGTTCCTATTGTAGTAGTAGTACCTGAATTTTTATCGACTGCATAGATAGTATTA
The DNA here is from genome assembly GCA_937928405.1 of uncultured Saprospiraceae bacterium. GTDB lineage: Bacteria > Bacteroidota > Bacteroidia > Chitinophagales > Saprospiraceae > JALZUU01. The sequence continues at coordinate 25,997 of CALFWZ010000133.1, forward strand.
AGCACATGATCTGCCCAAATATATTTACCATATAAGCTAGGCATACTTGATCCTCTATAGACAAAGCCTCCAGTGATAGAATTGGCTTCGCTTCTATCATAGGCTGCTAATGGCGGGGTGTAAGTACCAATTGTGATTGGAAGTTGATTTGCATTACATTGTGATATCGTTCCTTCTAGGTCTCCTTCATAACGTGGCCAACCAAAATTAGCTCCTTTTGCTAAGATATCAACTTCTTCTCTTTGGCTATGACCAACATCTCCAATCCAAATATCACTCGAAGCTCGATCTTTTGTCATCTTAAATGGATTCCTTAATCCAACCGCATAAAATTCTTCAAATAAATTACCTTGGGGACTAAGAAAAGGATTGTCATTTGGTATCCAATAACCGATGCCTGAATATTCATCTGGAAATCCATTATTGACCCCCAAGATTCGGATTGGGGCATGACTTTTTGAAGGGTCTTGATCAACATCAATTCGAATAACTCCTCCCTCAAAATTATTGGATATATCTTGAGCTGTTGTAAACCTAGATTGGTCGCCAAGTGATAGATATAAAAAGCCATCATCTGAAAAAAGTAACCCTCCTCCCCTATGAGAATTATTAATTAGGCGATAATTAAACATTCTTAGTTCAGTACTTTTATTCAATGTAAAATTGTCGTTGACCTCAAAACGAGATAAACGCATATAGGTGCCAAAATTTCTAGAGTTACTAACACAAGTATATGATTCAAAATTTGTTGGTGCATTCTCGCCATTATTCCCTATGGCAGCATAATATATGTAAACATATTTATTATTTGGAGAGTTTGCTTGTCCAAATTCTGGATGAAAAGCCATACCTAAAAGGTTGCCCCCTCTGAGTGGGGCTGAGCGGTCTTTTAAATCAGCAAATAAGATTTTTTGACTAACATTTTGGTTATTTGCAAAATGATAAATTTCTCCTCCCCAAGTAGTAACCAACAGTCTGTCCTCATTGGGATGATGGGTAATGAATATCGCATCATCGAATTTTAAATTTGGGAAAGATTCTACTACTTCAAAATTTCCACTACTTAAATCCATTCGAGTAGGCATATTTCCATTTAAGAAAGCACCAATAGGTTCAGCGTTATTGAGACCTGAAAATATCTCCTCTGAAACAAATCCGAGATTTAGTATAAAAAAAATAATACATGAAACAATTATATATCTTTTATAATTCATTTTTTATAATAATCTTTGATTAAAAAAATCATAACTCTTTTTGATTTTTCAAAACAACAACTAACTATACATTGCAAAAAAAGAGGTTTAGTTAGACAAGTTTCTATCTAAACCTCCTTCCAAATGTTGTCTTTAAAAAAATTAATAATCTCTTAAAATAATTACCTTTTTAGTTATTGCTTTGTGATCTTTAGGTTTCAGATAAATTAAGTATGTTCCGTTATCATACTTACTCATATCAATTACCTCATCTTGTAAATGACTTGTTGTAAACCTACTACTAAACAGTACATTCCCATATAAATTAGTTATTTGATAATCAATTTCAACATTCATATATTTGGCAAGGTTCAAATACAATTCTCCTTTAGAAGGATTAGGATATGTTGTAATTCCAGTTGGCTTCAATTCATTGATTTCAACCATTTTCTCTGGCATTATCAATTGTACTCCATTGGGATATTCTACAATAACCCTATAATAATTTTCACCAAATTTAGGATGAAGATGTAAATGACTATGAGTAGCTAAAGTATTATTATTATCTGCTTCAATTATCTCAATTGTTGTATAGTTTAAATTGTCTTCAGAATGTTGGATTTGATATTTGATTGGATTAAAAGATTGGTCAGCTAAAAAATGGATTTGGGCTTTCCGACCTTCTACTTGGTAAGCATCTATTGAATTGGGAACTTGAGCACTTCTAACACCTGCTATGCTATTAAAAAGACCGACGACTTTTGTATCGAAATTTTGATAATCTATATAATCGCCATGTATCCAGAGTGCATGTTCAGCAACCCCATGATTAGCAGTAACAATTGGCCTTAAATTATCTTTATTAGAGTTCATGGTAATAGGAGACCAAGAGAAAGTCAATCCTCCATCTTGAGTTTCTCCTTTCCAAATTTCAAATCGTTGATTATTACTTAATGGTACATTATTTATTTCCGAAATATTGAATGGACTGGCTGCGTTAGTAGATATATATACAATATTAGGATTATCCGGATCTATGGTCATTCCTCCTCCATAATGCGTTTGCTCTTCATAAAGTGGTCTTCCACCATGAGCAATAAATCTTTTTTGCCAAGAAGAACCATTCCATCGTGCATAGTAATAGTAGATTCTATCTTGATCAAACCCTCCAGGCTTATCCAATTGAACTTGAAAACCGACAACTGGAGCACCATTAGATTGATACTCAATATCCCAAGTCCACGCTTTTCCATTTTGAATCCAATTATTTGGGTTACTACTTGCTTGATTAGAGTATTGATAAATAACACCACCTCTCTCTCCATTATCATGTTCTATTGGTAAATTACCAATAGAGCGTAAAAATTGTCCATCTGTTTTTCTGAATGAACCATTTTGATAATACATGTGATATAATGAGGATTCGTGATATTGTTGTGGATGAGCGTCAGTATAAATGAAGTCTATCCTATTATTAGAATTAGAAGAATAGTTTACGTAGGGTCGTTGGCTTCCTGATCCTTTATTAATAAGCTGAACGGGGTTCCCAAAAGTTTGCCCATTATCATTCGATATTGTCATGGTTGGATTCCAATTTATACACCTACTAAAATTGTAGATTTTGTTAGCCTCTGAAGAAAGAATAAAGGTATTAGAGTAGGTATTTCTATTTGGCATTATCTTTACTTTTTCATCACTCCAATCATTAATAGAACTAGGTGTAGGTGTTGTCGAGGTTCGATAATAAAATTCATTTTTGGTACCATGACCAGCATAAACAATAAACAAGTTACCATTAGGTAAAATACTAATAGATGGATTATTATGATCGTCAGAAACCTCTCTAGATCGGCTAGTTGTAATTATAAATTCTTTTTTAACTTTCGTTATAGGATTAAACTGGGAAATTCCAGTATTTCCATCGCTTGACACATAACCAGTATATAAAAATCCTTGATGAAAGACAGACCTCTCATCATTAAACCAAGTCCAAACTCCATCATCAGCTACTATTTCCGCATCACTAGGGAGTGAGGTTGTACCTGTTGGTTGAGTGCTACTCCCGGCAGGAGTTAATGTTATTCCATTGAATCGTGCTCGATTATATCCATCATTTTCTCTAAAAACTAGCTCATAAGTACTGGTGCCATCTGAGGTAATTTGATAGACAGCAGGACTGGTACCAAATGGCTTGTTACTAACAAGGACAGTACTAGCTTGTCCTTGTTTTCTATACTCCACTCGAATAGAACCAACCACACCTGGTGCAGCATCAAAATGCCAAGAATTAATATCATAAGTTCCTGCTGGCAAATTTTGAATACGTATACCAACTCCTCCATTTTGACCATCTTTAAATGCAAAATCTCGTAGCATT
>CALFWZ010000134.1 GCA_937928405.1 uncultured Saprospiraceae bacterium
AAGAAGCTCCCTGCGAAACAAGTTCAGAATATTTAAATCATAGACGATAAAAGATATCCACGCTAGAAGGTCTCTGCGTCTCTGCGCGCCCAGGAATAAGAATCACAAAAAAATATAGACGAAAGAAGCTCCCTGCGAAACAAGTTCAGAATATTTAAATCATAGACGATAAAAGATATCCACGCTAGAAGGTCTCTGCGTCTCTGCGCGCCCAAGAATAAGCATCACAAAAAAAATATAGACGAAAGAAGCTCCCTGCGAAACAAGATCAGAATATTTAAATCATAGACGATAAAAGATATCTACGCTAGAAGGTCTCTGCGTCTCTGCGCGCCCAGGAATAAGAATTACAAAAAAAATATAGACGAAAGAAGCTCCTTCCGAAACAAGCTCAGAACAAGTGCTACGCCCTCTGCGCGAAAAACATGCCCAAGAACTAACTCAACATCCCTCATTAAAACAATTTCCCTTATTTTGCAGCATGAAAGCCATTCAGCAAAAACTTAAAATAGTTCAGGAATTATTACAAAAAGAAAAGGAAGAAGATTTCGAACGTTTCCGAGCTGAAGTTTTACAACTTACCCAATCCGAACGACGTGAAAAAGGACTCTGTTGGTATCCACTTACCATTCTAAAAACTGGATACACCGTTGGAGAACGTGCCTTTGTTACCGTTGAACGAACTGCCCAGCTCAACGAATCCCACCGCTTACGATCTGGATCCCCTGTCGAGTTTTATTCAAGCGCAGATGGCAAAAATCGACACCATGCACAACGAGGTATTATTCACTTTGTGGAAAGAAACAAAATGAAGATTATTCTCAACAACAAAGATATCCCCGATTGGATTAATGATGGTCAACTAGCAGTAGAGATGTTGTTTGATGAACGTACTTATTTGGAAATGGAAAAAGCCATGAAGACGGTTCTCAAAGCTAGTGAAGATCGGCTCACCGAATTAAAGCAAATGTTCTATGGAGATCTAGAACCCCAATTTGCGCCACTGAGAGAAATACACCACGATTTACTCAATGATGCTCAAAAGCAAGCCGTGCAATCAATTCTAGCCGCTCAAGATATTGCCATTGTGCACGGGCCTCCTGGAACAGGAAAAACGACCACCTTGGTACATGCGATTAAACTGATGGCCGAAACCGAAAAAAATATTTTGGTCACCGCATCGAGTAACGCCGCCGTGGATTTGATGGTAGAACGATTGGCAGAGCAAGGACTTAACGTAGTTCGAATCGGGAATATTTCTAGAGTGAACGAACAACTGGTTTCCATGACCCTTGATGGCCGTTTAGCAGAGCATCCCGAACATAAGAATATCAAACGACTTCGGGTTCAAGCCGCCAATGCTCGAAAAGGAGCACGGAAATTTAAACGTCGTTTTGGAAGCAAACAGCGTTCGCAGCGTAACGAAAATTATCAAGAAGCGCGAGAATTAGAGTCCTATGCGAAAATGCTCGAAGAACGACTTTTGCATGAAATTCTCTTTCAGGCGGATGTGATTGCTTGTACCCTCGTTAATACGCAGAGCAATAGTATCCAGCATATAAAATTTAAAACAGTTGTCATTGACGAGGCTGCTCAGGCGATCGAACCAGCGACTTGGATTCCATTGGCTCGCGTACATAAAGTAATTCTGGCTGGAGATCCTTACCAGTTGCCGCCAGTCATCAAATCTCCGGAGGCTAGAGAAAAAGGTCTTGGAATGACACTATTGGAGAAATGGGTTAGAGATGAAAAACGGACCAGTTTTTTGGATACCCAGTACCGGATGCATCCTACGATTATGGGTTTTTCTAACGCTATTTTTTATGAAAATAATCTAAAAGCTGCCCAACAAGTACTCAGTCAAGAAGTTGGAATTCTGGATCTCTCTCCTGTTTTGTTTATTGATACAGCAGGTTGTGGATTTAATGAAGCAATCAATCCTGAAACCAAAAGTCGCTACAATGAAGGAGAAGCTTTTATTTTGAGAGAATACTTTCTCCAATTTACGGCCCAGTTAGCGGACCAAGAAATTCCGATTCCCAGCATGGCTATTATTGCTCCTTATCGGGAACAAGCTCGCCACCTTGCTCAGCTTTTCCACGAAGATGAAGCACTGATTCCTTTTGCAGAATACCTCTCTGTCAATTCTGTTGATGCTTTTCAGGGACAAGAACGGGAGATTATTTTTATCAGTTTGACACGTTCTAATGACAAAACAGAAATAGGCTTTCTTTCTGATTATCGAAGAATGAATGTGGCACTTACTCGAGCCAAAAAACATTTGGTGGTGATTGGAGATAGCGCCACCATCGGTGCGGATGATTTCTACCAAAAGTTTATCGAATACGCTGAAACCAAGGGTCAATATAAATCTGCTTGGGAATATATGAAAAGCTAATCCGTAGGGATGGACAGATATTCCGCACTCAAGTCAGTATTTTCAACCTACTTACCGATCAATTATCTTACCTGCTGATTCGAATTAACGCCTAATTTCAAAACATCTTTTGATAAAGACCGTATATACCATATGTACATTTAACTAATATACCTATTCGCTCTTCATATTATAACTTTACAGATGTAAGCCTCAAATTTATTTAATTTAAAGTATATATGACGATTTTAAAGATGTTCTGTATTGGGATCATTCTATCCTTTTTCCCTTTAACGATGGATGCCCAAATTCCTACAACTATTTCTGTAGAAGTCACCTATGCGAAAAAAGTAGGGACTACTGCTCAATTACGATCTTTAGCTCCGATGGCTTCAACCAGTGAAAAGCGCCGGAAGCAAGCAAAACTAAGTAAGAAATTTATTCCCAATTTTATGGGTAGAGGACGTCGGCCGCTACCTAATCCTAATGCTTTACCAACTGGCCCGGATCCTGTTTTACAAACAACTCAGGGTAATCTACTCAATAGTAGTACGATTGTCACCCCAACGGTTAATATGGATGGGATGACTACCGAAATCTCAAATGCCAATATTCCTGATCCAGTAGGAGATATTGGTAAAGATAATTATGTACAAGTCGTGAACTCCACGTTTATTCAAGTATTTGATAAACAAGGCACAGCCATTAGTGAGCCCATTGCTGCTAATACGATATGGGCGAGCTTGGGTTATAACTCTGGTGGAGATCCGATCATCTTATATGATCAAGATGCCGAGCGTTGGATACTAACAGAGTTTCCTAATTTTCAAGGAGGAAATCAACTTTTGATTGCTGTTTCTCAGGATTCAGATCCTTTAGGTAGCTGGTCTGTTTATAATTTTGGTACACCGAGATTTCCAGACTATCCTAAATATAGTATTTGGCCGAATGCACTCGTCCTGACGACCAATGAAGGAAATTCTAATGAATTACCCGCTTATTTTATTGATCGAGAAGCACTGCTCAACGGAGACGAGGAAGTATCTATCCAACGGTTGATCATACCTGGGCCGTCTGGTGGACCTGGTTTTTTGACTGCCACGCCAGTTGAATGGAATGGTGGTTTACCACCAATTGGGCAACGGAATCCTTTACTGTTAGCATTAAAAGATGATGCTTGGGGAGGTGTTGAAACCGATCAAGTAGAACTCATTACTGCCTTCTTAGATTTTGTTGAACCAAACAATACCACCATCACGGTACAAGAAATACCTACGGCAGCTTTTGATACAAATCCTTGTGCCCTTTCTGGGTCTGGATTTGAATGTATTCCGCAAATGGGAGGACCAGGTATTGATGGACTTCCAGAAGTAATTATGAATCAACCGCATTACCGATCTTTTGAAGCCCACGAAAGTATTGTTTTAAACTTTATTACCGATGCGACAGGCAATAATCGGTCTGGTATTCGTTGGATGGAATTGCGACGGGAACCAGGAACAGATTGGAGCTTATATCAAGAAGGTACGTTCGCACCCGATGATGGATTACACCGTTTCATGGGTGCTATTGCCATTGATGGGAGAGGAAATATTGGCTTGGGATATTCGGTTTCTAGCCTGACAACCTATCCGGGATTGCGGTTTACAGGACGACTGGCAAATGATCCGTTAGGAGAAATGACGATCGACGAATATACGCTAGTGGAGGGGAGTGGTGCAACCACCAATGATCGTTTTGGAGACTATGCGCATTTGGGGGTTGATCCATTGGATAATCGTAGCTTCTGGTTCACTGGACATTACGTGACCCCCGATGGTTGGTCGACCCGTATTGCTAAATTTCAATTAGAAAAATATAACTTTGATATGGGGCCCTTAGCATTAGAGTCACCACAGAGTAGTCCAGCATTAACGTCAGAAGAACCGGTGAAAATAAGAGTGAAAAATTTTGGACTAGAATCCATTTCCGGTTTTAATGTCGGTTATATTTTTGAAGATCAATCACCTGTAATTTCTTCTGTTAATACGATCATCACGCCTGGTGCTACGTATCTACATACCTTTTCACCTATGGTAGATATGTCAGAAATTGGACCTTATAATTTCAAGATTTTTACTAGTAATGGTCTTGATGAGGCAATCGGAAATGATACAGTTAATCTTACGGTTTCTAAATTACCCGAATTCGATGTAGGAATTACTGCGTTAAGAGGGCTGGAAGTTTACAGTTGCAACGATAGTATAACGGCTGAATATGAATTTTATAATTTTGGAACAGCTACCCTAACAGCAGTCACCGTTGATGTTAAATTAAATGGTAATGTCGTTAACAGCTCTACTTGGCAAGGAACCCTCACGCCAGGAAATAGTTTTACTGCTTCGATACTTGTACAAAACTTAATAGAGGGGCCAAACGAAATTTCCATTGAAGCCTATAATCCTAATGGAGAAGAAGATCAACGTTCAGAAAATAATGGTATGAGCCGCGGTTTCTCTGTCTCTGGAGAAGAAAAAGATATTACCTTAAGACTTACTTTAGATCAATATCCCAACGAAACAACTTGGAAATTGACGGATGTTCAAAATAATACCCTATTTAGTGGTGGACCCTACACTACACCCAACGCTACGATCAGCGAAACTTGGTGTTTGGACCCACGACAATGTTATAAATTGACACTTAACGATAGTTATGGCGATGGTTTTTGTTGTGCAAATGGACAAGGAAGTTATTCCTTAACCGATCCGGATAATACTATTTTGGTTCAAGGACAGGGAAATATAGCAGTCACCAAGGTCATTGACTTTTGCGTAGAATTTACCTGTATGCTATCAGCCGGAATTAGTACTTCAGCTCCTGGTCCTTCCGGTCAAAACGGTATCATACTTGTTCAACCTTCGAATGGACTGGGACCTTATTCTTATAGCATTGATAACGGAGATTCCTTTCAAAGTAGTAATTTCTTCACGGGATTGACAGTAGGGACTTATCAGGTCATGGTGCTAGATCAAAACAATTGTGAATACACTGAAATGGTTCAAGTGGGAACTCCCACCAGCACTTCTTCCAACTCAACTAAGGCAGAAGTTCAGATCTTTCCCAATCCAACTACTGGCGTTTTTAAAGTGGAAATTTCTGGGTTACCCGACAATAGTAATTCGTTAGAATTACAAATTTTTAGTGTCGATGGTCAAAGAATTCAAACCGTTAAAATTCCAAGATATGATGATATTTATCAAGGATTAGTTTCCCTGACGGTGCAGCCTGTTGGATTATATTATTTAAAATTTAAAACGGAGAACTTACAAGAACTTTTCCCTGTCCTCAAGTTATCAGAATGAGAAGTTGTTTAAGAATGTTCACAAAAGGTGAGGCTAGATGCTTGATTATCAAGACCCCGCCTGACTGATCGTCAGATCGGGCAGGGATGCAAATTTTGAGGTTCATCCCGAACGCTTTCGGGATGGTGCCGATAAATTTGTGAAGTATTGGTAATCAATGATTTAGCCGGAACCATTGTGCTTCATTTTTAAACA
>CALFWZ010000135.1 GCA_937928405.1 uncultured Saprospiraceae bacterium
GCTCCAGAGGAGCGATAGGTTAATAACAAAGACAAAAACAGGATTGACAAGCTCCGTAGGAGCGAAATAACTATGAGTTGATACACAAAACGGTGCCTAACTTAATAGCATTTTTTGTTTAACACTCTAGGTCAGCCGACATTTCCTAAACGTTAGCTAGCGGTGATCCGTCAGCAGCAAGTAAATCAAAAACCCTTTAAAAATGATTAAACTATTTGTGGGACTGATAACCTTATTGCTATTTGCTTGTGGCGATAATAGAAAACCAAATCTGCCAAAAGATGAATCTGATCAAGGAACCATTCAGCAAATAAACCTATTGACCCTTTCTGAACCGCCCAATGCCTTCATGCAAGCACTTACTTCCGGCGTTTTAATGCTAGATAGTAACGGCTGCTTAAAAATAGGAGGAAATACGATAATTTGGCCGTTTGGGTTTAAGGTAGGAAACAATAAAAATGCGATCTACAACGCGGAAGGAAATATAATAGTTAAAATTGGAGACCATGTGCAAGTTAGTGGCGGTGAATGCGCTGATTGTCCGAAAGAACATATCAAAAAACTCATAGGAACTACACCCGATGATAAATGTCATGGAAATTATTGGATAGTAGGGGAAGAAATTACAGTCAAATAAAGATAGGATTTTAACAAAACAAAAAATATTCATTGCCAGCAAATACTCGCAACGCGGCCTACACGAAATCGTTGGCGCCCTTAATAAAAAAAATAGTTACAACATGAAAAAAATATTAATTCTAATTTTATTGCTATCAAATTTATGGACAGATGCCCAAAATGATGGATGGCATATTACCACCACCCAGCAAGCACCATATACCGGAATTGCCATGTCCAATGGCAGAATTGGCATGCTAACCTCCGCCGAGCCTTTCAAAATAAAGCATACGGTACTCAATAATGTCTATGATGTTGATCCCGTACTGAAAGTTAGCCAGATCGTTCATGGCATGGACTTCGGAAATTTAGACATTTACATAGATGGGGTAGCGGTGACTTCTAAAAATATAACTAATTGGTCACAGACTATTGATATGAAAGAAGGTGCATTTACCACTCGGTTTGACTATCAAGAAAAAGCAAAAATATCCTGTACGGTTTATGCCCTTCGAAATCTTCAATACACTGGATATATTGACATAAAAATTACTGCTTTAAAAGATATCGAGGTAAAAGCCATTGGAAAAATAATTACCCCCGACAACTTTCAAACGCCCCAAAACACTTACCAAGTATTACGGGATTTAGAAACGACTATGCCGATTTTACAGTCTCTGGCCAAAACGCCATTCGGTAAACATTTAGTGGCTACCTCCGGGACATTTATTTGGCATCACATCAATTCATCAAGAGAACATCAACGCCCAACCTTAACACATCAAGTGGTTTCTGCTTATGAAAACACCCTTTCTTTTGAAAGCGAAATAAAAAAAGGAAAAGACTTTGAATTTGCCTGGACCGGAGCGGAATGCACGACCGCAGATTTTTCTGACCCAAAATCTGAATCAGAACGAATGATCATTTTTAATTTACTAAACGCTCGGGAGGTACTTTTAGGAGGGCATAAAAAATTATGGGAAGAACTTTGGGAAGGAGATATCATTATAGAAGGGGATGTAACATCCCAACAAGACGTTCGATTGGCATTGTATCATTTGTATGCATTTGGGCGAGGAGAATCCGATTTAAGTATTGCACCGATGGGGTTATCTTTACAGATTCCATATAATGGACACATCTTTTGGGATACAGAATTATGGATGTTTCCGCCACTACTGTTGCTCAATCAAGATATTGCTCGTTCTTTGGTGAATTATCGCTCCAACAGATTAGCGCCTGCGAAAAAGCGGGCCATTAATTATGGGTATAAAGGGGCTATGTTTCCTTGGGAAAGTGATGATACAGGAGAAGAAGCCACTCCTCCATTTGCGTTGACAGGACCTTTTGAGCATCATATTACCGCAGATATTGGGATTGCCTTTTGGAATTATTATCGAGTGACAAAAAACACAAATTGGCTCAAAGAAAAAGGCTATCCCGTATTAAAAGAAGTAGCAGACTTTTGGGTGAGTAGGGTGACAAAAAATAAGGATGGCAGCTATTCCATCAATAATGTCGTCGGAGCGAATGAGTTTGCTCCGAATGTAAATGATAATGCCTTTACCAACGGCGCTGCTAAAACAGCATTACAATATGCCAGCTTGGCGGCCAAGGAATTAGGCATCGCTCCCAATCCAAAATGGGAAGCAGTGGCGACGCAGATCAGAATATTAAAATTTCCGGATGGTACCACCAAAGAACATTCCACCTACGATGGGGAAAAAATCAAACAAGCTGATGTAAACTTATTATCCTATCCGCTAAATATTGTTAGTGATGAAGCCAGAATTTTAAAAGACCTAAAATATTATGAACCCAAACTAGCCAAAGAAGGACCCGCCATGGGAAAATCTATTTTTTCAGTGTTGTATGCCAGACAAGGAGATGTAGATAATGCGTACCGACTTTTTAAAGAAAGTTATGTACCCAATCAGCAAGCCCCTTTTGGCGCTTTATCAGAAGTAGCGACGTCGAATTTTTCTTATTTCGCTACCGGAGCAGGAGGCATGTTGCAAAGTGTATTATTTGGATTTGGCGGTTTAGCATTTACCAATGAAGGAATCATCCAAAAGAATCCCATTTTACCAAAGCAATGGAAATCCTTGACCATAACAGGTGTTGGAGTGGATAAAAAGACCTATCGAATAGATTGAAATTAGAAAAAGGAACTGGTAAGCAGGTTATGAGGTGCATTGCGGGGAGAAGATTTTATACGATGATAAATTCGTCCTAAAAAATCATTTAACTGTAAATATACGATTGTCCAGAGAAGTTGTGGATATTTTTTATTTTAGGCTGAAAATATTCTATAACTATGGGTTTATTGTGGATATTAGGATGTTCTCGGTAACAAAAAAAAAACAAAAATGGAAGAAGAGCAATTATTGAAAAACAGGAAAATAAAACCAACAGCATCAAGAATTTTGGTTTTAAGATATTTTTTAGAGAAAGACAATGCGATTTCATTAAAGAAGTTAGAAAACGATTTACATCATTCAGAGAAAAGTACTTTATACCGAACTTTGAAAACATTTGAAAGACAAAAAATAATACATTCGATTGATGACGGTACAGGAATAAAGAAATATGCTCTTTGTTTAGAAAGTTGTAATTGTGAATCACAAGACTTGCATTTTCATTTTCATTGTACCGAATGTAAAGAAACTTTTTGTTTAAATAATCAACGAATGCCATCAATAGAATTACCTCTAAAATTTAGTATCACTTCTGCTAATTTGGTAATTAAAGGAGTTTGTGCAAATTGCAACTGAGTTCCATCAAATTTCAATTATCTTTATGATGTAAATGAAGTATATATCACTCATATTATCTCTTTTGATACTCGCTATGGCAATAATTCCATGCAGCGACGGATACACTTGCGATGAAGAAGGTCAGGAAATTTCTTTAGAGCATAACCATTCAGAGGACGAAAAAGACTATTGTAGTCCATTTTGTATTTGTTTCTGTTGTGGAATGAAAATTACTTTCCAATCTGATGTAACAGTCTGTAAGTCAAGTATTTGTATCAATTTGAGTTATCAATTTAGTTATTCTTTTCTTTATTCATTTTCTTTTTATCAAGCTATTTGGCATCCGCCCACCTTTTGTTAAGCCTTTTTTCATGGGATAAGTCTATCCCAACAACACTTAATTTATTGGTTTAACAAAAATTCATTCGATGAAAAAAATAATTTTATTCATTGCCTTATGGGCAATGCCATTCTTTATGCTTTTTGCTCAAAATGTAACTTTTGAGGCAATACTTTTAGAAGAAGAAACCAACGAACCTTTGATAGGGGCAACCGTGCTTTTTGAGGAGATAGGACAAGGGAATGTATCTGATATTGAAGGAAAAGTAACTATCCAAAATGTTCCCGTAGGCGAACATGAAATCAATATTTCTTTTCTCGGTTTTAAAACCATTGACACCATTATAAATATTTCATTTAATAACTTCTCTTTTGTATTCTTTTTATCTGAAGCAAATGAAAATTTGGAAGAAATCGTAGTTCGTGCCGCACGAAGCACCCGAACCATTAAGAATCTTCCTACTCGTGTTGAATTTATTGGATTGGAAGAATTGGGAGAAAAAGCGATAATGAACTCAGCAAATATCTCATTGGTATTGAGAGAGAGCACGGGAATACAAATACAACAAACTTCTTTGAATAGCGGAAACAGCAGTATCAGAATTCAAGGGCTGGACGGCAGATATACTCAACTTTTAAAAGACGGGTTTCCATTATTTGGCGGATTTTCAAGTGGATTGAGTATTATGCAAATACCACCCTTAGACTTGCAACAATTTGAAATTATCAAAGGAAGTTCTTCCACACTTTATGGTGGTGGAGCAATTGCAGGATTGGTTAATATGGTTTCCAAAACACCCGAAGATGAGCCAAATTTTGAAATCATGCTGACCCAAACACAAGCATTAGGAAGTACAGCCAATGCTTTTTACAGTCAACGAAATGGAAAAATTGGTTATACGCTTTATGGTTCAGGACATTACCAAAATGCCTATGATCCCGACGGGGATGATTTCACCAATTTGCCTGAAACAAAATCAGTTTCCTTTAATCCTAAATTTTTTTACTACCCCGATGATAATTCTCAATTATTGATAGGTCTTAACGGAACTTATGACAATCGATTAGGCGGTGATATTACAAAGATTAATGACGGAGAAGGTGGCATTCATCAATTTTCAGAAAGAAACACCACTACTCGTTTAAGTACGCAAGTTGTCTATGAAAATCAATTGAAGGAAGACGGATTTTTTCAAATTAAAAATAGTGTATCCTATTTTGATAGAGAGTTGAATTCTACTAACCTGAATTTTTCAGGCAAGCAATGGAATTCATTTACGGAAGCTAATTACAGTTTTGGCAATAAGAAGTCAGATTGGATTATTGGAGTAAATATTTACAGCGATAATTTTGAAGAGCAAAATGCTACCAACCCTCGAAATCAAAATAATGTGACAATTGGAGCATTTGGAAATAATACAACTGATTTTTCAGACAAATGGGTTTTGGAAAGTGGTTTTCGTACCGATTATTCATCTGATTGGGGTGTGTTTGCCTTGCCAAGAGTCTCAATATTGTGGAAGACAACCGATAAATTTTCAAGTAGGATTGGCGGAGGTTTAGGATATAAAATTCCTGATATTTTTACGGAAGAAGCCGCACAACTAAACTTTCAAAATGTGTTGCCAATTAATATAAATCAAGTTAATGCCGAAAGGTCATACGGATTAAATTTCGACCTCAATTACAAAGGAACGATTGCAGATAAAATCTCTTTTTCTATCAATCAATTATTCTACCTAACAAGTATTGATAATGCGCTGATTTTGAATAGTCTGCCTAACGGAAATTTTCAATTTGAAAATGCAGATGATAATGTTCTTAGCAAGGGATTGGAAACCAATTTAAAATTTACTTATCAAGATTTTCGTTGGTTTTTGAACTACGCATTTATCAATGCAACGCTTAATTATTTGCCGAACAATCCGCAGAAACCTTTGACGGCAAAACATAATGCAGGAACAGTGCTGATGTATGAAAATGAAAAGTGGCGAATTGGATATGAAGCATATTACACAGGTAAGCAACTTTTAAGTGACGGAACCTCAACTGATGATTTTGTAATAATGGGTTTACTAATCCAAAAACATTTTGATTGGGGAAGCCCTTTTATCAATTTTGAGAACTTTACCGATAGAAGGCAGGCAAGATTTTCGACGGAAGTTTCACCACCACATGAAAATCCTATCTTTAATGAATTGTATGCACCGACAGATGGATTTATTTTTTCGGCGGGAGTTGTTCTCAAACCCTTCGGCAATCATCACCATGAGCATCACTAAAATGGTTTAAAAATAGAGCAAGAATTAGCAATAATAAATTGTTGTTAATTCTTGCCATTTTATTATCAATCAAAAATTATATTAAATGTTTTTATTCATATATCTCATTATCTATTTTTTATTAGTTTTCGTAATTAGGTCATTTTTGCTTTGGAAAAGGACGGGCGTTAATCCATTGACCTTTAACAAAACTGATGACGCTCATGGGTTTAACGGAAAAGTATTTACAGTAATCTCGTTTTTGGAAGCGATAGTTGTAGGAATTTATGCTTTTAAAAATAATTGGTATGACTATTTGCTACCTATTTGGTATTTAACACATCCAATCTTAGTTAATATCGGTTGGGGATTATTGATACTATCTTTAATTTTCGTTTGGATTTCACAGAGCCAGATGGCAAATTCATGGAGAATTGGAATTGACGAAAAAAATAAAACAAAATTAGTCAAAACAGGAATGTTTGCAATTTCAAGAAATCCAATTTTCTTAGGGATAATGATAGCTAACGTCGGATTATTCCTTGTGATACCAAACGCTTTTACCTTGCTTATTGTTTCTTTGTCCACGATAAGTATCAATACTCAAATCAGATTGGAAGAGGAATTTTTAAAGCGTGAATTTGGACCAGAATATGAAGATTATTTAAAGAAGGTAAGACGGTGGATTTGAAATTAAAAAAAGAAATGAAGCCAGCCAAGAAGAAAGACTAAAACGGCAGTAGCTCCTATACGAGGTTATGGTGTTTAGCCCAGTCGGTAGGAACAAGCAAAAAATAAATGAAGAACTACAAGGAGAGAGTAATTATTCGTGTGGGGCCTTCAGATTTGTCAATTGCATTTTTTTTAGGGAACTTGAGTATAGGCATAGATGCAAGACATTCATTCTAAGGCTTTTTTGAAATCTTTGAATTGTACTCAAGTAATCGTACTTTACGGACAATTCAATTTTAAAAAAATATATCCTTACCTAAAGGTTATATTTTTAACCAAAAAACTCAAAAAACCTTATGTTAACAACCTCAACCACAAAGTCGTTTATTGTTCTCGTTTCTAATAGAGAGGACTCCAAACCCAAGCAAAGGACCGCTGCCATTCAACGAATCCAAAGTGTAGGCTTAGGACCATCTGTGAATGTCCTTGGAAGCTATATATTTTCCGGGCAGGTCGAATTTTCTTCGATTTTTATTTTAGAAGCGGAAAGCCAATCGCTAATAGAAAACGTCGCCGAACCATACCAACACATTTTTAACTTTAAAATAGAAGAGATTTCTAGTTTGGAAACAAATCCTGACGTAGTATCTTTTGATCATTGTTTGTTGGTTGCTAATCCTAAAATTATTGTTAAAGAAAGCCCGGATGAATCTTTACTAGACATCAGAAGTATCCTTCAAACTTCACCTGATAGTGACTATCCATTGATTTATTTTTTAAGAACTAAGGCATTACACGCTATCAATGATTTAAATGAAATGATCACGGGAAATCGACGAAGTTTTTTCGTTCAAATCATCCCTTTAGAATCTTTCTTTGATGAAATAGCACTTAGCCCACCAACGGACCCTTTTGGGATTTTGGCATTAAAAGATGAGACACCAAAAATAGCCACCATTAAGAACGTAGGACCTGATGTACTTATATCGACCTTTGGTCCTTTGGATTATGACGCACCTTCAAAAGACCCCATTTTAAGAAGTGGGCAATTATTGTGGAATTTACATAACCAAAAATTATTGAAAAAAGGGGAATCTATGAAGGTTGCGGAAAACGTATATTTTGCAGATCCAAAGCCTGCAAACATCCAAATAGACATGACTGCGCCAGCCGGACCAACTAGGATTGACAGTCGAAGGGCAAATTGGCATCCACCTACCATCGCAAAAACACTAACTCCTAACCAAGTATTGGAATTTAATCTAAGTACTGGTAAATTTACTACTATTACGGATTCCTATGAAGCATTGGATACTGTTGTTAATGGGACTAGTTGTGACGAACCTTGGCTAGAAGATTCTTACGAAAAAAATGATCCTGAAAAATACGCCATTTACCAGTACATTACCGAAAAACTTGGTGGAGATGTTAGATTTGGCCGTCTTCAAGAGTCAACAGAGATTGAAACACGTGCACCTTACCCAAAAGATCATAACCCACCTTTTAATGAAGAAACTTATCAAGTTGTTACAAATGAATTGCAATTAATTGTAGAAGATATAGCCTATGTTGAAAAGTGGTTTGGCGATGCGGGACAAACCCGTATTACTAATTTAGAAACATCGCAGATCGCTAGCGAAGCATTATCTCATTGTCAGGAGCTTATGAGCTTGGAAGATAAAGATAATACTTTATTTATTCTAGATATAATTTTTGATTATTTAGAAGAACTAATAAGCAAAATTCCTAATGTTGGAAAAACATTTTCTACCCTTATATCTCTAGGGTACAACACCGCTAAGAATATTAAAGAAATAGTCACGCCAGAACATAGTATCAACGCAACAGTAGCTGAATTAAACGATAGAATACTAGATAATTTAAAGGCATTAGAAGAAAGTCGTAAGTATTTTTATCGCACGATAATGGCTAATAGGGGTAAATTAAAGAAGTTCTCCCTAATCTGTAGACAGGGATTATTAGAAGCCGACATTAAAATGGATATAAAAACTACATCGTACGAAAGTTATAGGAATGAAAGGAAAAGTTTGGTAGACACACTGAGAAATTCTTGGAAGATTATTTGCTACAAAAGTTTATTTCATGCAAAACATGCCGTAACTTCGACTATAGATACGCAAAACGCAGCACTAACAACTAATTTAGAGTACACGTATAAAATAAACAACTTCGATCCTTCAAAAGGTAATTATGGATTTAACTATATCCTCACTGGAATGGCCAGTGATTCCAACGGAAAATTACATACATGTTATGTCACTGTTGATTGCACAACGGATGCTGACGAAAAAGTTTTAGCGGAGCTATTTGATAAAGATCAACTTGATATAGACCCATTACCTTTTTTCTTTGGTTTTGATGGATGGCCAAAAAGTATTCCGTTTAATGGACTATCTTGGTTATATTCGATTAATATATAATTTGCCAATTAGTCGTAGCATATTAGGTAAAAAAATAGCTTAATAGATCAACTTGCTTCGGTGGGTTGATCTATTGTTGTTTTGGGTAAGGAGGTTATCCGATCTGTTACTTCACGCAAAAAAGTATAATCATAAATTGCCGAGTTGTCTGGATGGCAATTAAGGTTGTTAACTATCAAAAATCAAAATCTTCGTAAGCAGGTGCTCTACTTAAATCCTATCCCAAAATAACCCATCAAATTGCACGTTAAATCAGTATGAAAAAATATCAACACCTATTTTTTGTTTTCCTATTTTTTTCCTTGGTAGCTTGTAACAAGGATGAAAATAATACGGAAGAAACGCCAATGGAAAATACCTTCTTATTCGAAGATGGATTTGAAACCGTAAATAATGCGTTAGATGAACTCTTTCCTTCCGATGGTTCGAGGTGGTCATTAATACAGCAAACGAATCCTTTAAATGCCACCAATGAAATTTCTATTATTAATCATGAATTTTCAGAAGGACAAAATGCCATTCGTTTTCTCGCCTACCAATCAGATAGCCAATTATCAAAAATAGACATTGAGAAAGGCGGATTAAATATAAAGTCTGGAGATAAGGTAATTATAAAAGCTGATTTCTACGTCAACAGCAATGAGTCCCTAGAAAACCTCTTATTAATTGACCTAGAATGTTGTTCTTGCTGGGACCCAGATGTAGGCGACAATTTGGGTTCAGAAAATCAATGTCCGGGCGTTAGATTAATGATGTCTGGTGGTAACGATTATCTCTCCATTGAAAGAGGTAAAATATCAGGAACTACTTTGCAACAAACAAATTTTGCGTTTCCAAGAAATCAATGGGTTACCGTTCAATGGGAAATGACGATGTCAGATACTGAAAGTGGACTCAATAAATTAATGATAAACGGAACAACAGTCATCGATGAAACTGGTATGAATATGCCAAATGCCCAAGTTTTTAGAGATGTTTTTCTAAATGAAGGAATTGACTTCACTTTACAGGAGCCTACTTTTTACGAACGTGTGCAAATTGGAGCCACCGCAAATCCAACCACCAGAGATATTGAATTATTTGTAGATAATTTTTCAATTAAGGTAGAATGAAAAAATCTGCTATTACATGGTATAATTAGTTCTTAGTCTTTGGTTGAAATAAATTCGTCCTAAAAATTTTGTTAACAGTATTAACAGTAAATATTCGGATAACTAAAAAAGTGGTGGATATTTTTTAACTTTAAGGTAGAAATATTAGATAACTATAGGTTTGTTGCGGGTAAGCATAAACAACAAAACTAAATACAAATGTTTTCAAAGTTAAAAGAGATCACAAAGTTTAAGAAAAAGGATAAAAACCTGATTGATTTATCATTTATCACCAATGAGCTTGAGGATGGGCTGTTTAATATATTGGAAAAATCTTTTAGTGAGAGAAAATCTGATGAGTTCAATTCAAGGTTTGAATCAGGTAATATTGATGAAATTGTAAAATATTACACCAAAAAGAATATGATCTTAGCAGCAAGTTCTTCAATTGTACCTGGACCTATGGGGATTTTAGGTTCAGTTCCTGAATTACTACTAAACCTAGGCAATCAAATGAAAATGATTTATGACTTAGGGTGTGCCAATGGAAAAGAAAATTTTCTTTGCAAAGATTTATTATTAGATATTCCAATCGCAGCATTTGGTGGAAATACAAATTTGCATTTACTACAAAATAGTAAAACAGACTTGATAGATTCACCTGAAGATGTATTACGAGAGAAAGTGACTACACTTGGAAAGAGTCTTGTGGAAAAAACTTTGAAAAAATCAATAGTCCAATTTGTTCCTATTGCTGGTCCTATATTAATGGGAACTTGGGCAAAAATGACAACATTAAAAATATCAAATGGATCGATAATGTTTTTTCGAGAAGAGGATCAATATGTGGAACATGTCAAGAAACAGGAAACTGAAGAAATCAAAACAAAACTATTAACAGAAAAAATAAAAGGATTGGCAAACCTAATTGAGGTTAATGAGGAAATAAATGAAGATCAAATAGAATTGATAGGAACAATAATAGAAAATTCGGGATTGAATGAAAAAGAAAAACAGTATTATCTCGAGGAATCACTAAAAGTTGGATCAAATTTTAAGCTAAATAATGAATTATTGATTGATTATGAGGAAGATGAATCTCTAATATTGGAAATGGTAATAATGGCTAAACGAAGTGGCCAAATTGATAAATTCGAGAAAGAATATATTTATAAAACTGGTGAAGCTTTAAATATAAAGAAATCATTTATAGATGAATTATTTTAAATAAACGCCTTGTTTGCAACTAAAAATAAAACGTTCACAGCTCTCTGCTCCATCACCCCAAGCAAAAAACAAATAGTAAGCGTCTTAAAAAAATAATAGAGGCCCGGTTACACCAACCTATTCGGTAGGCAAGTCTCTAGATGTAGATCTGCCGGCCGGCCGGCAGGAACAGCTCTATAGGCAAAAAAGACATGAAAACGGTCCCTTATGAAAGTATAGTTAGCTATAGAAGTGGTGAATATTTTTTAATTTTAAGCTAAAAATATTGGATATCTGTAGATTTTTTGTAGCTATTGAACTGCCATAACCAATCAAAAAACCATGAAAATACACCTCCTAACCTTTATGCTCTTGGCTTTATTAAGTTTAAATGCATGCCTATCTGAAAACAAAACCAACAAGACAAATAAGCCTACCGTCACTGAACAGGATAAACCCCAACCGGTATATGGTATCGATATTTCGCATCATCAAAGCAAAGAAATAGATGCAATTTTTAAAAGCACCGATAGTTTGAGTTTTATCATTTGCAAAGCCACTGAAGGAGTTACGTATACAGATCCTTTATTTTTGAAGAATTGGATATCCATCAAGAAACATGGTTTTTTGAGGGGAGCGTATCATTTTTATAGATGCCAAGATTCCCCAAAGTATCAAGCAATTTTTTTTCTGAAAACCATTGTTGGTCTTGACAATACAGATCTTCCTCCTATCATTGATTTTGAAGAAGGTGGAATTGATACATCACAATCAGTAGATGAAATACAATCATCCTTGAAAATATTTATTAAGGAGATTGAAAAACAATTGAAATGTACTCCTATTATTTATACCGATCTCAATACTGGAAATAAATACCTAAATGATAGTTATTTTGCTAATTATCCATTATGGATTGCTGACTATAACGGAAAAGAAAATCCTGATTTGCCAGATACCTGGAAAAATAAAGGATGGTTAATCTGGCAAAGAAATAGCACCTATCAGCTGGACCACAAGAAAAATGATTTTGATGTTTTTAATGGGAACCTTTCAGATCTTAATGAATTTATTAGAGATAGTTATCAGAAAAAATAAATCCCATTAAATACACTGTGTATTAAGTTGCTTTAGATTTTGAATAGGTTATTTATGGTGAGTACGAGTCTAATATTTTTGAAAATAGCCGTAGCTATTTGATGAAATTTAGAGGAAGTAATCGCCATAAAGAAGCATTCTAAAATTTAAAT
>CALFWZ010000136.1 GCA_937928405.1 uncultured Saprospiraceae bacterium
AATTTTAGAATGCTTCTTTTTGGCGATTACTTCGTCTAAATTTCATCAAATAGCTACGGCTATTTTCAAAAATATTAGACTCGTACTCCCCAAAAATAATCTACTCAAAAAATAAAGCAACTTAATACACAGTGTATTTAATCATACTATAAAAAACTATGCTCAACATTTATATTGATCTGATTGCTAAGGCAACCGGCCTACCCGCGACTAAAATTGCTAATACTATAAAACTCCTAGAAGAGGGTGCTACCATTCCTTTTATCTCTAGATATCGAAAAGAAGTTACGGGCTCACTCGATGAAGTCCAAATTGCTACCATTCAAGAGCAGCTACAAAAGTTAAAAGATATTGACAAACGTCGGGAAACCATTATCAATTCTATTGAAGAACAGGGTAAAATGACGCCCGAGTTGCTCCAAAAAATCAATAAAACCTATCAGCTTAATGAACTCGAAGATTTGTATCTCCCTTACAAACGCAAACGTAAAACCCGCGCTTCCGTAGCCCGCGAAAACGGATTAGAGCCACTTGCCCAAAAACTATTATTACAAGAAAATTTTAATATCACCAATTTTGCTACGCAACTACTTTCTGACAAAGTACCTACGGTAGAAGATGCCCTCAAAGGTGCTAGAGATATTATCGCAGAACAAATCAACGAAACGGAAGAAGCTCGAAATAGCGTCCGAAGAAGTTTTGAAGAGGACGCTTTTATCACGGCCAAGCTAGTACGTGGAAAAGATAAGGAGGCCGCCAAATACCAAGATTATTTTGAATATTCTGAAAAATTAAGCCGTTGTCCTTCCCACCGATTATTGGCCATCCGACGGGGAGAAGATGAAGGTTTCTTACGCGTAAAAATTGGCCCAGAAGAAGAAAATGCCCTCTATCATTTAGAAAAAATATTTGTCAAAGCCGAAAACGAAGCAGGCCAGCAAATCGGAATGGCCGTCGAAGATGGGTATAAAAGATTACTTGCTCCTTCCATTGAAACGGAATTTCGAAACCTCGCTAAAGTAAAAGCCGATGAAGAAGCCATTCAGGTGTTTACCGAAAACTTACGCCAACTTTTACTAGCAGCTCCACTCGGCCAACGAAGCATTCTAGCGCTAGACCCTGGATTTAGAACGGGCTGCAAAGTCGTCTGTCTAGACGCACAAGGAAGCCTAATCTACAACGGCACCATCTATCCACATCCTCCACAATCAAAAACCAACGAGGCGGTAGCAGACATAAAACATTTGGTTAAAAAATATAAAATTGATGCACTGGCTATTGGAAACGGAACCGCTGGAAGAGAAACGTACCAATTGTTTGCAAGATTAGATTTCGGCCATCCCGTAGAAGTTTTCATGGTAAATGAAAGTGGTGCCTCTATCTATTCTGCTTCTTTGGTGGCACGAGAAGAATTCCCAGATAAAGATGTAACCGTCCGTGGTGCCGTTTCTATCGGCAGGCGATTAATGGACCCACTAGCAGAACTGGTGAAGATTGATCCTAAGTCAATCGGTGTCGGTCAATACCAACATGATGTCCAGCAAAATATGTTGAAAGAAAGTTTGAATAGAACGGTGGAAAGTTGTGTAAATTCAGTTGGTATAAACATAAATACAGCTAGTAAACATCTGCTTACGTATGTTTCTGGTCTCGGCCCTACCCTAGCGCAAAACATCGTAGATTATCGCACGGAACATGGAGCGTTTAAACAACGAAAACAATTGTTAAAAGTAGCACGAATGGGCGATAAGGCCTACGAACAAGCAGCTGGTTTTTTACGGATTCCCAATAGCAAGCATCCGCTCGACAATACCGCCGTTCATCCTGAGCGATACCCTTTAGTAGAAAAAATGGCCAAGGATTTAAAAACAGATGTTACCGGCTTACTTAACAATCGGCAACTACGTCAACAGATTGAATTGAAAAGGTATATTTCCGATCAAGTGGGATTACCTACCTTAAAAGACATCATGACCGAACTGGAAAAGCCTGGCCTCGATCCAAGAGGGGCTGCCAAGGCTATTAAGTTTTCTAAGGCTATTCAAACGATCGAGGATCTCAAAGAAGGGATGGTCGTGACAGGTGTCATTAATAATATTACCAATTTCGGAGCCTTCGTAGATATCGGTATCAAAGAAAGTGGTCTCGTTCATATTTCCCAACTCGCCAATCGATTTGTGAAAAATCCCGCAGATGTCGTCAAGCTTGGGCAAGAGGTTGAGGCGCGAGTGATGGGGGTAGATCTCGAACGAAAGCGCGTGCAGTTGTCGATGAAAGATAAGTAACCGATCCTGTCGAGGGAAGGTGCCGCATGACAATGTGACAAGGGAAGGCATGGGTGGATTGTTGGATGTGTGGATTTGAAAAAAGATGTCAAGTAAAATTATCAAAAAGAATGGCAAAATGAGACGCTAGAAATAGAGGTAGAACTAGATCCGACTTTAATGCTAAATAGTTAAGGCCTTAAATGAAGCCATTAAACTAAATTATTTGATCCTATCAAATTTTAACTACTCGCTTTACCCAAACACCATTCGCTGTTTTGATTGATAGGAAATAAACACTATTGGCTAGACCACTCAAGTCTATTTGATTTTTTTGTTTTAATATTTTCGTCAAAATGGTCTTCCCAGTAAAATCAATTAAAGAAAGTTCTCCTTTTATTTCAGTTTTAAATTCAATGAATAAATCGCCATGGGTTGGGTTGGGAAAGATAGTAGCCTCTAATTCAGCAAAAGGGTTTCTGGTAGCTGTAGATATTGCACAGTTTAATGCAAGTTCCTGAAGATTATTACAACCTGGTGCATTTTCTGAAAGTAAGGTAATTCCAATCATAGAATGATTGCAAACAGGAACAACTGAACAAGTCGACAACATTTGGTTGTTCTCGATAATCAATGTATTACCAATCGTCATAGAATCATTTAGACTTGTTATATTATTTAAAAGGTTATTCCCCTTTAGAAATAAGTCACCTTCAATAGATCTTAAGTTCTCTAAACCTGAGAGATTGGTTAGATTCTGATTTTCATTAATATATAAATGACGACCAACAGTCGTAATATTATCCAACCCCGATAAATCATTTAAACTATCATTACCTATTATCCATAAAAATCTACTAACAGCTGTTATATTTTGCAGGCCTGATAAATTAGCTAAACGTGGATTCCCCTGTATGAGTAAATTACCATCAACTACGGTTATGTTACTCAGACTTGATAGGCTAGTCAAATTATCATTACCATTGATACCCAGACCACCACCAAGCGTAGTTATGTTACCCAGCTCTGATAGGTTAGTCAACTTATCATTACCATTGATACCCAAACCTCCGCCAATAGCCGTTATATTATCCAGACCTGATAGATTAGCTAAACTATCATTATTTCTTATCTCCAAACCACCATCTAGAGATGTTAATCCATCTAAACTTGTTATCTCCATCAAACGCTGATTCTCATCAATAGATAAACTCTCAATATTGCTTAAATTATCTAGGCCTGTTAAAGTGGTCAAATAGTTATTACTGATTATCCTTAAAGAACCACTAATAGAAATTAAGTTTTCCAGACCTATCAAGCTAAATAAGTCATCATTATTTGCTTCAATTCTCAAATCGCCACCAATAGAAGTTAAGTTTTCCAGATTCGATAAATTAGTCAAACTATTATTATATATAATCGTTAAATCTTCACTAATAGAAGTTATATTATCTAGTCCCGATAAGGTAGTCAAATTATCATTACTAGAAATCAATAGGGTCCCAGGAATAGAAGTCAAACCAATTAGACTTGCTAAATTAGTCAAACTATCACTACTATAAATTGATAGATTATGACCGATAGAGGTTAAATTATCCAGGCCAGATAGGTTAACCAAACTGTTATTATTAATAATCAATAAGCTACCATCAATGGAAGTTATATTTTGTAGCCCTAATAGATTTTTAATATTTCCTACCTCCGACTCATCAATAAGAACATCACCTTGAATCTCAGTGCAATTTGGATAAGTAATCAAAAAATCATCTATCGTTACTTGGTTCCTGATCTCCAGATCACCTGGCGGGCAATCTTGTGCGATGGCACTATTGAACAACAACAGAAAAGGGAAAAGTAGTAATTGTTTAAGTTTCATAATTTGTATTTTTGAAGCAACAAATTTGTTCTAACCAAAAAACAAACTCGGATTTGTACCTAAAAATAAGTTATTTGTCATTACCAAGAGCATAATCTATTTTTTTTTGTTGAAAAAAATAAGTGATTGTCCCTATCGAATGCTAATAAAGACCATAAACTGCCGTGCATTAAGAAAGTTTCCATTAACGTCAAAAGCTTTCAAGTCAATGAATAAAAACGTGTTGGTAGTAATACCCAAAAAGGAGATAGTAGCGCTATCATTGACAATAAATTATGGATTATTCATCAAATAATATTCATTATATGAAGTATGGATTGATTTTTCTATTAATAGTTCTATTCAGTTGTAAATCAGGATCGGATGAGCAGCGGAAGGATTTTTCAAAGGTGATGGTACCGATGACATTACTAGATAGTACCGCGGCAGCGGTTGTAATTACCCAAGATCAGCAAGAAGGTTTTTTTGAAAAAGTGGGAATCACAGACATGTTGATTCAAATGAAAGAACCTTACCGAGATGCTATTGATAGAGATGAATTACTAGCGCGTTATCAAGATTTTTTAAAAACGGAGGTGTTAGATTTCACGGAGGATGAAGCGCATTTTTGTCAATCGGTTTTTGGAGAGATTTATCCGCAGATAGTAAAATTGCATCCAGATATTTTTCCGAAGCAGCTGCAATTGATAAAACTAAAAGGCAATCATTACGGCCCTGGCGCTTTTTATACGCGAGAGCAAACCATTCTTATTCCAGCAGGGGTATTAAAAGAAAAGCAACGAGCGTCATTTTATGAAACGATGCTGCATGAAATTTTTCATATTTATTCTCGATATCATCCCGAACGACGTCGTGCCCTATACGAATTAATTGGGTTTAAAAAACTAGATGCTCCAGAGGGGTTAACAATGGATCCACCTTTAAAAAAGCGATTATTATTAAATCCTGATGGGATTGATATCAGCTATGCCATTGAATTAAAAGAAGCAGGAAAATCTTTGTTTGCCGTTCCAATTCTTGCCGCCAATCGCTTGGGATACGAAGCTGAGCAACCAGCATTTTTTGATTATTTAGATTTCAATCTGTATCCCATTCAACCGCCCTATAGCCGAACAATAAAAGTCTTATCTCAAAATGATGGCAGCAGCCGTCTACATCTAGACACCGTTGAAGGTTTTTACGAACAGATTCAAAAAAACACCAACTACATCATTCATCCTGATGAGATTCTAGCCGATAATTTTATTTTTCTAGTACAAGCTAAAAAAGATGCTCGTACCCTAGGTGCCTTTTCTGAAGAAGGTATTCAATTAATTGAAGCGATGGAAAATATTTTGGTAAAACCCTAATAACAGAATGACAATCTTTTTTCTCTATCTTCGTTAATAATAGTTCGGTAATCTTTTAATTAGGAAATGATTGAATGTGCTAGTTAGCCTGTTGGCTGGTTGGCTAGTTAGCTTCCCTCTGACGTAAAATACGATAGAGGGAAGCTAACTAGCTAACGGGCAAACCAGCCAACTAACAAAAAACGCTCACCAATTCAATTATTGCCTATTCGTTTATCTAAAAGTTACCGTACCATTAGTTAAAAGATACTGATTAAATTGTTTGCCATTGTATGAAGGTGTTAAAAAAATCATTTTATTTCTTTTTCAAAACCCACCGGAAGAAAACTTTCTTTTTAGCGCTATGCCTGTTGATCACCTATCTTTTTTGTTTACCAAGTCAATTATTTCATACCCCGCTTTCAATGGTTTTAGAAGACCGGAATGGCCATTTACTCGGTGCTCGAATTGCGGCGGACGGACAGTGGCGGTTTCCGGCAACGGATAAAGTACCCGAACGATTTGCTACTGCGCTAACGACTTTTGAAGATCGTCGATTTTACCAACATCCAGGTATTGACCCAATAGGTATTGGTCGTGCCATTCAGCAAAATTTAAAAAATAAAAAAATAGTCAGTGGTGGTAGTACCCTGACCATGCAGACTATTCGGATGTCCCGAAATAAAAAAAGTCGTTCTGTCTTTCAAAAAATTATTGAAGCCATTCTAGCTACCCGCATGGAGTTGACTTATTCTAAATCAGAGATCTTATCCTTGTATACCGCCAACGCTCCTTTTGGCGGCAATGTAGTGGGATTGAATGCCGCCAGCTGGCGATACTACGGCAAACAGCCCGACCAATTATCATGGGCCGAAGCTGCCACCTTAGCTGTTTTACCAAACAGTCCCGGACTGATTCACCCTGGTCGTAATCGTAACGCACTACGCGCCAAGCGCAATCGCTTACTAGAACGGCTGGTCGCAGACGGTAAAATTGATGCCCAAACACTTGAGCTTTCGTTACTAGAAAAATTACCCGAAAAGCCACTTCCGCTACCCAACTTAGCCCCTCACCTTCTAGAAGAAATGCGGCTACAAACCATTCATAAATATAACGATCAGCAAGCACAAGCAAAAACAACCATTAACCGTGGGCTGCAAAAACAAGTGAATGATTTATTAAAAAGACATCAACAAAATTTATCAGGCAACGGCATTCATAATTTGGCAGCCTTGGTGTTAGACGTCGAAAAAAATGAGGTGGTCGTTTATACTGGAAATGTAACTGGAACTGAACAGGATCACCAATCTGCTGTAAATATAATTCCTGCACCACGAAGTACGGGCAGTATTCTCAAACCTTTTCTATATGCCTTCGCGCTTGATGATGGACAGATTGCGCCCTCCACTTTGTTATCGGATGTCCCCTTATATCTGAACGGCTACCGACCTGAAAATTATCACCAATCTTACGACGGAATGGTTCCAGCAAAGAGGGCTTTGGCCAGATCACTGAATGTGCCTATGGTGCGACTCCTCCAAGATTACGGATTAGAAAAATTTCATTTTGGTTTAAAGAAATTGAATTTACAGTCCATCCGTCAATCTCCTTCTCACTATGGCTTGACCCTCATTTTGGGTGGAGCTGAATCTTCTCTATGGGAAATTTCCAATGCCTACGCAGGAATGGCCAGAACCCTTAATCATTTTCAACCCAACAATGGCCGTTATAACTTAGAAGACTTTAACCAAGCTTCCCTAATTGCTCCATCAGCAGAAAACAGAAAAACGATTGATTTACAAAATGAATCGCCTGTGCTTTCAGCTGCGGCTTGCTGGCATACCTTGGAAACGATGAGAACCGTAGAACGGCCCAACACAGAAGGAGAATGGGAGCGATTCGGATCAGGTAAAAAGATTGCCTGGAAAACAGGTACTAGTTTTGGGTTCAGGGATGCGTGGGCCGTTGGCGTTACACCTCGTTATGTCGTTGGCGTCTGGGCAGGGAATGCAGATGGAGAGGGTCGGCCAGGGTTGGTAGGTGTGAAGGCCTCTGGGCCAGTCCTCTTCGATATTTTTGCTTTGCTAAAAAGTCCTAATTGGTTTACGCCGCCATTGGACGAAATGAGAGCAGTAGCATTGTGTCAACAATCAGGCCTGCGAGCTTTGCGAGATTGTCCAGTAGATACCTTATGGCTTGGACCAGGTCGAGAACGACTGGCTCCATGTCGTTTTCACCAGCGTATCCATCTTGATCCTACTCAAAAATACCGCGTAAATAGTGCTTGCCAAACACCTCGTGAAATGCATCCCGCTTCTTGGTTTGTACTTCCACCCATTGAAGAATTCTATTACCGTAATCACCATCCCGCGTATCGCCCTTTACCCCCGATGCATCCAGATTGTCGGATGGCAAATAATCCAACAACTACTCAAATTCAACTCATCTATCCACCATCAGGTGCAAAGATTATCGTGCCTGTGGATCTCGATGGTCAACTGAGCAAAACTATTTTTCGCGCAACTCATCGAGAATCGGATAAAAAAATATTCTGGCATCTCAATCAAACCTACCTAGGCAGTACTCAGGATTTTCACGAACTCGCCTTAAATCCACCACCAGGCAAGCATACTTTGACTTTGATAGATGAATCTGGGGAACAGACTGTACGCTCTTTCGAAATATTAGGGGAAGTAGAGAATTGATCAGAGAAAAAAAATTCTCCTACAATCGGAGGCATTTGATCGTAGGAGAAATAAACATACTATGAGAAAACTACACAGTTACAAATTAACAGTATTTTACTTATATCTAAACCACTAATTACTTTACGGTTACACATTATTAAAAAATGGTATCAATTATTGAGTAAATGGTATAATAATTATACAAATATGTCCGTTTTTAAGAGAGATTACTCAAGAAACGACCAATAATGGGGAGCTTATTTAGGGAAAATGAAACAGATTTGAAAGAAGAAATTCGAGACAAAAAAAAATTCCTACACTCCAGAAGGGATTAGATTGTAGGAAAATTAAACATACTATGAGAAAACTAAGACCAAGGTACTATAGACTTTGGGTTAAAAAAAACGGGTTTTAGATTACGGGTAGTTTTGGAGGTTAAGTGGTACTTTTTAATTAGTTAGTGGTTTTTTAACCCTGCGTGAATAGGTGAGCTAGATTGGTTGAAAAACCGTTCGAGGGTAGACAAAAAAAATTCCTGCAACTCAGGAGGGATCGAGATGCAGGAAGATTAAACAAACATACTATGAGAAAACTAAATGCAATATATAACGAATAAACAGTATATAAAAACGGTATTTACTTCGTGGTAGGTTCAACGCAGGAAGCGGTAGCTATAGTACATATAACGGTAATTTATAATATGGATGTTTAGATAGATTTTCGGCCTGCTTTGCTCAAATAGAAGTGCTTTAATACACAGTGTATTTAAGCTTGAATGGTTTCGATAGGTAGGAATATTTCGACGCGGGTGCCTGCGGCACGTCCTGTCTTAGGGTCCGCCAGATCAATCGTTTTAACTTTTACACGGCCATTCTTAGTTTTGTTGAGAATATCGAGTCGTTGTTCAGTAATGGAAGTCCCCATCGATTTATGGTGATTGGGGACAGGATTTGCGTCTCGCAGTTCTGCCGCTTTGGCTCGGCCTACTCCATTATCTTCGACGATACAAAGGATGGTATTTTCATCATGGAGCGCATATTCTAGTTTTAATTGACCTTCCACAACGGTGCGCAATCCATGCTCAATAGCATTTTCGAGATAAGGTTGGACAATCATGGTTGGGATGGCCATGATATCTTCTTCAATATCATCATGAATCTGAATGGTATAATTTAGCTTGCTTTGAAACCGAAGTTTTTGATTGATATAAAGATAATTTTCTAAAAAATTAATTTCCTTTTCTAGAGAGATCGTTTCTACGTCTGAGTATTCAAGGCTTTGTCGCATCAGCAAAGCAAATTTTGCAAGATATTTGGCGGCAATTCCCGACTCGTCGGAAGTAATAAAAGTTTGAATAGAATTCAGCGCATTAAACAAAAAGTGAGGATTCATTTGAGCCCTTAAAGCTTTTAATTTTAGGCCATTGGCTTCTAGACGAAGCACTTCCGCTTCATGAATTTTCTTTTCTGCTTCATATTTCACCTCTGCCTCAATCCGAGTCCGATCTCTAACGGTATCATTATGTCGGCTAAGCATATGATCATGTAGCACCTGAAAATCATAGGCGTTCCGATAATCGTTGATACTTGCGTGATATCTTGCTACCTCTTGACAGACGGTAGCCGTTTGCAGGTCGTCCTTGCTTTGTTTACCATTTTCGATGGCAGAGACAAAGAATTTCTGTGCTTTATTGTGCTTCCCTAATTTGGCATAAAGTTGCGCTCGACGGCAATCGATGATAGAAAAATTGACAAGATTACGACGTGATTTTTCTCGATAAAGATATTCTGCGCGTTCGTATAACTCGAGCGCTTCCTCATATTTTTCCTCTTTGAAATAAATGAATCCTAGGTTGGCATATGCTCCGGCACGAGCATTCTGACTAATATCATCTGTAATTTTGATAGCCTTACGGAAATATTTTTTCGCACGAAGATCATCATGATTGGCGGTATAACCGTTTCCTACGTTTAGATAATGCCAAGATAGTCGGGTTTGCATGCCAAGAGATTCACACCAGTTGACAACTCGTAGATAGGCACTAATACTTTTATTGATTTGCCCATTATCTTGATAAATTCTACCCAAACCACTATGGATAATGGTTCGAAAATAAAAGTCCTTTAAGGTCAATTTAACGGGTAAGCGGTCGATAATTTTATCTGCCTCAAGGAGCATACTGATGGCTTTTTCACTATCTCGATAATGCAATTGCAACATACCTTGTCGACATACCAAGCGAGCATGTAATCGTTTATCTGGAAAAGACTCCAAGAGTTTTGCCACCTTATCAAGATAGAGGGTAGCCTCCTGGTGCTGATCGAGATTGATACAAATACCCGCATAGTCAATATACGTATCTATTTGTTGGTGCACCTCACCACGCTCTTCTACAATATGGATCGCTTTTTTGAGATGAATATCTGCGAGGTGGTAATTATAAAGTTGGTTTTCAATAAAGGCGGTATAAAGATGGAAGTTAAAGAGAAAATCTTGGTTGGGAGATTCACTAAGAATGGACTTCATCTCTCCTAGGAAAGTTAATGCCTTTTTGTAGTTGGTGAACATGAAATGCTCAGCCAGTTTATCGAGCAATAATAGCCGCTGACTCTTATTTTTTTGATTGGCCAGACGATGTTCTAATTGTCGGACCGCCGCGGTGTTCGTTCGTACCTGAGACATTAAATTAGGCATTAGTTTTTTACAAAAAAATTAAGGTTACAATTGCTATACAAGTGTAACCTTAATTTTCTGGTATGAATTTAACAGGTAGTAGCAACGTTTACTGAGGAACTAGACCACCACAAGTGTTCCAGCGACTTCGTCGTTTTGTTTTTCTACCACCGATTAATTTTCCGAGATTGTTTTTCTTGATGATCTGCAAATCTCGCTTGATATCCATGAGTTTTTTCTTCTTTCCCATAGTAAAAATATGTTTGTGTAGTTTTATAAATTGGGACAATTCCTTTCTCGCTTTTTAAAGCGTAATGCTAAATTACATTTTTATCCTAAGTATGCAAAAAATTGCCCCTCCTTTCTTATTTAACCTCCTCCTCCAAATAACTGAAAATCAATAAATTATAAAAAACAACCATTCATTAAATACTACTTATCAACTTCTTAGAAATTAAATGACTTAAGGTCGGCTCATAAGCTATAAAATATTTTTTTTTAATACATATAACATTCTATCACAACTATCAGACCTAATTTGCCATTTCCAGCTAGAGCATCATCCCATTCTGAAGATTGTTGATTCTCACCATAAAAGCGGGTCGACGGCGTCTAGACACCTCGATTTGTTTTTTGTCGTCCATTACCAAATAGCCTCCATCACCTTTTACAAATTCTCTCATAAAATTGAGATTGATAAGGTGAGACTTATGCACCCGATAGAAATTATAGTTCGCCAGCATATCCTGGTAAAACTTAATAGTTTTAGAAGCCGTTATCTTCTCTCCCCCTTTCAAATAAATATGGGTATAGTTATCTTCCGCTTCACAGCGGATAATATCGCGAATACTTCGAAAATAAATGCTATCCGTAGCCGAAATGCTTATCTTCTCAAATGTATTAGGATTGTTATAGTGGTTTTTAAATACTTCTAGTCGTTGATCGATTTGCCCTTTTTCACCTGGCATAATGCGAGCAATGGCATCCATCAATTCATCTGGATCAATTGGCTTAATAATATAACCGATAGCACTATATTGAAAAGCACGGATGGCAAATTTTTCGTAAGCGGTCACAAAGATGACATCAAACCCTTTAGGCTTAGGAATTTTATTAAGAAGTTGAAAGACTAGGCCATCTCCTAAGTTGATATCCAAAAAAGCAAGATCTGGTTTGATTTCCGGATTATTAAACATTTCTATTCCCGTAGCTACACTATCGGCCGTAGCAATTACTTCTACATCTGGACGATATCGACTCAACAGGTTTTTTAAATTTTTGATACCATTCGGTTCGTCCTCGACGATCACAGCCTTAATAGTTGTTGACATATGGAAGTATTTTGTAAATCAGTTTTTTTTTTAATACTCTTTCATTTGGTCTCCTTAAGGGTTATTCCGTTACTAATTTTGAGGAAAGGAAAATCAATTGTAATTCCGAAAAGGATTCTTTTGCAGACAGTGTGGAATAAATATAAAAAATATTTAATGCAAAAGTAAAATAAATAATCGGATATAATAAAAATTTAGACTTTATTTTTAAGCGAAATTTAGTTTCTATTTACTAAGTACATGACGAAACTCACATGCCATAAAATCACTAAGCCACTAAGGATGTTTCTTGCGAAAAAATCTTCTTTTCTTTGTGTCTTTCTGGCCTAAAAATGATTTTTAGGACTCTTGTCCTGTACTCAGTTATTTATTTAAAATTTGCGTTGAAAAGCTCTTTGACAACGGATCGCCAAATTGGGTTCTATTCATCTTAGATTTTTTATATGCAAGTTCAGAGAACTTTACATCATGCAACAAACAGTCAAGCCAGTCATTCAATTGAAATTGCAACCATAGGTTTTGAATACTATCGTTTTCAAATCCTGAAATTTCTGATAAAAATTGCTGGGTAAGTATTTTCTTTTCATCAGGATTTTTGACGATTTTTTTGATAAAATCATAGGTAGCGACTGTAAACGGAGTAAAAGCTTTTCCTCTTTTAAGTTTGCGCTGAAAACTAGAGAGTAAATAATTGACGGTACGAATATTATCACAATCGTAATGATCGATGATTTCGATCAAATCCAATAATACATTTTCATTATGATGTTCGGGCTTCGTAACCGTTTGAAGGACGGATAATAGACTTTTGACTTTTTCACTTTCACCGGCAGTCATATTTGAAAGGATTTCGAAAAGGTGAAATCCAAGCGCAAAAACATTATCAACTTCAATCTCCAACTCAGGGTCGAGTCCAGAAATTGCACCAAAAGAAGACAATCGGCAGGTAGTTATTCCATGATAGAAATTATGTTTGGCTTCTATATAACTGGGAAGGTAAAGGAATTTAGCATTATAGTTTTCTTCTGTAAATAGTTTTCCAATTAAGGATATTACCGCTTCTACTTTCGTTTTATTAACCACCTGAACGTAGGAATCGAGCAAATCGCTTAGCATTTCCAAATAGAGATATTTCTGGTTGGTAAACGTGTATTCCTCTGCTTGAAATCTTTTTATTATTTGTTCCTGCAGTCGAATACGATTAGGAAGGTTTTCGGTAGTAAGTGCTTCCATTTTGGCCAAATAAAAGGCGCTGGCATTATTGCCTGTTCTTACTTCCTCCCGATTAGGTATTTTGTTAAGTGCAGCAATTACTGTTGAGCGTGTTTTTTCATTTTCATTTAAACAAGAGGTGTCGAGTAATCGAACCAGTTGGACGAGTTCTGTTTCCTGAATCAAAGTTTGCAATGCTTTATTTAATGCATTTCCATCTCCTTTGAATGGTTTATTTGTTTTTTGTCTAGAAATATAGCGTTCCAGCATAAACTGATGCTGTAAAGCGACAACCAGTAAAGCCGTTTCGTTATTTTTCCTACAAATTTCAATCGCTTTATGAAGCCGTACCATGGCTGCTGGCACTAAAAATTGTCCAATTAAGATATCTACTTCTTCTAATAAGATTCTAATTTGACTTCTGACGGTACGTTTGGCATGATAAGCTACTTGACTTCGAAGAATCAATTCTGTTAGTTGTACTTTATATACTTTAAGATTTTTAGAAATTAAGCTGTTAGAAAAGTGCGCCTTAACCACTTTTTCGTCGTAGGATTGCTGAGCATTGATAAAATCAAATAGTTCAGTTAAATGAGATTTGGCAGAAGAAAAGTGTATTTTTAAGAACCGCTTTTCAGCGGCACTCATTTTCTCGATTAAATAAAATAGTTGAGCCGAAGGTGTCTTCATTCTAAAAATTAGTGGTAGACCAGGGTCTATTTGTGAAATTAATATTAAGCACTTTTCATGGATGACGGCATGAAAAGTGGATAATCACCTTTATAGTGGTGACCAACACTAATTTTTTGGGGGTTAGCAGAAAAAAATGTTAATAATTATCTAGATCAAGTTGAGCTGTTTAACCAAATTTGATTTATAGCTGCGGCCGATCGGGATCATTTTTTCGCCGATGTATAATAAGTTATTGAATAAATTAATATTCTCAATTCGATTAATAGGTACGATAAACTGTTTGTGTACTCTCATAAAATCCAATCCTTCCAATTTTTTCATCATAGATACTAAAGATACCTTGGTGACAAATTTCTTTTTCTCAGTATGAATATTACAATAATTACCATCCGATTTTATCCAATAAATTTCACTGTATTTTATCCGATTGAGTACATTATTATTTCTGATATAGAAATTTTCTTGATCACTTTCAATACCTACTTCCTCCTTTTTGATACTTCCTTTAATAGTACGTACGGCCTGTTCCAAGGTGCTTTGTAGCGTTAATAAATCGAAAGGCTTTACTAGGTAAGCGATGGGCTTTAGCGACTGAGCATCTGCATAAGTGGTTCGATCTCGACTTTGGGTAATAAAGATGAATGGAATATTTTTTCCTTCTAAAAACCGTGCTAGTTCAATGCCGTTTTGTTGGCCCTTGATCCCAATATCGACTAGAACTACATCAGGTGTTTCTTGGTCGATACTATTGACTGCATCCTTCGCATTGTCAACTTGACCAACGAATCCATAACCTAGTTCTTTAATTAGCATTTCGATCTCGAGCGCAAAAGACAAATTGTCTTCAACAAGCAAAATAGTAAAGGTAGTCATGAAAAATAGAGAATAAAAAGATTTTATACCTGCAGTGTGCGACAGGTACAGACCGACATAAAAGCCGATGAAATATGGAGTGCGTTTGGGTTGTTCCGTTTTAATTAAAAAACCAAGTAATTTTGATTCTCTAAATGGTAATGCAAATATAAGAAATTATTTTAAAAATCTTTGTCTAGACACCTATTTCTTCTAAATTGTTCATCATGATCTGTTTTGGTAAAACAATAGAAAAAGTAGTTCCCTCTCCTACTGTACTAACCACCTTAAATTTTCCGGACTGCATTTCGAGCATTTCTCGACAGAGCAATAGTCCCATGCCAGTACCAGCTTCATTTTCTGTTCCTCGGGTAGAGATTACTGCGTTGGTATCGGTCAGCAGCGTTTCAATCTGTTCACTAGGCATTCCGATCCCTTGATCTTGGATGTGGAGGCCAACAAATCCATCTTCTTCTGTGTGGTAAATTTTCACCACTCCTTGTCGATGAGAAAATTTAATAGCATTATGAATCATATTACGCAGTAAGCTGTGCAAAGTGAGTCCATCCACATAGATACTGAGTTCTTCTGGGATTTCGGAAACCAATTTAATCTCTTTCTTAGCGATGGACTTTTCCAGTCTTATAAGTACATCACCAAGGATAGATTGTACTTTGACAGAATCCGGATGCAGTAGCAAGTCTCCTCTTTCTTTAAGGGCCCAATTGAGTAAATTATCGAGTAATAAACTTAGATCATGAGCAGAGTTCTCAATAAATTCCGCCAAGTGAGGAATTCTTTCTACCTGTTCACTACTAATCAGATAATTTATTTTTTGTTCGATACCTTCGAAAGTAGACACATAGTCCTTCAGGTCATGGCCAATGATAGCGATTAGATGATCTTTGGTTTTATTGATCCGTTCCATTTCCTGGTATTGTTGAGAGATCAAAATTTTATCATCTTCAATTTTTTGTGTTCGACTTTTAACTTTTTGTTCTAATCTACGATTGATTTGATCCAAGCGGTAGATTCGATATCGAGATAAAGAGATACCGAGTGCCAAAAACCCTAATGCACAAAGGCTAAAAAATATCCAGGTATGGGTAAAGGGTTTCAGAATTTGTACCGTAATAGTACCATAGTAGGTTTTCATTTTGATCCCCGCATAGACTTTTATCAGCAACTTATGGGTGCCGCCAGGCAAACCTGTAAGTCGGATATACTGATCTTTCATAGGTTGCCAAATATCATGTATTCCCTCAATTTTATAAGAATACTGACTGAGCTTTAATCGATCATAGTTTAATAAAGAGATTTCAATGTTGGTAGATTGTACATCTCCCTTCACTACCAGTGTTTCTCCGGCATTGACCGCGTTAACAGTATTAATAGCCAAGTCATAAGTTTTGTTATCATCCCTAGAAACGGTGATCTTCGTTGCGACAATCTTACTATTCAAATTTGTTTTTTCTAAACTTGAAAGATCTTTTGGTTGAAAACCGATTAGTCCATTTACTCCTCCCATAAAGAGCGTTCCTTCCTTGTCCTGATAGTGAGCATATTGATTAAATTCATTGTCTTTCATCCCATTACCTTTCAGAAAAGTGACAAGGGTTTTATCCTTTTTATTAAAACGCATTAGCCCTTTATTACTAGGCAACCATAACTGATTCAACGGATCTCCATATACCGCATAAATGATATTATGAGATAACCCATCATCTACGGTATATTGTTGAACGATATCATTTGCTCGATCCCATTCCAACAAACCACCGCCTCTAGTAGCTATCCAAAAAACACCATTTTCATCAACATATAAATCCAGCAGATGGTTAAAAACAAAATTATGATGCCCCACAATTCCTTTTTCCCAATCTAGGATATACATTCCGTTCGCCGTCTGTAGATAACAGGCTCCATCTACCTGTTTAAAACTATTGACGATTGTATTTTCAAGCGCTTTAAATTCATTATACTTTTTGAAAGGAAAAATGGTATCTAATTCAGTATCCAATACAAATAATCCACCAGAACATCCAATTAATGCGGTCCGCTTATCAGGTGCCAAGGTAAAAGTCTTGGGCCTTTGATTGGGAGCATTCATTGGTATATAATCTATGGTATGCTGCTTAATATCTATCTTCGCTATCTTATCTTCATACAAACTGTTATAAATAAAGCCATTTAGTAGAAGTCCTCCCTGTGAATATCCATAGTGCCCTGGCAATTCAAATACCTCATAATACCCAGTATATTTATTCAACTCATAATACCCACGATACGTATTGATAAAAAGCGTAGAGTCTGAAATCTCAAAAATTTCCCGCAGACTAATATCCGTCTCTCTAAAATAGGATTTAAACCCAGGTTTATTAAGACTTATATAGTTTAGACCATTACGGTCACTATACCAGATTCCTCCACTTTGATCTCCAAAAAAATCAAATCGATTGTTGACACTTTCTTCTACCACAAACCTATTCAAGTCTGCATCAAGAACACTGCTTCCATTCTGGTAAACGGTGATTTGGGAGTCTTCCTCTCCTTCTATCCATATTCTGCCCTGAGCATCAGTCCCAAATCGATGTACCATTAAACCTTGTTCTGACGCTAAACTTTCTCTTTTAAATAACTTAATATGAGCTTGGTTATCTAATTCGTAAACTATTCTTTCACTGTCTGTAACTAGAAAAATCTGACCATTTTCAGTAGAAACGACTTTACCAAGTCTGATTTTAAAGTCAACTTTATAGACAAATTCCAGCCGCTCATTCAATTTGATAATATGGTTGGTTGCTAGAATTAAAAATCCCGAATCCGATAAAGAATAAAGGACACCTCCTTTTATCAAATCGGGTTCAATTGAAATTTCCGTAAAATGATCTGTGTAACGATAAACTTTTCCTTCCTTCGTGGTAATCCATAAATTGAATGATTTGTCTTGTTCAATCTGTAGCACACTCGACCATTTAAAGGGAGGAGCTTCTTTTAGATATTCTTCTATTGGAACAATCGTATTTTCGTAATAATTGAGTATATCAACAGAAACTTTACGCCAAGCCTTCACTCCATTTCTGAAATAAAAATCCCGATTTATCAACCATAAGTTGCCTGCTTGGTCTTCCCGAACCTCGTTAATATTATCGGTTTGCAGTTTGTACTTACCTTGATTATATACCTCGAATTTTTGACCATCAAACCGATTTATACCATAATCCGAGCTCACCCAGATAAAGCCTCGACTATCTTGGTAAATATCCTGTATAAATCGAGAAGATAATCCATCATCCGTCGTATATATTTCATGATGAAACATATAAGTATCGGACTGCCCCGGTGATTTTACCACAGTAACCAAAAACAGAAAAAACAAAGAAAAGTACTTTATCATTTATTTTATTATGGAATTATGCTAATTGCTTAGCCGTGATCTTGACAATAAGTTACAAAACTTCAGTATTTTTGCCAAAATATTATTTATAAATGTCTGAGCCAAAACGTGCGAATTTTAGTCCAACCAAAGAGTCTATCCATGAGATTATCTTTGAAGCAGATACACCAGCTGGAAAATATTTTGACATAATATTAATGATATTTATTGTAGCCAGTGTACTTGTAGTGATGCTGGAAAGCATCGCTGAACTAAATACCCAATACCATGACCTCTTCGTTGTTTTAGAATGGGTTTTTACCATCTTTTTTACCATTGAATATCTACTCCGCGTCTATTGCGTCTATCAACCAAAAAAATATATGACTAGCTTTTTTGGAATCGTAGATTTACTAGCCATTTTGCCTACCTATTTAAGCCTTATTATTTCAGGAACCCATTACTTGGTAGTAATTAGAGCCTTACGGTTATTACGTGTTTTTAGAATATTCAAGCTAGCTAACTTTCTCAAAGAAAGTTCTACTATCATGAGTGCGTTAAAAGCCAGCCGTCCAAAAATAACCGTTTTCTTAACTTTTATCATTTTAATGGTGACCATCATTGGCTCCATTATGTACTTGGTTGAGGGTGGCCAAGAAGGTTCTTCTTTTACCAGTATTCCAAAAAGCATTTATTTTGCGATCGTTACCTTAACTACGGTAGGGTACGGCGACATTGCTCCACAAACCGGATTAGGGCAGTTTCTGGCAGCGATTGTGATGATTTTAGGATACGCGGTCATTGCAGTGCCAACTGGAATTGTTTCGGCTGAGATGGTTTCCCAAACTAATGACGCGGTTGAAATACCTGTCAACTCTCAGTCTTGCCAAAACTGTACAGCTGAAGGCCATTCAGATGATGCGCTTTTTTGTCGTAAATGTGGGGGAGGCCTGCATATTAAGGAGCATTAAGCTTATAAGTTTTCAATCTACGCTGTAAAGATGAAAGATTTCTTCTGGCACTTTTTGCAAAGATAATTACTACAAAAATCTCAACTGCAACCTCAACCACAATCTCAAATTGGTCATGCATAAACATGTAACTGCCTGCTATTTAATTGATTAAGTCTTTTTTTCCTTAATTGAATACCCTGGCTTATAGATAGCATTCCTAGGGAACTTTCGTGGTAGCAAATAGTCTTTTAACACTATATTTTCCACTTCCATTTACCACCACCATGAGTAGTCCTCCCATAATGGCCAAATTTTTCATAAACAAGATAGATTGCATGCGCTTGATATCTCCTGGATCATTCCACCAAGAATGTAAAATAAAGGTGACAGGTATAAAATAGATCAACAACATAATAGCACCCAGCGAAGAACGATATCCAATCAAGACCAGCACTCCTCCCAAAATCAATAGAAAAAGACAGAGGGAAAGCAGGATGTCCTGATTCCAAGTAATTCCATAATTCGTCATGGTTTCCTTAGTCGCTTTAAAATGCGTAATGGAATCGTAGGCTTCGAAGAAGAAAATAAAGGCCAGAAAAACTCTGGCAATCAAGTCAATACTATCTTTCATTGTTATTCATCGTTTAAAAATCGACTTACCGCCCGGGCAACATTTTGTCCATCCATCGCAGCAGAAATAATACCTCCCGCATATCCCGCTCCTTCTCCACATGGAAAAAGTCCGTTAATTTCCGGATGTTGATAACTTACTTTATCTCTCGGTATTCTGACCGGCGAACTGGTACGACTCTCGGTACCGATTACATTCGCCTCTTCGATCAAATAACCAGGCATTTTTTTACCAAATTCTAACATCCCTTTTCTTAGTCGGCGATAGAT
This sequence comes from uncultured Saprospiraceae bacterium, assembly GCA_937928405.1. GTDB lineage: Bacteria > Bacteroidota > Bacteroidia > Chitinophagales > Saprospiraceae > JALZUU01. The sequence goes on from CALFWZ010000136.1 coordinate 20,146, forward strand.
CCCTTTGGGCAATAATTCGTGTAAAGGAGCTGCATATAACCCCGGAATATATGAAGAAGGAGGTAAGGTAATGGATTTTTTTCCATTTACAAAATCGGTCATTCGCTGAGCAGGAGCTCGTTGACTACCATCTCCATATTGAAATAATCTTTGCTCGACCGACTGTTGAAAAGCCAAACCTGCTAAAATCCCATGTTCACCATATGGTGCTAGATCTTCTTCCTCAACTGCTACGACGGTACCAGAATTGGCAAAAGGCGAATCTCGACGCGACATGGACATCCCATTTACCACTAATTCACCAGGAGCAGTTGCCGCTGGAACAACCAATCCGCCGGGACACATACAAAAAGAGAACACACCTCGCCCCTCCACTTGACAGGCTAACCGATAACTGGCAGCTGGTAGCGCATCGGTTCGATGTTCCATCTTATATTGAATTTGATCGATCAGTGGTTGAGGATGTTCTACCCGAACCCCCAACGCAAAAGATTTTAATTCCATCAAAATACCCTTTCGGTGAAAAAGATGATAAATATCTCGTGCAGAATGGCCCGTGGCCAATACTACTACCTCTGCCTCATGTTGCTCCTTTTCATTAACCACTACTCCACGAACCATCCCCTCCTCTATCGTCAAATCCGTTACAAAGGAATTGAAATGAATATTACCTCCGAATTTCAAAATAGTTTCTCGAATGTTGGCTACTATTTTAGGTAATTTATTAGAACCGATATGCGGATGTGCATCAATCATAATATCGGGAGTTGCACCATGTTCTACCAATAAACGCAGCGCTTTTTCAATATTTCCTCGCTTATGGGAACGGGTATAGAGTTTACCATCAGAATAGGTTCCGGCACCTCCTTCGCCATAACAATAGTTAGAATGTGGATTGACTGTCCCAGATTGCTGGATGGCCTTCAAGTCCCTTCGTCGAGCACGCACATCTTTCCCTCGGTCAAAAATAATGGGTCGCAAGCCTAGCTCAATCATTTCCAAGGCAGCAAAATACCCTGCTGGTCCAGCTCCAATAATAATAGCACTGGGCGCATCATGTACAGACTTAAATTTTGATAATAATGGCGCTGGTTGGGAAGGAAGTTCGTCTAAATAAACTTCAACTTGTAAACGAAAGTAAATTTGTTTTTGACGAGCATCAATAGAGCGACGAACGATCCGAAAGTCTTTTACGCTTTTGGGATTGACTCCGGCTTTTTTTATAGCCTTACGGCGAATCAGTTCGTGATCCTCCAGTTCTTCAGGCCGCAACGGTAATTCTACTTTCTTAATCATGCCGAAAATTTTCGCAAATATACGAAGTAGTGGCTAGAGATCAAGCATATCTTTTTTAAGGTTAGTCAATAGAAGCATCAACTTGGTCTTCTGTTTGTCGGACCAGCGAAGTTTTGCTAGCTTCTACAAAATCGTCGGGAACATAGATAACTACCTTGGTATATTCGTAGCAAGTTAGTTCTTTAAATCTTATCGGTCGTCGATTTTTATCTTTTGAAATGAGCGAGAAATTTTCTCCAGTGGCATTGCCTTCCAGTTCGTATCGACCTTCTTTTAGGTAGTAGTTTAAAATACTTGGTTTAGCATCCGAAAGCTCAATATACGTTTTTGACATAAGGGTATTACCTGCCCATTTGACAATTTCGTAATCTCCGGCTACATCAAGGTTAATTGACTGTGCTTCGTCGATTTCAAAAGTCTGATGTACGGTCTCTTTCAACTGCCCAAATAGGTTTGTTCCAAAAGAAACGGTCACCAAAACCAAAAATAGTTTAATAAATTTCATCTGTTTATCTTAAAGCCGGATAGTTTTTTAGCTATTGCCTATCCAAGAATGTACAAAAACCGTACGAGTTTAAACTGTCACCAGCTGCAATTTATTGCTAATATACTTGAATATCAAAAGGGATACCACTATAAAGTGCTATCCCTTTTCAATTATCGAGTTAAATGTTTCTTAAAAAGCGGCAGATTCGGCTGGTTTTGCCAGATCTGAAGCAGCCTCTCCCCCGTAGATGACGGTTACATCTTCAGGAACATAGATTACATAAGAGACATTTTCTTTCAGTGATTCTCCACGGACGGTAATTTTACGAGCAAGTCCAGGGGAAGAAACAATCAGACCATTTTCTGATTCTTCTAGCTCCAAGTTATAGCGTCCAGCGGTGATTAAAGACTTTAGCATAGCGTTTGATCCGGCAACACCAATGAGCATTTGCACCCGCATGATTTCGCCGGGACGTTCTTTGACCTCAATATCTCCTTCTAAATTAAGCGTTACTAGGTTATTTCCTTTTAGGTTAAAGGATTTGACGAGTGTTTTCTCTACATTCGTTTGGGCAATAACCAAAACGGTGGTTAAGAAAAAACAGATTAGAGTTAATTGAATCTTTTTCATAAGACCTTATTTTGGGTGAATGTATTCTGGTTTGGTCCGAATTCCTCTCTAAATATAAGCAATTAAGCGGAAAAAGTCAAGCAGAATATCACTTTAAATTTTAATACATTTATATGATTGCGTTTCTAATACGCATTAGTTTTTTTAATAATGCCTCCATATTTTCCAGCGGCAACATATTGGCACCATCGGATTTGGCGGAAGCCGGATCAGGATGTGTCTCTAAAAAGAGTCCATCTACTCCAACGGCGATACCTGCTTTGGCGATTGTCTCTATCAATGCTGGTTTGCCACCTGTAACACCGCTACTTTGGTTAGGCTGTTGTAACGAGTGTGTACAATCAAGAGTCACTTTACTACCAAAACGCTGCATAACCGGAATTCCACGATAGTCTACAATCAAATCTTGATATCCCATCATAGTGCCTCTTTCTGTTAAGATGATCTGGTCATTTCCAGAGTTCACTACCTTTTGGCGGGCAAAAGCCATCGCCTCTGGGCTTAAAAACTGGCCTTTCTTAATGTTGACTACTTTTCCCGTTTTTGCAGCAGCCACTAAAAGATTAGTTTGACGGCATAAAAAGGCAGGTATTTGTAGTATATCAACATGTTGGGCGGCCAGCACCGCTTCTTCCGCTGAATGAATATCCGTAGTCACTGGAATTTCAAGATCGCTTCGAATGGCGCTTAAAATTTCTAATGCCTTTTGATCTCCGATTCCTGTAAAGGAATCGAGTCGAGATCTATTGGCCTTTCGATAAGAACCTTTAAAAATAAAAGGTAGTTCCAATCGGGTCGTTATTTCTTTTAATTGCGCCGCAATCTGAAATGCCATTTCTCGTCCTTCGATCGCACACGGACCCGCGATAAGATAAAACTGACCTTTGTCAGTAAACTTTATTTGTGGTATCAAATTCAGATCCATAGCAACGGTTTTTTTAGCGGTGCAAATTTAATATGAATAACAGTCTTAGACAAGGATAGTTCTAAAATATTATTCCAAAACAATAGCAATTGAAAGGCTTAATTAAAATTTAATTTTATATTTTTACAAAAAACAAAATAACATACCAAATTCATTGCAATGACCTTCTACTATAATCGGCCAAAAAAAGCGGTCAAAAGCAATTATTTTTTTGCAAAAAAAATGTTAAAATTTGACTATCATTGGTTAACTCCAGTATTTACTCACCGATATCTTCATTCCACAGTTGAGGATGGTCCTCAATAAACGTTGTCATCATCTCTACACAATCGGTATCCTCCATTCTAATCAGGCTTACTCCATGCTGTTCCAACCAATCTTCCGCCCCCATAAAAGTCTTATTCTCACCAATCACCACCGTTGGAATACCATATAAAAGGATGGCACCACTGCACATAGGACAAGGCGATAAAGTAGTATAAATCGTGCACTCCCGATAAACGGATGCTGGTTGACGTCCTGCATTTTCTAAGGCATCCATTTCTCCATGTAAGACCACACTACCCGACTGAATACGACGATTATGTCCACGACCTATAATGACGCCGTTATGAACCAGAACACTTCCAATTGGAATACCTCCTTCTGATTGTCCTTTACGTGCCTCTGCCACTGCTTCGGATAGAAAATATTGATGTCCTTTCATTTTTTTAACGATTTACCCTAAAATTTGTTGAATGATATTCTTTGACGTTGTCTAATAAAAATACCCCATTGCCAAAGACAACAGGGTATAATGATAAGTATTTTTTAATAGATTTTTTTATTCTGGAAAATATTGAAAAACGCACCAGAACAAATCCATTTATTGTTTAATTACTTGTAGGAGGCGATTAACACCTTCGTCCATCAACCGTACATAATATACACCATCAGGATACGCTTCTAGCGATATCATGCCAGTATAAGTTCCATCATAACGCGTAATAGAAGACTCGTAAACTAGTTTTCCTTCTATCGTTAAAATCTGGTAAGGCAGGAAAACACTGGTTCGGTCTAATCCTGTCAAATTAATTCTAAAAATTCCTTCGGTAGGATTCGGCATAACCTCAATGATCTGTCCAACAATTGTAGAAGAGGTACTAACGGCCATATCAATGGTAAAGCTAGTATTTGTCTGACACTCATTGGCATCTCGAATAGTAATCGAATAATTACCTACTGCTAAATTACCAAAGAACGGATCATCTTGGAAAGTATTACCTCCATCAATTGAATAACTAAAAGGAGGTGTTCCTCCGTTGGTTGTGATCGTAACGCTCCCGTCGCCAGCTCCACCGATACTTACATTTTCAACCTCCGCTAGAATTTCGATGACACAATCCTGAATAATTATCGTTTCTTCAAAAATACAATCATTAACATCTCGAATCACTACGTTGTATTCGCCTGCACTTAATCCTTGGTATAAGGTAGCACTCATAAAAGTATTACCGCCATCAATGCTTATTTCGTAAGGACTGGTACCATCAGCTGGTGAAATCAATATAGCACCATTTCCTCCCACTCCAGTTTCGTTAGAAACCAAAAACTCGCTAGATAAAGTACACATAAAAGTAGCACAAAATGCCATTTCTTCTCCGGCCCCGAAAGTACCATCGCTATTCACTAGCACGCTTCCTTCCGCGTTTACAATTTCATAATTACCATTGCCATTCTGTCCACAACAAATTCCATCTCCGTAAGAATCAAGAATACTAAAAGTATAACATGCCGCTGGATCTAAACACCAAGTCTCAGTGACTTGATTACCATTATAAGGTCCTCCTGAAAATATAGGAATATCATTGTCATCAAGAAGGGTCCAAGTTGTTTCTTCTGGAAAATCATCTAAGTTAATATTTAAGGTAACTAATTCTCCATTCTCAATAAATCGGAAGGTATTTGATCGACCATCATTTCCCATTTCTTCATCAATCTCTCCACTTGGATTAGCGACCGTCACAAGAATTTCATTGTCTCCGGATATGAATCCAGAAAGTGTTAGATCAATATTCTCATTCTCGGTAAATTCTAAATTTCCAGTCCATGCAATAGTATTGATGACCGTCCCATTTAGGCTCACTATAATGTCTGCGGTAGTAAGTGGAACAGTACCAAAATTAGTCAACGTCGCTTGAAAATCAACCGGAGATTCACAACTAAAAGCAGGCAATTCTGGTAAAGCAGTAATACCAGCATCATAACGAGGTAAATGGTTAACGACTGCCCGAGTTGTATCATTCAAAATAGCATCATCACCATCTAATGCAGTAAATAGGGTAAAATTATAAGATCTTATTTCCGACATATCCACGGTAGAAGCGAATACGTGCTGATAAGTACTGTCTGGCAATAACTCAAAATTTACATTTTCTGAAACAGCTGTACCATTTTCAAAAATATAACCGACTGTAAACGCCGTTTGAGTTTCTACCCCAAGGTTTTTTATTTCAATTTCAACAGGCTCCGAAGCAGTCAATCCAGCAGCGCTTTGTGGACTTATCAATGAAATTGGTCCAATATCTGTTGTGTCTTTCCGCAGTTCAAAAGCAGCAATTCTAGTAGCAGATCTTCCGTTGCCTCCATTGGCATATTCGGTCGTATACCAAAAGGTTCGATCATTCACAGGATCAATACTCATATGTCCATAATCGCCAAAACGACCTCCTGAATTGATGGAATTTTGTCCCTCTACCAGTGTAAATTCTTGTACTGTCATTTCTCCCAATGGATCACTAGCCTGTCGTCCTGTAAAGCGAACCCCTACGTACATATCTGGACTCGTGACGTTATAAGCCAGTCCGATATTTCCAGCACCATCCATCGCAATTCCGCCCATAAAACGATCCAAACCATCGTCCGGTGCGAAAGTACCTTCCTGATAAATCGACCAATCTGTTTCACCTGCACTCCGGCGTAATTCTACCCATCGGATACCAGAGAGATTCGCTCCACCGGTCACATCCGTAATAAAGTTAAAAACCATGGATTCGTGGCTACCAAAATTTCGGTAATGGGCCTGATTCATGATGGTTTCTGGAATTCCGTCCAAGCCTGCACCACCTAATTGCGGCATACAAGCAAATCCAGGTCCAGCAGCCGAACAAGGATTGGTATCAAAAGGAGTAGTGACCAAATTTTGGACACTCATGGTCGTATTATTAGGATTATCAAAGTCAATATCAAAAGAAAAAATATCCACTTGATCAACCGCTGAACTTCCCCAAGCATCATCAGAAAGGCTGAGAATCATAGGGTTTGCACCAGGAGTTGGTGCAGTTAGCCCAGACCAATCTACGGGAGTATCCACTTGAAATCCTGGTCCACCTGATGCACCTGGTAAGGTCATTCGTTGAATATTAGCGGTAGCAGCTCCAGCAAGGATTGCTGCCCGATCAATAAAATATGCAGGAGAAGAACCTGGACCTCCTTCGTTGGTGGTAACTACATAAGCATTGTCCCAAATACTATATTTTGGATAATCAGGAAAATTCGGGGTAGAAAAATTATAAGCAGTATATCCACCTAATGGATCGCTATCATCAGAAATAGCCACCAGTAGTTGATTACCATTTGGAAACTCTGTAATTATCCAACGACCAACTGCTTGATCAAATAAAATGATTGGATCACCACGTGATGAGAATCCGATACTACTCCAAATTGTGTTGGCAGTAAATGAAGTGATAAAATTTCCTTCTTTATCAAACACAGCAAGCGTGGTGAGGTTGATTGCCTGCATATAATGATCCGTACCAATATCACCCGACGGATCATTGGGAGAACCTCCAGAAGTAATACCATCTATATTTACCAGTGGTTCGACTATTCGATCACCACCAGTTCGATTAAAACCATATTGCCGAATGGCATCAGGACCCTGTGGTTGTGCGTTGGCAACGGTGCTAACATACTTACCCCTGCCCGCAAAATTATTAGGTGCTTTATGGTTTCCTTTAACGATTTTCTTTTTTTCGCTAGAGGTTCCACTGATGGGAATTAGGGTACGAATGGGAGGAATGACTCCGATTTTTTCAGCTTGGGTAACCGAAATTTCTGTTGGGATAATTCTACTATTCTGAGCCATGGAACACAGCGGTAGTAATGCTACTAAAAATAGTAGTCCCTTGATTAACATGTTTTTTTTCATAAGTCTGGTGTAAAATTCAAAAATAAACTAAAGTCTTTGCACGGTAGTAGAAGTTTTAGATGCTAGAACCGTGGTGCAAATCTAAAACTTGTTTGAACAAAAAAATGCTCCTATCAATTTAAAAGCGCTTCTTTGTCGCTAATATTCCAAACTTAATCTCAGAAGTTGTTTAAAAATGAAGCACAATGGTTCCGGCTAAATCATTGATTACCAATACTTCACAAATTTATCGGCACCATCCCGAAAGCGTTCGGGATGAACCTCAAAATTTGCATCCCTGCCCGATCTGACGATCAGTCAGGCGGGG
>CALFWZ010000137.1 GCA_937928405.1 uncultured Saprospiraceae bacterium
TTTATTTGGTGTTTTTGTAAAATTGACTTAACTTTAGCTAACATTTGGAACTGTTTAGGTGTAATTTGATTTTTGCTAAATCTAACCTAGGCAGTTTTTTTATTTTATCCTAATATTAATTTTAATATATGTTAATTTCACACTGATGCCAATGGCCGGCAGGCAGGTTCAACATTGGATATTTTTTTCTTTTTGATTCTTTCGAACAATCCTAATATTCAATATTCATTTCCTCTACTCACTCATTTCAAACTGCAACTTCGCCAAGCCACTATACGCCCCATCTTCCATCGCAGACAGCTCCTCGTGCGTCCCTTGCTCGATGATTTGTCCTTCGTCGATTACATAGATCGTATCGACTTCTCGGATCGTAGCGAGGCGGTGCGCGATGATGACAGACGTTCGACCTTCCATTAATTTATTGAGGGCGTCCTGCACGACTTTTTCTGATTCCGCATCGAGAGAAGAAGTGGCTTCGTCTAATAGGAGAATACTTGGATTTCTTAAGATAGCTCTAGCGATGGCGATTCGTTGCCGTTGTCCTCCGGAAAGTTTGATACCTCGATCACCGACGATGGTTGCTAGTTTTTCGGGGAAAGAGTCGATAAATTCCCAAGCGTTAGATTGCTGAGCAGCTTCGACGATTTCTGCTTCGGTAGCGTCCGGTTTTCCGTATAGAATATTTTCGCGAATGGTACCACCAAACAACATCACCTCTTGTGGAACGATGGCCATATTTTGTCGATAAACAGAAAGGTCATATTCCGTAGCCGGTTTTCCGTCAATGGTAATGGTTCCTTGGTCTGGTTGGTAAAATTGTAATAAAAGCTGCACCATGGTTGATTTTCCAGAACCACTCATTCCTACGAGTGCGACTTTCTCACCAGATTTTATATCTAAATTGATACCTTTTAGAACGGGTACATCCTTTCTAGTCGGATAAGAAAAATGAATATCTTGATAAGAAATATTCCCCACAAATCGTTGGTCTTCCGTTATCTTAACGGGTTGAATTTCTACTTCAGAGGTCGTCTCCAAAATCTCTTGGATACGTTCTGTCGCACCTAATGCTCCTGTTAAGGCAGTATATAAATTTCCGAGACTTCCAATCGCTCCACCAATCAATCCAGTATATAAAATAAAAGAAAATAAGTCACCTACTTCCATCACACCCTTTTCTACCAACATCGCTCCTTGCCAAAGAATAAAAAAGATAGCACCAAATAAAACGGTAATTATAAAAATAAAAAAGACACCTCGAATTTTCGCAAACTTCAAAGAGGTCTGAACTACCTCATCCACGGACTTTCCATAGCGGACCGTCTCTAACCATTCATTGGTAAACGATTTTACCACAGAAAAATTCTGAAAGGTTTCCTCTACAATTACATTCGTACTTGCCAGTTGGTCCTGTCGCTTTTTAGATAATTTTCGAATATATCGACCAAAGAAAAAAGCCACTACAACTACCACCGGAAAAGTCGCCAACATGATTAGCGCCAATTTTGGCGTAAGCCATCCAATAATCACTACACCCGACAATAAAATAACAATTTGACGAACAAACTCAGCCAATGTAATACTAAAAGCTGATTGTAATTGCTCTACATCAGCAGTAATTCTACTGGTCAGTTCCCCTACTCTACGTTGTTCAAAAAAAGGAATATCTTGGGAAATTAATTTTTGATAAAGTGCCTTACGAACATCCGCCATTCCTTTCTCCGACACATTGGCAAATAACACCGTTCGGAAATAAGAAGTAACCCCTTGAAGAATTAACAAAACGAGAAAAAATCCACCATACTGCCACAACTCCAAGTCTAAAATTTTGGTCGGTTGTCCACTGGCCTTATTAGCCATTTCTCCCGCTGCACCAGGGAAAATCATAAACATCAAGCTAGAGGTACTCAACAAGAAAAGCCCTACGTAGAAAGACCAACGATAAGGACGAATAAAACGAAATATTTTGGCCGAGTTTGCCAGCTTACTTTTTGTGACGGGTTCGGCTTTTTGGTAGGTACGCCTCCTGCGAGCCATGGACTAAATTTAGTTAAAAAATAATTTGATTGACAAAGTTACGGTAAATAAAAGGATTAGGCAGGTCTTATTGTTTTAGGAATGTCATATTGCACACAGAAACAGGAAAGATTAGGGTTTTAAAAGGAAAAGCTGGGCTAATTTTAACTGCGCCTGTGCTCTACGGAGATTTTGTCGTGGCCCATTTATTTTATAATAAACATCTCCTTGCAGATAGTCTGTCAGGAAACGCACGGCCATGATATAGGCCAGCGTGGGAGCAGCTAATGGAAGGGTTTCTAACTCAAAGGGCGTCAACCAGTCTTCGGTGGCAGCAAGATACCCCGCATGGAAAGCTTCATATCGATCCCAATCGACGGTGACGCGTTCCACGTCATCCTCAGCCGCCGTAACCGCCGCGGTTCGTAAACCATCTCCGTAGTCAAAATGGATACATCCCGGCATAATGGTGTCTAGATCAATGACTACTTTGGCTTCATGATTTTGGTCAAATAGCACATTATTAAACTTCGTATCGTTATGGGTAATCCGACGAGGAATCATTTCCATATCTAGCCAAGCGTCAAGCAAGGTCATTTTAGGGATCAGCTTTTTTACTACCGAAATCTCGTGTTCTACCGTCGCAACTCTGTCCATCAGGTCTTCTTGAATAGCCGCTTGTAGTTGTTCTAAACGCCAAGTGACCCGATGAAAATCAGGCAACACGGGATGGATACGATCAATTTCTAAATCTCGCAAATCACCCACAAACTGACCAAAAGCTCGGCCAGCACTTTTTATTTGAGATAAGGCAATCGCCGGATCTTCATCTGGTAAATCATAAGCCATTAGGTCTGAAAAAAAAGCATACATTCGCCAAAACTCGCCCGCTTCATTGACAAAAAAAGGCGTTCCGTCCTGCGTAGCTATCACGGTCAATTGGTCAGCATCAGGCGCCTTAGATTTAAGAAACTTCGTACTGATGACAATATTTTCCATAAGTCTTTTAGGTTCTGGAAAGACCATCTTATTAATCTTTTGCAAAAGATAATCGGGCGATCCAGTTGCTTTATTTTCAACTTGATAGGTATCATGTATGTGTCCATTCCCGTAAGCACGAATACGATATTTTTCAGAATTTTCTAAAAATTGAGCAACTATTTTTTCCAACATAACATTCATCTACAACACCGTTATTTTATTCCTTGCATTATTAATTGTGGGAGAATTAAAATAAACGACCTCTCCTGTATCATTACCATAAGACCAAGCTTCAATACCCTCCCAGTTTTCACCACAATCATTTTCGAGTGTAGCACCATCGAGGATTAGTTTTCCTTTTGGATAAACAATAATCTTCGCCCGCTTGGGTAAAGAAAGACGGCAGCGCAACGTAAGCGTAGCACCATCCATTACAACTAGGTGGCCTTCGATATCTTTAGCGCCGTTCCATTCGTGATCTTGTTTTATTTCAATGGTCTTATCTTTTTTAAAGGTACACCAAGTTTTTTTCAAGCAACCTCGAATTTTACGTTTTTTATTTGACATGGTCCAATGCGCTGTACCAATTTGACAAGGCGTGACCGACTGAGCTACTGGAATATAATCCATCATATTATTTGAAATAGCTTTACCATCACAAGGAGGCTTACCTGTTAATCCCCAGCAATTGGCATGTTCGGGCGTATCATCACAACCATCCCTTCTCCAAGAATGCGCCATACCCAAACAATGTCCAATTTCGTGATTGAGTGTACGTTGTTGAGCATAACGGCCATTAATAAGTTTTGCCCCTCTTTCGTTAATGGTTGTATCTCGTGTATTCTGATAGACTGCAGTAAGTTTTATCCAGTTACCAAAAGCGATGCCCCTTCCAGTAACGGTAAAGGTCGGAGATGTAAGGCTGTCAAGGTGCGGTTCCATCATAAAGATGTTGAGCGCTTCTCCTTTATTTTTACCATATTTTTCAAAAACTTTTCGACTTCCGTGATTCCGATCTTTTGATTTGGTACCATTCATATGGTATAATTCATCATCTCGATGAAAATAAGTTGCATATCCATCTGGGGTAGAAGGATCGACATCTAGTGCATAAGAATATCTCAATGGCAACTGCGGCGTATTATTTCCAACCGGCAGGCTCATTTTTAAATTATTTTTAAGATATTTATTGCATTCATAAAGAATCTGACGGGCAAATTGATAGCCATCGGTTTCATCAAAATTATTTTTCACCTTTTCGGAAAGCATAAAATGAACGTTTACCCTGATTTTTTTTTCAGGAGTATGATCCAAAAATTCTGGATCAGGCACATAATTCATCCGATCATTGCAAGGAGATTTTCCCTTTGTGGTCGCATATTCAGTAGGTAAATCCGCTGGAATAATAGGTGCGACTTGAGAGACGTAATCCTTTTTCAATTGACTAGAACAAGAACTGGCCGTAAAATAACCGACGACCGCAAACAGTAAAAAACAACGAAAAAGAGTTTGCATAAGAATATTTTTAATGAAATTTTTGGTTTGGATAGTTCAAAAAAGGCGTTTGATGAGAGAAGTTGTTCATTCAAACCAAACATTTCAATGATAAAAGTGATTTCTTTTATAAAATTAATTAAATTTGTTGGGGCGCTAAAACAGGGATAAAATTTTACAGCCTTCCTAGTTTAGACTCAAATTTACAGGAAAGGAACGGTTTATTCTTTAGAAATTGTTCAAAACTTTTTTACACCAAAAAAATAAAGATAAAAATGAGAATGCTACTTGTATTATTACTAAGTGTTGTTTTGCTGGCAAGTTGTCAAACGGATGGCGCCAAAGCACCTGCGGTGGAAACCATGGATGCAGCCACTTTAGGTAAAAAAATTGCAGAAACTCGCAATCAGATTTATAATGAAAAAGAGAATAAATTTGACTCCAAAAAAGCGTTGGAATATATTGAGTACTGTCAGTCCTTTGCTACCGTAGCACCAGGAGATCCTGAAGCACCAAAGTATCTCTTTCAGGCAGCTGAGACTGCTCGGTCGATCAAAAAATATAATCGAGCACTCACTATCTACGATCAAATTTATAAAGACTTTAGCAGTTATCCGAAGGCACCACAGGCCATGTTTTTAAAGGCATTTACCCTAGATAGCGAAATGCAACAATATGATAAGGCCAGGGCTTTGTATGAAGAATTTATGGCAAAACATCCACAGGACGAATTTGCAGATGACACTAAATTCTTACTGGAAAATCTGGGTAAATCAGATGAAGAAATCATTAAGCAATTTGAAGAGCAACAGGCTAAGGCGAAAGAGAGTAAGTAATAATGGTTAAATGAATAATGCCTTCTATCGCAATTGCGATAGAAGGCATTATTCATTTAATTACCACATATTATTCATTACCCTAAACGATGTGTACATACTTTTTATCGAAAGGATTCAATGGCGTACCAATAACATCCGCTTCTGCCTCTACTCGATATTCTGACTGAACGCCACTGATCCACTTAGCGGTTTTGACCAATTTTCCTAAAACAAAATTTTTATCTTCGAGCGCATCCATTTCGGATTTGACCATTTTGAAAGGTAGCTTAAATTCTACCTCTATGATCTCGCCAGCGGGAATTTGGATCTTCTTATCAATATCAATCTCTCCTAGGTCATATTCATCGGTAACTTTTTCATTCTTCCGCCCCCTAGAATACCGTTCCACTAATTTGATTTTCAAACGAGAAACCGTCTGTTCATGCATTGAATAAAATTGGATTTTTCCAACTAGCTTTCCAGAAGAAAGATCCACTTCTTCCGGTAGGATCAATTCAAGCTTGACCCCTTCAATACCCAACCATTTTTTTACTTTCTTTAACATCTATTCCTATTAGTTGTATATGAATAACGAAAAAGGTTTGAGATAAGTTTATAGAGATAGATAAATTATACAAAAAATTACCTAGCAAAACGATGGTGCCAGCTATCTTTTAGAGGAACCAGCCATCGTTCTTTTAACTCACCTTTATTCTTTACTAGATTATCAAAAAAGAGCGTTTGGTCTGTAATGACTCCATTAGCAAGTAAACCTGGCAATTCGCTTTTATGAACCGTTTTGACAGATCCTTCCTCAAAATAAGCAAATTCGAGTCGGTTAAACAGATCTGTTTGATAGGCTTTGCCTAGTTCTTGTACAAATTTTACGGAAGTATCAATACTACATCCACTAGCTCCATTACCTTGTATATCGTCTACCATTAAAACAATAAAACGTCCGTGTAAAACTTCTCCGTGAGCAATCAGTTGCCGTTGGTGACTTACCCACTGCTCTGCAAACTGCTTTAAATGTTCATTGATTTTTTCTATTTCTGCTTCCTCAAAGGCACGACCACTCTGGTAAACCCAAATGCGACTTTGATCTGAAAAGGTATGTGTGGTCATGTTGATTTGTTGATTTGTTGATTTGTTGATTTGTTGATTTGTTGATTTGTTGATTTGTTGATTTGTTGATTTGTTGATTAATAATATCTTTATTTTTATTCTAAAAAACAAACTATTAAAATATAAAAAAAACCAGATGGTTGTAGCCTCGGTGACGATTCAAGCAGACGACTCCGCTTTAATAGATATGTTGATTTTCAATTCAACAAATCAACAGTTCAACAAATAGTCCACTCTAAAAATTCACAAAAGAAGAAAGTCAATAACTAACTATTCCTCCCAGCCTTTATTATTTACAATTAGTTCGGCTAGATCATAAACCATCACTTCTTCTTGTTTCTCCTTGGCTTTCATTCCATCAGAGAGCATCGTCAAACAAAAAGGGCAATTCGCAGCCACAATGGTAGCACCAG
>CALFWZ010000138.1 GCA_937928405.1 uncultured Saprospiraceae bacterium
TGGTTTGGCGATACGAATGGAAGGAGATATGACTACACTTACAACGGTAAGGAGTTTAATAAAGATTTTGGATTAGATTGGTCAGATTATGGCGCACGGTGGTATGCCTGCCTACCGAAACGAAGTGAAGGTAGGATGCCACGATTGGGAGATGGGGGGCTGTTGATCCGTTGGCGGAGGATGGAGATAACATTTCTTGGACTCCTTACACCTATGTTTGGAATAATCCAATGAACGCAATTGATCCAGATGGAAGGAATGGTATTATTACAGTTGATAAGAAAAATAAAACAATTACAGTTGAAACTACTATTCACTTTTCTAAAGAAGATAATGCCTTGTTTGAAAAGAACGGAAAAAGCTTACAGAATTTTGTTAAGCAATTAGCTGACCAATGGAATTCAGCCTCAGGTGAAGTTGAAGGAGAGGATGGTACATATACTGTAGGGTTTAAGATAACAATTCAATCCCATGATTCGAATGAGGAAAGAGATGCTGCTTTTAATTCAGACGATACATCAAATAGACTGCAATTGAGTGATGAAAAATCTTCAGGTGCAAAAGTTCAGAATAATAATGACATGACGATATATGCTGGAACTGTTTCTAGTACCACTTTCCCTCATGAAGTTGGACACTTTCTGGGCTTACGTGATGATGATGACTTTAAGAAAACTGGAAATCTTAGGATGGGTGTTGATAATATAATGCATCGACCAGGCACTAATAGAAGGAAAGTAAATAATCAAAATATCGAAGAAATAGCTAAACCGATTTTAGGTATAATTAGTAATAAACGGGTCAAAAGGAAACATCGAAAAAAGAATCTAATCAAGATTAAACAGAGACATGGACTCCATTCGGTCTATTAAAAAAATTAGCATATAAATTAATAATGAAAGAAAATTTAGTATTTTATTTAATTTTGATAGGAATATCTATTTTATCTTGTGTTGATCGCTCATTGAGTAAAACAGATAAACTTGTCTATGATGATTATAAATTCGATGGGCTAATAAACTTCTATTTTTTTAGAGATACATTAGCACCAGATAACGGTGAGCCTTATTTTTATTGGTCTTATGGTTCATCCTATTCTGATTCTCTGGTGGGAAAAATCTCGTTTATTAGCAGTTCTTATGAACTAAAGCGAATCAATGAGTTATGTGGAACTAATATTACTTTGTCGGATTCAATTTATAATATTCATACAAGTACTCATTTTGCAAGTCGTGATAGTATGACAAAATTAGAAAAGGATATTTATTACTCCGATAATATTTTTAGTACTCATGACAAATTAATAAAAACTATTTCTTTAAAAGTGAAAGGTGAGGGGCTATTAATTGAAAATTTGTGTGATAAGTATTTGGAAAGCTTTACTCATGAGAATTGTCCTGGACCTATTAATAACGAAATACCTTCTTCATTTTTTTTAGCTGTGAAAAAGATAGAACTAATTAAACCATTGAATAATGCTGAAAGAAGTTTGGAAAATCTTAGTAATAGTACACTTAATTTTATTGAATTAATTTTTTGCGATTGAATTCTCTTTGAAAATATAAATCAAAACGATAAAATCACCAAACTCAATCCAGAAGGTAGCAACAGCAAAAATCCCTACATCATTGACGAGGAGGAGATTGTCGTCGTCAATCACTATTATCCCTTTGGGATGCAGTTCGGTGGTCATCCCAGCAATGCTTGGATTGGCGATACGAATGGAAGGAGATATGACTACACTTACAACGGTAAGGAGTTTAATAAAGATTTTGGATTAGATTGGTCAGATTATGGAGCGCGGTGGTATGATGCGACGATTGGGAGATGGGGGGCTGTTGATCCATTGGCGGAGGATTATGCAAGCTGGTCTCCGTATAATTACGTGATGGGGAATCCGATTAGCCTTGTTGATCCAGATGGTAGAGCGCCAGATAATATTGTTGTTCCAGATAAAAAGGATCAAAAACGAATATTAACGATGATAAATGAAAAAGCATCAAGTTCATTTGAGTTTAATGAACAGAATGAACTTCAGTTGTGTGAATCTAGTTGTAATTCTGAATTTGGTTCTGATTATTATACAGAAAGATTAATTGAAGGGATTAATGCAAAGGAAACGATTACAATTGAGATTGGCCAAACATTTTCGGCAAATGGAAAAACAAAGGACGTAGATAAAGATGCAGGAGGAGGAGTAACAATATCAAAAACCCAAGGACTAAAAAGTGAAGCAGTAGATCAATTAGTAATCATTTCTGGAAATGAGAATGTTAACTTAAAAGATACTAAGGGAAATCCATTAACAGATACTGCTGCTGATATTTTACTTCACGAATTAGTAGGACATGCTATTCCGCATGTTGTAGGTTCTGATACAGGAAATGCAGTAGAAAATGAGAATAAAGCAAGAGCACAAATGACTCAATATCAAAGTGGTGTGAAAATACCAAGTCCTTTAAGAGCGGCAGAAAAAAGACATAAAGAATGAAAATATTGAAATACAGTTTATTTTGTTGTATGTTAGGAATTGTATCATGTAGTACGAATTCTAATAGTAAGCAATTAGACAAGATATCTAATTTGAAGGGAGAGTGGTTAATCTCTAGTAGCTTTGGAGCGATGTGCAATGTTTGTCCTGAATTAGTATTTTTTGATTCGAGCAGAGGCAGTATTGAAAAGCCTTCTAAAGAGAGTTATGATTTTAAATATGAAATCAATAAAGATAAAATATCTTTTAAATTTGAAGAAGGCCAAGAGTATATTGATTTAGACTCAGAGTTTAGTTACAATGTCAAAAGTGATAGTATTTTACGATATCTAACCTTGGTATCACTTGATAATAGTGGAGAGCTTATTTTAATATCGGAAAAATAAGATACCAGAAACGAAAATTGAAAGCCTCTGAGCAATCAGGGGCTTTTTCGTACCCAAAAAGGTACAAAAGTACCTAATAGGTGACCTCAAAAAAAGTGGTAAAAAAAGCAAACTTTAACATTTAGAGTGCCGCGATGTTCTTTTGTAAGTAATCTTTAAACCGTTTTTTAGAAACAAACGTCTCGATCAGCTTTAGTAGAATGGTTTTTTCTTCGTCTTCGAGTTCGTTGATAAGCTGAAGTTGTTCAAGTGTGGCCTTGTCTGTTGTGACACCACGAGCTAAAACGAAAAATAAAAGATTATAAAAAATCAAAGAGTTTGTTTACACCTCATGGTGTAGAAACAGCTTTACAAGCAAGTAAAGGAAAAAGAGCCACTGAGAGATCAGGGGCTTTTTTACATTATGCTTTGCATTTTATTTTGTTTAAGAAAAGCATCCATCAAAGCAAAGAGATGTCCTTTATCAACCTCGCCTAGTTTTTGAATATCTTCCATTCCCAGAAAAGGTATGACGGTAACCAATAATTTCTTAAATTTACCTACCCACCTAGAATTTGTTCCTGGTGATATGTTCATTAAATATTCGGCGACGGGCGAAAAGCTGCAAAAAACAAAAATAGCGGATGGAGAAACTACCTGGGTAGACACTGCGGCAATATTGAATACAAAGATGGCGAGTTAGCGGCCATTCACCATAACACAGGCAGGATCATCCCTTCGGAAGAAGACGGTGTCTCCTTCCGCTACCAATTTCAATTGACCGATCATCTGGGGAATGTTAGAATTCTGTTTGAAGACAAAAACCAAAACGGTAAAATCACCAAACTCAATCCAGAAGGTAGCAACAGCAAAAATCCCTACATCATTGACGAGGAGGAGATTGTCGTCGTCAATCACTATTATCCCTTTGGGATGCAGTTCGGTGGTCCTCCCAGCAATGCTTGGATTGGCGATACGAATGGAAGGAGATATGACTACACTTACAACGGTAAGGAGTTTAATAAAGATTTTGGATTAGATTGGTCAGATTATGG
>CALFWZ010000139.1 GCA_937928405.1 uncultured Saprospiraceae bacterium
GGTAGAAGACATACGTGGTTAAGTCATTTGTTGGGTAAGTTAAGAAATCCACCGTGGATCATTTAATTATTTTGATCAAAATTTATTTCCTACTTCCTTAAGACAGTGTACTTAGTAACGGCCAATTAATAAGTTCCTGATGTGTGATTGATATTTTAATAATCAGATGAGGCATTTTTTGAGAGAATCCTCTTTGGCTTGTCAAGAAAAATAACGATTTCTGATATTAAAAGATCAGAGAAAAATCGGGATGTTATTATTTGACCGTTACTTAACTCGATCCCATCAAAAAAAAAGCTTTATTTTCAATCAGAAAATAAAGCCTTAAAAAATAGATAATTTTTTTCTTAGTCAAACGACTGGTTGGTAACCGAAGCCATGTTGGCCAGTTCCTGATATTCTTTTGGTGTTAATCCATCCATACAGTAGTGAATTGGATTTACTTTATTACCACGGTGAATTACTTCATAGTGTAAGTGAGCTGCGGTCGAGGTACCAGTGCTTCCTACCGCTCCGATAACTTGTCCACGCTGGATTTGCTGACCTTTTTTTACATCCACCTTACTCATGTGTGCGTAAAGGGTTTTATAACCATAACCATGATCAATGATCACGTGGGTGCCATAACCACTTTTAAGTTTGGCTACTTTGACTACCTTACCATTTCCAGTTGCCTGAATGGGAGTTCCTTTAGGGCAGGTGAAATCAATTCCTTTGTGCATCCGGTGTCGTTTAAAAATTGGGTGCATCCGCATTCCAAATCCAGACAATCGGGTAATATTTCTTTTTAATTTATCAGATCGGACTGGTTTGATAGCTGGAATAGAAGCCCACATATCTTCTCGGTCTTTTGCCAGTGCTGTGATTTCGTCTAGTGATTTAGACTGTACGGCCAGCTTGTTTTTGATCTTGTCTACCTCTGTTTTAGCAGATATTAAGAGTTCACCAGAGTTTTTAAATTTTGTCAGATTGTTATATTTATTGCTACCACCTGTTCCACCATTCCATACATCCTGATCTACTGGTTCCATTCCGAAAATCATACGGTGTACACTAGCATCTCTTTCGTGAATATTATTTAGCACCTTAGACATCATATCAAAATCGCTATTCAGTGCCATATATTGGAACTTCATCTGCTCAATTTCGCGTAATAATGCTTTTTCTTTAGGGGAAGGGAAATAAGCAAGTACAATAGAAATGACAATAACTGCACTTACCCCTACGGCACATATAAAGCCTAGGAATTTTAATAGCTTAACACGCAAGGGATCCACTACCTTTTCGTAACGGAGCGTTTGCGTATTATAAACAAACTTTTCTTTTCTCATCAGAGCCTTTATTCGTTAACCAAAATTCAGTAGCTTTGCGACCGCTGAAAATCGGCAAAAATCGTTTTCTGTAGTTTTTAATTTAGACGGTTGTTCAATACTTTTAAAATATATAGTTTTTGTCTAAACTGTTATTGTATGCGCCGCCAAAAATATTACTCAATTGCCGATTATTCAAACAAAATCGCAAAAATCTTTGTATTTAAATAATTCTAATGATAAAAAATGATAATATTGTCACTTTTTTGATTTCAATTATTGCTTTTTTTAAAGCTAAAAAATAATAATTGAAACAAATTAGTTAAATTATTGTAAATAAAATAAATACGAATTATATTATTGCCTTTTCGGCCTTTTGATCTCTACAATCACCCTATTTATGATGACTTCTCGCGCTATTCGACAAAAATTTCTAGATTTCTTTGAAAGTAAAAATCATAAAATCGTTCCTTCTGCTCCTTTGGTTAATAAGGATGATCCGACGTTGATGTTTATTAACGCGGGTATGAACCAGTTTAAGGATTACTTTTTGGGAAATAAAACGCCAGATAATCCTCGGATTGCCGATACACAGAAGTGTTTAAGAGTATCTGGTAAGCAAAATGACCTCGAAGAAGTAGGTATTGATAGTTATCACCATACCCTTTTTGAAATGTTGGGTAATTGGTCTATTGGTGATTATTTCAAAAAAGAAGCCATCGATTGGGCATGGGAACTGCTCGTCAAAGAGTATAAATTAGACCCAGAAAGGCTCTATGTTTCTGTATTTGAGGGGGATGAAAACCAGAATCTTCCGTTGGACCAAGAGGCGATTGATTTATGGAAAAACTATCTACCCGTTGAGCGTATCCTAAAATTTGATCGTAAAGATAATTTTTGGGAAATGGGTGACACGGGACCGTGTGGTCCTTGCTCAGAAATTCATGTTGACTTGCGATCAGATGCAGAACGTAAACAAGTAGAGGGTAGTACACTTGTCAATATGGATCATCCACAGGTCATCGAAATCTGGAACCTGGTATTTATTCAATTTAACCGTAAAGCTGATGGCTCCTTAGAAAAACTACCTGCGGCTCACATTGATACAGGGATGGGTTTTGAAAGACTTTGTATGGCTTTACAAGATAAAAAATCTAATTACGATACGGATATTTTTACGCCTTTCATTAATAAAATCAGCGAACTTTCTGGCAAGCCTTACACGGGTAATTACGAACTCACCGCCAAGTCGGATATTGCGATGCGGGTAGTAGCTGATCACCTCCGTGCAGTTTCATTTGCCGTGGCAGATGGACAGATGATGTCGAGCAATGGAGCAGGTTATGTGATCCGTCGGATTTTACGTCGAGCGGTACGTTATTACTATTCTTTTTTGGATGTAAAAGAACCTTTGTTACACCAGCTAGTTCCAATGTTGGCAGATGAATTTTCGGATGTGTTTCCAGAATTAAAAGCGCAACAGGACTATGTCGCAAAAGTTATCTTAGGAGAAGAATCTTCTTTTCTTAGAACCTTAGAAGGAGGTCTAAAGCGAATTGAAAACCTAACAATTGCAAATAATAAAATGGATGGGTTGACCGCTTTTGAATTATACGATACGTATGGTTTTCCAATTGATCTAACGCGATTGATTGCAACAGAAAAAGGTTGGTCGATTGATGAAGAAGGTTTTGAAAAACACTTAGCAGTACAACGGAGTAATGCGAAAAAAGATGCTCAAAAAGAAGTAGGAGATTGGACCGTATTACATGACAAACAAGGGGTTGATTTCGTGGGATATGATGAAGCAAAAATCACGGATGCTCGAGTAATTAAATACCGTACGGTTAAGGATAAAAAAGGAGATCAATTTCAACTGGTTTTGGATAGGACGCCTTTCTACGCAGAAGGTGGTGGACAAGTTGGAGATGCTGGTTTATTGTTTTTTGGTGAAGAAAAAATTCCGGTAATCAATACTAAGAAAGAGAATGACTTAGTGATTCATTATGTTAAGAAAATGCCAGCAAATATTGATCAAATCGTAACCGCTGAAATCAATACCAATAAGCGTAGTCTAACCGAAAATAATCACTCAGCAACCCATCTTTTACATGCTGCTTTGCGAACTGTTTTAGGCGATCATGTAGGACAAAAAGGATCGCTGGTAAATGAAAAATATTTACGTTTTGACTTTTCTCATTTTGCTAAATTAACCGATGAAGAGTTAACAGAAATAGAGACGATGGTGAATCGAAAAATCCGTGAAAATATTCCTCTTGAGGAAGCGCGTTCTATTCCTATTGCAGAAGCTCAGGAGGCTGGTGCGATGATGTTGTTTGGTGAGAAATATGGAGACGAAGTACGAATGATTACGTTTGATCCTGACTATTCAAGAGAATTATGTGGAGGTTGTCATGTTAAGGCAACGGGGCAGATTGGTTATTTTAAAATCACTAGTGAAACTGCTGTTGCGGCTGGAGTTCGAAGAATAGAAGCGGTTACTTCAGAGGCTGCCGAAAAATATATCAACAACGAATTAACGGAATTGAATAAAATTCGATCCTTATTTAAAAATCCGACACGAACAGCCGAAAATGTTGAGGCATTACAAGAAGAAAATAAGGGACTAAAAAAAGAGGTAGAAAAGATGTTAGCGGCACAAGCTGGTGGCCTCAAAGATGACCTGAAAAAGCAGATGGATACCATTGATGGTATTAATTTTATTGCAGCTAATTTACCCATCGGAGATGCTAAAGCGATTAAGACATTAGCTTATCAATTGGAGAAAGAATTAGGTAATGCTCTTATTGTTTTTGGAGCGGCGGTCAATGGTAAACCACAACTAACCGTAGCGATTAGCGAAACTTTGACAAAAGAAAAAGATTTACACGCTGGTAATATCATTCGCGAACTCGCCAAAGAAATAAAAGGCGGCGGCGGCGGTCAGGCGTTTTTTGCCACCGCTGGTGGTTCTGATGTGAATGGTTTAGATCAGGCAATTAATAAGGCTCGGGACTTGATCTCTTCGAAATCATAAGATACACACACACACACACACATCCTTAGTACACAGTGTACTTAAACAGGGTGGATTTAGTTGTTTTACAAAAATGACTAAACCCACCTTGTTTTTTTTGCCTAATTATTTCTCTATTTAGAACGAGCTTGAAAGTCTATTAAATAAGTAAATCGCAGGAATTAAATGGAAATGCTAATCAGTAGTTAAATTCTTAATTAATGATAAAAAAGTGGCAAGGAGCCAAAAGTAATTATATCCCAAAATCTATTGAAAGGTAATGTTTTTTTAATCCATATAATTATTTCCAACCCCTGATACACATAGAAAGTTAAAATGGAAATTCTGCCTGTTTTTTTGAGTTGTCCTAATGTTTTTAAAGTCCGCCTAAAAGCAAAACCCATATTTTCTGTATTGTTTTTTATAACTTCAATATAATTATACTTACCTTGTATGATCATTAAGTGATTTAATACTTCCAAATTGCCTTCGGGTGTACTCACATCCAAACACGTTAATTTTTTATTTTCAACGCTCGGCTGACTGACGGACCTTTACCTCTGTTAGCAACTGACTTTATTATGGTACATCCCAAAATTTAGAAAAAATCTAAAGCCTAATTTGAAGTAACCGCCAAAAATTGAGAGAAATAACTAAATTATGAACAAAAAAATTTTACACCTACTGAGTGCTTTAATGCTCATTTCTAATTTAACTTATGGACAGCAACAAGCTTTTCCTGATTGTGTAGATTTTATTCCTATTTGTGAAACGTCCAATGTCATTTTACTTAATCCTACTGGAACTGGTGTGGTAAGTGAGAACCTTGGTGGATGTTTATTTAACGAAATAGGCCCTTCTAGTTGGCTTTATCTTGAGTTTGATGATAACACTCCTCCTAACTCATCCTTTACCTTTTCTATAAATCCTTTTGGAGGAGGAAGTACTACGTTTGATTTAGGAGTATATGGTCCGAATGTGACGTGTAACAATTTGGGAACACCTTCCCCTTGTCTTAATGTTATAACGGTTAATCCAGCTAGTGGAACCGTCGGGACATTTACGGTTAATGCAGGCGATGGATACTTTCTCTACATAGATAGGGTTTCCGGAAATACAACCATTGAACTTAACTTTGGAGGTGTAGGTGCTAATCATTTGGATTGTAACGCTAATCCCTTCTGTGGCCTCATGGTAGACGCAACAACACCTATCACACAGGCATGTGAAAATTCAGCTCCATTCACCTTAAATAGTAGCGTCCTTGGCGCAACGGGAAATCCAATTTACCAATGGGAAGGGGATAACGGGGCAGATGCTTATCTTTCTGATCCTACCAATCCTTTTCCGACGGTTACACCACCGCTAGGATTTACTGGTACATTAACATATAGACTTATCGTAACGGATAATAATTGTGATCAGACTTCTACGGATGTAGTTGTTGAAATAACACCTTTACCCATTATTGAAATACCTGATCCAGGACTTATTTGTTCTGCCAATGACCCAGTCGTTCTTACCGCAAATCCTGGCGGAGGAACTGGAACATGGGGTGGGGTAGCTGGAGCTGGAGGAGAAGTCGACCCTAACCTTTTGGGCTCGGGACCTCATACTGTCACCTACGAATATACAGATGCCAACGGATGTACGAATGATGGCTCTACAGATATTACAATTTTTGAATCGCCTACCGCGGAAATTATTGGTGACTTAGAATTATGTCAACGAGAAATAGATGAACAGACAGCGATTCTTGATATATTCGGGACAGGTGGATCTCCCGATTATATATATGAATGGACGACTCCTCAAGGAATCGATAATAACCAAACAGTCTTTGTTTCAGGACCGGGCGAATACATAGGCTTTATTGAAGATGCGATGGGCTGCACCGCTATGACTCCCCCAGTAATAGTAGATGTTTTACCTGATCCAATGATTACGATTTTTGATCCCGGAGTCATTTGTGGAACTTCTATCTCACAAGAAATATTTGTTGGGACATTTGAGAACGGAACAGGACAATGGGATACTTCTACTGGAGTAATTAATGAGATCGGATTTATTGATCCTTCTGTCTTAGGTGTTGGATTTCATGATGTAACCTATTCATTTACAAGCAGTGTTACTGGTTGTGACAATACAGAAACACTAACGTTTGAAATTTCACCTCCGCCAACTGCAGTGCCTACTACAGGTGGACCTTATTGTAATAGTGCAGATATTGAGTTGTTTGGAAATTCAAGTATTAGTAGTGCAATTTTTTCTTGGACAGGGCCAAATGGTTTTACATCTAACGAACAAAATCCTCCAACTGCTAGTGGACCTGGTTCTTACTTCTTAACTACCTCGATTGGTGGTTGTGAATCACTTCCAACCGAATTAATTATTTCTTTAGAAAGCAGTCCTGTAGCGACGGCGACGAATAGTGGAGTAGCGTGTTCTGGCAGTTCAGTAACGTTGCAAGGTAGTGTAGATGTTACTGGTACGACGATAGAATATGCTTGGACAGGCCCGAATGGATATACATCAAATGTTCAAAATCCAAATGATGCGATGGAAAGCGGTACGTATGAATTAATAGTAACCGTAGATGGTTGTATATCTGCTGCTGTTCCAACCAACGTAACGATTGCAGATGAACCAATAGCGACCGCATCAAATGACGGGCCTGTTTGTTCAGGTAGTATGCTTACGCTGGATGGAGATGTAAATGTTAGTGGCGCGACGATTACGTATGCTTGGACCGGACCTGACGGTTATACGTCAAGTGATCAAACCCCAATAGATGTGACGATGAGTGGTGACTACGAATTAATCGTAACGGTAGATGGCTGTGTCTCCGCAGCGGTATTAACGACGGTAACCATCATTCCAACTCCTAATGCGGTACCATCTAATGCTGGTCCATTTTGTGAAGATGAGGTAATACAATTAATGGGAAGTACGACGACAAGTGGAACAAATATTAGTTATGAATGGGCAGGCCCGAATGGCTATAATTCTACCGAACAAAATCCAACAGATATTAGTCTTGAAGGAGATTATAGCTTGGTGGTAACCGTAGATGGTTGTATCTCTTCAACAGAAATGACGAGTATAGAAATTACACCTTTACCGATAGCGATGCCAGCTGCAGGAGGGAATCCTTGTACGGCAGCAGATATTGAATTAGTTGGAGGATCTGATACACCTGGCGTAACTTATATGTGGACGGGACCTGATGGATTTACCTCCAATGTTCAAAATCCTCCAATGGCGAATGGCCCTGGAATCTACACATTGGTAGTTGAAAATGGAACTTGCGGTTCTCTACCAGTAGATATAGATATCAACCCTGGCACGGCACCAATAGCTAATGCGAGTGCAGCAGGTCCTTATTGTGAAGGAGATTTGATTAGTTTAACAGGTAGTGTCAATGCGACAGGGACGAATATTGTTTATGAATGGTCTGGACCAAATGGCTATAGTTCTATGGATCAAAATCCAACAGGCATTACAGATGAAGGAAGGTATGTTTTAAATGTTACCGTAGATGGTTGTGTAGCGGATGCCGATGATGTAGAAATTATGATAACGTCATTACCTACGGCGATTCCATCGACGGGAGGCCCTTATTGTAATAGTGCAGATATCGAATTATTTGGAGAGGCGAGTGTGTCTACAGCGACGTATTCTTGGGTTGGCCCAAATGGTTTTGTTTCAAATAGTCAAAATCCTACGACGGCTTCCGAAGGCGGAACATATACGTTGACGGTGTTTGAGAATGGTTGTTCATCAAGTTCAGTAGATGTTACCGTGGTATTAAATGAAACGCCGACCGCTGAACCAAATAATACAGGTCCTTATTGCGCTGGAGATATGATTATTTTATCTGGAAATACCACTACGGTTGGAACGTCGACGGAATATGCATGGAGTGGCCCTAATGGCTATATTTCTACGGCACAAAATCCAATAGATGCGAGTGAATCAGGCGACTATAATTTAGTAGTGACCGTAGACGGTTGTGTATCAGATGTAGAAGGAACGACTATCGTCATCAATGACTTACCAATCGCGCAACCAGCGACGGGCGGTTCACCTTGTACAGCTACGACGATAGAATTATTAGGAAACTCGAATGTATCAGGAATGGGAGAGACGTATTCATGGACAGGACCTGATGGGTTTCTTTCTAATGACCAAAATCCACCAACGAATAACGGAGCAGGCTCGTACTTTTTGACGGTTAGTTTGAATGGCTGTAGTTCAGACCCAGTAGAATTAATTGTTGATCCTAATGCTGCACCGATAGCGACAGCGAGTAATGATGGCCCGTATTGTGCGGGTGATATGATCCGCTTAACGGGCAGTGTAAATGCAACGGGAATGTTAGTAGAATATGCGTGGAGTGGCCCGAATGGTTATATTTCTACGGCACAAAATCCAATAGATGCGAGTGAATCAGGGGATTACAATTTAGTAGCTACGGTAGACGGTTGTGTATCAGATCAGGGTACGACCACGGTAGTGATTAATGACTTACCAATCGCGCAACCAGCGACGGGCGGTTCACCTTGTACAGCTACGACGATAGAATTATTAGGAAACTCGAAT
>CALFWZ010000140.1 GCA_937928405.1 uncultured Saprospiraceae bacterium
CAATAACTCATGTGTTCCTTCTTCCAACGTTAAGGAATAAAAACCATAGGCATTTGTAGTGGTACCGATTTCTAGTTCAGGAATAAAAACCGTCACGCTGATTAGATCTTCTCCATTTTTAGTATCTTTAATTTGCCCGCTAACGGTGAATTGCTTGTTTTGTGCATAGGTTGCCTGATTGAAAAAAACAGTTATGAGTAGGAATAAAAATAATTTGTACTCCATAGATTTACTTTTTTTAGACTACATTTTTTAAGTAGAGACATAGGATGTCCAGGGTGCTCAGGAGCACACTTCTAGATGAATAATTAATTTTTTAGTTTAAATTTTTAGTAAAATATTTTTAAAAGGAATAGTAAGCACCAATTTCGAATCTTGAAAGTGGAGGGGCGAATAATTCGATTTTGGTACTGACTCCAAGATTAAAATGATCGGATAGGTGGTATTTTAAACCGAAGCCAATGATCGGTGTAATTGCAAAATAGTTGTCACTGTATGGATCAATATTTGTGGATTCGCTAATTATTTGATCTTCCTTTAATAGATTAAAACCTACATCTCTTACCCGTTCATGCATATAGTTAAAATAAATTCCCGCATGCACTAATCCTTCTAATCGCTTTTTTCCAAAGTGGTAATTTAGAATTAACGGGACCTGCACAAAACTTAATTGAACTGGAATTTTACCAATCAACTCCAAACTATCTCCATCTACGAGATTAACATCAGGTGAAAGATTGATTTCTAACTCTTCTAACGTACTAGTATTGATAAATATGGTGTTGGTTTGTTCTCGCAAGATGGAAGTCCAGTCAGGATCGGGTTGATTGGCATCATAGACGAAGTTATTTGAACTAAAATTTACGCATGCCTTGATTCGTGAAAGTGCAATGCCTGAGGATAAACTCCACCGTCGTCCAAGTCGACGAGATATTGGAAGGTTGATGTTTTTATAACCTATATCAAAACTGAGTTCCTCACCTTCTGGCAAAGAATCAGTGGTGAGTAGATTCACCCATTTAAACATAAATGGAGAATGAGATAAGCCAATTTCCCATTTTTTTAATTGGCGCTTTCTCTTGATTGGGATAATGGTTGGTTGGTGATCTATTATCTCTTTATTTTTATCAATTATTTCCGGAAATAAAACTGGTAAAGCCGCTATTGGTTTTTCTGAGACAATGTTCGTTTCACTATCTATTAATGGAGTTTTATTTTTAAGATGGGATACGCCTAGCTTATTTTTAAGATTAGAAGTTTCAGAAGTTTCACTAATTTTTTCTTTTATTTTTTTTGAAGCATCTAAAATGATCAAAGGATTTTCTACTTTCTTTTTTTTCTGAAATCCATGATTCGTTGAGTTGTTATTGAAAGTGTTTTGGGTGGATGTTTTTATTAGATCAAGTTTATCTTGAGCAACGATGGTATTGGAATTGGATGTTTTATTTTCTGTTTTATCGGTGATGTTTTGAGTTGATTTTTCTGGAGTGTTATTAATCGCTAATGGAGTGTTTGTTGCGTGGTTAAAAGGGGCTGATAATTGGGCATCCTTGTTGGTGGTCAACCTGGTAAAAGAATCGGTTCTAAATGAGAAATACAAGCCCACTGCCAGTAGCATAGCTAGCACTCCAGCACCGATTAAGAAGAAAAAAAATGGTCTTTTCTTCTTTTTTTCTTTAGGAAAATGTGGCAAGGCATTATTCCAAATATCATCAGAAGGAATATTCCAGTCGTCCCCTTCTGGCTGGGCATCCAAGAATTTCCTTTCAAAGAATTTTTTTATGTTATTATCTGATTCCATTATCTATTGGTACTCGTTAAATGAAATTTTAATTTTTTTCTCAACATTCGTTTTGCTTTAAAAAGTTGTGACTTTGATGTCCCAATCGTAATATCTAAGCGCTCTGCGATTTCTTGGTGGCTAAAACCTTCTAAAAATAAATTGAAAACAACCCGATATCCCATCGGTAAACTTTGAATTAATAACGTCAATTCTTTGGCTGCTAATTTTTCATGAATGGTCTCCGATGATTCAGACAAGTCATTCGCTTCATCTATCTCCGCAAAAGCATTATTCCAACTATTTTTTTTCAGATATCTTAAGGCTGCGTGAGAGATCAACCTAGAAGTCCAAGTTTCAAAACTAGATCGTTTTGCATCAAACTGATGAAGATCCTTAAAAATTTGGATCAATCCTTCTTGCATCATATCATCTGCTTCATGCTTGTTTTTTCCGTACCTCAAGCATTGCATATACCATTTGATCCGGTACTTCATATATAGCGCACGTTGAGCTGGTTCGCGACCAGCAATGCTATCTTTAATCAGTATTTGAAGTGATATATTCAAGTTGTCAATTTTCTTGTCTACTCCTATATGGTCAACCTATTTCAAAAAGGTTGCCTGAAGGTATGTATTCTTGATAAAATATTATTATCTAGAGCAGGATTAGGAAGCATCAAGGGTAAATCTTTATTGGTAATATGAAACAATCTACTTTGAAAGCATAGGAATTTACCTTAGTGTCAATGTGTCACTTCACAAGATTTCTTTTTGTGGACTATAAATAAGATGAAAAAAGAATGAATGAAGTAGATTTAGTAGGTTTTATTGGGGTTTCATTAATATTGATTGCATATTTCATGAATTTAAATGATAAACTTCATTCAAATGACCTTATATATATTCTCATGAATCTAATTGGAGCAATGCTTGCCTGTTTCGCTTCGATATTAATGGAATACTATCCATTTGTATTACTGGAAGGAACCTGGACTGTTGTTTCTTTTGTTGCGCTCATCAAATATTTAAGAAATAAAAATCATAAAATCGCTCAGTAGTTAAAATTGGATCATTTAATTTTCTAACAGCGTAAAAGATATTTTAAAAACAGCCTCAAATACAATCATTGAAATGAAGAAATGGTACCAAACCTTATTTGAAAATTCGGCAAAAAATTATGACAACGAAAGATTTGTCAAAGGAACAATCGGGGAATGTGATTTTATAGAAAATGAATTGGCATTTAAGAGCGCCGCAAAAATAATTGACGTTGGATGTGGAACAGGAAGACATGCCATTGAACTTACAAAAAGAGGTTATTCTGTAACGGGAATAGATTTGTCCTCCTCTCAAATACAAAGAGCAAAAGAAAAAGCGGAATCGGAAAATCTTGAGATTCAATTTTTAGTGGGAGATGCTCGACAAATTCCTTTCAAGGACGAATTCGAGATGGCGATTATGATGTGTGAAGGTGGATTCCCGTTGATGGAAACGGACGAAGAAAATTTTGAAATTTTAAAGTCTGTCTCTCAATCCATCAAGTCTAATGGTAAAATAATTTTTACAACTTTAAATGGATTGTTTCCAATTTTTAATTCAACCAACGAATTTACCAAGGATAAAGAAAAAGAGAACACCCAATTTCATAACAATAATTTTGATCTGATGACCTTTAGAGACCATTTTGAAATCGAGTTTGAAGACGATGCAGGGAACAAAAAACAAGTAAAAGGTAACCAGAGATTTTATATTCCTTCTGAAATTAATTGGTTGCTAAAATCGTTAGGTTATCAGAAGATTGAAATATTTGGAGCAAAGCTTGGACAGTTTTCAAGAGAAGATAAATTAACGACAAAAGATTTTGAGATGCTGGTCATTGCCAATAAATAAAAAAACGACAGCCCACCTTAACATTTTTTCGAAAGCGATCCGCGATCCTGGTGAAAGGTGTAATTAACTGCTGTTTTTAAAATTGGTAAAATGAATATAATTAAGTTGTTAATTAGTCTAACATTAATATGTTTTAGCAACACTGTTTTCGGACAACCAGACCCGGAATACGTTGTATTATTCAATATTCATATAGACGGTAAAATCCTTGACAATACGAATTCAAAATTTAGCCTTTATAAATTATGCCATAGTAAAAAGCGGAAATTAAAACAGAAAGCATATTTGAATATCGCCAAAGTAATTGGTAAGACAAATAATTTCCGACAAATTAGGGTGCTTGGTAAAAACTACCCTTGTGAAAAAATTATACTGAAGGTAAAACATAAAAAGGAAGAGATGGAAATCCATTTTATGACGAATCAGTTAGACTTGAATAAAGTATATTATCTGCACCATGCAATAGAATTTATTCCCCAAAAATTGCTATCAATTAATCTAGCAAATAATGTGGAAGATCGGGCCATGAATGCGCATGCCATTGGTTCTTCAGCCTATAAATGGGTGCTTTATCCTGCACAAAATGAAAATGATTCTCTATTTGTCCGTCCTGCCAAATTGAAAGTTGATTCTATTATCTATTCGGGTTTGCAAGAATGGACGAAGGTTCAATTTACCTTAGATATTGGGATAGATTCCCTTATGAGGAGATTCCCAAAGTTTTGTTATAATCAATGCGCCAAAAGATTAATTTACAATCAAACTTTTGAAATTTATAGATGGAGTGAATCAGGAAAATGGATCGATGCCAGAGAGGAAGCTGGTTTAGTATTTCCTATCATAGCCTTATGTCAAGCTTGTGATCTAAATAAAGTAATTGATGACTCAAATGAATACCCTTATTTTCAAAAATTGAAATATGATTTTAGTTTAAACTTTAAAAAATTTGGTGCCTATAAAATCATATCTAAAGAAGATAGTACAATAAATACACTTTTTACCATTAATGAATTTAATCAAAATAAAAGTGATTCAATTTTCATTCAAGAAACGGTCGATCCGCAAAAATTAATTGGAGACTGGGAGTTGGTTAATTTTTCTTTCGATACCATAGTTAATCAAAATCCTCCTCCCGATTATTTTAAAAATCGTCGTTTAATCTTTGGTGAGAATGGAGCTTTAATAAAAGTACAAAGAAGTTTTGGAGATAATTATCAAGGGTTATATTTTTTACATAAAAAATCCTTAGTGTTTTATTTTAAAGCTCCTAATAAATATAAAAATGTTACTCCTAGAGCTGGTCCTTCTGCTGAATACAGGATAAAAAAATTGGATGATAAAATACTTATATTAACGCAAGAAGGAGGTGTCCAATTTGGAAGGTTTGAGTCAATTTATGTAAGACATTAGCGCACTTTAAATTGAGCTAATTAAATATACTTTATTTTAAAATAGTTTTATAAGATAAAAATGTAGATTTATAATGAAGTAAGATCGAAGTATTTCCAAACCCCTCCGCAAAATTTCTAAATTTAGATTTAAGAAATATTGAAATTGTAAAAAAAGAAATTATATTTATGCTTCAGAATTCAATGGGTGAAAAAATGAGAAGCAAAATATTGGTAAAAAGACCACTAAATACCATAGATACATCAAATTCACTAATTGGCTTGTATTTTATTTCAATTTAGGGAAAGAATACTTTTAATTCGAAATTTCTAAAGAGCTAATAATTAATAAAAGGAGAGACCTGAAAATCCAAAAAAGAGTAGGGGACGAATGCTGAAAAGTCCCTAGAGTAAGCAAATCAAAAAACGAAAAATATTTTTTTATGAAAAAATCAACTATTTTAGTTGTGGCACTTTTATTCTTCACCATGAATATTTTTGCGGTAAATAGTAAACCGATTAGCAAGGAATTAATCGCGAAGGAAGAAATGTACACGGCAACAAATCTGGAAGAGTTCCTGGAATTAACTCCTAGGAAAATTAGAAAACAGACCGGGAAAAAATTAAAACTAAAAGAAATAATAGTACTTAAAGCCGCACAAAAAAAAATAAAAAAAGCTTATAAAAAACAACAAAACGAAGGCAAACCGAAAAGCCAAGTTGTGGCATTAATTTTCGCAATTGCTATTGGTTATTTAGGTGTTCATAGATTTTATTTAGGCTATACTGGAATAGGGATCGTTCAAATATTAACCCTTGGAGGATGTGGGATATGGGCATTGATTGATTTAATTATGATTGCAACAGGAGATTTAAAACCTAGAGATGGAAGTGATTACGATCCGACGTTATAATGTCTTAGTTATTGAAACAATTGTATTGCTTTTAGTTCCCATAATTTTAATTTGCTTACCATCCGATTTTTTTGATGAAGGGCAATCTTTGTGTCTAAGTGTATTATTATTTGATACGGAATGTTTCGGTTGTGGCATGACTAGGTCAATAATGCATTTATTGCACCTAAATTTTAGAGAATCATTTTATCATAATCCTTTAGGAATTCTGGTAGCGATAATAATTGGTTTCATAATAATTTCAAAACTAAAAAAGAATCTTTTAGCTTTGAGAACCAAGCCTATCAGTCCGTAGTCAGTTTAAATATTGAAGACACTACTGTGGTAGTGGTAGTGGTAGTGGTAGTGGTAGTGGTAGTGGTAGAATCAGAAAACGAATTATGGAATAATAATGCTGTCCTACCAGTTTAATACCTATTGATCTATCTTCAATCCTTTAAATACAAACCAAAGCGCAAAGACCAATTCTCCAAAAGCTAGTGAGTCTGCAATAATTAACAAATGATGGGCACTTGGAAAGACGACCTTTATAAATACACCAAATAAATATCCCATACAACTCGCCATCAAAGCATATCCTAAAATCTTTGGAAAGTAGTTGGACTTGATAACCAGTATTCCTAACGGAAACAACCATAATCCCCAAAAAACTTCAGCTATCGTTTGAGCAGTTCGACTTATGTTCAAACACTGGTAGATATAAGCCGGATCTTCACTTCCAATGGACAGAATTTTGAACACATCAAACCCTATAAATGGTACACTGATTAGAGCAAGCATCAACATGAGTTTTGCGTTATCTTTATCGACTTTTTCAAATAATAAATATAAACAAAAAGAAATATAGACCATGAGTACGGCGGTGGCAATCCTGCCAATAATACCTAGTCTGAATAAGGTCTCATGCTTCTGAATATTAGCTGTTGTCCCCGTAAGGTCATCCAGCACAAAAATTAAAGGAGGGGACATATGCCACACTAAAAATGGCAACGACGATCCAAATGGGATACAGCAAACGAATTTTAAAAACTA
The DNA here is from genome assembly GCA_937928405.1 of uncultured Saprospiraceae bacterium. Lineage (GTDB taxonomy): Bacteria > Bacteroidota > Bacteroidia > Chitinophagales > Saprospiraceae > JALZUU01. The sequence goes on from CALFWZ010000140.1 coordinate 7,007, forward strand.
ATTTTTTTATACGTTGATCTTTCATTTATCTGTTGATTTTATTTACTTTCAAAATTAAATTGAAAAATCCCTAAATCCATTGACTTAAGATAAGAAAGCGAGATGCTCCTATGAAAGAAAAACCACATTGTCTCATGCCTTTTATTCACTACCATATCTCCAATAATGGTTTAGCAAAGGCTTGTTGTGTGGCTAATATTCCTTACGGAAATGCCAATACCCAAACACTAACAGAAATTTGGAATGGCAAAAACATCAAGGAACTCAGAACAAAATTTTCAAAAAACGAGACCGATGGAAGATGTTTTGTTTGTCATAAAATAGAGGCGAGTGGTGGTAAAAGCATCCGTATGGAAACCTTCGAAAAATTTGACTATCAGACCATAGCAACAGATCCAAAACTTCCCATTTATTTTGATATCCGATTTTCCAATGTCTGTAATTTTAGATGCCGGACCTGCTGGCATGGTGCTAGTTCAAAATGGTTTAATGATGCCAAATCCTTGCACACCAATATAGGTAAAAAAGCGATCATCAAAAATATCCATGACCTAAATGGGTTTATAAAAGCATCGGGTGAAGCCTTGTTGGGCGCAGAAGAATTTTACTTTGCTGGAGGCGAACCATTGGTTACGGAAGAACATTATAAATTGCTCGAATGGTTGGTGCAAAACAGTGCCACTAAAGCCAGACTGAGATACAACACCAATTTCTCAAAACTAGGATTTAAGAATTATAACCTCATTGCTCTATGGAGTCATTTTGAAGAGGTGGAATTATTGGCGAGTATTGATGCCAGTCATAGTTTGGGAGAATATATCAGAAAGGATATGGACTGGCAAGAAATTCTAGCCAATCGAAAGACGATCGCAGCCTATCCGTTTATCAAGTTCAAGATTGCTCCAACGGTTTCCATACTTAACGTTTTTCACATTCCTGAGTTATACGAAACATGTCGCCAATTACAGATGATAGCACCCAATGATCTTTACATCAATATCCTGGAACGGCCCTCCTATTTCAATATTCAGATTTTGCCCAATGCCTTGAAATTAAAAGTCATGGAAAAGTATTTAGAACATATGAATACTGACAAACCAGAACCAATTAATAAAGCCTTTCAAAGCATTCTAGATTATATGATGGAGGAAGATCGCAGTGATTTATATCCACTTTTTTTGGAGAAAAATGGGGAATTAGATCAGTTAAGAGGAGAAGAAAATCCTTTGAGTTTTTATTTGGGTAATTGATTGAAGTTAGAAAACATAAAAATTAAAACAATCTCTGCTAAAGCCATCAACCAAAAAAATCATCGCCTATTTATTATTAAAATCTTACCTTATGGATATACTACTTAAGTTCCGTTTACATTATTTTTCTTTGTCATTCGCTTTGATACTTGGTACGGCATTTGCCTTCGCTCAAGACAGCGAACCTAATCCTACACCATCCTTACTGCTTGGTCAAGGAGATCAACTCCCACGAATAAAACAAGGCCTTGAGGCAGGTAATCTTCAATTAGTGGCCGCCTTGAAAGAAATCCTAGCAGATGCCGATGCTGCGCTAGAAGAACCAGTCGCTAACGTAGTTGATGAGGGAGCCTTACCACCAAGCGGCGACCCACACGACTACTACAGCTATAGTCCGTACTGGTGGCCGAATCCAGAGATTCCAGATGGGCCCTACATGTGGCGCGACGGAGAAGTAAATCCTGATCGTAAAACTTCTGACATCTCACGCATTGAAGCTATGGTTGCTAGAGTCACCTCCTTGGTACCTGCTTGGTATTTTACGGGTGAGGAGCGTTACGCAAAAAGCGCTATGGAACAACTTCGTGCATGGTTTCTCCATCCTGCCACGAAGATGAATCCCAATATGCAGTTTGGCCAAAAACGTCGTGGTCACAATTATAATAGCCCTTCGGGGGTTCTAGAGGCATGGCGAATGCGATGGGTGATCGATTGTGCGATTCTATTAGAATCCTATCCAGGGTGGACAGAACAGGATGCTAGCGGATTGCGCAGTTGGTTTAGCCAATTCGCAACTTGGATGGTGGAAAGCCCTACTGGTATCGAAGAATCTATGCAACCGAACAACCATGGTTCTTGGTATAACGCCCAACTCATTCTTTACGCGCTCTATGGCGAAAACCTTGGCTTAGCACGTAAACAACTTGACGGTATGCCTGCCCGCATATTTTCTCAAGTCTTTATTGATGGACGCCAACCACAGGAGCTCATTCGTACCCGGTCGCTAAACTACAGCATCTACAATGCTAGGGCGCTAATAACGGTGGCCCGTCTTGGTCGGCATCTCGATTACGACCTCTTTGCTTATCGGAGCCTTGAAGGCCGTAGCATCAAGCTGGCCTTAGATTATATGACCCCATTTATTTTCGGAGAGAAAGAATGGCCTATTGTACAAATTCGGCCCCACAGTAATGGAGGTGCTGCCCAGCTCTATTGGAATGCGGCAAAAGGTTTTCAGGATCAGGAATACGCCAATCTGCTACGCAAACTGCCAGCATCTGCTCTGCCACCGGCTGTCATCCAATTACTCGATCCACTGCCGGAAGGTTGGTAAATCTTGGTAGAAAAATTTTCTAAAACAAGTCAACGGTTTTTATTTAATAATAGAGAAGACATAATCTAGGTAAAAACCAACTTATAGAGTTGTGGATATTTATTAACTTTAAGTTGGGAATATTAGGATAGCCGTAATGATGTTTTGGATATTGGGTTGTTTACTACCATCAGATAAAGTAAGAAAAAGGGTTCTCGATACACCGGAAAATATCGGAGTTGATGTTATTCCCGAACTGATAAAGAAGCAAATGGAATTATAAAATAGAAGGCGAGAAACGAACATTGGCTATAGGTCCATGTTGAGTAGAAGTCCGCCACGGCACGTAGCCGATTTGTCTAGATAAAAGCAAAACAAATATGAAAATAATTAAAATTTTATTGATGGTCGGATTATTAATTGGTTTGAACAACTGTACATCGACCAAGGAATTAATTAACCCTGAAAAACCTACAATAAAAAGCATAAAAAAAGTATCCTACTTTATAAAATCTGAAAGTGAAATTCTATCAAGGGAAAAAGCACTATCTTCTGATGAATATGAAATTAAAGAATTTGATCAGAACGAAAATTTGTTAAAACAGTATAAAACTGATAAAAATGGAAAAGTAAAAAGTATGTATTCATATGCTTTTAATAAGGAAGGTCATCAAATTGAGTCAATGAGTATGTCTTCTACAACTGGTGTGAAAAGCTATTCAAAATTCGATTATATTTATGATAAAATGGGAAGGATAAGCATAAAACATACAGAATCAGGCAATCAATATAAACCCAAAAAACAAGTTGGAAAAACAGAGTACATTTATGAAAATGGAAATTTAATTAAAGAAATTGCCGATGAAATATGGCTTGGGAAAAGAGAAATTATTAGTCTAAACCATTGGTACAATGGAAACAACAAAATTGATAGCACCTACCATTACAGAGACGACCAACTCTATGTAAAAACAATTTACAAATACGATAACTTAGGTTTATTAATGGAGTCTTTAGAAACTAAGTTTAATATAAAAGACCATTCAATAACTATGACAACACTAAAACACTTTGATAAATCAGAAAACATCACCTTAAGACTTGCTAATGGTTTAAACGGATACTATTTTAAAGAGGTAGTTGAATATAATTCAAAAGGATTTAAAACAAAGATTCAAAATTTTAAGGAAGATGGAACAATCGAGTATGAACAATCAACCGAATATATATACGATGAATTTGGTAACTGGATATCTTCCATATCTACATTTAGTGATGGTCGTCGTCAATTGAAAACAGAAAGAAAAATAGAATATTATAAATAAGGCGAACCCATAGGTATGCCCGTTAATTACTTGCAATAGCTACCAACGCCCCAAATCCGATACCATCAACAGCACGAAAAAACAAAAAATGCAATTTGACAAAGATTTACAATCAACATTTAAGGATCTATTTCTCAAGGCAAGAGAAATACTACTTTCTTATGAAGGAATAATTGAAACCAAAAAAGAAAGAATCACGACTTATTCAAATGAAAAAGGTGGAATATGCCACCTGAGAACCATGCCTTATGGTATTGATCTTGGATTCTTAAAAGGAGCAAAAATGGAAGACCAATTTGGGGTTCTAACCGGCAATGGAAAAGCCATCAGAGTGTTACCGCAAAAGGCAGCATTGGAGGAAGAAGTTATTCATTATTTTATCAAGCAAGCGATTGAACTTAATGCCTCTAAATAATGACTACAGACCAAATTATCAACATCTTAAAGCAGAAGGCCAATCCTGAAAAAATCTTGATTAAGGAATCCAAATTTGGTATTAGGGCTAATCATGCGTTGGGAATTTATCACAAAGACTTGAAAGAACTTGCCAAGCAGATTCCTAAAGATGATAAGATCGCTAGCGAACTTTTTGACTCAGGCATTTATGAGGCAAGGTTGCTTTGTAGCAAAATTTTTAATCCTGAAAATTTGACAGAAGCACTAATGGATAAATGGACGAGTACGTTTGAGAATTGGGAAATATGTGACTCGTTTTGTATGGGCTTATTTGCCAAAAGCCAATACGCTGTACCAAAAGCCATTGAATGGTCCCAGCGGACAAGAGAATTTGAAAAAAGAGCCGGATTTACCATCATGGCAGCTTATTGTATGGCAGATAAAATCTCTTTGAATGATACCTTTGAACAATTCTTTCCAATCATTAAAGGAGCTTGTACAGATGAACGGATCTATGTTAAAAAAGCCGTGAATTGGGCTTTGAGAAATATTGGCAAAAGAAACATTGATTTAAAATCAAAAGCCATTGAGGTATCTGAAGAAATTTTAAAAATGAACGATAGGTCTGCTAAATGGATAGCAAATAATGCTTTAAAAGAATTAAAAAGCGATACAGTCCGTATGTCAGATTATCCAAGAAAAATTTATAGATAAAAGCATAGGGCGACCAACCCAACGTAAAAATCCTGATCTTCCTAATAAGGAAACGGAACTGATGGATCGAGCCTTTCTCCCAACCTTAAACCATAGTAGTTAAATAATTTATTTTAAAATGATACCATTAGAAAAAAAGTACCTCGAATGCTGACGCATACTTATTCCCTACACAATTCCAGCACGTATCCCAATAGGACCTCATATGGAATAAACTCAAATTCAGAACTCTGTTTGGCTGAACTTAGGGGTGCCTCCTGTAATTTCTTAATATATTTTTTGGCGTAAAACTCCAGGCTATCTTTGTAGAAATTGCCTCTTGGTAGGTTAATTAGAATTTGAATAAAACAGTTACTCCGATACGTTTCATCTTTTTTTAAATATCGGGAAGAGTATCTGCTTAAAGCCATTGTTTTATCGATAATAAAGGCATACTGTTTTCTCGCCAAGGCAATTAGAATCTGTGTAATTAAAATATGAATATTGGCGCCTTTTTTATCCTTGGAAAATTTTGGAAGTTCATTAAGGTAGCGACCAATCTTAAACGTTGATTGATTTTTAATGCTTTCAATTTTCCCTATCTCAAATAAAAATATAGTGTAAGCTTGAATTATTTTCCAGGTCTCTTTAGTTTTATTACTCTGAAATTTTAATTTTGGATGGGTGATTACTTGAGATATGGTTTGGTCAATTAAATGATAATTATTGGTATAGGTCAACAAAGAAAAATATAGTTGATTAAATACAAACCAGTTGACGGTTCCTTCTACCATTGTATCCATACATTCCACACTTACTGCCTCCGCTTCTTTGTACATTCCTAGTTTTAGATAGCAGGAAAACTGTCGTAATAAGAACCCAAATAATTGATTTTTTAGGTTAAAGGGTTTAGCCCTTAGTTCAATTAAAGCTTTAGCGCATTCAGCAACTACCGCACGGTGGTCATTAATTATTTCGTACCGAAGTACACGTACCGTATGTGAAAAAAAAAGATAATTATAGGATTTTATTTTTTTGTATTGGTCAAGATCTTCGCTGTACTTTTTTGCTTCATAAGCTAAATTTGATTTCGTTGCTTTTGAATTTGCAAAATGTATTAATAATTTTTCATAATATTCTTCTGCTTTTATTTCCGCTTGCAGTACTGGCATGTATTTAAAAAGGAGATTGTTATAATAAGTAAACTTCTTTTTGTTTCCTTCAATGGTAGCAAAATGTAATCGTAACATTCTGCCAAGGTTAATGACGATTTCGGTAAACTCAAATTTTATTGACTTTTTTATGGTTTTTTCTGCTAAAATAACGCCACTTTCTTTTGCACTTTTTCCAAATAAAATTTTCGTGGAAGCCCAGTTTCTATGACAACGATAATACGCCTTTTGTATATCTGTGTAACTTGTGAGATTGGTGTCTAAAAAAAAGGTAGCGTTGATCAGTTTTTCTTTTAACCTAGATTTTAATTTGTTGTAATTTTTTCTGTCCGTACTATCGCCATAGAGATAGGCCATAGCCTCCTCGTCTGTTTTTATTTTTCCGTTTTTTACTTGTTGAAAAAATAAATTTACTTTATTATTAGAATGCTTGTTATTACCAATTATTTCAATCTTTTCAGGTTGAAAGTTTTTTAATAAAAGTACTATTTCTTTAATAAAGTCCATTAAAATGTCTATTTTTATTTTGAAAACTAAATCAAATATACATTATAATTTATTGTCAATCAATTGCTTATTGACAATTATGGACATCTTGATGAAATTTTTTAAAAGTCATTTAGTATAGATAATTGCCTTTTAAAATGTTTTGTTGAGCTGTAACTTTTTTCTTCAACAAAAAATATAAATTACATGCTTACACTTATTATTTCCATATTAATTAATCCTGGAATTATTTTCTCTTCTTCTGCTTTTGATACAAGCAGTTATAATCGGAACAATAATACTTATGGTGGGTACGTCATAATTACTGATGATTTAGCTATGTGAGTCTTAATTCATATTAAATCATTATTGGCTGGCTTTTCAAGAGTGTTCTGAAAACCTTAATTGTCTAATTCCTGTCATTTGCGTTATCAGATCTCCTGCAATAAAAAAGAACCATTTTTTATTGAACGGTAATCGTATGTCTATCACTGATAAATTACTAATGCGCATCAGTAGCTGAAAATAAATGTATGAATCAAAGCAACCGCTTCTTCTTATTGAGTTTATGATATGGTTGCTGCTTTCTGATTGCTATTTGCTGCTAGTTCCCTTCTATCACGGTAGAAGAGAGCAAGCGGCATTTTCTTAGAAAATTTTTTATGTTAAGCGAGCCATCAACCCTTGATTCGCATTAATAATAATTTTTTTCATTTTCTTGAACAATTCTGAAGCTACCTTTACAGGGATCCAGGAAATCACAAGAATTAGGTGTTTGAAAAATATTGGATGTTTTGATATAGCATAGTAACTAAAGATATTTAAAGTGTTAAGATGCTGTTCGGTTAAAGTAGCCTGAACGATACAAATCTGAAGAAGAAAAATGATTAATATCTAAATTTCTGTCTTTTTTTTAAAGAAAAAACGATCAAAGATGAAATATAAAATATTGATTATCAAACCTTTTGGGTAAAAAGTGGAATATTGTGCTTATTTTTTCCCTATACGCTTTGCATAGATAACTGCTTTTCTAAATACTTTTAAATTATATATATTTGAAAGGCATCAAAAAGGGTAATCTTTTTTTAGAATTTCAATCTTAAATGATCTAACAGCTAATTCTAGATTCAATTTTCTCCTTCCTATCTTGATGTAAACAGCTATTATAGTTATACAGAATATGAGGATATTTTAGTTTTAAACTAATCAATAATTTGATAAGTTTAACCCTTGAGCCACTAGGTTAATGCTGGGCTAAGCATTAGCGCATAAAAGTTATGTAATTTATTTTTTAACCAATTAAATATTTTTTTATGAAAACATTAAAACCCATTTTAAAAACGGGATTCCTATTATTGATGATTGGATTAATGATGGCACCCAACAATGCTTATGCGAATGCCACGAACACTTTTAAATCGAAGTGTAATTTCTGGACAAAGCGGTACAAATCTAGCGCCCGTATAAGCCTATTACTTGTTCCGATTTGTGTTCAAACGAGAAAAGGATGTACTACGGTATTTGCCCAATGTGAAAAATCTTGTGGAATAGTTACCGCTTCAGCAGGACCAAATATTAACTTCTTAGATGAGTGGATCTGGGGATTTGGTTGTAGTGGTGGAGATGTCTCTTCAGAATTGTATAGCGACATCCACAAGGTACGATACAATGAAAAGAATGAAAAGCAGACCAATGTCATGCAGACCACTCTAAGGTATGAAAATGACTTTGACATGGTTAACCGCAAATACATCGTAAAAAATGGTAATGGATTTTTAAAGATTGACAAGTCTTATGCAGGCTATGTCGGATTCAATTTCAAGCTATGGGAATCTACCACGGATTCACAAAGCGAAACGGATGAAGAAGTGATCGATCCAGCAAGCATCTTTATTGATGAGAGCATTATGGTTCAAGATAACGAACTTATTCTTTCCGACGGTCTAAGAAATAACAAAGGTATCGTAGTAGAAGAATTGGCGGATTTCTTTTTGGTAAGATTGGTTGATTTTTATCAGGAGTTTGATATTCCTGAAGGAGTAGACATGGACAATGTTTCGGCAAATGTTTCCGCTATGTCTGAATCAGACACTGATCGCTTGACTAAGGAACAATTAGCAGAGGAGAATGCCATCGAAGTATTTCCAAATCCAAGTAATGGTGATTTTACTATTCAATTAGGTAAGACAATCGATACAAATGTCGAAATCAAATTGTATAATGTACAAGGCGCACTGGTGAAGTCTTTCGGTACTTTCCAAGGCATTACCAAAGGTCAGAACATCTCAATCAGCGCATCCAACATGAATTTACCGAATGGTAATTACATCATTTCTGTTGTGGGCGATGGAATAATTGAGATCAATAAAATCGTGATCCAACGATAAGCGTCCTGTTTATTAAAAATTATTAAAGAATTATTAAAACAAAAAAAATGAAAATTAATATTATAAAAAAAGGATTAATGTTGTTAACATTCTCCTTAATATCAATGAGCCTTCTTCCAGGAGAAGCATTCGCAGAAGCCAGCAATAGATTCCGTTCAGGATGTGGTTTATCGAAAAGGTACAAGTCCAAGACAAAGGTTACGCAGCCAGGATGGTTTAATGATGAAAGTGACACAGACAGAAGCTGTAACTTCGCTCGCTCCTTTTCTTTTATTTCAGGTTGTGGATCCGCAAGTGCTGATGCCGGCCCAGGTGTAAATAGCCGAGTAACGAACGTAATTGATGATGATTGTACAGCGGGTATTGCCGCTTCAGATATTTTTTATGATTTATTGTTCAACCGTACGATGGCAAGAACAACTGATTATCATATCAAGAATAATCTTGAGCACAATCAAGCTTTTGACCTCGAAAATCGCACTTTTACCTTTATCAATGGAAATGGTGCCTTAAGAATTGCCAAAGATTATCCAGGTTATGCCAAATGGGAAATTAAATTTGGAAGGGACCTTAGCAATGGTACGGAGGAAAATATCGACTTCTACCGTGAAGAGTACATCATTATTAAGAACAACAAAGTTGAATTCTCTAAAGGACTTAATATCGGATCTGCTTACCGTGTTACCGAAGATGAGCATTTTTATACAGTAGAGTTAATCAATTTTAGTCAGACTTTTGAAATTCCTGAGACAGTTGATATGGAAACTGAATTGGTGGTAGAAGTCTCAAGTTATGCGGATGCTGATGAAGCAAGAATTATCCGTGAAGAATTGGGTAAATCTACTAATAATGTAAATGTATTTCCTAATCCATCAAATGGCCAATTTAATGTAGAAGTTATCACGGCGGCAAATACGTCCCTTGAGATCGCTATTTACGACGAATTGGGTACACGAATTATGAATTCTACACGTTATAGTTCTAATGATACTACTGTTTCTATCACAAATGCTGATTTTCATCGGGATTTAACTCCAGGTGTTTATTTCATCATGATAACTGGAGAGGGAATCTCTGAGATGCGGAAACTTGTTGTACATTAATACGGATAATTAATCAGCATGGATTAATCTTAGTACACAGTGTATTAAGTTTTTAAATCTATATTTTTTATAAGAAGTCAACAATTACGAATTTCGTTCGTGATTGTTGACTTCCTTTATTTATCTAATGAAATATAATATGTGTGATTTGAAAACAAGCCTGGTTTACCTTTTTCTTTTATTTGCTGTCTCCGGCCTTGCCCAAAAAGTGAGCTATGGTCTGGGCGTAGGTGCACATTACGGAATATTTAATTTCGAAGAGACTGAACAATTATCGGATGCAGGTTTTACCACTAAGGCTACTATCAGTCCCGCTGTCAGTTTCATCCTAGACTATAAAGCAACTAGTTCTTTTTCCGTACGCTTACATCCGGTATTAACCCTCAAACAAATCAGGTTTACAGAAGTAATTGATGGGGTAAATAGTGGCGACTCTAATTACTTAGGTATTAATTTTATTGCCTTAGACGTGGGCATAAGCGGTCGTTTCGCCTTGCCTTTAAAAAAATGGCAACTAACTCCTTTTGCCGGATTAAATTTCAGCTTTAACAAACACACAGATTCTGTATTCAGTGCACGTGTTAACGGTGGAACTAATTTAATAATTACCCAAATATCACAAGGTAATTCTTTTGGCCCTAACGAATTATTCATCAGACCGGGACTTGTTGCTGGTATTGGAATCGGAAAACTAAATAGCAAATTAGAACTAGAAGCAAAAGTAGTATACACGCCCCTTAACTTTGTGAAAAGCGATATCAGGATTCCTTTTTCTGATAGTGTGAACCCGTCATTAACAGGGATGTTTCAATACGTTGGATTAGGATTGAATTATAAATTCAATTAGCTTAGAGTTTAAGAAGTAGACTCAATTCACAAGATTTTTTTTTATGAATACATCGTTAAATAGAAAATTCCATATTCTCCTATTTTGGTGTTTTCTTATATTTAATTTAACAATTGCAAATACTCAAACCTTCAGTGGGTTCGTAATGGAGGAATCCACGGAAGAAGCCCTGATTTCCGCTCATATAATTGAGCTTAATTCTAATACAAGTAGCTATACTAATGCCTATGGTTTTTTTAGTATTTCTCTTGAAAATATCACCGATCCAACTTTTGTCATATCCTATGTAGGTTTCCAATCGGACACCATCCGAGTTAATGAAAATACGGCTGAAAACCTAAAAATATTTTTATCCATTTCCAGTTTACAAACTATTGAAATCGAAGCCAGCAAAGAAGAAAATGTGGAAGATCGATTAGACGTGGGACAACTGAAGTTAACCGCCAAAGAAATTAAAAAACTTCCTGCCTTTATGGGTGAGACCGATATTTTAAAAGCTATTCAACTTACTCCTGGTGTACAATCTGGTAATGAAGGGCTCTCCAGTCTTTATGTCCGTGGAGGTGGGCCAGATCAAAATCTAGTCATTCTTGATGATGTACCTTTTTACAATACAGGTCACGCTTTGGGAATTTTTTCTGTATTCAATACGGATGCCATCAAAGATATTAATCTAATCAAAGGAGGCTTTCCAGCCCGTTATGGTGGCAGACTTTCCTCGGTGTTGGATATTCGGATGAAAGAAGGAAACATGAATGAGTTCCATGGTAGCGCTAGTGTTAGTTTGATTGCTGCAACAGCTACCATAGAAGGGCCGATAAAAAAAGGGAAAACCTCTTTTTTATTTTCTGCGCGAAGATCATATCCTGATTTATTGGTTCGTCCATTTTTAAGAGTAAGTAGATTCAAAAGTTTTTTCTCCGACATAAATCTAAAAGTGCAGCATAAAATAAATGATAAACACAAGGTGTATCTAAGTGCCTACACGGGGCGGGATCTTTTTGAAATCCAGGAAAAAGAAGAGAATGGAAATATTACCGGTAACGGAGTGGACTGGCGGAACATTATCAGTTCAGCGCGTTGGAATTACCAAATCTCTCCCAAGCTTTTTGCCAATACCTCTTTAAGTTATGCTTTCTACCAAATTGGATTTAATGGAACATTTAAGTCGTCAACAGCAGATTTAAAATCTGCTTACCGCTCTGGGATTCGAGATGTTAGACTTAAAACCAATATTGACTTTATTCCTACACCAGATCACTATATCAAATTTGGTGGCGAGCTAGTACCACACCGTTATAATCCAGGAGCACTCGTTTACAATGGTCAGGATGATTCGGGTGTATTGGACACCTTACTAGAAGTAGGTGCTTTAACATCTATAGAATCAAATATTTATCTGGAAGATACTTGGAAGGCGAGTGACAGATTGAGTTTTAATATTGGTTTTCATTTATCAAGTTTTCACGTTGAGGGAGAAAATTACTTTTCACCCCAGCCACGGCTTAGTCTCAACTATAAATTTTCACCACGGATGTCAATTAAGGCCGCCTTTTCGACCATGACGCAATATATCAATTTGCTTAGTTCCGAAGTTTTGACTTTGCCGACAGATTTATGGGTCCCAAGTACGAAAAAAATTAAACCACAGAATTCGTTACAAGGTTCATTAGGTCTAGCCGGAACCGTAAAGCAAAAAGTACAATGGTCGGCTGAGGTTTTTTACAAGAAGATGGATAATGTCTTGTCCTATAAAGAAGGTGCTAATTTTCTGCTAGATTTTGAAAATAATTGGCAGAACAAAATTACGCAGGGTACTGGTGAAGCGTATGGTATAGAATTATTTGTTAGAAAAAAATTTGGTAAATTGACCGGCTGGACTGGTTATACCCTGAGTTGGAATAATCGACAATTTGCCGACATCAACAATGGGAATACTTTTCCCTATAGATTTGATCGTAGGCATGATGCTTCCATCGTTGCGAGTTATGAGTTGAGTGACAGAATCACTATAGCAGCCAATTGGGTGTATGGCACTGGAAACGCAGTTACCATAGCTACTCAGAAATTTGCCATCAGTCCGGATTATGAAAGAGGAGTATTTGAAATCCCAGGATCCAACATTGGTGAAAGATTGGTGATTGATGAGAAAAACAACTATCGCCTATCCAACTATCATCGACTAGATGCTAGCATTAATTTTTTTAAACAGAAAAAGAGATTTGAAAGAACTATCAGCATTAGTGTTTATAATATTTATAACCATATCAATCCGTATTACACACGAGTAGATGAGCGCACGGTAGTAGATCCAACAACAGGAGACTTAACTAGACAATTTTTATTGGAAGAGGTCGGTATACTTCCTTTCCTACCATCTATTGCCTATAAAGCAAAATTCTAATGATGCATAAACACTTGATTAAAAATATACTTTTTTGTTGCCTATTATTTTTAGGCTGTGGAAATGATCCGTTTGTAAACGTAATTGATCTTGGTGATAGAGCGGTGGAACCAGTATATGCTGCTACTGCCCAATGGGCATTTCAGGATACATTACTTCGTGTTTTTTTGAGTCAAAGTATTTTTATTTCGACGCCTGCTAACTACGTGAGCCTACCTGACGCAACTGTTTTTCTTCGACACAATGAACAAGAAGATTATTTTACGTTTAATCCAGTAACAAACTATTTTGAATCTGAAATCCCTTTACCTACAAATGAAACAATGGAATTGTTTGTAGAAATTGATGATCAAGTCCTAAGTGCCAAACAAACGTTTCCTGCTCCACCTTTAGCAGTCGATCTAGCTGATTTAGAACGCATTGTAAACGATACAATGATCGTTGAGAATGGCCATATTGATATTTCAATTTCCGATAATCCAGCCATGAGCAGTTATTACATTATTGAAATGGAAGGGATAGGGGTAAATCAAGTATACCCTGACCAACAAAATATTGTTGGTGCTTTTGGCATTGGTTCTGATAATCCGCTTGTGGATCATAGTTCTATCAATAAAGTTTTCATTAATGATAATGAATTTAACGGTAATGAAATCACACTTCAAATCTTCTATGGTTCAATTTTTTTGATTAACCTAAAAGAAGTCACCCTTCGCGTGCGCTCAGTTAGCAAAGAGGGATATGACTTCGAATTGTCTTCCGCTCGTATTCTTGAAAGTAGCTCAAATCCACTTTCTGAACCCGTTATCTTAAAATCAAATATTGAAAATGGTACTGGTGTGTTTTCAGTTGGCACCACCTATGAAGCCACGGTAACCCTTTAATTTTTTTTCGATAATGGGATCTACATTTTAAGTTTAGTTAAAACAAAGAGTATTGATGAGGTCGATAGCTACGGCTCCTAATTCTGGGGGAAGTATCATCCTGTTTTTTAAGATTTGTACACTACTGTCACTTTTCTTGTAGTTAAGCTACTGCATTTATTGCAGTTTTAGGCTAAATTTATGGCAGTGAAAACAACTACCTATAATAGCCGCTTCGCATCAACCCGATGTATCCCAGCTACTTACAGGAATTCAATCGGTATGGGTAAATAACGTCTATAATAAAGTCGTGTTATTTAATTGCTAATTCCTTAAACTTCTGCCATAAATAGTTAATTATGAAAAACCTATCTCTAATTTTATTGCTGTTTTGTATGGCTAATCATTCACAAGCCCAGACTTGTTTGCCAAATGGAATTACCTTCACCACTCAAGCCGACCTGGATAATTTTCCTATAAATTATTCAGGATGTACAGAGATATTAGGTGATGTTTCGATAGGTAGTCAGATTGTATATTTAGATAGCCTTAATTCTATTACTGCCATCAATGGGGGGGTGAGAATAATTTTTAACGATCATTTATCCAGTCTAATTGGCTTAGAAAATCTAAGTTCTATTGGCGGAAATTTAAAAATATTTCATAATGATAATTTATCCAATCTAAGTGGCTTAGAAAATCTAAGTTCTATTGGTGGATATTTGGAAATAGATGGGAATGAAAATTTATCCAATCTAATTGGCTTAGGAAATCTAAGTTCTATTGGTGGAATTTTAAAAATATATGATAATGAAAATTTATCCAATCTAATTGGCTTAGGAAATCTAAGTTCTATTGGCGGAAATTTAGAAATAGATGATAATGATAATTTATCCAATCTAAGTGCCATAGAAAATCTAAGTTCCATTGGCGGAAATTTGGAAATAGATAGGAATGAAAATTTATCCAATCTAATTGGTTTAGAAAACCTTGCTTCTGTTGGTGGAAACTTGCGAATATGGGAAAATGAAAATTTATCCAGTCTAAATGGCCTAGAAAATATAAGTTTTCTTAGCGGAAATTTAGAAATAGATGATAATGAAAATTTATCCAATCTAAGTGCCATAGAAAACCTAACCGCTATTGGTGGAAACTTAAGGATTTATGACAATGACAATTTACCAAGTTTGGCAGCGTTAGAAAATCTAAGTTCTATTGGCGCAGACTTGGTAATAAGCGTCAATGGAAATTTAACAAGTTTAACTGGGTTGGAAGGCATAACTACAATAGGCGGAAACTTGAAAATATTTTATAATGATAATTTAACAAGTTTAACAGGAATAGAAAACATAAGCTCTATAGGCGGAAACTTTGAAATAGTGGGCAATCAAAATTTATCAAATCTAGTTGGCTTAGAAAACCTAAATTCTAGTACAATAGGCGGAAACTTGAAAATAATGGATAATGATAATTTAATAAGTTTAACAGGGTTAGAAGGCGTAACGATACTTGGAGGATCTTTGGAAATATCTGACAATGATAATTTAATAAATTTAACAGAGCTGGAAAATCTAAGTTCTATTGGCGGAACCTTGGATATAGATAACAATGAAAATTTAGAAAGCTTAACTGGGTTGGAAAACCTAACTTCTATTGGGGACCACTTCATTATAGAGCATAATAATAATTTACCAAGTTTAAGCGTAATAGGAAATCTAAGTGCCCTTGGTGGAGACTTAAGTATAATTTCCAATAATAATTTACCAAATTTAAGTGGCTTAGAAAACATAAGTTCTATTGGAGGAGACTTGTATATTCATAGCAATGATAATTTAACAAGTTTAGCTGGAATAGAAAATTTAAACTTTTTAGGAGAACAATTAACAATTAGGGATAATCCCAATTTATCCATCTGTTCTTATGAGGCTATTTGTAACATTATAGGAGCTGGAACTGCTACAATTTCCATTTGGGGAAATGCGGATGGTTGTGATAATAGCGATGAAGTAATTGCAAACTGTGATTATTTAGGCAGGATAAACCATCCCATATTTTACGATTTGAATACAAATGGCAGTTTTGATACTGGGGAACCTTTCCTCTCTAGAGGTCAGGTAATTATTGATCCAGGCAACCGGATTAGTTTTGGAAATTCGAATGACGGGGGATCACACTATGTTGACTATGGCGAACATGTAGTTACCTATGATAGCCAAGCAACTCCTAATTGGGAGTTAACCTCACCACCAGCTTCGGGTACCATTACATTGGATAATATAAATAATGAATATACTATTTATTTTGGACTTACTCCTAACGTAAATATTTCGGATCTTAGCCCAGTAGTTGCCTCGGGAAATTTTAGATGTAATGAGTATATAACTATAGATATTTATGCTGAAAACAATGGTACCACTACCTCAGATGGTACGCTATTTTTTACCGTGGATGAAAATGTATTAGATATTGATTTTATGGATATGCCAGATACCATCATTAGTCCTAATATTTACGGTTGGCATTTTAATACTTTACATCCTCAAAATAAAATAGTAAAGCAAATATCAGTACAAATTCCAGGTCCACCAGATTTTCCACTAGGAGATGATTTAGATTTTTTTAGTGAAATCAATTATACGGATGTCAATGGAACCCATGCATCGGAGACATACAATTATTCCAATGAAGTTTTATGCAGTTATGACCCAAATGATAAGTTGGTGAATCCAAAATATCCTTTAAACTATGCCTTGATTGGAGAAGACTTGGTGTACACGATCCGCTTCCAAAATACCGGAAATGCAGAAGCTTATAATGTGGTCATTCGTGATACCTTAGATGCAAATCTCGATCCTAATACTTTCCGATTGATAGGAAGTAGCCATGACGCTGTTCTATCAGCCAACATGGAAGATAAAAAATATCTAACGTTTGATTTTCATGATATCTTCCTTCCGGATAGCACCACTAATTTTGAGGGAAGTCAGGGGTATGTGATGTATACCATTCGTGCTTATGAAGATATAAATGAAAATACGGTCATCAATAATTCCGCTAGTATTTATTTCGATTTCAATCCTCCCATCCATACGAATATGACAGAGAATATTATGGTTTCTTCTTTCGATATGGATGAAGATGGTTATGAAATATTTGTAGACTGTGATGATACAGATGCGTCTATAAATCCTGATGCCATGGAGATTCCAGACAATGGAGTAGATGAAGATTGCGACGGTGAAGACTTAATAACCTCCATCCAAGAAGTGTCTTTATCAAGTCCAAGCATGCATCCCAATCCAACTACAGGAATGATCGAAATTCGATTGCCCGCATCGATTCAAGCTAGTCTACAAGTAAAAGATTATGCGGGTAAATTAATGCTACAAAAAACAATTGAATCCAGCGCGAATATCAATCTCTTGGAGGTGCCAGATGGGGTTTATTTGTTTATAATTCAAACCGAAAACGATTTATGGATAAAGAAAGTGGTAAAGATTAATTAGATAGCTACTACTTTTTGATGGTTTTTTTTTAAGTTTATGGTGAAAATAAAACTCAAAAAAACCAATAAAATGAACTCAAAAATCTTCTTGTTTATTTGCCTGTCTATTTTATGTCATTACCCATATGGACTTAAAGCTCAAAATCCAGATTCAACGTTAAATATTGCCTACAAAAAATTATTTAGGTTATATGCACCTTTTAGTGAAGTTACAGTTCCTTTCGTAGGAGATTTGCAGTTTGGCGAAAATTTCTCAAACTATATCTTAACTGCACAAGTAGAACCTCATTTTTTTCTTTTCGGTGAAAGCAATACCAAATTTGCGATAGATTTTTATTTTGGCATAGATGTTAGAATCTTACGAGAAAATTCGCTTCCCGTCAGAACACCTAGTACCAGACCAGGAGGTACGTTCTATTATCGAACCAACTTTATTCCCGATTCAACTGTTTTTGATTATATAACTTTTCAAGTCATGCATCATTCAAATGGCCAAGATGGTTGTGCATTGAATGGTTATAGCTATGACGCTAACAATAACTGTATACAAGATAGAAATTTACTTCCTGGCGAATCGATTTTTAATCAATACAATGGAAGTTTTTCTACCAATTTTATTGAAATCGGCTACAACTTGTCTCGTCAACGATCAAACGTAAATGTCAGGAGACTTTCCAACTATGTTTTTCCATTTAAAAGAAACACCTATACAGGAGGGAATATCCTCAACTACTTTTACGTTGGATACCAACATCATTTCGGAAACATAGAACCAGCTCTGAGAGGAAGATATGGTTTGCATAAATTAATTTTTAAATACAAAAGAATTTCATCTACTCGTTGGATTAATTCTGATGTATCACAGTCAGAAGCTGATAGATTATTGATAAGACTAAGTTCAAATATTAGTAAAATAGACAAACTGCCTAACTTCAATTTTTACAATCGCTTTGCGTTGGATTTAAAATATTATTTTACTTGGAGAAAGGTGTCATCTAAATCAACTGCCTTTTTTCTAATGGCAGGTTATAAAGGACAAGATGAATATAATATTTACTTAGAAGACGATTTTCTGTATGCTGGATTTGGCTTGTCTGTCGGGAATTTATTTTATATTCAAGCAGAATGAATATTTACCGGTTGTGTTTAATGGAGATATGAAATATCCAATAAGCAAAAGTAATTGGGAAATTGATTTTTCTTAGCATCTTGGTGTAAGTAAAATACATTTCCCACAAAAAAAAGAAAATGAACAACAGAATATCAAAGATTGAAAATGATGTTCAAGACAGGAATAGCAAAGCATGGAAAATGCTTTGTGATTACGTTGATAAAATAGCTGAAGAAGGAACAGATGAATTTGCCCCTTACGAAGCATTGGGGACAGAATTATACGTTGATATTTTTACACTACCTGAATCGATTTCCAAATTATAAAAAGTAAAAAAAGTTTGGCTTTATGGAAGTAAATTGAAGCGTATTCCTCCAGAGATTGGACAAATGGAATCATTCGAATATTTCGACCCTTATACTTCCTATAATCTTCATTGGTTTCCTTTTGAAATCACTAATGGTAAGAATCTTAAAGATAGTAGCGTAAGTACAAGATCATTATATGGAAATTATAAGAATAGAATGGGATTTCCAAAACTCAATAATGCTCCAGTAAAGTACATTAGTGAGAAATTGAATTGCAGTATTTGTAATAAAGAAATGAATGATGTAGAAACTAACCAAATGTGGATAACGTTATGGATTGGAACGGATTATCTACCGCTTTTGGCAAATATCTGGTCAAAAGAATGTGAACATGCCTTAGAGGAATACCCTAAACCAGCGGAATATTATTGGCAATATCCACATCAAGGAGGAAGCGATTTAGAAATGCCAGAATTGACACAGATGGAATGGGCAAGAGCAACCCGAAAAATCGGAAAATATAAAGGAGTCGAAATTTTAAATGTTACGGATGAGATAAATGAGCATTTAGGAAAGGCCAATAACAATGAAGGGATAAAAAAAGATGATACAAATGAAAAAATGAAAACTTCATTTAAAGATTTGAAACCGCTGAAATTAATTAGAAAAATTTGGGAGAAATAACTTCAACATGAAAAGCCGTGAACAAAATTATTATGAAGATTAAAACAAATACTAGAATAATCAACTTCCTCAATTTCTCAGGAATAGGATTTTTATTGACCGTATTGTTTTTTCCACTAACTCAAATGAATGCACAAGTTTTAGATTCAATAGAAAGAGCGCAGGTGATATTCAAGAGCGAAGGAGTACATTTAGCTGGAACCCTCTATCAGCCCAAACATCCACAGGCAGCGGTCGTCATAGTTCATGGTTCTGGTCAAGTAGGTAGAGAGACTGAGTTTGCAGAGCTGTTGGCAAAAAACAATTTTTTAGTTTTTACTTATGATAAGCGTGGTGTTGGAGCATCAGAAGGAGTGTATGCGGGACCAGAAGTAGGAACCAATAATATTGACTCAACCAACCTAACGCTACTGGCCAAAGATGCCAGTGCTGCGGTGAATATCCTGTCAGAGCGAATCAAAAATTTACCCATTGGACTTGTTGGATTCAGTCAGGCAGGATGGATAATTCCAATAGCGGCAAAGTTAAATCCGACGATAGATTTTATGGTCCTGTTTAGCTGTCCAGTCATTACGACCCTTGAACAACTTAGATTCCAATTCTATACCAATGGTAGAACTGATTTTTGGGAAAACCATACCGAATCAGACGCACGACATCATATCTTTAATGATCCTGATAAATATCAATTTATTGACACGGACCCTAAAAGAGCACTCGATGAACTTTCCATTCCAGGTCTTTGGTTGTTTGGTGAGCAGGATATACAAATTCCCGTCAAACTGTGTATGGAGCAACTTAATGTATTTAAAGCAAAAGGTAAACTTTTCGAATATGTCCTTTTTCCATCCTTAGGACACAATACTGCTTTTTCAGATACTACCACACCCGTAGATATTTCGATTCATTGGATAATGCAAAAAGCATTAAATGGTAAGATGGTCAAAATAAAAAATGCTGAATAAAGTGGTGAGTAAGCGCTAATTATGCCTATTTTTAGATAACCAATTTTACAACCGTGGAATTATGCCTGATTATGATATCCCTCAAACTTTTGAAGACTTTATTAATAATATGGATACGCAAATGGAATTTGTTCTAGCGTTAATCAAAAATAAATAAAACAATAGCCATCGTGATAAAAAAATCAACTTTCCTTATTCTTTTCGTTTTATTGATAAATATCCATAGTCATGCTCAAAATGAGAGAGTCCTTTCGAACTTGAAAACTATTCAAATCTTAGCCGGAGAAAAATGGTGGGGTGGAGCGGTGAATGATGGAATTAAAATGCCATTTGAAAATAGTTATTCGTATAACATGTATGGAAATTTAAAAGGGAATCAAGCTCAGCCACTTTTACTATCGAATAAAGGACGCGTAATTTGGTCAGAAGCTCCCTTTAAGTTTTCAATTATTGATAAAACTATTCTACTTGAAAGTATTGAAAAAATACATTTATCAGAAGCGGGAAATGATTTAAGAAGTGCCTTTAAATACGCTTCAAAAAACTATTTTGCTCCCAACGGAAAAACTCCAGATAAACTTTTATTTGAGGAACCTCAATATAATACTTGGATAGAATTGATTTATGATCAAAATCAAAAAGATATCTTAAAGTATGCACATGCCATCATTGACAATGGCTTTCCACCAGGTGTTCTAATGATTGATGATAATTGGCAAGAGGCCTATGGTAATTGGAAATTTCATCCAAAACGATTTCCTTCTCCAAAATCTATGGTAAAAGAATTACATGATTTGGGATTCAAAGTTATGTTGTGGGTTTGCCCTTTCGTAAGTCCCGACACCGAAGTATTTAGAAAGACTGCCAAAGAAGGAATGTACCTAGAATATCCAGAAAACCAAACCGTAGCAGGTCAGCCATTATCATATGCTAATAATGTTGCGATGATTGGTTGGTGGAACGGGTATAGTGCCTTATTAGATTTTTCTAATCCAAAAGCACAAGAATGGTTTAAAGGAGAATTACAATATTTGATAGATGAGTATAAGGTTGATGGTTTTAAATTGGATGCAGGAGATGCCGTTTTTTATCCATCTTGGCTAAAAAGCCACACAGGAAATTTAATTCCAAATAATCATACGGAGTTTTTTGCTGAAATTGGACTTGAGTTTCCACTAAATGAATATAGAGCCACCTGGAAAATGGGGGGACTACCACTAGCACAAAGACTTCGTGACAAAGGCCATAATTGGATAGATTTGCAAACACTAATTCCAAATATTACGGTTCAAGGAATTATGGGATATGCTTTTACTTGTCCTGATATGATTGGAGGAGGTGAATTTAATTCGTTTTTAAATACGACCACTATTGATCAAGAATTGATTGTTCGTTCTGCGCAGATTCATGCTTTAATGCCCATGATGCAATTTTCAGTCGCTCCATGGCGGATTTTAGATAAGGAACATCTACAAGCAGTCAAAGAGGCCGTTAGTTTACGGAAGACCTTTACTCCTGAAATGCTCAAATTAGTGGAAGTGGCCGCCATAACAGGAGAGCCAATTGTTCGTACCATGGAATATGTGTTTCCTAATTCGGGGTATGAAAATATTAAAGATCAATTCCTATTGGGCAATGAAGTTCTTGTTGCTCCAATATTAGAAAAAGGACAAAAGACACGGACCATTTTATTACCAAAAGGAATATGGAAAGGTTTTGATGGAAAAACCTATCAAGGCAATAAGGAGATTAATATTTCGGTAAATTTAAAATCAATTCCTTATTTTAAGAAAACAAATTGATAGATGTTAAAATTAATTAGAAATTTAAATTTTGGATGGCCCTTATTATTGATCGGAATAATAATAATGGCTTCAGGAATCTCCATGACGGAAGGTAAAGTTGGAGAAAAAACTTTTCTTTGTTTTGATAGTGGATGTATTTATGTTCAAGGAATTTCAAATATGTTAATTGGAATTTTGACAGTAATTGTTGGGGTTTATTTAATAATAAAAAAATAATCCGTACGAATGCTATCCCAAAATACAATTGATAAATTAGAATCAAAAGGACTAAAACTCTTTGGAAAGAAAAGAGATATAGTAATGGTGTGTAAACCAATTACGACTAAGGGTAATTGTATTGAGAGGAAAAGATCGCAGCCAATTGTAGCGTTGGAAATTATCAATAAAAAATTAGTTCCTAACGAAGAACCATTTCAGACAGATGCCTTTACGTAGAGGATGTTCCCAAAACCATTGATTTTTATCATACTGCTTTTGGATTCACTAAGAAATTTCTTACTCCAGAAAAAGATTATGGAGAAGTTAACTCAGGGATAACCACTCTTGCTTTCGCGAATATCGA
The DNA here is from genome assembly GCA_937928405.1 of uncultured Saprospiraceae bacterium. Classification (GTDB taxonomy): domain Bacteria; phylum Bacteroidota; class Bacteroidia; order Chitinophagales; family Saprospiraceae; genus JALZUU01. The sequence goes on from CALFWZ010000140.1 coordinate 30,185, forward strand.
ACTTGGAAATGCTAATTTTCAAAAAGGATTCCAACAAAGTACCGTCAAGGAAAAGCCTTTTGGAATTGAATTAGCCTTCACCACTCAAAATGTAGAAGAAGTGGTAGAAAATGCTTTAAAAAATGATGCCATACCATTGGCTGAAACAGTTACAAAACCTTGGGGACAAAAGGTAGGATATCTGCGAGATATAAATGGATTTATTATTGAAATTTGTACGCCGATTCTAAGCGAGCAAAATAGAATTTCATTTCTAATGATCCCAAAAATCGCAATTGCTGGCAAAAGCTGGTCATGACGCATTTAGACAGCGCCATAATCACCAACCAGAAAAACTCCAAAAAGTATACAATAATCGAAATTTAGTATAAAATATTTATATTGTTCCAGTCTTATCTTTGTGATATTCTTTTCTATGAAGTTGTTTAAAAATTAATAACCAATTCGAATCAGTAGTTGAAAATAAATGTATGAATCAAAGAAGCATTTTCTGAGAAAATTTTTATCCTTAGGTGAAAATTCAACCCCTGATTCGAATAACCATTAAAAAATGAAAAATAATAGATTTGGTAAAGAAGGCTGGACGCCTGAACGCATAGGAGACTTAAGTGGTAAAACCTTTGTCATAACCGGAACTACGAGCGGAACGGGATTTGAGGCTGCTCAGATACTCCTATCAAAAGGGGCAAAAGTGGTGATGCTAAATCGAAATCCTAAAAAATCGGAAGCAGTCATCAACCTTTTAAAGCAAAAGCTTGGTGATAATATTGAGGTGTTGGCAATACATATGGATTTAGCAGAACAGGCTTCTGTTAGAAAAGCAGCGGCAGAAGTACTCGAAAAATTGTCAAGGATAGATGCTTTGCTTTGTAACGCTGCGATTGCCCAAGTACCTACTCAAAAATTGACCGTTGATGGCTTTGAAAGTCAGCTTGGTGTGAACCACTACGGGCATTTTACGCTGCAAGGTTTGCTCTTTCCTTTGATTGAAAAATCCAAAGGACGGATTGTAACCGTAGGAAGTATGGGGTATGATATGGGGCTTAAAACCATTAAATTTGACGATATGAACTGGGATAAAAACTATACGGCAAATGATGCATATAGTCAAAGCAAACTCGCCCAGATTATGTCTATTTATGAATTACAAGATAGATTGAAAAAATCTGGCAAAACCGATGTGAAAGCCTATGCTTGTCATCCGGGTTCATCGAGAACTTCCCTCATCGCTACTAGCGGTAGTCTAATGATGAGGGCTATTTTTGGTCTGATGAAATTATCGCCCTTGACACAATCAGCTGAAAAAGGAGCTTATCCTCAATTGATGTGTGCCACCGAAAAAGATTTGGACCAAAGTGGTTTTTATGGACCTACCGGTAGAAGCAACTGGGTTGGTCCAGTAGGTGCCCATCATCTAGCGCCACACGCAAAAGATAAGGCAGTTGCAGAGAGATTATGGGAAATATCAGAAGCAGCAACTGGTCTAACCTGGAATATTTAAGTCAAAAATTTAAAAACCAATAAAATATGGATATTTTAAAAGTAGCAACTGATTGGGTGAAAGCCGAACTTTTTTCAACTCCTTTTTTTATACTATTCGGAGTGCTATTTGTAATAACGAGCTTTGGTTTTAGGAACCTAGGAAAAACCGAAATGGCAAAGGCATACATTATTCCTACCTTGGTAGCTGGTGTTTTATTGATGATCATTGGTTTGGGATTATTCTTTACCAACAAATCAAGACTATCTCATTTTCCTAATGCTTACCAGCAAGATGCTTCCGTATTTATAAAATCGGAACTTACACGTGCCGAGGCGACCTTAAAAGAATACAGGACCATTGTATTTACCATCATTCCAATCATCATTGCTATCTGTGCTATCTGTATCATATTCTTCCATACACCCGTTTGGCGAGCAAGTTTGATTACTGCCATTGCCATGTTGGTGGTCATACTGCTAATTGACGGTACCGCCTATATGAGGGTGGATGTTTATCATCAGCAATTATTATCGGTAGAAAAAGAAAATTAAAGCCAACCATGAAACATTTCAAAAAGTTATCTGCTTATTTTGCTTACCTTGAACTACCGCGACCCGAACATCCGATGTTGAGTGTGTTATTGTCAAAAGGAGATGATTTTCTGCCATGCCCAAAAGAGAGTTCACCTCCGATCACCAATGATTGTTATACGATTAGTTTAAAGAAAACTGTCAAAGGAAAATTAAACTACGGACGAACAAAATATGATTTCACCAATGGAGTATTGATTTTCATTGCTCCAAGACAAGTTTTACAATGGGATAGCAGCGTTATTTTTGAGCAACAAGGTTTTTCAATAAATTTTCATGAGGATTTTCTCAAAGGAACAGAATTAGCACAACAAATTAAGAAGTATGGATTCTTTTCCTACGCAGTAAATGAAGCTTTGCATCTCTCCCCAAAAGAAGAAAGGCAGATGGAATCCATCGTAGAGAATATTGAAATAGAGTATAACAATAATCAAGATGAATTTAGCAAGGACATTATCATTGCTCACCTGGATACTCTTTTAAAATATGCCAATCGTTCTTATGAAAGACAATTTTTAAATCGAAAAGAGCTATCAAATAGCTTTTTAGAAGCATTTAACAAACAATTGGATACTTATTTTGAATCGGGGCAATTGCAAGAAAAGGGTATTCCTAGCATAGACCAAATAGCGCAGAAAATGTCAGTTTCACAACGGTATCTAAGTGACACACTAAAAAGAGAAACAGGCAAAACCACCACCGAACACTTGCAACTTTATTTGATAGATGAAGCCAAGAATATTTTATTGAATCCAAACAAAAGTATTTCAGAAGTGGCGTATGAATTGGGATTTGAATATCCACAATATTTTTCAAGACTATTTAAAAAGAAAGAAGGAATAAGCCCATCGAAATTTAGAGAAAAATTTAATGTGAATTGAAAGGGGGGCGAGGCAACAAAGGTATTTATTAATTACCGATTTAGGAATAAAAATTAAGAAATATCGATATTAACAATTGCAACCTAATTAAAGTTTCGTAGTGCTTCGAGCCACTAAAAATGAAAACCCACCTTAATCTGACCCATATTTATGAACTCAATAGCGTAGTCAGTTGAATTGACAGTTGGGATGAAGCCGTCTTTATCAACAATTTGATTTCTGAAAAAAGCAATTGATGGTTCGGTGGAAAAAGAAAAGTGAGGACCGAGATGAAATAAAATTCCTATAAAAGGGATGACGCCGATTTTTGTGGTAGTTCGGTTGGCACTTTTGGCTACGGTCCGTCCAAAGTTGGCATCTGCTCCATAATAAAATATCCAATTCTTGCTAACTTTGAATATTTTGTCTATTCCGATTCTTGCTGAAAAATCGGTTAAGGCATCTTCCTCGGTGTTTAAATCTAGACTACCAGCCATTCTTAAATGATAAGCACTATCTGCTAAGGTTAGTCTATAAGTAAGATCGAGAATGTTTACCTCTTCATTAAAAACGACCAAAAATTTTGAGGCATTAATAGCTAGTTGATGTTTGGTAAAATCAACTTGTGAAAAAACACTGGTATTGCTCAAGAAGAACAATACCAGTAAAACAATTATATTTTTAATGATCATTCTCCAAAATATTTGTTCCAGATGACACGAATATCTTCCCAAAAATCATCATGGAAAACTTCTGTGTCTTCAGAGGAACCATCCTTGTAAAAAATGATAAAACTTTCGTCTTCTTGATCTATTTCTAAATCAGCAATTTTTAAATCTTGAAAGAAAACTGTCAGATCTAATAAATTATTTACTTGCGCATCACTAGGATCATCAATAGCAAGAAGGGTAGCGAGATCACCAAGTGTGCGAATTGATAAATCGCCAATATCAATGGTTACATTGGCAGTTTTTAAACTGTTTGTTGACAAATTCTCAAAATCGTCATCTTTCAATTCCATCTCTGCATGGACGCCGATATCGCAAAGATTTCCATCCGAAAAATTCATGTCCATTTCGTAGGAAGTAGAATTTACCCGATCAACGCTGATATTAATTTCCATAGGATCCATAAAAAGTTGGAAGGTAGCTTCTACGGGTAATTCATAATCGGCATTCTCTGCGTAGACGACATCAGATAAAGAAATTTCAAAAGCTTTAATACCATCAATATTAATGTAAGCGTGCATGGCTGTTGGCAAAGACATCACATCCTCATCAATGGTTACTCGTTTATCCGTATACAAATCAAGACCAACTTCCAGATTATTAGAAAGGAGGGCCGGTTCAGCTGGAAAATTAAAAATAATTTTATCCTCGGTAGTGGTGGACTTCGTCCACACATTATTCACGGCATCGAAACTATAAATCCCTTTATGATAATTTAAGTCAAGTTTACTATTCGTATCAATATGGTCACCGTCAAATACACCCTCTAAGGTCTCAGTTAGGTTATCGATCCAATCTTGATTTAAAACCTCTCCGTTAGATAGATTCAGGAATTTTTTAAAAAATACGGTGACCGCACGAGAATCTTCCATATCTTGCACACAATTGATCATATCATCAAAAGTCTTTTGGATATTGGCTTTATCTTCCTCTACGGTAGTTATACAGGCAGGACAATCACCTCCACAATCGATATCCGTTTCCGTACCATTTTGGATACCATCCATACAAGTAGCCATCATCATTTCATCCGGCTCATCTTTTCCACAACCGAAAAAAACAAGTCCTACGGTCACTAAGCTAAAAAGCAATAAATAATTTTTCATAAGGGTAATTTTAGTTTTAAGTAGCTTTTAAAAAATAATTAACAAAGGAATTAGAAATATAAGAACAAAGGTAGATAATTTAAACTGTTCCGTGGATATTGATTTAGATAAGAAAATCTTAAATTTTTAATTACTTCTAAAGTTAACCAGCAAATTATCTGCCGAAATTCAATTCTTAACGGATTCTATAAAATTTATGGATATTTATTAACTTAGGTTTTAAATGACTAGGAACCAGTGGGATTGTTATGAATATTGTATAATTTGTTGCCACTAAAAACAAAAAAATGAAAACCATCAAACTATTATTACTCGTATTTCTTGCACTAGGTTTAGGTAATTGCTCCATTCTGAAAAACAAAGAACTTCTAAATATCGGAAGCTTTGAACAAGAACATTTTAAAACAGAATTGCCATTTAAATTAATTAATAACCACATGTTCATTGAAGTAGAGATCAATGATAAAAGATATAATTTTGTTTTTGATACAGGAGCAGAGGTTAGTTTACTCCCTCCAGATTTGATTGCAGAATTAGGCTTAAAGAAAGAAAGTTCAATAAAGGTTACTGGTTCTAATAAAAATTCGAAAAGAATAAATCTATACGTTCTTGACAAAATCAAACTAAATAATACAGCATTTTTAAATTTACTGTGCGCCGAGTCAGATTTTAATGATTTTCAAAATATTTTCCAATGTAATATCCCTGTTCATGGATTTATTGGTAATAATTTAATGAGAAATGCTGCGTGGAAAATTGATTATAAAAATAAAATGATTACTTTTTGGGACAATAACAAAAAGGTAGTTCAACCTGAAAACAGTTCTATCATCCATCTCGAACTTCGTCAATCAGGGAATGCAAAAATAAATATAACCATTGACAGTATTGGTCAACAGTTTAGTTTTGATACAGGATTTAATGGATACATCGTATCAGATTTTTCTTTTTCTAAAAAAATTGACTTAAGAAAAGAAGTTGGAAAATATGCAGAAGGGAAAAGTACAACTATTTCCCTTTATAATGCTAAAACCAAGAAGCAACTAGTACATAAAATACCAGACATGTCCATCGGAGGTATATTACTAAAAGAAAAAATCATCTCTTTTGAAGAAAATAGTTCTCATCTAATTGGCAACAAATTCTGGAAAAATTATACACTTACCATTGATTGGAAAAATTCACTTTTATATTTAGAAAATTATATGGAGGATAAAGCTGATTCCTTTACCGCTTTCCAGTATAAAATTGCATATGACATCCCAAGTAAAACTTTATCTATTAAAGACTATTGGACTTCTCATTCGTTGTATAAACCAATTGATCCCAACAATAAAATAATATCAGTTGAGGGTTTTAATTTAAACAATGATTTAGACTTTTGTGAATTTTTGAATAATGATTTACCAAATCTATTCAAAAATAAAAAATTAAATATAACCATCGTTGAAAATGGTAAAGAGAAGGAAATAACATTAGAAAAAGAATTACTTATTGAATAAATGAAAGTAGCATGGAAGAAAAGTTGAAAGTTACAGGGTACGTTGTAGAATTGATTAAGAAAAACGAAAGTGAAATTTCTCATGATTTCTTTCGGAATATGATGAGCCAAAGCCATAACCGTAATTATAAGGATAGTGGCAGTAGAGATTCATAGGTGATTTCACAAACTCTATAAGAATTTCATTGCATACTATATATTGAGGATTCAGCAATTGCTACTGAAAAAAGTATTACGGATTCTTGGAAGGCTAAAAAATTTCCAAAGGCTTGGAAATCAGTTATTGTATATCTATAAAAAAAGCAAGTAGGCTTGATTGCGGAAGGGAAAACAACTGCGAACTGGGATTTAGCAGCCATAACTCCAGCGGGAGGGCTGATGTCGAATGTCGAGGATTTATCTAAATATCTAATTCATTGTTATTCGGATTTAAAAAATTTTTTTCCGTATCAATCAAAAAAAGTGCTTTCTCAGCAAAGAGGGAATATCGACCAAGCTATAGGTTGGATGATCTATAATCGTAAAAGTGGAAAGCCATATTGTTATTTACATTCAGGACAAACTGGAGGTTATGCCTCCATAATTCTATTGCAACCAGACACTAAAAAATCAATTATTATTTTATCCAACATTAGTGAGAAAGGTAATGCTATTTTGTCTTTAGGTTTTAAATTATTAAAGGGGTTAATTCAAGGTAAATACTAAATTTCGGGTATAACAGTGCTTCTTTAATGTTCTAATATCAGAAAGTCTGGACCCAATTTTCTTAATAAATATTTTCCTATTTAATTAAATCCACAATTATTCCCGCCTGCAGACCTGTTAAAATGGAAGAATAACCCATCTCCTTATAAAAGTCAGAAGTTCCATAGTTTTGATATTTAAAATTTGAGCGCAATTGAAATTTTAGATTCCTACTTAATTGATAATTTAAGTACGGACAAAGATGATATGAAAAGAAAAATTCTGGTATAGGCGACAAGCTATTTTCAGCATTGGGGAACTCAAGGACCTCTAAATCATCTCCTAGTGATTTTCCTTTTTGAGAAAGAGTGAAATTTAATCCTACACCTAAATTAATACCTAACGCTAATCTTCCATTACGAATATCTGTTCCCAATAGGATTGGGATAGAAAATATAGAATGTCGATTATGATGAATAACATTTCTTTTAAACATTCGATTGACAATAATATTTGGGTTTTGAGGACTTTGGAAGGTGGTGTCCCAAGCGGTCGAATAATTAAATTGATTTATTGAGTAAACATATTCTATTCCACTAGTTATTTTAATCTTATCTGTTAGATTAAAAATAATTTCAGCGGATACGGAGTAGCCTAGTTGGGACTTAAACCCGGAATTGAGTAGTTGTTCTCGCTCTTGATTTCCAGAATTAGTACTTCTATAATTACTATATAGTAAATGAGTTCCTGAAAATAATCCTATGCTAATCTTCTTTCTTTTAGTTCGGTTATAAATTTTATTTACATAATTTTCTCCTAAGGTTGAATTACTTGAAGGCTGTATTAAAAATGGCTCAATCAAATGAATGGTATCAGAAGTTAACAATAGAACATTTTTTTCTTTTGCTTTTAAACTTGGTTTTTCATCCAATGAATTATTTAATTGATTTTTTGGATTTATTACTTTAGTACTTTCATCTACTGCCATTTCCTTATTAGTCGAAATCTGTTGATTTGAATTTTGTAATTCTGCGGACGATTCAAAAAATGATCCTTTGGATTCTTTTTTGACAGCAACAATACTTGTGGACGCCATATCATTATCTGGAATATTGAATTGGAAATTTGGATGTTCGACAGTTAGTGATAATTCAGGAATTAATTTTTCAGTTGGCTTTTTAATTAAAATATTCTTTGCTTTTTTTCCTAATTGACTTTGCTTGTCATCATCATTGCAGAACGAGGTCGATTGATTAAGCGGTAATTCAACAATTGAGTTCTGTGGAGTTGTATCTTGATTATCCATATTTACTCGCTCTTCCGTATTTTTGTTGAAATACAATCCGACCGATCCAATAAAAAATAGTAAGAATAAAAAAGGAAGAAAAAATATAAATCCTCTCGTTTTTTTTGTTTCTACTTCTCCAATCTCCTTTTCAATATTTGCCCACAGAGCATCTTGATCGACACCCTCATGATTAAAGAGCCTTAGGTTCTCTGTACGCGCTTTTAGTTTATTTAAAAAGTCATCCATAATTTCTATTGCTTGAAAATATATTTTTTACAAAATTCATTTTTATCTGTAATCGTTTTTTGCAACCATTCTTTAGCTCTTGCCAATCTTTTACGAGAAAGTGTCACTTTTATACCTAGCATTTCTGCTATTTCTTGATGAGTAAATCCGTCAATAATAAATAAATTAAAAATCTGAAGATAAGGAAATGGCATTTGTTCCAAATAACCAATTAACTCTTCATCACTCATTGAATCGATGTAATTAGGGTCTATATAAGGCGCATGTAAATTAAGAATTAACTCTTCTGAGGAATTCTTTGTACTACGTTTATTAAAACTTAAACAAGTATTGATTGTGATGCGAGAAGACCAAGTTTTAAAACTCGCTTTGTTGACATCAAATTGATTTAGATTATTAAACATGCTAATAAAGCTTTCCTGAAGCACATCTTGCATGTCACTGCTGTTCCATAAGTACCGTTTACAAATAGCAACCATCATTGGAAAAAGTTTTTGATATAACTCTTTCTGTGCAGCTGGAGTTTTGTCCCTACACTTTTGTATCAAGTCTATGCTAATTTTTTCTTTCAAAGTATCTTAGTAAAGTAAATGGACAATTATAGTTAAATTGAAATGGTATTAATACAACTTACCAAGTCAAAATAATGCCATTTCGATTTGATAAGTTGTATAATTTTGTTGTTATAACTTACTTAGGTCAAAAGTTTAAGTTAGAAACATTGACAATTAATATCTAGGATACCTTGTACCTGAATCGTATCATTTGATATTGGGTCAATATCCCAGTAGCTACATTCATCTCCAACATTAAGTCCCCAAGATGGACAATATTCCGAGCTAGAAACATCACAATCACAATTGCTATCCACCGTCCCTAGATCTCCTTGGGCATTATAACAAATATCTCCTATGTTTAAGAACAAACTAGGACAATCATAACTAGGAGATAAAGATTGGCATTCACAATCTGAGTTAACGAAGCCATCCTCTCCAGCGGCGGTCGTGCAATCGTCTCCTGTATTGGCATTTAATGTTGGACATTGCTTACATTCACAATCATCGGTAACAGTTCCATCTACTAAGAGGGAATCTACAATACAATTATCTCCTATGTTTAGGTTTAAACTTGCGCAATCGATAACTGGAGCTAGACCCTCGCATTCACAATCTGAGTTAACGAAACCATCTTCTCCAGCGGCTGTCGTGCAATCGTCTCCTGTATTGGCATTTAATGTTGGACATTGCTTACATTCACAATCATCCGTAACAGTTCCATCTACCAAAAGAGAATCTACTACACAATCATCTCCTATATTTAAATCTAAATCTGAGCAGTCAGTAATAATAGTTTCTGTGTCTGAAGAAATTGTCTCGTCAATATCTTTTTTATTACAAGAGGATAAAATTGAAATTGCAAAAATAAGTATTGCAAAAAGTCCTAAAAATTTATTATTAATATTCATGTTGAAATTTTTTTTTAATTAATGTTTGATTTGAAAATAAAGAGTTCGAAGTCTTTTCATAAGTATATAGAAACTTAACTATCAAAAAGTGACAGTAATCTTATTTTTTTTTTACAATTCTATCATGATCATATTAAAAAATCAGAATGCAGTCTCCTTTTATGGTTGATGGCTCATATAATTATTCTATCATGCCGTATTTGATATGGTATTGGAATGGGGCACCTTCCGTTTGAAATTATGATAAATTAGATTATTTTTAAAACGTGATTGTTTTTTAAAAATGGTAATCCGTATTTTAAAAGTGATTTTCTTCGTTGGAAGGAAAGTTGAAATTATATGGTGGCCGGAGGAACTGTTTTCGAACTCACTGGATTGAGGATACTAGTTTTCCGATAGGTAGTAAATTGAAAAATACTGGATCTTGCCAACACCTTGCCTTTAAAACAACTACTAATGAAACTATCAAAAAAGCAAATCGATACTTTAAATTTTAACAATAAAACATTTTTATTGGTTGATAATAGCCATCAAGGTACAGTAAATAAAGAAACCAAATTCGAATATAAACAAGATGGAAATTTAGTGACTGCAGATTATTATGGTGGAACAATTAAATATGGTAAAATCATTGCAAAATTGGAAGCCGATAAATTAATGATGCTATATCAATGTCTAACTAATGAGGGTGAATTGAAAGCAGGTAAAGCAATGGCCAAAATCAGCATCAACGAAAATGAAAAAATCCAACTCTTTCTAAATTGGGAATGGTGGAACAAACCTGGAGAAAAAGGTACTTCAGAATATGTTGAAATTTAAACATATGCAAAATACATAAGACCAAAAGTGAACGAAAAAATAGCATAAGCAACAAATGAAAATTTACATTGAAACCAAAAGACTAATACTACGAAAAATGGAGGAAACGGATCTGCAAGGAATATTTGAACTTGATTCAGATCCAGCAGTCCATAGATATTTAGGGAAAAAACCAATCACTAGCCTGGAGGAGGCAGCATCAACCATCAATTATATTCGAAAACAATATGAAGAAGATGGAATAGGTCGATGGGCGGTCATAGATAAAATGACGAATGAATTTATTGGTTGGGCTGGATTAAAATATGAAAAAGAAGTAAGGGAAGAAATGTATTATTATGATTTGGGATATAGGCTAAAGGAAAAATTCTGGGGGAGCGGAATAGCCACAGAAACAGCTTATGAATCAATAAACTATGGCTTTGATGTTTTGAATCTCCAAACAATCTATGCAGGTGCTCATATTGAGAATATTGCCTCAAATAAAGTGCTTCAAAAAATTGGTCTAACCTTTTTAGAGACCTTTGTTTATGATAGCGAACCGCATCATTGGTATAAAATTGATAAAAGCGCTTGGGAAGAGAAAATGAGGTTGCAGGATTAAAAGATGAAACCGAATTTAATTTGTATCAAAATAAAATAAATGAAAATTTATCACAATGCTCGATGTTCAAAAAGTAATAAGAGTTGTCAGTTATTGTCAGAAAAAGGCATAGAATATGAAATTATAGAATATTTAAAAACTCCGTTATCAAAAAAAGACATCAAAGAATTATTATCCAAGTTGGGAATGCCAGCAAAAGATTTAATTCGAAAAGGGGAGACTATTTATAAAGAAAAATACCGAAAGAAAGAATTGTCTGAAGACCAATGGATTACAGCCATGATCGAACATCCAATTTTAATTCAAAGACCGATCGTTGTAAAAGGCAATAAAGCAGTTATTGGAAGGCCGATTGAAAAAGTAGTAAATTTTTTAAATGATCTTTAAAGTCCAGAATGATTGAAAGACTAGTGTGTAGAAATTTTAAATAATTTTTTTACACCAAAATCGATGATAGCATCATCTAACGTAATATGCCTAATAATTTTCTACGAGTAATCCTTTTATGGTGTCTTTGTTTGATGACTTCTTGTACACCAATGAGGGATCGACCTTATACCTTACCCAATCCAATACTTGTCGCCTTTAAACATCAAATTGATCTACAGCCACTAAGAGATACGATGGCAAAAGATTCGACTTTGCGGATTCAAGAAATCGATGATGGGTTTGTGTTGTATGCAGCGGAAGAACAAAGGGAGTCCCGATTTTTCCGTTTATGGATCAACGATGATTTCTTGGTTTATCAGTTGGAGTCCATGCCTTATTTGCCAATGCCTTATAATAATTGTTTAGCCGGTAGAGTTATTTTGGAAGCAGAATTGCGCAAAACATATCCTGTCTTAGCTACTAATACTAAAGAAAGTTTTTCTGAGCGGTCAGTGTTTATGGATCGGCATTATGGTGCAGAGCGTTCCTTTCATGGTAATGATTACCCTAGAGCCGTTCCATTAAGGATTAAAAAAGAACTGCTGCAGCCAGTAGATACATTTCAATGGAAGAGCAATGCATTTGGCAGTCAGGATGCTTATCATTTTCGAAAAGGGATCTTGGATGGACCATTTCAATCATTCAAAGCAACGGGTTTAAGACAGACTGGTTTTTTTCGTCATGGAGTAGAAGCTGGCATTTGGCAATACCACAATAGTCAAGGCCAACTCCAATACATAGAGGAATATTCAACTAAAGGAGCATTAAAAAAAGTGGTCCATCAAAAGGGAAACACTTTTTCTAGGTCTGCTCCAAAGCCTACCTTAAAGCAATTAAAATTAATCCATCAAATTATGTTACTGGTTTTAATTTTGCTTGGAATGTATATCTTATATCAATATTATAAAGCCCTTCAAAATTTTAAACAACCATATAAAGGACAAAAATTGGTTGAAATTTTGGGAGGTGTTTTAATTTCTCCTTTTTTAAGTTTTTGCGGCGGAATTGCCATATTGTTTTTATCCGTTTTTCTGGCAAATATATTCACACCTGTTTTCAATTGGGATTTACCTGTTGATTTTTTGGAATCCTTACCAGCCGTTATGCTTTTTGTTATGGTAGAATGTTTGTTTCTTTTAATCAGCAATCGCTTGAATGATGTTCTTTGGCATGTTTTGTTGATGGTACTTGGAATATTGATTTATCAGGAATGGAGATTGCTTTTAAGATTGGAGACTTGTTTTTAGAAACGCTTACTTGCTTCTATCCAGTTATGGTATAGTTTTTAATGGTTTTTTCTTAAGTTTATGGTCATGTACAATTCATAGCTCGTTCGTAGCGATTATTCAACTGTTTGTGCAAATAAAATGAATTAGTGAAAACGTACTTAATACCAGGACTGGGGTTTGATAATAGAATATTCGAAAGGCTCGAATTAAAGGGAATCGAGTTTAGTTATCTGAATTGGATAGAGCCAAGAAAAAATGAAAGTATTAAAGATTATGCCATCAGATTTTCCAACCGTATTGATGCTAGTCACGAAGATCTTATCTTAATTGGACATTCTCTGGGAGGAATAATGGCCCAAGAAATTTCAGCCATCAGGCCTGTTACTAAAATTATTCTGATTTCTAGTATAAAATCAAGAACGGAATTGCCTACTCAATTTAAGGTAATGAAACCGCTGCTGCTTTATAAATTATTCTCAAAAGAATTAACCACCAAGACTAT
>CALFWZ010000141.1 GCA_937928405.1 uncultured Saprospiraceae bacterium
AAATTTTTACTAGAATTCGAAGCTTTATCGTCACGGCTCGTAAACAAAACATCAATGTCTTTGATGCATTGAACAACTTGTTTATGGATAATTCTATAACATATACCTTAACCAGATCTCATTAGGGCTGAACAGTTACCATTTTTATTTCAAAATACAACCAAATGATATATCTACTGAGATAGACGAGCCTAACTTAGCATCCTACAACATCTATCCAAACCCCGCGGATGAATTTATTCATCTGGAAGGCTATGATCGCGAAAGTACCGCTTATGAACTATACAACATTCAGGGGCAACTGGTAAAACAAGGCGATTTATCCATTAGCCAAACCAAAATTATTACTGCCGATTTAGCAGCCGGATTATACGTAGTCAACATCTTATCGATAAATGGTCAATCGACTGCTCGAAACCTAATTAGTATTTATTAAAAATATGAATTAAAAAAAGGCTTAAGAAACACCATCGTCTCTTAAGCCTTTTATTTATTTTTAGTGAAGTGATTTTCATCGCTTCTCTTTATGCTCTTAGCATACCTTATCAGCACAACTAGAGCTCGCAAAGGCATCTGGCTTGGCTTTGAAAACAAAACCCATCCCAAGGATATATCCCATGGCCTCTTTCAGCGCTGTATTGGACTGAAATTCAGGATCCGTATTGATATCAGCGTGTACTTCTAATGCCACATCATAAAGATCTAGGAGATCACAAAGACTGTATGCCACTTCTACTGATTTAGCCACTTCGGTGATCATTCGTTCCTTAAGCTTCATCTGTTTCTTGGACTTATAATTAGAAATAAACATAAATCCACCCTTTTTCTCTCGTAGGAAAACGATTACAGTAGCATACTCTGTTACCTTTCCGCGCACCTGCGAATCCGTACCAATACAAACCTTGAGTTTATTGCCGGCTTCGGTTTCCCGCACGATAGCAGCTTCTACCGCATCTAAGATGGGCTTTTCGATTTTGTCACCATTGAGTCGTCTCCAATTCATAATTATTCGTTTTTTTGCTAAATTACAAAAATATTATATAGGTTCTGTATATATTTACCAAAGAAAATCAACCAACAGATTACCTTTACAATATATTAACCTTGTGGAAGTGGTTTTAGTTCCCAATGAAGTTTTTTATCTTAAAATTTGTCTACCAATTGCTATAATTTTATTGCTTAAATAAAGAAAAACCATCATGGATTTTACAGTATTAATAACTCAATTTAACTATCTTTGAGACATGAACCATACGCTGTTATTTCTATTTTCAATCCTCTTATTTTTATCCTGTCAATCGTCTAATGGTAGTCAAAAAGATACTAATCATCAATACACCAATCACCTAATTAATCAAAGTAGTCCCTATCTTTTACAACACGCCCACAATCCCGTGGACTGGCATCCTTGGGGAGACGAAGCGCTAAACAAAGCAAAAACAGAAAATAAAATGTTGATCATCAGTGTAGGTTATTCCGCTTGTCATTGGTGTCATGTCATGGAACATGAATCTTTTGAAGATACCACTGTAGCTAAAGTGATGAACGAAAATTTTATTTGTATCAAAGTAGATAGAGAAGAACGACCAGATATAGACGATGTGTACATGACTGCCTGCCATGCAGCTACGGGCAAAAGCTGTGGCTGGCCATTGAATGCGTTTGCACTACCTGATGGTCGCCCTGTTTGGGCAGGTACTTATTTTCCCAAAAAAGAATGGATCGATATCTTAAATTATTTCCTAAAAGAACGTGAAAAGAATAGCGATAAAATGGAAGAGTTTGCCATCAACTTAACATCGGGCATTCAAAATTCAGAAAAAATCGAAATTAATAATACCCCTGCTAGCTTCACCAAAAGCAACCTAAATAGCATCGGTGATAATTTTCTAGAACAAATAGATTTTAAACGTGGTGGCCGTAAAGGTGCACCCAAATTTCCGATGCCTAACAATTATGAATTTTTATTACGCTATCACGATGTTAATGACGATGAAAAATCGCTGGCAGCAGTCACTAAAACATTAGATGAAATGGCTGCGGGGGGAATTTACGATCAACTCGGTGGTGGCTTTGCACGTTATTCCGTAGACGGCGAATGGCATGTGCCGCACTTCGAAAAAATGTTATACGACAATGGCCAATTGGTGGGACTCTACGCTTTGGCGTATCGGCTAACCAAAAAACCTAGATATAAAGAAGTGCTGGAAGAAACATTAGGTTTTATAGAACGTGAACTCACTGATGCGAATGGTGGATTTTACTCCAGTCTCGATGCAGATAGCGAAGGAGAAGAAGGAAAGTTTTATGTTTGGACTAGCGAGGAAATTGATTCGCTATTGACCAACGAAAACGATCGTAAAATTTTTAGGGAATATTATGATGTTAAAAAAAGAGGCAACTGGGAGCATAACAAAAATGTGTTGCGTTATCGACAAACGATCGCCTCTGTAACCGAAAAATTGAAGACAACAGATTCAGAAATTAAAGTATCACTCGAACGTTCTAAGAAAATATTATTTGCCCACCGCACGACCCGCGTTCGTCCCGGACTAGACGATAAAATTCTAACCAGTTGGAATGCGTTGATGCTAAGTGGCTACGTGGAAGCATACCGCGCGCTGGGAAACCAAGCATACTTAACCACCGCATTAAAAAATGCTAACTTTATTAAGTCTACCATGCTACAAAAAGATTTTCGACTCAATCGAAATTATAAATCTAAAAAGTCCGTTATCAATGCCTTCCTTGATGATTATGCCCTGACCATCAAAGCCTTTACTGATTTATACCAAGTCACCTTCGAGGAAGAATGGCTTCAGCTGGCAAGCGGTATGGCGGACTACGTCATTACTCATTTTCACGATCCGGCTAGTGGCATGTTTCATTACACGTCTGACCTTGACCCACCACTCGTTGTTCGTAAAAAGGAATTGGCGGATAATGTTATTCCGGGTTCAAACTCCTCCATGGCACGTTCGCTTTTTGCATTGGGTACTTTTCTATATCAACCGAAATATCTAGCATTGTCCAAACAGATGATGAACAATATGGCCACTACGATTGTCCCCAGTGAACAGCCTTCTTTTTATTCTAATTGGTGTAACCTCTATTTACAAATGACCCATACGCCTTACGAAGTAGCCGTGATCGGGGATGATTTCGCCACAAAACAAAAGGCTTTAATGGGACAATTTTTACCAAATGCCTTCTTTTTAGGTGGAAAAACAGAAGGTTCGTTGGCCTTATTAGAAGGAAAATTACAAGATGACCGAACCATGATTTATGTTTGTCAGAATAAAGTTTGTAAATTACCAGTAGAAGATGTCGCAAAAGCAGTGACTTTAATCCAATAACTTCATCTAATAATGGAAGCATTTAACCGAAACAATTGTCTATTTTAATAGTTATTTTGATAAAGATATAGTTTATTTACCTATTAAATTAAATGTCAGTTAGCCCGTTGGCTGGTTAGCTAGTTAGCTTCCCTCTATCGCAAATCACATTAGAGGGAAGCTAACTAGCCAACAGGCCAACCAGCCAATGGCAAAAAACTAAATTTACCCTTATGAGTTTTATAAATGATTTAAAGAAAATATTTTTTGCGGGCAAAGCAGTTAGTAAATCTGCCGCAGATAAAGCAGCAGATAAAGCCGCTGAGCAAGGCACAAAAATGGCCCAAGGAGCCGACGAACTTTTTGACACCGCCAAAACTAAGGCAACCGACGTTGGTGGTGAGCTAATGGATTCGGCAGGAGATCTATTTGAAAATGCAAAAGATAAGGCCACTGATATTGGCGGTACCGTTTTTGAAAAAGCGAGTGATCTATTTGAAAAAGCTAAAGATACCGCAAGTGATGCTGGCCGCAAATTATCGGATAATGATTCGGTCGACAAAGCCAAAGACTTTACCGAAGATGTGGGTAGAAAAGTGCTTGACACCACTGGTCCAATGGTTGACAAAGCCAAAGATTTTACAGAAGATGTCGGAAGCAAAGTACTCGACACAGGAGGGGACTTGTTAGATAAAGCGGCACAGGCCAGTACCCTCGTTGGAGGAAAGGTTTTGGAAAAAGGTAGCGAACTTTTTGACGACGCTAAAAAAATCGCAGAAGAAAAAGGCGCTATTTTTAAGGAAAAGGCGGATGACTTATTTGAAAAAGCACAAGCAGAAGCTGCCAAAGATAAGATTGAAGATAGCATGAGCGACCTTGACAAAATGGAGCGTGACCTAGCTGAACGTGTCAAAAATCGCGACGAGAGAGGCGTATTTGAAGACGATACTAGCTTACTCGACGGAAAAGACGATTTCTTCGCTCGTGCGGAAAAATACGCAGCGGGAGATTATCATGGCACCAGTAAAACAAATACGCCACCTCCGCCTCCAACTCCAGAAGAAGATGGGGTACTAGAATTACTTCCACTACCAGAAGATAAAAAAGAAAGCACTCCTTTTACCGGTGAGATTAAAGGCTTTGAAGACGCAGACGGTGATGGTGACCCAGTTATTGACGATGCAATTATTGTTGGAGATGATGATGTAAAATTACTAGACGATGGAATCGATGAGGAAGAAGATGGGGAGACGAAAGATAGTTGAAATGTTAAATATTGAACATTGAACATTGAACATTGAACAAAATAAAATCTACGAAGCCTTTTCCTTTGGAAAAGGCTTTGCTATTCTTAATCGGAAAAAAACTAATACATGCGACCGCTTGCTGAACGAATGCGCCCTAAAACGCTCGATACTTATATCGGTCAAAAACATTTGATTGGTCCGAATGCTGTTTTGCGTCAAGCTATTGACTCTGGACGAATTCCCTCTTTTATTTTATGGGGACCACCGGGAGTTGGAAAGACGACACTAGCGGGGATTGTTGCCAACACCTTGGAACGACCTTTTTTTACGCTGAGCGCCATCAATGCTGGGGTAAAAGATATTCGGGAAATGATTGAAAAGGCTCGTAAGTCTACCTTTTTTGATCGACCAAATCCAGTACTCTTTATTGATGAGATTCATCGGTTTAGTAAATCACAGCAAGACTCCCTGCTCGGAGCAGTCGAAAAAGGAATCGTTACCTTAATCGGTGCAACCACTGAAAATCCTTCTTTTGAAGTTATTCCTGCCCTACTCTCCCGCGCCCAGATTTATGTACTTCACCATCTCGAAAAATCAGAATTAATTCAGTTGGTGGACGAAGCCATTGCGCAAGACGAGTATTTAAAAAACCAACATATTAGCGTCAAAGAATATGATGCCTTATTGCAATATTCCGGTGGGGATGCCCGAAAGCTTTACAACACACTCGAACTAGTGGCCAATTTTTCGGAAGGAGAAAAAATGGTAATTACCAACGACTTGGTCAAAAATTTAGTTCAGAAGAATATTGTCGTCTACGACAAGGGCGGTGAACATCACTACGATGTAGCTTCCGCCTTGATCAAATCTATTCGCGGCAGCGATCCCAACGCAGCGGTTTACTACCTAGCGAGAATGTTGGAGGGTGGAGAAGACATCAAATTTATCGCCCGTCGCTTGGTCATTGCTGCTTCTGAAGATATCGGGATGGCCAACCCAAATGCTTTGTTAATGGCCACAACTTGTTTTCAAGCTTGTCAAGTAATCGGGATGCCCGAAGCTCGGATTATTTTATCACAAGCGGTTATTTATCTCGCCACTTCTGCTAAAAGTAATGCTTCTTATTTGGCGATCAATGAGGCCATGGCACTCGTCCGAGAAACCGGTGCCCTCTCTGTTCCCCTCCACTTACGTAACGCGCCCACCAAGCTGATGAAAGATCTAAATTATGGAAAGGATTATCAGTATGCACACAACCATACTGGAAATTTTATTATTCAAGAATTCTTGCCCGACGAAGTAAAAGGAACAAAGTTTTATGATCCAGGAAATAATCCGGCAGAGGGAAAAGTTCGAGAGAAATTGCGACGAGAATGGAAAGAGAAGTATGGGTATTAGTTTGGCAATTAGTGATGCCTGCCTGCCGGCAAAGACAGGTTTCTTCTGACGTGTTTGCTCTTTATAGAATTACTATGCTATCTTTCAGGAAAAATTTCATCTGCATCTAAATAGAAATCTGGAAAGACACCAACAGGGATTTGATTACCTTTTACATAAGGTTTTTGCTGTACTGTTTTATATTTTCCATCTTTATCAAGTCGATAGACCAATATGGTGGCTTCGTGAGGATGGACAATCCAATATTCTCTAACTCCTGCATTCTGGTAAAGATCAAATTTTTCATTCAGATTTTTTTTAGAGGTCGCTTTTGATAATATCTCGATGATCCAATCAGGCGCACCATTACATCCTTGATCATCTAGTTTATCGAGATCACAAATAACAGATATATCAGGTTGTACTACTGTATCAATTTTATCATTTGATTGTTTTTCTTTAGGTAAAGGTAAGCGAACATCAAATGGCGCAGAAAATGCCTGACAAGGATTTTTTCTTAAATAC
This sequence comes from uncultured Saprospiraceae bacterium, assembly GCA_937928405.1. Classification (GTDB taxonomy): domain Bacteria; phylum Bacteroidota; class Bacteroidia; order Chitinophagales; family Saprospiraceae; genus JALZUU01. Next base: position 6,485 of record CALFWZ010000141.1, read on the forward strand.
AACCAAATCAATCCATGCAAATTAGCAGATACTTCCTGATGAAAACGATTTGGAGTTTTAGACCTCCGATAAATTTTTCCTTTAATTAATTCAACCATCTCGTCGAAATGCCACGTCAGGTAATCTGCGTAAGAATATTTTTTTTCAAAATCTAGTTGATTAATGTCTGTAATCATCATTAATAAATTTACCTGAAAATAAGCATTTTTCACTTCAAAAGGCACGAATATTGCCTTATTAGGAAAAAATCAAATCGTCCATGAATCAGTTTATTTCCGTAATTATTCCTTGTCATAATGTTGAAGATTATATAGAAGAAGCGATTGCCTCGGTGATGGCGCAAACCTATATGGATTTTGAATTGATTTTGGTGGATAATAATTCTACGGATAATACACTTCGAATTTTGGAGAGAGCGGCGATTAATTCTAGCCGGATTCGGGTATTGCAAGAAAAAGGAAAAGGCGCACCAAGGGCTAGAAACTTGGGATTATCTGTAGCCCGCGGAAACTGGATTCAGTTTTTGGATGCCGATGATCTAATGCTACCGGACAAGCTAGCACGTCAAATAGAACTGGTAGATGCAAATACGCCACTACTAGTAGGAACGCCTAAATACCTGCGACTTGACGGAACTTCTTATGTAACGCAACCTTGGGAAGAGCCTTTCCTCGGCGTGTTTGAAGGCTTACGTCAAGGAAATACCTGTTGCAATTTATGGAATAAAAAATATCTTGAGCTAGTAGACGGTTGGGAAGAAGATCGAGATTTTCAGCAAGACTATGATTTAATTTTTAGAATCTTAAAAGAAAACGATCAACCCGTTTACGATTTTGAAGTAAGTACCCTTATTCGCGAACGAAAAAAAGGACAGATTACGAAAAGAAATCCTCGGGGTATTCGCATTACACTTTTAGAATTGAGATTGGATATGATGCGTTGGCTAAAACGTAATCGACCTGGACTCTATGAATTTGATCAGTTTTTTTATCAGCAAACTTTTTATCGTTTTATCCGCTACCTAGCAGAATTGGATCTTGATTTGGCGGAATCATATATGAAGTATTTACCCAAAGATTTTAAACCGAGATACTCCAAAGAATTATACATTCCATTTTGGAATGCCATGATGGTACAATTGGTAGGATTTAAAAAGGCGGAGGAATTACGAAGAGTCGTTCGTTCTGGCATCAAAAAAGAAGATCGGTTTGAACTAAAATCAAAACCAAGTTGGAATCAAAAAGGATAGACTTCTCGAAAAGCGTCATACATTTGATCCACATATTTTTGTACCGTAAAAGTTTGAATCGCTTTTTGTTGTCCTGCTTTGCCCATCGCATGCGCACGGTCGGGGTCCTGGAGTAATAGTTCCATTTTTTCAGCCAATCCTTGCGCATTATTTTCATACAAATATCCATTCACCTCATCCGTTAATAATTCCGGTGTAGCACCTCCTCGGTAGCCTAAAACAGGTTTTCCATACGACATCGCTTCCACGGTTACTCGGCCCATCCCTTCGTCCCGTGAGCACATCACAACCGCATCTGCGCGGTGGTATTCTGCCGCCACTTCTTTTTTAAATCCTAGAAAACTAACTTGCGCTGTTACCCGTTTTCGTTTCGCCATCTCTTTTAATTTTGCTTCATAAAGACGACGTCCTCCACCTACAATCCGTAAACGAGCATTCGGATACTTACTAGCAACCAATCCAAACGCTTCTACCGCTTCGAGCTGAGATTTGGAAGGATGTAACATTCCAATACACAAAAAAGTAAAAGTATCTGGTTCTTTCTCTTCATCAGTCGGCACTTCAAAAAACTGCTCGATCTTGTTTTCATCCAATACACCATTATAAATAATTTCCCAATTGATATCCGCATGATCCTTCCCTACTCCATTTTTGATGGCATGTGAAATGGCAATTACTTTTTTGGCTTTTTTGAGATTTCGATACAAAACATCTTCACTTGGAAAAAATTTCATCTTATAATGTTGCCAAGCAAATTCCCGAATATGCCAGACATGAGGTACATCAATCGCTTCCGCAATCTGTGCGCCAATCCCTAAAACAGAACTATTGGTATGAATAATATTAGGACCAAATTCTTTTGCTTCTAAAGCCAATGATGCCAATAAATTATTGTTCCGATAAGCAGCAAATGGTAAATGAAAAAAAGAGGGATGCATTAAAGTAGCGGCCCAATTATGATAGGGAAAAATTCTTACATGAATATTTTCTGCTCGCAATGCATCGGTAAAATCTCCTTCCTCTGGGCACCATACTTGAGGTAGGACCCCTTTAGTTCGTAAACCAAGCACTAGACTAAGCAAAGAACGATTAGCACCAAGGAGATGAGGATAATGGGAAAGAAAAAGGATTTTCATAAAAAATTATCGTCTTTTTGGCCGCTAAATTACACTTATTTGGCGATCATAAAAAAACTCACTAACACACCGAAGTACGTTAATGAGTTTTTCTTACCCTCTTTATATTTTTTATTTCACTACCGTCACATCTCCGCTATACAACTCCTCAAATCCATCTATAAACTCAATCTCGGCTACATAAACAAATACCGCTGGGTTAACCGCTTTGCCTCGGAAGGTTCCATCCCAGCCACGTGCGGGTTCATTCGGCTGGAAATTAATATCTGAATATACC
>CALFWZ010000142.1 GCA_937928405.1 uncultured Saprospiraceae bacterium
ATTGCAGCTGTCTAAAGCGGTATATAAAGTATCGCTTGGCAGCAAACTCGTCGTCTGGAAGATCACAGAATCACAGCCGTATTGATTATTTAATTGGAAGACCACTAAACCCGTATCAACTGGATTGCAGCTTTCTAAAGCGGTATATAAAGTATCGCTTGGTAATAAGCTCGTCGTTTGGAAAATCACGGAGTCACAACCATATTGATTATTCAATTGGAAGACGACTAAACCAGTATCGATTGGATTGCAGCTTTCTAAAGCGGTATATAAAGTATCGCTTGGTAGTAAACTTGTCGTTTGGAAAATAACTGAATCACAGCCGTATTGATTATTTAATTGGAACACGACTAAACCCGTATCAACTGGATTACAACTTTCTAACGATGTATATAAGGTATCGCTTGGCAGCAAACTTGTCGTTGTAATAACGGTACTATCGCAACTATAAAAGCTAGGATAAATATCCACTACCCTTCCCGTATCAATTGGATTACAACTAGTGAGCGGAATCATTGTTACCGGAAGCGGAGCTACGAAAAGATCTATAATGAGTAGGCTATCACAGCCATAAAAACTGAGCAACGAATCGGTATAGATTCCCGTACTTTTTATAAATTCTCCGTTGATCTCTAAACTATCACCTTGACAAATGGTCGCATTTTGCGGAAAAGCGTATACTTGATTTACGGTTACCGTTACACTGTTACCTGTATTCGTACACGTAGGTGTTGCACTGTCATCAATAGAAACAATCGCATACGTAGTCGTTGTCGTAGGGGTTACCATCACGGTATGACCATCATTAATACCATTCAACATATTGGATGAACTTCCATCATCATAAACAAGATCAAAAGGGCCATTTCCTACTATATTAAATGTAAGAATAGCTGTTTCTCCATCGCAGATCGTGGTATCATTTTCTAGCGTAATCGTTGGTATTGGGTTTACCGTAAGGGTAAAATCATCTTCGGCAGAACAACCATCTTCGGTGACCGTAACTGAGTACGTGGCAGTAGAATCTACCAGAATAGTTTGGGTCATTTCTCCTGTTGACCATAAATAGGTTGCTCCTGGATTGCCACCAGCGTTCAACATATGTGTTGCATCGCTACAAATAGTCTGATCCATTCCTAAGTCAACGATTGGTAAAGGATTTACCGTCACATTAATGGCATCAGTAGCGGTACATCCATTACTATTGGTTACCGTTACTTGGTAAAGTCCAGTAGTCGTCACGGTAACTGTTTGGTCTGTAGACGCAGGTAGCCAATTAAAATCATCTCCTACATTTTCAGCATCTAGAATTATAGAATTTCCATGACAAATAACCGTATCATTTCCTAATGCGACTACCGGAAGCGTTTGGATAGAAACCGTAATACTATCAACCATTTCACAACCATTAACACTCGTCACTGTTACTTTGTAAGTTGTTTCTTCGGTGGGAGTGACTACTCGAATGGCATTGCTAGATCCATCACTCCATTGATAAGAACAACCTAAAAAAGAAGTGGCATCTATACTCACGGGTTCTCCCAGACAAGTAGTTGTATCTCGTAGAAATAGATCATAGTCACAGGTCAATTTTACAAACCAATTATCGAACGACCAAGCTGGACCGTTATTATTTTCTGATTTATCTCCGCTAGCATCGGAGTTAGAATTTCCGGCTAATAAGATCCCATTATCAGAGGTGTAGATAGCGCTGTACATATCATCTAATACTGAAGCGCCATAAGCGTCATCATAATATATGACCCCCGCATCACTTAAAAATACTAGATAATAATCCTGTTGACCATTGGATCCGACTGTTTTAGTTCCACTAACTCCAGAACCAGATAGTCCTCCAAATAAATAGGTATCTTTTGAATTTTGCTGGATCACCTGTAACTGATCTTTGTCTACTCCACCTAAAGTTCGATCCCAAAGTTTATTACCATCATTGTCAATCCGAACTACCCAGTAATCATAATCACCAATATTGGCTTCTGTTTTTTCCGGACTGAGATCCGAATTAGAAAAACCAGCTAAGAGGAAGCCACCTGCGTTGGATTCTACCACATCGTGAATTTGATCATCAGCGGCACCACCAAAAGATTGCTGCCAGATAATATTTCCAGAGGGATCTATTTTTAAAGTCCAAAAATCATTACTTCCCTGAGAAGCAGTGGTCTTGTTACCCGTTGCTCCGGAACCAGAATGACCTGAAATTAAATAATTACCATCAGAAGTAGCCAATACATCGAAGCACCAATCTTGTCCATCTCCACCATATACCTTTTCCCATTCTAAGGTTCCATCTGCGGCGAGTTTTACAATCCAGTAATCTGAAATTCCATAATTATTTTCAGAAATATTCCCAGTCATATCAGAAAAAGTATTTCCTGCTAGGATATAACCACCATCATGGGCTACTTCTAAATCCCAGAAGAACTCATCCGCTTGACCTCCAACCGTACGATCCCATTCTTTCCCTCCAGCGGCATCCACTTTGATTACCCAATAGTCTAAGCTAAATGGATTTATGTTTGCCTCTGATTTGTCTCCACTTATGGTGGACTTGGAATATCCACCCAAGATATAACCACCATCCGCCGTAGGCTTGACAGACTGTAATTGATCAATATTATCTCCTCCGTAATTTATTTCCCAAATTAAGTTACCAGCAGCATCTAGCTTACCTAGCCAATAATCACTAAAGCCATTACTATTTTGAGAAATATCACCGTTTGCGTTGGAAGAAGTTGATGCACCATAGATAAAGCCACCATCTGCGGTCTCAAAAACAGCTCTAACATCTTCAAAATTGTCTCCACCAATAGTAGTTTCCCACTCAATGGCGCTTTGAGCTAAAAGGGAATGATTAGATATAGATATGAATAGCCACAACAAGCAGAACGCTAGTTGTAAAAACTTGGGAGGCAGCACAAAATGGCGTAGTGCTACAGGTTTCATGTTGTCGTGTGCGATTATAAGAAGAGACAGCAAGGAGGGACAAGCGCTATCTTTTTTAAAAATCAGAGGGGTTTAGTAAACGTGTGGTACAAAGTTAAGGGTAACTATATAGAGAAGCAATATACTAATTAGGGGTATTTTTTGCATATTCAAAATAATAATATAAAAAATTCACGTCACAGATTTCATCAAAGAATGCTTCTATTTTAGGAATTTAATTACAAAAATGCGTAAAACACTGTCTCATTATTCTTAATTTTTGAAATCAAGGTAAGGAAGAATGCGATCAATAAATTCTGGTTTTAGTGCCAGCATCTTTTTAAGATCAGTCGCAGCATTAAAAGATCCATGTTCTTTTCGGTAATTATAGATCGCTTTGGCTTCTTTCCAACTGATATAGGGATGCATCGCCATTTCTTTGGTGGAGGCATGATTAATCTTAAGTTTTCTGAATATATCAGAAGTACGTAATGCCGGTAAAATAGATTGTTTAACTGAATCAGGTAATTCTTTGATTTCCAGAATCTGCTCAACAGCAATAAAACCACCTAATTTAGTAATACTAAATATACAATTTCTTACATAATATTAAAATGCTCATTGAATTAATTTAATGAGCATTTTAATATTATATATGATATGTATCAATGAAGTTTCTCTTAATTATTTCTAATACAAGAAATTTTCTTTAGACCTAAGAGGTACAACAAGTACACCCACCCAGACCCCCTATTTGCGGATTCGGGACTGGAGTATAAAAAAGTGAAGATACATCATTGGCCACAATTACTCTGACAACCGTAGGGTCTGTTTGGGAATTAATCTCAACAAAATCGTCATCATACCACATACCTTCAAGGTATGTAGGTTCCCATTGTGCGCAATCACAACAATCAAAGTCTGGTTGTCCAAGACAATAAGATGGCACAGGTGAATCACAATCAAGCGTACTCAGATCATAATCCAAAGGAAGAAGAGAAAATTCTGTAAAAAGTATAACTGAACTATTACGAGGGATTGTCAAAGGTCCCCATCTTTTTTCATTTTCAAAGATATTCCCATTCTCGGCTATGAATATACCACACTCAACATTTCCATTATCAAGATGAGCTGTCATTTTCATAACAAATAATACATTATCAGAGTTAAAAGTGCAGTCGTTAAACTCATAATAACTTCTATAGAGGGGATATGTTGAAAGCACAACATTTGGAGAAGTAGTTCCATAAGGAAGATCACCTGTTTTTCTAACGGTTGCTCTATTATCAGATTGATTATTATTGAGAGTCTGAGCCTGTATTCCTACAACTATACATACAGACAATATTATAAAAACATATAAATATTTCATCATTAAAAAATTTTATAGAATAATTAAAGATTATTTTATCCTTCGATAATTTCTATCGAACCCCAACTTTGTTTCTCTTCACCACGTATTAATAATTTATCGGATTCTAAAAAAACATCTCGTGAAAGAAGGATGCTAATTTTATCTCCTTTTCCATACTCAGCGAGTAAACTAGGTGTAATATTAAAAGAACCTGTATCATCTATTCTTATCACTTTTTCTGGTAGAATGGCCGTACCATTCGCGGCTGATCGATGAAAAATGTGAAATTTAAGTTGATCATCAGGTGTCGGAGAAGGTTGCCAGTTAATCGTTTTCTGGTCATTCTTATCTAAAAAGAAAAAATTTTCAGTCGTATTATCATTTTTTAAACTGACTGGCTCTGGAAAATTTCCCTTGTAAACGGTTCCTCCGACTGTAAATTCAAAAGATACATCGCTAAAAGATGTTTGAGGTAATTTATCAGTTGGAGTATCATTAACTAGTATGATATCACTATCATTACTAAAGTTATACCCAAGCTGGTAAGTTTCTCCTTGCGATACTATTTGGGTCTCACCTATAACAAGTGAAGATACCTTTGCATCTCTTAGGGAGGTGGCACCATAAGCTAATTTTCTAAACAAATTTTCTGGACGTGAAATAGTCTTACTTCTCGATAACACTAAATAGTGTTCGTATCCATGATCTGCTAATCTGAAAACGGCTTCTGATGAAGAGGAATGAGTTCCAATGACATCTCCTAGTTCTGAAGAGTAAAATTTACTGTCGGATGAAACATTAATGGTTTTGAATGTTGGAGATTTACTACAGCTAAAAAAAAGTAGTCCAGTTAAAATTAAGATTAAAGATTTTAATTTCATGTTTTTTTGATTTAAATGAAGTGGAAAAATATTGCTTTCAATTTATTTAAAATTAAATGTTATACAAAACTAGTAAAATAATACAATAAAAAACATAATACTGGTAAATATGTAACCTTTGTTGAAAAAATCATCAAAATTATACCTATTAATCAATATCTCTATTAAAATTTTGAAGTCCTAGGTGATTACCCGCAAATTATTTTATGAGCATTTATATTTTGTTTAAGAAGCAATCTTCAGGTATACTGCCATTCTTAAAACTAACAAGCTCTAGAAAGTTTTCCTTATAAGCAGTTTTTCCGATTGCTAAATTCGAATGATACATCGCCAAACAATCTTTGTAATAGTATATCTTTTAGAATACCAAAATCATAATAAAATGTTTTGGAAGCATAAATATAGAAATTAAAATTAATTTAGACCAATATATTAAGGATTATTTACAAGGTACTTTATATGAAGTATGAAATGTTCCTTTGCTATATGGCAAAAAAACATTCTAAAAAAATCGAAAAAAGTCTCGAACTGGTTGGTAAACGTATCAAACAAATACGAAAAGCCAAAGGGTACAGTAACTATGAGCAGTTTGCGTTTCAACACGACTTCAACCGCTCTAGTTATAGTCGATTTGAAAGCGGTACTGACATTCGCATAAGCAGCTTACTCAAGGTGTTGGAAGCCTTTGATATGACTTTAGAGGAGTTCTTTAGTGAAGGTTTTGAAAATAGTGGAAGAGGAAAGAATCATAAGAAATAGACAATTAAATGTACTCAAAAGGGTTTTGATTCCATACCTTATCTTAGAATAATGATAAAGTGGCTGTTATGAGATATTCGATACGCTTTTCCGTCTTGGTTAGATAGGCTTTCAAATATTTCGCAAAGTGTAGGATGCCAAGGATAAGCGGCAGCAGCAAGCGTACGAAAGGATATTCCCGCCAGTTGATCATGTTTTTATCTCATAGTAGGTTTTTGTAAAAAGCAAAAACCGAAATAATCTATCTTTCGTTGCGGACAACAAAAGACGTTAATATCGAAGTTGTTCTAAACTACGCCCTAAATTAACAATTAAACTGGAAAAATTAAGAAAAGGTTATTTTTTTTTAAAGAAGAAAGTGAAAAAATTTATTTCTCCATTGCCATGATGGCATTGATCTGTAATCGCATGGCCATATCCATCACTTCTACCAAATTCTCTACCGGTGCATCCGGATCGGGAGAGATCGTAACATCCAACTTACCTTTAGCACTTTTCTTTAACCGACGCAATCCCGTTTCAAGGTTTCCGGAGCTGATACGCTTACCATCCAGTTCGTATTTTCCGGAACGAGTAATAGCTACATCGGGTATTCTTTCGTTAGAAGTACTAGGAGTGGAACTACTACCTGGCAATTTAAGATTCAAGGCATTGGGTGCCACTAGGTTAGAGGTTAACATAAAGAATATTAACAATAAAAAAATAATATCTGTCAGGGAAGACATGCTAAATTCGGCACTTACTTTTGCTTTTCTTTTTAATCCCATGAGCTGGTTATTACCTAGTTGAAAGAATTTTTTAAATGAATTATGATCTGGGTTGCGTTGCGATGATGGCTTTTAACTTTAGTTCGCTAGCAATTTTCATTAGTTCATGCACTTTACGAGTTGGAACACCTACTTCAGCGACGATGGTCAGCGTTGCGTTATCTCGATTTTCTGATTCACGAATGGCGCGCTTGATCCCACCTCTCAGTCCACTTAATGGAATTTCATTTCCATTTAATAAAAATTTTCCATCTTTTTGAATGGCCACAGCCACATCAGAAGGAGCAACGGTTTTAGAATCTGATTTGGGCAACTCTATATTATCCACTCTAACAAAATTCGCCGTTAGCATAAAGAATATCAATAACAGAAAAATGATATCCGTCAAGGAAGACATACTAAATTCGGCACTTACTCTTGATCTTTTTTTTAATCCCATGATTGAGTTGATTATGGAGTTTGTTTGAAAAATTTACTGCAGTTATTTTATGGCTTAGTACGATAAAACACAGTCAATAACTAATGGCCAATAGCCAACAGCTAATTTTTACTCCATTGGTTCCTGTAGAAGATCCATAAATTCAGTAGTTGTTCTTTCCATTTCGTAGATTACTTTTTCTACGTTGGCTACCAAAATATTATATCCAACAAAAGCAAAGATACCAATCGCTAGACCGAACGCCGTAGTAACCAAGGCCTGATAAATACCACCCGCCAAGACATCTGGTGTTACATTCTGCTCTGTCGCCATCCGGTAAAAGGCCATAATCATACCCGTCACGGTTCCGAAGAAACCAATCATCGGAGCGGCACCGGCAATACTCGCCAAACGAGAAAGATTCTTCTCTAGTTTAAAAACTTCTAGGTTACCGACGTTTTCGATAGCCGCGTCAATATCACGCAGTGGCTTTCCAATTCTTTTTAGACCTTTTTCCACCATTCGTGCTACCGGAGAGTCCGTAGTCTGGCATAACGCCCGAGCCGCCGCAATATTTCCAGCAGCCACATTCATGCGGATATTGTTCATAAACGTTTCGTCGATTTTTCCTGCCCGATTAATCGTAGCATATCTTTCGAAAAATATATACAGTGCAATAAAAGATAAGACCAATAGAATTCCGACAATGATAATTCCTAAAGGTCCTCCTTCCGTGATAATTCCTAATAAACTTTGCGCACCTTCGGCGCCATCTTCAGCTTGGAATAATAAAATTGAATTGTAAAGCATAGGTTTTTAGTTTTTAACGATAGTTAAGTTGTTTAAACGTCTTGTTTCTCGAATTAATTTTATAGATAGAAAAATTCTCTTATTTCAAACGCTAAAATTAAAGATTTTTATTAATAGTCTTATATCTATCCACTATCAATCTTCTTTTCCTGACATTTTGGGAAACATTCCCCCCTATTTTTACATTTAACACCTAATAACTTAGCATAAATAACCTTATATTTGTGCTATTTAGCGAAATTTCGCTAAATAGCGTTTGTTCTAAATAATTTGGTACGGCTAAAAAATTGGCTTTTCCTACCATTCTGCGTCCTGTCTTCGCCATTAAAGCAATGGTTATCGAGCCCTGGGCGTTCCCTGTCTGACTGGTCATCCAGGGCAGGCTTGATTAGTAGAAAATACTTCATTTTTAGTCCGTAAACATTTAGAATAAAATCTAATTTTCATAAAAATTCTTTCCTAATTAATAACTTAAAACGCTTCACCTATGTCAGAAATAACTGCGCCTGCTGTACCCACAGTCAAAGCATCCAACTCCGATGCAGCGCTACGCTCCCGAAAAATCAAAAAAGTAGCAGTTTTAGGCTCTGGGATCATGGGATCCGGAATCGCCTGCCACTTCGCCAATATTGGCCTTGATGTTTTGATGCTAGACATTGTTCCTCGTGATTTGGCCGATGATCAAAAAAATAACCCTGCTGCTCGTAATAAGATGGCCAATGATTCCCTGGCTGCGGCCTTAAAATCTAAGCCTGCTGCACTGTATAATAAAAATTTCGCCAGCCGAATTACCACAGGAAACTTCGATGATGATTTTGCCAAAATAGAAGATTGTGACTGGATCATCGAAGTAGTAGTTGAAAGACTAGATATTAAAAAGATCATTTTCGAAAAAGTCGATAAATTCCGTAAAAAAGGGGCACTAGTAAGTTCTAATACTTCTGGTATTCCGATCAACCTAATGGCGGAAGGTCGTAGTGATGATTTTAAAAAGCATTTTTGCGGAACCCACTTTTTTAATCCTCCTCGTTATTTACGATTATTAGAAATCATCCCTACTCCAGACACGGATCCTGCGGTGATTGATTTCTTTATGCATTATGGAGATTTATTTTTAGGGAAGCAAACCGTACTTTGTAAAGACACGCCCGCTTTTATCGCGAATAGAGTTGGGGTGTATGCTATGGCAAAAATATACCAACTAACCGACGAGTTAGGACTTGATATTTCTACCGTTGACAAACTGACTGGTCCGGCGATCGGTCGTCCTAAGACCGGAACTTTCCGATTGGGAGATTTGGTAGGACTTGATACCGCTGCTAAAGTAATGGCGGGCATCAAAGAGAACTGTCCCAATGACGAACAAGTCGGCGCTTTTAACGCACCGAGTTACATGAATTTTTTATTGGAAAATAAATTTTACGGTAACAAAACCAAGAAAGGATTTTATCAAAAGACCAAAGAGAAAGACGAAAAAGGTCGCCCGATTATTCTTGGTCTAGATTTAAAAACCCACGAGTACGCTCCTACCCAACGACCTAAACTTGCCAGTCTGAAGGATCTAAAACAAATTGAGAATCAGGAAGCGAAAATTAAATTTCTTTTCAATGCCGAAGATGAAGGTGGACAATTGATTCGTCGTTCTTTGCTCGGCCTTTTTGCTTACGTGTCTAATCGTATTCCAGAGATTGCGGACAACCTTTATAGTATTGACGATGCGGTACGCGCGGGCTTCGCTTGGGAATATGGCCCTTTCGAGTACTGGGATACGGTCGGTGTTGAAACGGCTGTAGAACTAGCGAAAAAAGAAGGAGAGCAAATTGCACCTTGGGTAACAGATATGTTAGCGGCCGGTCATACTAGTTTTTATAAATCAGAAAATGGCCAACGCAAATATTACGACGGGGCATCTAAATCTTATAAGACGGTTCCTGGTGGTGAAGCATTTATCCAACTAGATAATTATCGCGAATTACCTCCTGTTTATAAAAATGACGAAATCACTTTACATGATATTGGTGAAGGAGTTCTTTGTTTAGAATTTACCAGTAAGATGAATTCTATTGGAGAAGGTGTATTGCGCGGCATCAATGAAAGTATCCGAATTGCAGAAGAAGATGGCTGGAAAGGATTGGTGATTGGAAACAATGCCACACACTTTTCGGTAGGTGCCAATTTGATGATGATCGGTATGTTTGCCTTCCAACAGGAATTCGAAGAATTGAATATGGCGGTTGATCTCTTCCAACAAACGACGATGCGTTGTCGATACTCCAGCATTCCTGTAGTGGCTGCTACACAAGGATATGTATTTGGTGGTGGTTGTGAAACCATTATGCACTGTGATGCAGCGATGGTTGCGGCCGAGTCCTATATTGGATTGGTAGAAGTGGGTGTTGGGTTGATTCCTGGCGGTGGTGGTACCAAAGAATTTGCGGTACGACTTTCTGATAGTATGTACAAAGGAGATGTCATTATTCCTAAATTAATTGAACATACCAAAACGGTCGCAATGGCCAGCGTAAGTACTTCTGCTGCCCAAGCTTTTGATCTAGGCTACCTAGTAAAAGGCAGAGACGAAGTCGTCATGAATACTGGACGTAATATTGCCGAAGCCAAAGCCAAAGTATTAGAACTAGCAGACGGTTATACTCAACCTTTAGCTCGAAAAGATATTAAGGTTTTAGGACGGAATGGATTAGGTGCACTCTATACATTTGCCAACGAATTAAAACTCGGTAAATACGCTAGTGATCACGATATAAAAATTGCGAAGAAAATATCTTATGTTCTCTGTGGTGGTGATCTAACTGGACCACAAACTGTTTCTGAACAATATCTACTGGATATCGAGCGAGAAGCTTTCTTAAGTCTTTGTGGTGAGCAAAAAACACAGGAAAGAATTCAGCACATGTTGCAAACGAATAAGCCGCTGAGAAATTAGGATTGTTGAATTGTTGAATCGTTGAATTGTTGAAAAAACAGTTCAACGATTCAACATCTCAACAGTTCAACATTATCATTTTTTTCAAAAAAAAATTAAAATAAAAATGGACGCATATATTGTAAAAGCATATCGAAGTGCGGTAGGTCGCGCAAAAAAAGGAGGATTTAAAAACTTCCGTTCGGATGATTTAGCCGTAAGAGTCGTAAAACATATGATGGAACAAACGCCGAATTTTGATCCACATTTAATTGACGACGTAATTGTCGGTTGTGCAAATCCAGAAGGCGAACAAGGCTTTCAGATTGGACGACAGATTTCGGTTCGAGCCTTGGGCAAACCAGTTCCAGGAATGACGGTTAATCGTTACTGTGCGAGTGGACTAGAAACCGTTTCTATTGCGGTTGCAAAAATCAAAGCTGGGATGGGTGAATGTTACCTCGCTGGTGGAACAGAAAGTATGAGTATGATTCCGATGACGGGCTATAAACTGGCTCCGAGTTATGAAGTTGCGGCGAGTACGCCCAACTATTTATCAAGCATGGGAGCAACGGCAGAAGCGGTGTCAGACAAATACGGAATCACCAGAGAGATGGCCGATGAGTTTGCCTATAATTCTCACGTAAAAGCAGCCGCAGCTATTGATGCTGGAAAATTCAAAGACGAGATTGTACCAGTTACGGTAAAAGAAGTTTTTGTAAAAAATGATAAACGAGTAGAAACGGAACATGTAGTAGATACAGACGAAGGAGTAAGACGAACTACGAGTATCGAAGGGTTGAGTAAGCTACGTGCGGTATTTAAAACGGGTGGAAAAGTAACGGCCGGAAATGCTTCACAGACTTCTGATGGTGCTGCTTTTTTATTGGTAATGAGTGAGCGCATGGTAAAGCAATTTAATCTAGAACCGATTGCTCGTTTGGCTTCTTGTTCCGTGGCTGGAGTTGATCCTTTGTATATGGGCATTGGACCATGTGCGGCGATTCCAAAAGCATTAAAGCAAGCAGGACTAACGCTCGGTGATATTGACGCGATTGAATTAAACGAAGCTTTTGCTGCCCAATCTTTAGCAGTAATTCAGGAAGCAGGATTGAATCCTGATATCGTGAATGTAAATGGTGGTGCCATTGCATTAGGACATCCGCTGGGATGTACGGGAGCAAAATTGAGTACGCAATTATTTAACGAGATGCGCCGAAGCAATCAAAAATACGGAATGGTTACTGCCTGTGTAGGTGGTGGTCAGGGTATCGCGGGCGTTTATGAGTTGTTGAATTAAGACAGCTTTCTCGCTAATAAAATCCCCGTCAGTTACGATATAATTGGCGGGGATTTTTTATTAATGGGTTAGAAAAACTAGTTAAGGTGAAATAGTTTAAACAAAAATATCCTACCCTATTCAGCAGTTTAAGTTATATGCTATTCAATCTTATATGCTGCTTGATTTTATTGAATAAAAGTATAAAAAATCCAGCGTTTGTATAGATAGGTCCTAATAAGGTAAACTTTACTAAAAGGTCCTTTCCGACAAAAAACCATTAAATTACAATTCTTAAAAACTAAAATTTAGATTATATTTACTTCATATTGTTTCACAACTGCCCGTTATAAACCAACTTACAATGCATAAAATATTTTTGACTACGATCTTTATGGGTCTCGGGCTCTGCTATGCACTAACGCTGTCTGCACAAGTAAATATTCTTTACGAACAAAATTTTTCGGGTCCAGGGTTTCCAGATGGTTGGACGACCATTGACCAATCACCCAGCCAGAATGTCATTTGGACTTGGTGTGCCGATCCGACTACTGGACAAATAAATGGATGTCCTGGAATTTGGGATACTGAAAACAATGAACAAGTACCTTTTGCTGCTACTACTGCTGAGAATGGTTTCTTAACATTGGATTCAGATTTTTTGACTTCAGGAGTCGGTCAGCCACATAGGAGTCAGTTAAACACTCCGACTTTTGACTTTAGTGAGGAAGATACGGTGTGGGTCAAATTTGAAACCCATCTAGGTGCTTTTAATTTCACCCCAAATGGTAACGCCCTTTTGCGCATCCTAAAAAATGGGAATTTTGAGGATGACTTGTTTAACTGCTTTCCAGAATTTCCAACGTCTCCAGTGAACGGAAGTAAAATTAACCGTTGGTCAGATAATCCCAAAACAATTTACTTTGACGTCTCAGAGGCAGTAGCTAACCAATCTTCTATTTCCTTTCAGTGGCAATGGACAGGACGAAGTGAATACCACTGGAGTATCGATGATTTTCAGATCAGTAGTAATGATCCCCGACCAGCAGTTGATCTAATCATAAATAGAAATAATTTTCTAATCCCCGAAAATGCCATTATTCCTCTTTTTGAAATCTCCCCCATGTTATTAGGCGCAAAAATAACCAATCAAGGAAGTCAAGCTCAACAAGATACTAAACTGGCCATTACCATTCTAAATGATAATAATGAATCCATTTTTACGGATACCTTGCGACAAGAAACACTCGCCGTAGATCAAGAAAGTGATTGGCTGGTGCTTAATACTTTTACACCGCCTAATACCCCTGGTATTTATCGTGGAATTTACACGATCCTACCCACCGACCCAGATGCGACACCAGAGAATAATCGTCGAAGTTTCACCTTTGAAATATCAGAAAATATACTTGCTAAGGAACGTCAAGCGATTCCTGATCAAAACACTGCCCCACTTGATGAAGAATGGGTGAATCTGGAACCACATAGTTGGGCTTGGGGAAATTATTTTTATATAAAAAATGGCCAAGATCAGGTAGCATCTTCTGCCATTTTCGGTATTCGAAACGCGATACAATTAGGAGGAAGAACTATAGATCTCACCTTATTTGAGTGGACCGACCTGGATAACGATAAATTGGCGCAACCCAACGAGCGAGCCCAAATAGCCGTAGGAGCATATACTGTTCTAGGAACAGAACCGAACACCGCACTTATCTCTGTTCCATTAGTGCCGTTCCCTAGCAACGCTTTAAAAAACAATCAGGGCTACTTACTAATGATCGAATATACTGCAGAAAATGTAAATTCACCAGATTTATTTATCTACTTTAGTTCTGAACAAGATTACAAACCAACACTTGATTACCTGGAAGCGTCTCAAACGACACGCTTTGCCTCTATGCTTGGAATTGGCCATCCAATTAATGAAGAGACTTATTCTAATCTTGCTTTTGGCTTTGATAAGATCCCTATGGTTCGTTTAGAAATAGATGAATCCGTTGGAATAGAAAATCTATTACCCGAAATTTTTAAGGTAGAAATTTCTCCTAACCCAACGTCTAAGGATATTGGAGTTGATTTTGATTTTCCAGAAATGATACCCTTGGTTACGCTTAATTTGTATACTCAGTTTGGGAAATTATTAATCACTGAAAACCTAGCTGCGGTTCAGAACGAACGCAAGATTATCGCAGGGAGTAAGTTACCTTCCGGTATTTATTATCTTGAAATAAAGACGGCGTTAGGGAGACGGACGATGCCTGTGCTGAAAGTTAATTAGTGCTGGTCAACAGATAATGGCTTAATTAAAAATTAAGCAATCTTTTTAAACATTACTCCTGTTAACCCTGCCTTTTTCAAGGCTATTTTTAAGGGTTCGGTTACGATGTAGCCAAATAATATTAATAACATTCTCCTAATAGACTTTCTTCTGTTACTTCGATGAAATAGATAGTTAAGAATATCACGAATGTCTT
Source organism: uncultured Saprospiraceae bacterium (assembly GCA_937928405.1). Lineage (GTDB taxonomy): Bacteria > Bacteroidota > Bacteroidia > Chitinophagales > Saprospiraceae > JALZUU01. The sequence continues at coordinate 14,612 of CALFWZ010000142.1, forward strand.
AATGAACTACAAATTTATTTAAGTCTATAACTGGTTGATTATTGTTTTTTAATTCAAGTATGGATATGCTATGCACTGTGCTATTACGCTCTTTTATTAAAAGTCTTTTTGCATTATACCCGTTACCTTCTGTTAATGTCCACTTCCCGAATAGCTTAGTATCCCCTCCATTCACTTTATTAAAATAAACGTGATAGAGAATATTTTCGTTTATGGTATCCATTGGATTCACTTGTCCACTATCTAAGGATAAAATATAACGGTCATTTAATAAAACCTGGGTTTCATATGATTCAAAAGTATTTTGACGATGAACACAGCCAGAAATTAAAATTAATGGTAGAAGTAGGATATATTTTATGTTATTCATCACATAATTCTTTAACAAGATTTTCGAATGCATCAGCATTAAAAAGCTGTTGAATACTATTTAAATCATTTATAACAAAAATAACGATCACCAGTATAATGTGGTGAAAGCCTTCCGGAGCTAAATAAGAGATTATAAATGGAATTATATTCAGTCTTTATAAAGTCCCTCTTTTTCTGCAAAAGAAATCCAGGTACTTGTTCACAGTCTGGATATTTAGCTCGTATAACTTCCCATGCAGCTGGGAAAATATTTTTAAAAGGCCCGACTGGAGAATAAACCATAATTTTGGGAACTCTAAACTGATGGTCATCATAAATCATAGTAGTTTCAAGCATCCCGTACAAAGCCACAAAATTACCTAGTATACTTTTTTGTATATAAAACCATTCTCGGTATACAAATCTTCCATCTGGAGTTTTATTTCCTTTATGTAAGAATGTGGTTAACCCCATATTTTGACCGGTAGTGTCATGCAACAGCGGCAAACCACAAATTGAAACATTATCCATTTTACGTTGCCACTCTAAGAATTCTTTTGACTCCGCTTTGTTAGTAAAAAAATTAGTTCTTTGAGGCTCTGAATTCCCTGCTTTTATTGCAGCATCGATTCTATCTTTTAAATTCATAAGCTATTTCTTCCATTTATCATAGCCATAACTTGTATCACCTCTTGTACGACCATTAAGAACAAATAAATCCAAGTAGTTATTGAAGAGCGCCTTGTTGATAGAACAGTTTTTATCATCCAAATATCTTACTTCTAAACCATCAATAATAGTTTGACTAATCTTGAATGGTACTATTTTATAAGTAGGATACTTGTTTTGAATTTCAGCTTCCAAAGATTCAAACAACACTTTAAACTCTTCAATAGGAGAGGTGATTACTACATTGGTGGCAGTATACCTATGAATATCCTTTTTAATAGTAGTCTCTTCCGTACCATAGATTTGATAGAATTCACCTAACAAACTAACCGAAAAATATATTTTTTTGTAATGCGTACAATTATTATCATTGGTCGTACTTTCTATAATGATAGAGGAACTTAAACTCGGCGCTTGTCCCATGGTCGTTCCTTCTATTTCTTTATTTAATTTTTTACCAAGGTGCTTTTCAAAGCTCGTCCACGTACGGTCATAATTATCTCTATTACGAATATTTTCAACAACTATTTTTTCCAGTAATTCTATTCCATGATATTTAAGATAGATTCCTCTGCCTTCCTCCTTCTTTTGAATTCCAATTGGATAATACTTCTTTATGGCTTCGTAAATAGGCCAAAAGTCATGGGTTTTGGGGTTAAATGAAAAATTGTATTTCATGAATAATTTTTGTACTAAAATAAATATTATTCCTCAAATTCATCTCTGGTGAAAATAGAAAAGGCTGTCTCATGTTTTTGTATAATGAGACAGCCTTTATGGGTATATTTTCGAGTGCCGAGATAGTCAATTTGCAGAAACGGGTGTGATCCTATTGTCTCCAATAAGGTAAAAACGGATATTTTTGCCATTCCGGCTCCCACCTATATATACACCATCTATAAAGGTTGAAATAGTTAATAGGAGTAACTCGATAGAGTTGAAGATTTTTATGTTGAGGATTTTCGGTTTTGAATTTTTCAAAAGCATGTTCTAAATGTTCTATGTTTCCTCCACCTTTACCCATGTGAAGGGTATATTCAAACTCATTGTTTATTGTACGGTGACTTACCTTATAGCCTATTTCAAAGAAATTTGTAATAGGACAATTAATGTAATAATACCCTATCGCAAAATAAGTTAACAGGGATGAAACTATACATAAAAGAATATTTTTAATCATGGTTATTGGCATTTTGATTTGGTAACATTGCCACTAGGAATTTCTCCGGGATGATTAAGTGCTCTGATATCTTCTCCTAAATCTCCTGGATTATGTGATTTAAGAGTATGTCTAAATTTTAAATATCAAGGTTCTAACTTTGAAGATGAGAGAACTCCTAATAATACAGAATCAACCTCGTTAGTTTCATAAATATCTGATATTCGATGTATTAAGATTTTATCTTCTATCGAATGAGTAATTTTATTTGACTCAAAAATGTATTGTTTGTATTCTTTATAATCGTTGCCGATGAAAATCAAGTCTGATTTCAACTCATCACTTGTTATATATTTATCGATCAGGTCAATTGTAGATAGATATTTTTCCTCTTTTAATCGTTGACTATTAGAAGTACTCGTACTAAACATAATATCATAAGTAATATGGTATTTTTCACAATTAAACCCATTTAATTCAACATCTGTTTCTATTTTCTCAGAGTTGATAATGGATAGGTTTACAGGAGGATTTTCAAGAGGTGTCAATGGAACAAAATTTAGTCCATTAAATTTATATTTTGTATTACTATGAATATCAACCAAAGAAACAAATTTCACATCTTTACTATCAAATGAAGAATAAGTGGTAAAAATATGATTATTATCAATAGATATAAAATAACATCCGACCAACAATTCAATACAGATAACTAATCGTTTCATAATGTTTATTTTTTAATAGAAATGTGGATCTCTCTATAAAGGTATAAAAAATGATTGGAGAATATTTCAATTCTCCAATCATTTCTAAAAGAAAAAAGTTATAAAATAGAGTTAATCAATATTAAAAACATCCAAATAAGGATTCTTCTATAAAATCAAAGAAACCTTCGATCCATTCAGCTGGATTAGGACCTTCACCGGCACAAGTAACATTTGGATTATCACATGTTGTCATGGAGCCATATCCGCAAGATGATTTCTTAATTTGAACGTTAAAAGTAGTCCTAAATAATGCTATCATTACATCATCAAACATTTGATAATTACTTCTAGCGAACGCAAAGCCGACAAGAGCAGCAGCTTCATTTGCACCCCATGCAGCACAATCTTGTGCTCGGCCATATGGTACCACTATTCCGTCATGTCTAACCTTAGGCATAGTAACATGAACACAAAATTGGCTTGTATACGAAAAAGCACCAGTATGGGCAAAAACCTTAGTCAAGAATAATTCATCTACACATGCAATTTGGCCGCTTCCGTCAAGTTGATCGGTAAATATAAAAGACTCACATGAGAGAGTTTTATATTCAAAAGCAGAATTTTCCGCATCAAAATTCTCTTTATCGATTAATGACGAATAATATTCAGCGAGTTGCTCAAATGCGTATTCATCATAAGACTCTTGGGAAAAACAAGAACCACAATTCCCAACTACATCAGCTAAAGTGGATAAGTCTTCCAGTTGATACTCATTAAGAAAATGTCTCATGTATCTATAGTTTTCTGAATCCAAACCATAATGACAAGCAATACTTTTATTAGCACACTCTTTAAATTCTATATAATCAATATTTATACATCCAGGTTGTAATAGATCGATTAAAGGAACCCCATATACATCTGAAATCCCAAATTCATTATAATACTGAGCAAGGTTATCCAATACCAATTCTAATTCTTCAAAGGTAAGCGCATCCTTTTCGCTAGTACACAATGCAGGCTCATTACCACTATTACTACCACCACCAGGAATATTATTCCCTCCCGTTGAAGGGGAAGTATTATTCC
>CALFWZ010000143.1 GCA_937928405.1 uncultured Saprospiraceae bacterium
AGTACACTGTGTATTAAGTTGCTTTAGATTTTGAATAGGTTATTTATGGTGAGTACGAGTCTAATATTTTTGAAAATAGCCGTAGCTATTTGATGAAATTTAGACGAAGTAATCGCCATAAAGAAGCATTCTAAAATTTAAATGAATTTATTACACAGTGTATTTAGGATGACTCATAATTAATAACCACGATAAAATGGCATTCTTAATGATAATTTCTTATTGACACTTCAGTTTTTGCGTCATTTCATACTTAGCGGATTCTGAATACTTAGCATCTTTCACTTTACCGTAAGCAGCACAAGCATCTGAGCTTTTTCCCATTGCCTGATAAATTTTTCCCATCTTATAATTATACTTAGAGATATTTTTTTCATCACTAGCTGCCGTATACATTAGCGCCTTTCCGTACAAGTCTAAGGCTTCCTTATTTTTGCCTGCTTTAGCCGCTTGTGCCGCAGATTTGGAAGTAGTAATTCTGGCACCTTTTTTATAACCAGTCGCTTCTTTTGAGTTGGAGCCAGCCAGTTCGACCGCTTTGTCGGTATAGTAAAGTACACTATCCATTGATTGTCCTCGAAAAGCCTTACTGATACCATAATACGCACGAGAATAATCTTTGTCCATCGCTAGCGCTTTATTAAAAGCCACCATTGCTCCGGAGCGATCCTTCGCTTTAAGTTTGGCACTTCCTTGCGTGTAATAAAGTATGGGCAATTGATCATTTACCTGTTTGGCCATTTCGGTATTATTATACTTTTCAGAAAGTTCTACCGTTTTTTCAAATCCAGCAATAGCACCATCCATGTCTTTTTTATCATGCGCCATACGAGCAACATTATATTGTAGCGTAGGCAACATTCCTGTAATTTTTCCGGTGATTTCTGCTGCTTCTTCTCCCAGTGCTTCTGCCTTGGGTAAAAGTTCCATCAGCTTGGTCAACGTCGCTGCTGGTTGTTCGTTGGCTCCAGTTACTAATTCGTTATAAGATTTAGTGACCTCATCTAATGTTTGAGCAGTCAGGCTGAAAGTAAATACAGTTACTAATAGGATTAAATTAAATAAACACTTCATTATTGAATGATTTTTTTGAATGAGGTTGTTCAAAAATGGAGGTTGAAATTAGTTGTAAGTGCTTGATTCTCAAGACGAAGCTCCATTTTTTTTGCATAGCCGTAGCTACGGAAAACAAAATTAGCTGAAGTATTGAGGATCAATGACTTGCAAATAAATCATCTATCTATTTTTAAACAACTTCAATGTTAAAACTTATGGACACACAAATTAATGCTTCTTTATTAATGTGTGGGAAAAAAATGATATTTTTTTTTAACAAGCGACATATTTTTTCTTTGATTTTATCAAAATAATTTATGGGTTTTACCGAAATAAAAATAGTAGCTTTACGCTTCGTTTGACATCCACTCACTCAAACACCTTGGTCAATTTATTGTTGATTGGGGTGTTTTTTTCTACCTTTGGTATTCATCAATAAAAGATTATTATGAAATCCTCCTTGATCTTTTCCATTTTTATTTTGCTTTTTATTGTAGCCTGCACCCGTACCTCTCCATCTGGACAAACAACTGACCCAATCCCTACACCGCCCGTTGTACCAGAGAAAACTGAAACGTATACCTTTGGTAACGCCATCTTTAAAGGCAGCGGCAACGAACCTTTTTGGGCCTTAGAAATTGACGAAAATCAAACCTTGATGATCAAATCCATCGATGATCATCAATTGAAATTAATCGCGCCCATTACTGAAATAACCAGAGTGAACGACGCCAATGCTACTAAATTATCCGCTAATCTATCTGACAAAAAATTGACGGTTATGTTAATAGAGAATGGTTGTCAAGATAATATGTCTGGTAAAAAGTCCTCGCACGCGCTACAGGTAGTCATAAAAGACGCTAACACAAAAGAGACAATCCTTTACAAAGGATGCGGAGCGTTTTTAAACGCATATCTAGTCAATAATAACTGGGAACTGGAAAGTATCAATGGAAAAAACATCTCTGATTTGCCTACTGAAAAGGCTCCTACTTTAAACATAAATTTATTGGAAAAAAAAGTAAATGGCTTCGCAGGTTGTAATACATTTTTTGGTGACGTAACCATCAAAAAGGAAAGATTGATATTTGGAAATATCGGACAGACAAAAAAGGCTTGTAAAGACAATACAGTAGAACCAGTATACATAAATTTGCTAAACAGCACTACACAAAAACATTCGATTACCAAAGAAGGTAAACTGTTTATAAAGGACGCTAAAAATACCTTTACTTTTAAAAGCACCAGTTAAATTTAAATCAACAAACTTATACTGCCCAATCCAATCTCTGATAAGGCTGGATACAATGGTTGGAAACAATTTTCTTACATGGTTCTTTTTCGCTTTGACCAGTTAGACAAAGAATATTGCTAAATTGGTCTCTGACAATACTTAAGAACTCTTCGGGGTGATCAATAGTGGCCAACAATCCGTCTAATGTCCATAACTTTAAAGAATAGCTCAGGGTAAGCATTTCGTTAAATAAGTATACTAGATCATTATTGATCAAACTATCATCAAGCTTCTTTTTATTTTGCAATAGCAACTGAACTCGCTGAATTTCCTCATCAAGGAGTATATTTATTTTTTCGATTTCGGCTTCAATTACTGAAATCTTGATAGTTGCACTATAGGACATTTTCATATTAACTTAAATTATCTTTATTCTTAATAACTAAAGAAAAATACATTAGTTTAATTTAATATACGAAAATGCAATATACATTACACTTTGTCCCTATCAATTAATATATTAGGTGTCTAAAACTTATTTTTTTGAAAAAAATTCACTTAACCACTAAAAGACTTCAGCTTTTTCCGCTTGATATCCAGCACAAAGATGCCTATTATTCGCTTGTTTCTAATAATAAAGAACGCTTAAGAGAGAGCTTCCCTATTACGGTACTTAATACAAATACCCTTGCAAAAACCAGGATTTACTTAAAAAACTTACAAGAAAACTGGCTTCAAGATAAAGGCGGAAAACTAGGTATCTGGCTAAATACTACACTGATTGGGATGGTAATGATTAAAAATATCGACTGGAATATTCCAAAATGTGAATTAGCTTATTTTGTGGGAGAAGAATTTTCTCGTAAGGGCTATGCCACCGAAAGTATAGAAGCAGTAGTGAATTATTGTTTTAATGATTTGAGCTTTTTAAAAGTCTTCGTACGCGTCATTGCCACTAATACCGCCAGTCTAGCGCTCGCTAAAAAATGCGGATTTATCCAGGAAGGATATCTAAAAGAAGAATACCGGACGGGCAACAAACAACTAGTCGACCTAGTCTACTTTGGTATCTTTCCAAAAAATAATTGAATGACCACCTGAGATATATCTGCATTTATAATCTACAAATCCGCACATTCGCACATCCACTAATCCGCACATCAAACAATCCGCATATCCACTAATCTACAAATCTGCACATCCAAATCACGATCCCCGCAAAACTTCCAGTGGCGGTTTATTCAATACTTCTCGACTATTGAACAATCCAATCAAAACCGTTAATCCTGTGATAGCAAAAAACACAATAAATGGTGGCAGCCAATCCGGCTTAAACGGAATATCAAAACTATACTTTGCGAGCAACCAACTTCCAATAAAAGACAGCCCAATACCGGTCAATGTCGCCAACGCTCCCAGCATAAAATATTCCAATAGGTTAATCAATAAAATCTGCCGACTCTGTGCCCCAATAGTCCTCAACAATACGCTTTCTTTTATCCGTTGATATTTACTCAAAACTACCGAACTAATTAAAACCAATAAGCCTGTCAAAATACTAAACAAGGCCATAAAGCGAATGACAAATGATATTTTACCCAACACATCTTCTACTGATTGTAGAATCGCTGACAAGTCTACCACCGATACATTCGGAAAATTCTGAATTAATTTTTGTTGAAATTTAGCAGATTGCTCTATGTTGGCGGTCTTCGATACAATAACATTAAATTGCGGAGCTCGCTCCAACACGCCTTTCGGAAAGACCACAAAAAAGTTGGTTTGCAATCTCCCCCAGTCAATCTTTCTGGTACTGCCCACTACTGTTTCAATCATCGCTCCTTGTACATTAAAGGTCAGTTTAGAACCAATTTCCACATCCATGTCTTCTAACATATTTTCGCTTATAGATACGTAGATCGTTCCATCTTCCGATTTCTCACCCATCCACTTTCCATCCATTACTTCCTCCGATTCAATCAACGTATCACGATAAGTCACTCGGTACTCGCGGTTATAAACCCAGTTTCGCGGCGATCGGGTCGTATCGGCTTTCATTTCCATTTTGGTCATACCATCTATCTCTGCCAACCGGATGGTCACAATAGGCACTTCTTGTAAAATAGGCATCGAAAATTCCTGTGTTAAATCTGCTACTTGTTCTTGTTGATTGGGTTGAATATTAAACAGAATCATATTGGGCTGATCTCCCTGTCCGGTAAACTCTACTTGACTAAGGAGCAAACCTTGCACAAAAAACAAAGTCGAAATCAAGGCGGATCCCAATCCAATGGACACCACTAAAATTAGGGTTTGGTTTTGTGGTCGGTACAGATTGGCAATCCCCTGTCGCCAGATATAGCTCCAGTTGACGGGAAAAAATTTTCGCACCAAAACCATTAATAATTTAGCCACGCCCGTTAATAACAAAAACGCCACAACAATCGCTACTGGGAAAACAATGGCTACCATTCCTTTTCCTGTTTGCCAATAAGTAAAACCCGCTACAAATAAAAAAATCGCAACATATACTAACCAAGGCAACCAGTCTTGTTCATTCGTATCTTGCTCGAAGGAAGCGTTTAAGGTCCGCAACGGCGAGGTCTTACGAATCGCCAATAAAGGCAATACGGCAAACAACAGAGCGATCGACAACCCAGTAAACATTCCACTAAAAATAGAAGTCCAAGAAATATTAGCACTCACATTTTGCACTGGTAAGAAATCACTTAACACCTTGGGTAATAATACCTGTAAACCACTCCCCAACATGGCTCCTAGCACGGCACCGAAAAATCCTAACAAAGCAATTTGTAACAAAAAAATCAAGAAAGCCTGACGACCACTGGTCCCCATACAGCGTAGGACCGCTACGACCGAAAGCTTGTCTTTTACATAGATATGAACCGCACTCGCCACGCCAATGCAACCTAATAACAAGGCGATAAAACCAACAAGATTTAAAAAGGTCGCCATGTTAGAGAATGCTTCCCCGATGCTTTCTTTTCTTCTTTCAACCGTCGTCCAACGTACTCCATTCTTCTGAAGGGTAGTTTTTAAACTGTCCACCAACACTTCTACTTCCTGCGTTTCTGCTATTTTAAAAAAATATTGATATTCTATTCTACTACCTGGTTGAATCAGTCCTGTATCATCTAGATATTTTTGTCCTATAAAGATAGCTGGTGCCACTGACGAAGCGATACCAGATCGTCCTGGTACAGATTTTAGCGCGCCTACAATTTCAAAAGTGAGATTTCCCACCTGAATCGAGTCGCCCATTTTTACATCAAATTGTAATAATAGCGTACGGTCCACCAACGCTTTTTGCTCATTTCTGATATTGTCTACCGCGCCTAGTGGTTCGGTATTAAAATTTCCATAGAATGGATAGTTGCCTTCTAGGGCAGAAATTTGTGCCAGTCTTGTTCCACCGTTTTTGGGAAATAATATCATGGAGACAAAATCGGTCGTTTGTGCTCGCTCGCCTTCAATGATTTCTAAAGCCATCCGCAAAGAGTCTGGCATTGGGCGATTGACTTCTATCTTCAAATCCGCTCCAAGTAGTGTTTTCGCCTCTCGGTTAATATCCGCCTGTAAATTTTCACTAAAGGAGTTAATCGCTACCAAGGCACCAATCCCAAGAATAATGGAAGAGATAAAAAGTAGTAATCGGCCTTGATTACGTCGGCTGTCTCGCCAAGCCATTTTTAATAGCCAGGAAATTCCGGGTTGGGTCATATTTTTTTACTATTGGCATTTGGCCATTAGTCTTAACTCCCATTAATCGTGTTTTATAGAAGTCGATAACTAATAGATCTAAAACCAGTTTAGAAATGGATAACAGATTTCTTTTTTTCTTATAAAATACTTTATTCTAAAGCACCGCAAAAGTATACATTTAATTAGGACAATTTAGCTCCACTAAAGTTCAGCAAACTATCAACTAACCACGATTTTACTATCTTTGATTTCTCAAATTTCCACAAAAAAATCATCATGAATCGTCTGTTATTTATATTGGTCTTCTTACTTACAGTCAATGCGCTATATGCTCAACCTCCCATCCAAAAAAAAATAAACGCCTTCGCCGCTCATCCCGACTTAGTTCATGGACAACTAAGCGTTGCCCTTATAGACTTATCTACTAACCAACTGATCGCAGGACATCGCGCTGATAAAACCATGATTCCTGCTTCTTCCCTCAAAGTATTGGTCACTGGAATTGCGCTAAAAAAACTAGGCAAAGATTATCGTTTTAAAACAGAATTAGGGTATGATGGTACCATTACGGCACATGGTATTTTGCAAGGCAATCTGATTATTCGAGGTTATGGTGATCCAACCCTCGGTTCTCATCATTTCGACAAAGCAGAAACCCACGAGGTCGTTTTAAAAAAATGGACCAGCGCCATCAAAAAAGCAGGCATCAAAAAAATTGAAGGCTATATTATTGGGGATGCTTCTTATTTTTCTACTCAAGTGGATAGTCGAACCTGGCTCTGGGAGGACCTCGGCAATTATTACGGCGCTGGTGCTTGGGGTCTAAATTTCCATGAAAACCTTTATCAATTAGATCTCAAACAGCACAGTAAATTTGGTGCTACTCCACCCGTAGTGAACGTTCGTCCTACCGTTCCTAATCTACATTTGATCAACGAACTAACACAGGCCGAAAAAGGCAGCGGAGATAATGCCTACATTTTTGGATCACCTTATGGGTATACTCGTTTCATTCGAGGTACAATTCCTGTCGGAACGGGAACTTTTACCATTAAAGGTAGCGTACCCGATCCTCCATTTTTTGCTGCTTTTCAGCTAATGCAGCACCTAGAAAAATCAGGCGTTGCAACCAGTCAGCGAGCCGCTTCCTTGTATCAGTTAAAACAGGAAGGAGTAGATATTGGTGAACCTAAAATTATAGATACATATCTTTCTCCAACCTTAGAAGCAATTGTCAAAGAGACAAATTTGAAGAGCGTAAATTTATATTGTGAAGCACTTCTTCGATTGCTTGGTAAAACTGAAAAAGGAGATCCGCATCCATCCCAGGGATTAGAAGTAATCATGGAGTACCTAGATAATAATGGATTGCCAACGGCAGGCCTCTTTCTAGCGGATGCCAGTGGATTGTCACCTCGCAATGCTGTTTCCGCCCGACATCTGAGCGCGTATCTCGCTTATTTAAAAAAACAAAACGATATTTTTCCAAGTTTTAAAGCTTCTCTTCCCGTCGGTGGAAAATCAGGTGCTTTGAAATATTTATTTAGAGGAACCTCGGCAGAAAATCAGGTATTTGCTAAAAGTGGAGGTATGGCCCGAGTCCGTAGTTATTCCGGTTATGTCCAAAACAAAGCTGGAAAATGGCTAAGTTTTTCAATTATTGCTAATAACTTTACTGGAAAAAGTGCCGCCATGCGTAAAGAAATGGAAAAGCTGATGTTGGCATTTTGTCAATGACGCTGAAAAACGTAATTTTAACGGGTGAAAAATTATATCCTTCCTCTGCTGCTTATTATGATCCTTACAGGAATGCTTTCCTGTGATGACGGTCTCGGTCCTTCGCAAAGTACCAAACATACGACTACGCACGAATACGACCCTAGCATTAATCAAAACAAACAACCTACCTCGCCCGACCCTGACCTTACTCAAAAGGAAAGCAATCGTTGGATTTGGCAAAAACCAGAGCTCGTAATTCGAAAAATAGGAGATCTAGATAACAAGACCGTTGTAGATATCGGAGCCGGACCATATGGTTATTTTTCTTTCATCATTGCTGGAAAGACGCCTGCCAAAAAAGTAATCGCCCTCGACATAGACGAAGAGGCCGTCAAATTCATGAACGATGCTCGAAAATTATTACCCGATGCTCGTCGCGATAAATTTGAAACCCGACTCGTCAAACCTAATGATCCGATGCTAAAATCCAATGAAGCGGATGTGGTGCTGATCGTCAACACCGTTACGTATTTTAATGATGCGGTTGACTATTTAACCAACTTACGTCGCGGTATCTCCACTGGTGGTCGCCTTGTTATTATTGATTTTAAAAAAAGAACTACCACCATCGGCCCAAACCTCTCAGACCGGATCGCTATTGGAGAACTCGAAATTGTTCTTAAAAAGGCAGGATACAGCAATATAGAGTTTGATGACCGCACGTTGGATTATCAGTATATTGTTACCGCTTATAAATAGAATTACTTAAGAAGTATGGTTTTATTAGTAAGCAACTGGCCTTGATCGTCGCTAATCAAAAAGGAATAAATACCAGAGGACAGATGACCAATACTAATTTTCACTTCCTCCTCCCTTTGAAATAATGCTGTTTTTTCAAAAACAATGCTTCCATTGGTATCCATAATTTGAATGAGACCTTCTGTATCTTGCCTAAGTTGCTTTGAACTAATGGTCATCATATCCAAAACTGGATTGGGAAATATACTCCAATACTTTTCTGATTGAGCTGTTTGAATGGTAATCATTTCACTGAATTCTGAGCGCCCGTCCATGTCAATTTGTTGAAGCCGATAATAATATCTTTTCCCCAGTTCAATGATCTTATCATTAAAGCTATAATCAACCATAATATTAGAATTGCCACTTCCTTCTATCCATCCTATCACCTCAAATTCATTGTTTGGATTCATTGCTCGTTCTATCTTAAAACCTTTATTATTCGTTTCCGAGGCAGTTCTCCAACGTAAACCAACTTGATTATTTCGTTCATTAAAGGAGCCATCAAAACTGATCAGGTCTACAGGCAATGCCGTTAATAAAGTGGTAAAGTTCGGTCCCTCTCCATCGCTATAATTGCTACCCGATCCATCTGGACATTTGGCTCTCACTTGCCATTCGTATTCTGTATCTTCTATTAATCCTTCAATATCAAAATTCACCGTAGAACCAGAAACTGTAAAATCACCCTCCCCTAATCTTAATGAAGTAAAAAAATCCCAAGTACTACTACCTGCTGGTCGATACCTCACATTATAGTGATCCATACTAGATTCGTATTCCCAGTTTAGCGTTACACTATTGACACCTATATTATTCGTCGCTCGATTAGCAGGAAGTATCGGCGAACAAATAGCTTGAACACCTAATTCTAATCTGCTAAAGCGAACTTCACCATAGGCGGTCGGAAGCTCATCGCCGACACCATTTTTTTCTGCCCAAATAGAAGATTGCGTATAACAACCAGCTTTAAAATAGCCCCAATCATAAGCACTAGCATATTGGTTGAAATAGGTATCCCCCGTGGTCGTATTGGTCAATTCAACTGTTACGTCCCCATTGTTGACATATAGTCTAGCTTCGATAGTTTCACCTAAAGCATAGTCCATAATATCATTCAGTGTGGTGGTTTCATTTACGATCAAATGCAACCCCTGACCACTATTTGCCCGATACTCTAGCCGTAATGTTTCGCTGGTATTTGAAGTACTAGGAGTGGTATTTCCTTTGATTTGTAGCATGCAAACTTCCTGCTTCAAATCTGGAAGATGGGTGACTCTAAACGTTGCATTTAATTCTTGCTCATCCGCAAAATTCCAAAAACCATCCGTTCCATTTACTCTTTCTCGCAGCTCAGAGCGAGGATAAGCATTGATACTCGTTAAGGCACCTGCACAATGTGCTTTAAAAACTACTTCGTTGCCATCAACAAAAAAATAATCAAGATAAGGTGCCGGAGCAACATAGCCCGATAAGTTAGTTATATTCTCACTACTAATGTGCGGATTATCTCGATCTTCCCAAGCAACTCCAGTATAGTCATCACCATTTTCATCTAGTGGATATTGAATTTTAAATGCTGCGATGTCTGGCAAAATAGTAGTTGGTGCCTGAGCCGTCAGACCTGTTGCAAATAAAAATACCAACAAAAATGTAAACGAAATATTAGAAAAAGGTCCAAGTGTTCCTTGCTTAATAGTTTGGGTAACCTTCATGATATAGGTAGTTTCAAAAATTTAGAATGATAAACACTTTCAGTTGGCTGAATTGGTTGACCAATTTAGGAAAATATCAGACATTTCCAAAATATTTGATGATAAAAAGATATTCTTGTCGCTTAGCAACTGTACAATAATAAATTTGCAGTCTTTTATTTCTTCTTGTTTCCTTTATAAAATAGAGGTAAACATTGCTAAAATTTATCATTCAAAATGAAGCAGTAGATCGGCTGATTATAAATGCTGATTAAAAAAAATCTCCCTCAGCTTGTAACTTTTTTGCAATTCATTCATTATGATAACAAATAGACCGCAAATACAGCGGCGATTTTCCTCCCATAAAGTTTTACGTTTTTATTAAAAAAAATAATTGCTAAACGCTTAACCAATTTGGCTGCCCGATACTTTCATAATCGAAAGTGCTCATAACAGCCCAGTCCAAACTATTTCTAAATTTTAATAACTAGCTATTGCCTGTGATTAGTGCAAACACTGTTTGTTGTGTTGTCAACAAGCCCGAAATTACTATATCCAAAGGTCATCAGCAAAAAATAAAAAACCTATGTCTATTCCAAAAGAACCTCGGCAACTCATGATCAATCTCATGTACATTGTTTTGACTGCCATGCTTGCGCTTAATGTATCGGCAGAAGTACTCAATGCCTTTCTTTCCATGAATCGCAGTCTCAACGAAAGTACGGACATCATGGATAAATCTAATCAACAACTAATGGCCGCCATTACGGAACAGGCCGAAGCTTATTCACAATTTCAGCCGTATGCAGAAAGCGGATTGGAAGTACAAAAAATCGCTCAAGAATTTTCAGCATACGTCAATACTTTAAAAACAGAACTTATTGAGACTTCCGGTGGAATAGACGAAAACGGCCAACCCATCGGTATTAAGGACAAAGATGTCACCACCCGAATGCTCGTCACAGAAGGCCGTGGTAGTGATCTTGAAGAACGAATCAAAAAAGTCCGAACCGATCTCCTGGCTCAAATTAAAGACGAAGATGTCCGACAGCAACTCGCCGCTACCCTTCCAATTAAAATCGAGGAGATTCCAGAAGATTCTGATAAAGAAAACTGGGCGCAGTTTAAATTTCAACAAATGCCAGTCGCGGCAGTACTTCCTCTTTTGGCCAAAATCCAAAATGATATTGAAATATCTGAGACCTCTATTCTAGGATATTTTTATAAAAAAACAGGAAGTACGGCACTCAAGCCAGACGAATTTCTTCCCATCGCCGCCACTAATAGTAGCTACCTGACTGTAGGCGAAAAATTTTCTGCGGAATTATTTCTCGGTGCTTATTCCAGCACAGCAGACAATATCAGTATCCAAGTGGATGGCCGAAATGTTCCCGTACGTAATGGAAAGGCGGTCTTCAGTACTACCGCTGGCAGCCTTGGAGAGCAGTCCCACCGGATGATCGTCAGACTAAAAGATCCAGTCTCCGGTAGGGTCCAAAAATTTGAAAAAACCTTTGGGTATACCGTAGGGGAAAAATCAGTAGCCGTAGCAGCAGACAAGATGAATGTGTTTTATGTTGGTGTCGACAACCCTCTTTCCCTATCCGCAGCGGGCGTTCCTAGTACCGAAATTCGAGTGCAAGCCACTGGGGCAAATCTCCAAAAAATCAGTAACGGAAAGTACGTTGTTAAACCCACTAAAATTGGAAAAAGTGTTATCACTGTTACAGGTGGCGGACTAGATCCCGCGACTTTTGAATATCGAGTCAAAAAAATTCCTGATCCACAAATTATGATCGGAAACGAAAAAGGAGGAATCATGAGTGCCGCAGAATTTAGAGTGCATCCAGGCATTCGCGCACACTTAGAAAATTTTGATTTTGAAGCTCGCTGTAATATTCAAGGGTTTGAACTCACCCGTGTACCCAAGGGAGGAGATGCCCAAAGTGAATTAAATCGAGGTGGAACTTATACTGGCGCTACCAAACGATTGGTGCAAGCGGCCAGATCTGGCGATACTTATTATTTCGAAAAAATAAAAGTCCGATGTCCAGGAGATGTTGTGGGCCGAAAAATGAACGGGATGATTTTTAAAATTAAGTGAAATCATTGAATTGTTGAGGCAATATATTCTTAGTCTCTTTAACTAAAATTAATTAAAATATGTCTTTATTAAAATTATTTTCTATCCTTCTTTTAGTATCATTATTTACTGCTGCTGAGGCACAGGTTCGCGACGATATTGTAGACCGAAATTTATTACAGGATCGTCAAGTACTAGCATATCAACCATTACGAGAAGCTGATATTTTTTGGGAAAAAAGAATCTGGCGGGTCGTGGATTTCCGAGAAAAAATGAATCAACCGTTCGCTTATCCGGAAGCGCCCTTTTTTAATATCATCAAAGATGCAGCACTGCAAGGAGATATTACCCTCTACTCTACGGAAGATGATAAATTTTCTTTTCCGCTCAACGAAGCAGATATCGAAAATATACTTTTCAAATCGGATACCGTCGGCGTTTTTGATTTCGAAACCAATACAGAAAAAATAACCGTCGTCAGAGATGAAATTGCTTGGGAAGATGTTAAACGTATCCGTATCAAAGAGCAATGGTTCTTTGATGAGAACACGTCCACCCTACAAGTCCGTATTCTAGGAATTGCTCCGATGATTAATGTAAATGATAACCAAGGAAATTTCCGTTACGAGAAACCGCTATTCTGGGCTTATTATCCAGAGATGCGGCCAATCTTCGCCCGTAAAAAAGTATTTAATAGCTTAAATGATGCGGCGCTGACCAGTTGGGATGATTTATTCGAAAGACGCTTTTTTGCTAGCTATATTTTCAAGCAGAGTAATGTACGGGACGAAAGATTGCAGGGTCTTTATTCTGGAGTAGATTTATTGTTGGAAGCTGATAAGATCAAGCAAGAGATCTTCAATTTTGAGCATGACCTTTGGTCCTATTAAACAAGATTACCCAATTGGTTTTTCTTAAGATCATAAAAACCTCCAAGTGTTTTTTTGTTATCTTTGCGCCGCCCAATATTAACAAGTTGTTTAAACCTATTGGGCAGCAATTAACATGGAAGAGATTTTAATGTACCTGGGTATATTTATCATTAGTCTGATCGTCCTTTTAAAGGCATCAGATTACTTTATCGAATCTGCCGAAAAGATTGGTCTCTCTCTTGGTATTTCACCTTTTATCATTGGAGTAACAATCGTTGCGTTTGGGACATCCCTTCCAGAGCTAGCGACTTCTATTGCCTCCGTTCTAGCCAATGACTCTGCCATTGTGGTCAGTAACGTGGTTGGTTCTAATATTACCAATATTGCCTTGGTCTTGGGATTGGTGGCAGTCATCGGTCGAAAAATCGAACTAGAATACAATGTCTGGCACATAGATATGCCTTTCCTGTGGGGATCTGCCTTTTTGCTTTGGTTGGTCTTACAAGATGGTGTCTTTGCTTTCCACGAGTCGCTCCTCTTTTTAGCGGGAATTATCCTCTTTTTGGCCTATTCTTTTAAAGCCGATAAAGCCGATGAAAGTGAACGCCCTTCCGTAGCTCCCATCACCTATTTGGTTTTAGTTGGAGGCGGAATTGGCGTGTGGCTAGGAGCAGAATATACGATTGTAGCTGTTAAAGAATTATCTCTAAAAGCGGGCATCAGCTCTGAATTGATTGCTCAAACGGTCATCGCGTTTGGTACTTCGCTACCAGAGATCGTGGTAAGTATCGCCGCTGTCCGTAAGGGGCAAGCAGGCATTGCGATTGGTAATGTGCTAGGCTCTAATATTTTCAATACTTATATTGTGATGGCCATCCCTTCTTTTTTTGGTAGTCTGGTTATTCCTTCTATCATCATGAAAACCAGTATTCCGATCATGATCATGCTAACCATCCTTTTCGGAATTATTACCAATAATCGTAAAATCACCCGTTGGGAAGGATTTTTACTCCTTATGTTCTATGCTTACTTTTTAATGGATAATATCAATCGGGTGATTTAGAGATTGTTGAACTGTTGAATCGTTGATTTGTTGAGTCTACTTTTCGTATCTACAAGTGGAATTATAAACTCATATTTTCTCCCTACTGTTATCGGCGGATAACCATAGCGGTGCCTCATCTAGAGAATCTGAAAGATGCTACTTTTGTTATAGATATTTTTTCGTTAGGTTATGAAGTGCCATCGCATAACACGCTGGAATCCGTATTTCTTCATTACATCCCGCGTAAATTCTTTTCGCTTCTATTGCCAATTGATATCTTGCATTATCGTAAGAAATATTATTAGCATCCATTAATTCTCACCATAAAGGATTTTGATAATATTTGGCTTACATTGCTTTTTGACTAAGACATAATAAGCATAAATCCTCTTTTGTTCGATTTGTATTTTCCATTAAACAGTTTTTTCCAATAGCACTAAAATAGATAACTAGCAATTGAAATCCTATAACCACAGAAGCGGAAGTAACTGATTAACTGTGAAATAATAGGGAGTTTATTGAATTATAGAGATTTTACAGCATTTAGTTTACTAATTAATTCAACGATTCAACAGTTCAACGATTCAACATTTTTCAAACCAAAAAAAGTGTATACCGATTACTCAGTATACACTTTTTACTTTCTTACTAAAAGAAACATTATCCCAGCTTATTTACCAGTAAAGTTAAAGAACTCTTTAGGTTAGCTGCTTTGTTATTGTGCCAGATATTCTTCTTAGCCAATCGATCTACCATAGAAACTACCTTAGGTAAAAATTTCTTAGCCTCCGCCGCATCTTCCATACCACGTAGCTTTTGGATAGCCGAACGAGTGGTTTTCTTGTAATAACGGTTACGGATTCGCTTAACTGCGTCCTGACGTACTCTTTTCTTTGCAGACTTATGATTAGCCATATCTATTAAAATATCTTAAATTTTAAAAAAATCCTTTCAATTCCTTGAAATGGAGTGCAAAGCTAAGACTTTTTAAGTAATTATGGAAATAATCTCTCGTTTATTTTTTTCCTAAAATCATGGCAAATAAGCCAGTAATCTGTTCGAAAAAATTACCAAAAATCTTTCCTATCGACCGAGTTTGGTCAATTTGAGCAAAAAGTCTCATTTCTGAACCATCAGGCATCTGGTGATCCTCTTCTAATTCTTCAAAACTGTTTTTCATATCTTTCTTATTTAAGCTGTGTGTAATTTTCTATTATAGGTATTCTATACACCATATGACAAATAAATGAAATCAAAAGTTCCTTTTATTTATTGTAAAAATAGCTGGTATACTGCAAAAATTCGTTTGAATTGTCTAAAAATGGTCTTTGTATCTAAATGTTTGGGTCGGAAGAGAGGCTATTTGGGTAGTCACTAATCTATAAATAAAGTCATTTTATTAGCGTAATAAACCAAAATCTAAGTAATTATAGTAAATTGCACATTAATATAATTACAATATTTGATACCCCATTTAGACGGAACAAATCTATTAAAGTCTCGTTTTTCAAAAAAAATATTTTATAATATAAAAAATTCATCACTCATGAGTGATTTCTCTTACGTATTTAACGCCCATCCCTCCTATATTGAGTCCCTTTACAAGCAGTACCAGGACAATCCCGAATCAGTCGAAGATGGCTGGCGTACTTTTTTTGCCGGATTTGAGTTTTCCGAACAGGATACCAAATCTCTCACTAATGGCATATCAACAACAAATGGTACCACCAACGGTATTCACAACGGAAAAACCGCTTCGATAGCTGGCACAAATGACCGTAAAAAGGAGTTCGGCGTCATGTCTATCATTCACGGATACCGAAGTCGAGGACATCTTCTTTCTAAGACCAATCCTATCCGAGAGCGACGAGATCGTAAGCCACACCTTGACCTTAATGATTATAATCTTTCTGAAGCTGACCAGGAGCAGGTCTTTCAGGCTGGTAAAGAAATAGGGATGCAAAACGCTACGCTAAAGCAGATCCTTGAACGACTCCGTACTATTTATACAGGTAGCATCGGATACGAATACGCGCATATTGAAAAACGCGAAAAAAGAATGTGGCTGCGCGATAAAATCGAAAATCGCCCCTTGGGAGATGATTACGGTCTTTCAGTAGAAAAGAAAAAGAGAATCTTAGAAAAGCTCAACGGTGCCGTCGGTTTTGAAGATTTCTTACACACAAAATATATTGGTCAAAAACGTTTTTCCCTCGAAGGTGGTGAAACGACCATCGCCGCACTCGACGCCATCATCAACAAAGGGGCTGCCGATAAAGTAGAAGAAGTAATTATCGGTATGGCTCACCGAGGACGATTGAATGTCCTAGCCAACATCATGGGTAAAACCTATGGCCATATCTTCAATGAATTTGAAGGTACCGCCCTGCCCGATCTTAGTTTCGGTGACGGAGATGTAAAATACCATCTTGGATTTTCTTCGCAAGTAACTACTCCAGAGGGGAATAAAATTCACCTCAAACTTGTACCTAACCCTTCGCACTTAGAAAGTGTAGATCCAGTTGTAGAAGGCTTTTCTCGTGCGAAAGCAGATATCCTATACGATAATGACTACGATAGAATTCTCCCCATTTTAATTCACGGAGATGCCGCTGCCGCTGGACAGGGTGTTGTTTACGAAACGGTTCAGATGAGTCAGCTCGACGGTTATCACACCGGAGGAACGATTCATTTTGTAATCAATAACCAAGTAGGATTTACCACCGATTTTGATGAAGCGCGTTCTTCTACTTATTCTACCGCCGCTGCCAGTCTAGTGCAAGCACCCGTTTTTCATGTTAATGGTGATGATCCCGAAGCGGTGATTTTTGCCGTAGAATTAGCGACTGAATATCGACAGAAATTTAATAATGATGTCTTTATTGATATGGTTTGTTACCGTAAGCATGGACACAACGAGGGAGATGATCCAAAATTTACGCAGCCAGAGATGTATAAGTTCATCAAAGAACACAAAGATCCTCGCGCGCTCTATTCTCAAAAACTCATTGATCGAGGAGAAGTAGATAAAGCATTGGCAGAAAATATGGAAAAGTCTTTCTGGAATGATTTACAGAATAGACTAGATGAGGTTCGACAAAAACCACTTCCTTACGAATATCAAGAGACGGAATTATCTTGGAAAGCTTTACGTAATGCAAATGATCAAGACTTTCTCGTTTCACCAAAAACGGGAATCGACAAAAATACCATGGAAAAAATCATCAACCACTTGATGACCATTCCCGCTGATTTTAATGCTTTACCTAAAATCAATCGTCTACTGAAAGGGAAGCAAAAACTCCTCGACGCGGGAGTCCTTGACTGGGCCATGGCCGAGCTGATGGCTTACAGTAGTATCTTGTTAGAAAACAAAGATGTTAGAATGAGTGGTCAAGACGTTCGACGAGGTACTTTCTCTCACCGACACGCAGTGCTCAACGATGTCAAAGAATATGGCAAAGTATACAATCGAATAAACTCTATTGAGAAAAAACAGGGAAAATATCGAATTTATAACTCTTTACTCTCCGAGTTTGCCGTACTAGGTTTTGAATACGGTTATTCGCTGGCGAATCCCAATACATTGGTTATTTGGGAAGGACAATTTGGAGATTTTTACAATGGTGCACAAACGATTGTCGATCAATACATCGTTGCTGCCGAAAGTAAATGGAGAAGGATGAGCGGACTGGTGATGTTACTTCCGCACGGAATGGAAGGTCAAGGACCAGAACACTCTAGTGCGCGTGTAGAACGGTTTTTACAGCAATGTGCTGAAAACAATATGATCGTTGCCAACATCACTACACCAGCCAACTTCTTCCACGCCTTGCGTCGACAACTGGCTTGGCAATTTAGAAAACCAATGGTCGTCATGTCTCCAAAATCTTTATTGAGACATCCGCTTTGTGTTTCTAAAAAAGAAGCATTCACACCTGACAATAATTTCCAGGAATACTATGATGATCCAGCTGTAACTGATAAGAATGCCAAAGATATTAAGCGGGTCCTTTTCTGTTCTGGAAAAATTTACTACGAATTACTAGCTAAAAAGCAGGAAGATAAACGTGATGATGTGGCCATTGTTCGTTTCGAACAACTGTATCCATTCCCACAGAAAAATATAGACGCACTGATGAAGCGTTATGCCACAGCAGAAAAATGTTGGGTACAGGAAGAACCTGAAAACATGGGTCCTTGGCGGTATGTTTTTAGTCACCTAAAAATGACGGATGCTAGATATATTGGTCGTAAAGCCAAAGCTTCGCCCGCTTCCGGATTTAAAAAAGTACACGACAAACAACAAAAACAAATCATAGACGACGCTTTTAAAAAGTAAGTGTTGCAGTGATTTTGTTTAAAAAATAAAAGCAGATTTAGTGTCTTACTAAATCTGCTTTTTTATTCCATAGGTTTGGTAAACCTTCTTAAATAAAAAATAATGATGAATCCTCTAAATGGTTTTCAAAAAGAAAAAATAATCCATCCAAGGATAGGTTTGCTAAACCTAAGCTTGGCTTGTTAAGAGCTACATCTCTATTCCTCAATAAGATTTCCTAAACCCTCTTCAATTGGTGAGGAGGTTTAGGAAACCGTGGATAAACCTTACTTCACCACAAATCCATTTCCCCATCCTTTCTCTGGACTCACAAAACAAAGGGCTCCTTTTTCGTTTTCCGCCATCAGGATCATTCCCTGTGATTCGATGCCTCGTAATTTTCGCGGAGCTAGATTGACCAGTAATAAAACTTGTTGACCAATCACTTTTTCTGCTTCGTAGTATTTTGCAATACCGGAAACGACGGTACGTTTTTCAGTACCTAAGTCTACCGTTAATTTAAGGAGTTTATCTGCTTTCTTTACTTTTTCTGCTTCGATGATCGTTCCGGTCCGGAGATCCATTTTGGTAAAATCATCAAAAGTGATTTCTGGTTTGATCGGTTCGCGGTCATTGGCTTTTTCAGCCTCTAGAATCGCTGCTAGCTTTGCTTTTTGAGCATTGATCAAATCAAGACGACTGGTATCTTTACGGTCATTTATTTTGGCAAATAATAATTCTGGCTCGTTGATAACATGGTCGGATTGGTAGATTGACACACCGTTTTTAAGATTGGTATGTGCTTTTTCCCAATCTCCATTTCTTAACTCAGGTAGATTGATAAAACGTCGAATCTTAGCCGCAGAGAACGGTAAAAATGGCGCTACAAAAACACTCAATAATCCCACGATTTCTAGACAAGTAGCGAGACAATCTTTTACTTCGGTGCTATCTGGATTTTCTTTCCAAATCTTCCACGGAGAAACATCTTGTAAATACGTATTCCCATAACTAGAAATTTCATTGACCAGTTGAATGGCTACTTTAAAATTAAACCCTTCCAACGCCGTCTCTAGTTGTTCCGCTAATTTTTGAACAGGTGCAAGATGTAAGGCGGTCGCTACTGGTAGTTTTCCTTCATAATATTTCGTCGTCAAGACCGTTACTCGATTGATAAAATTTCCGAGGTTGGCAACTAATTCATTGTCATGAAATTCTACAAATTCATCCCATTTAAAATCAGCGTCTTTATTTTCAGGAAGGTTACGAATCAACGCATAACGCAACGCATCTTCTTTATTCGGAAACTCCTTAAACGTTTCTAAATAATCATTCTGCTCAATTCCCCACCCTCTTGATTTAGAAAATTTCTTTCCTTCAAAATTTAAAAACTGATTGGCCGGTACATTATGTGGTAAGATATAATCTCCGTGTGCTTTCAGCATAGATGGAAAAACAATACAGTGAAAAACAATATTATCTTTTCCAATAAAATGAATCAAACGACTGTCTTCGCTTTTCCAATAATCTTCCCAATTTTTGCCGTGGTCTTCTGCCCACTGCTTGGTCGCTGAAATATAACCGATCGGTGCATCAAACCAAACATACAACACTTTTCCATCCGCTCCTTCCACAGGCACTTTAATTCCCCAATCCAAATCTCGGGTAATCGCTCGTGGATGTAAACCACCGTCGAGCCAAGACAAACATTGTCCGATCACGTGTTTTTTCCAAGCTTTTGTCTGATGTACTTTTTCACCATCTACTTCTCCATTTTCGATCCATCCACGTAGCCATTGCTCGTGTTTGTCGAGTTTAAAATAATAATGCGTCGTAGATTTTAGCGTCGGTTTTTTTCCACTCAAAGTAGAAACTGGATCGATTAATTCAGAAGGCGACAAAGTAGAACCACAATTTTCACACTGATCGCCAAAAGCCTCGGTATGATTACATTTTGGACAAGTTCCTTTAATATAACGATCGGCTAAAAATTGATTGAATTCCTCGTCATAATATTGGTCAGAAGTTTTTTCTTCAAATTCACCACCTTGGTCGTAGAGTTTCTTGAAAAAATCTTGTGCGGTTTTATGATGCAATGGATCGCTAGTGCGGTGATAGATATCAAAAGAAATACCTAGGTTTTCAAAAGTCACCTTGTTGAGTTCGTGGTATTTATTGATAATGGCTTCCGGTGTTGTGCCTTCTTTTTTGGCCTGAATCGTAATAGCTGCTCCGTGTTCATCCGAGCCACAGACCCAAACGACATCTTTGCCTTGCAGACGTAGATAGCGTACATAGATGTCTGCTGGCAGATAAGCACCCGCTAGATGTCCCAGATGGAGGGCACCATTTGCGTAAGGCAGTGCGGAAGTAATTATATATCGTTTTGGATCGTTCATTTTTATTAATTTGGATGCGAAGATACGGGTTATCAGGGAGTAGGAAAAATATTACCTACTCATTCTATAGATTTATTTCCTTTTCCCTAAACAGGATTGCGGCAATGGAAGTTCCTGTCTTTTTGAATCTGCCTTAAAAGCAGGGCCAATGCAAGCATCCTTGAGCGCCACTGTTTACTAAACCTCCTCACCAATTGAAGTGGGTTTAGTAAACATCGAAGCGGTAGCACAAAATATTCTTAAATCCAAAACTCCTCTCAAACTCTCTCAAAGTTTACTAAACTTGAGGTAAGTTTTACTAGAACAATCAACTCAGTCTTATAAAGTTTAGTAAACTAAAACAACCTTATTATTTTCGTAAAACCGCTATTTTTAATTTTTCTGGATTTATCCGAAAAGAAAGTTCTATTTTTGGTAGAAAGCTCAACGACCGTGTAAATTTTTCGGTAAACCTTTTATTTTTTTTATAATAAAAAGAAACTAAATGATAGTGTTTAACATCCGCCAAATCTCAGCAGCCGCAACCATTCCATTACGTCACTCCGTCTTGCGTCCGCACCAACCCATTTCCGCCTGTCATTATCCAGGCGATGATGACGAAGTCAATTTTCATATGGGTGCTTTTCACGATGAAACAATTATTTCGGTGGCCTCTTATTTTTTAGAAAAACATCCAGACTTAGATGGCGCTCCGCAATATCGTTTACGTGGGATGGCGACGAATCCAGATTTTCGTGGACAAGGTGCGGGCAGTCAGTTGCTCACCAAAGGCAACGAAATTTTATTAAAAAAAGGTGTACCAGTCTGGTGGTGTAATGCACGGATTTCAGCAGCAGGATATTACGAAAAAGCGGGCCTTTCTCAGCTGGGGGATATTTTTGAAATTAAGCCGATTGGGATGCACAAGGTGATGTACCTTGCGTTGAGTAGCGGTGTTTAAGAAAGATGCTTGAGGTAGCGATGCTCGATATAACGATATTTACTAAGCCCTCTTTTATTGGTGAGAAGGCTTAGTAAACATTGTTCGAAATATCTTATCTCGCCGCACCATAAATCGGTGAAACAAATGGGCCATTCATAAACGCTTCCACATCTAGCTGGCTTTGAAAAACAGGTCCACTCCACTTATCCGTTAGCAACATTCTCGCAACTTCTGCCAAAGGAGCGGCCGTTGTTGTTTGAATGGCTCTCAGTTTTTTAGTACCCACAAAAGTCGGCTCAATTCGGTAGGAAGACTGAATTCCCCGAAGTACGCCTTGCTGGTCTCTTCCTTCGATAGCCGCATATACAATCACCACATCATCCTCTACAGACGGAATTCTATTTTGCATGACTTCCTGTAAATACTCGATGGCATTTTTTCCTACGGGTTCTTCACTTAAAATTTTTCGCACCCAATCATAGTGACCTGGATAACGCAAAGTTTTATAATCTAGATCTTTTATTTTTCCAGCAAAAGCATCCGGCAAATCTGCCGCTCCACCAGAAGTCAAATTATCTTCGTAGGTCGTCCCATCAATGATCAACGTATTTTTTTCAGACAATGGAGGGAGCATTACTTTTTCGTGATTTCTCACTGCGATACAATCTTTCAGATATTCGGTGGCTACACCAACTGGGCTCCACGTAAAACCATAAAAATGCGGAGCCTGTGCGTGTCTAGTTAGGGCCCCCACTTTCATTTCCAAGCGATCCGCTTTTTCTACACCAAACTGTTTGGTAAAACGCTGAAATAATTGATTCCCCAAAACATTAATAAATCCTGGTGCTAAACCGGCCTGCAGTACAAATCCTTTTTTGGATTGCTTAGCGATCTCAATCACCTCATTGGTTTCTTTGACGTACTCTGTAAGGTTGGCATAGTGGAGATCATGTTCTGCGGCAAACCGGGCCATTCTTGGAGCTTGGCTACCTGGCAAACAATCCAAGATGATTTGACATTTGTTGAGCACGGTATCCATCGCGTCATTGGTTCCTTCCCGAGGCATGGTAAATGGATGGGCCACTTTCGCATTGCAACCTTCGTTGATCCAATGAGCAGCTTCCGCCGCCGTTTCTGCATAAAGATCTCCAATGTGGATTTCTGCTTCGAAAGAAGCATTTTCTGCTAAGATCAGACCTACGGCCCGTCCGATACCGCCGGCACCGGCGATCATAATATAATTTGACATATAATTTGGTTTAATTCAGACCAGATAGCTGGTATTATTTTATACTAAATTGCTTGGTTTGGGTTGCTAATAAAGACAGCAAATTAAGATAAAATTTATTGTTATGACAACATTTCTTTAGTTTTAGTCTAGTAAAACTCTATTTTTAGATTAGTCTAAATTTCTTATCTTTGTGATAAAATACGAAAGATGAAAAATATATTATTATTGGCATTCCTGCTGTTAAGTTTTGGCAACCTATGCACTGCTCAAAACAAGCCCGTGGTAGCGAGTACTGCCTCTATGATTTGGGATATGGCCAGAAATATTGGTGGTGACCATTTTGACCACCGAATGATTGTTCCCATTGGAGGTGATCCTCATATCTACGAGCCGACGCCTAGTGATGCGCGGCTAGTAGCCAACGCAGATTTGATATTAAAAAACGGACTAACTTTCGAAGGCTGGATCAATTCGTTGATTAAAAATTCGGGAACAAAAGCTCCTGTGATTACCGTCACCGAAGGATTACCTGCGCTCACTAGTTTGACTTATAAAGATGCCGCCGACCCACACGCATGGATGGATGCGACCAAGGGAGAATTTTATTTACGCAATATTCGAGATGCCTTGATTGAGTTATCGCCAGAACATAAAGCGGATATTATAAAAAATTACGAGACGTATAGTCGCGAGCTTTCTACCCTAGACGAATTTATCGAAAACGAAATAAAAAAAATTCCAGCAGCTCAACGGGTATTAATTACCTCTCATGATGCCTTTCAATATTATGGCCGTCGCTATGGTCTTGAGTTGCAAGCCATTCAAGGCGTTTCGACCGATGCGGAAGTTCAGACGGCAGATATTCGCCGAGTGAATAAAGTAATTCGAGCGTCAGGTGTTCCGGCAGTTTTTGTCGAATCGACCATCAATCCTAAAATGCTAAATCGAATCGCCAAGGATAATGATATTGTCGTAGGTGGAAGTTTATTTTCCGATTCTATCGGGGACGAAAATAGTGCGGCTCCGACTTATTTAGAAATGCTTCGTTATAATACCAAAACAATTGTAGCGGCGCTGTCGCGAAAGAAAACGAGTGGTTCAGAAATGGAAGAAGGACATAATCACGCGGGAGGAAATTCCGATTCCGGTAGTTCTAATTATTTAATGATTGGATTATTAGCAGCGGTTTTTATTGGTGGGATGTTATTTATGATTAAGAAAATGAATAACGCATGAGTCAAGTAACTATTTCGGTCAAAGGGCTTTCTGTTTCTTACGAACGTAAGCGGGTACTAACTAATATTTTTTTAGAACTCGAAGCCGGCAATGTGTATGGTGTTGTCGGTCCAAACGGTGCTGGAAAGTCTACCTTATTTAAAGCCATTTTAGGTTTGATTGACGTCAATAATGGCACGATGGTCATCAATGGAAAAACCATTCAGGAAGTTCGTAAAAATGTCGTTTATGTACCTCAAAAATCGGATGTAGATTGGCAATTTCCAGCTACGGTTTATGATATCATTTTGATGGGGCGCTATCCACATAAGAAGATGTTTCAGCGCATGAATAAAACGGATCATGATTTTGCGCATCAGGCGTTGGAGGAAGTAGGAATGACCCCATTCAAAAACCGACAGATCGGCGAACTATCCGGAGGGCAGCAACAACGTGTTTTTCTAGGAAGGGCGTTGTGCCAGCAAGCAGATATTTTTTTATTTGACGAGCCTTTCGTTGGTGTTGATATTACAACAGAAGAAAGAATTATTAAAATTTTAAAAAATCTGGCAGCTCAACAAAAGACTTTATTAGTGGTGCACCACGATCTATCTTCGGTAAAAAATTATTTTGATAAAGTTATTTTATTGAATCAGCGATTAATTGCGGTGGGAGATACCGATACTACTTTTACGGAAGAAAATATTTCAAAGGCCTACGGAGCGCAGTTGCCTATTTTGCATAAGACGGGGGGGCTTTAGATTTGTTGAATCGTTGATTTTACTCTAAAAAATGTATTTCGCGCAGAGGTCGCAAAGACGCAGAGACCTTCTAACGTGTATATCTTTTATCGCAGAGTAAATACATATATTAATTTTATTTCATAAAATTTGAAAAGTCTGTTTTCTTAGTTTTTAGCGTAAGCTCATCGTTGAAGTGTTGAATCGTTGATTTGCGGATTTTTGAATTGTAAATATGTTACAAACGCTTTTCAAAAGTATATATATTCAATTTATAAGAGAGACAATTTGTTGATTTTTTTTACTGGGAAAATCTTTTTAAATCTCGCTTTTCTTGTTTGGTCAAACTCTCCATGCCTTCTTTTCTGATTTTTTCTAAAATTCGGTTGAGTTCTTCTTCGGGATCGACTACTTTTTCTAATTGACTTTCTTCAATTTTTGATTTGAGTACTTTGTATTTTTTCCCAATAAAGTTATCCACCATCATCATTTCTGGATAACGGTATAACAGAAAAAAGAATATTATACATGGCAATAAAAAAGCCGCTAACACCCAAGGATGCGCTTGCAAAACGGATGGATAGAGCGCAATGGTCATGATCATTCCTACGATCGCACCTCCGAGATGCGCATCGTGACCAATATTACCCCAACTATTTTTTATTCCGAAAATAGAAACAAGGATAAAGACGATCCCAAAGGCCCAAGCCGGAAATTCAATAGGAATCATAATCAACGAAAGGGTACTATCCGGCATTAATACAATACTGGCGAATACTACGCCACTGATGGCGCCCGACGCACCAAGCGCCCGATAATCTCCATGATTACGATGAAAAAAAAGAGACAGCAGACTTCCGCCCACCAAACTCACAAAAAACAAAATAAGATATTTGACCTTTCCAAAAATGAGTTCAATGGAAGTGCTAAATGATAAAAGTGCAACTAAGTTGAAAATTAAATGAAACCAACCACCATGTAAAAATCCAGAACTAAAAATCCGGTAATACTGCTTTTCTTTTAGAATTTTATCAACATCGAAAATATATTGATTCGTGTATTCGGAATCCCGAAAACCTTTGTAAGAACTAAGAAAAATGAAAACCGCAAGAAGAGTTCCCAGCGCACTAGTGTTGTCCATATCGTAGGATTTGATTCAAATATAATCCTTTTTTATTATGGACGATAAAAATACTGCTTCTCATCGCTTCCTGTTTGCTTATTTTATCTGCCTATTAAAACTAGCAATAGGTCTATGCTACTGATTTATTTTTTGCTTTTGCTTTTTATCTAGTTTAAGTTTTTTTCCAAAAAGATAATTATCTGTCTTAAAAAGAGTAGATGTGACCATTGCTCCTCTATTCGAATCAAATGGAGAGACCGCGACATAAACTTCATCTCCTACATTTAAACCTGGACAAACCATCTTCCCCTTTCCATATAACTGCATATTAATTATTTCACTATCGAAGATATCTTCTACTAAATATTGAAAGCGGTTGATAGCTGCGATGATTATTCCTTTTCGCAACTTTAGTGAACGCTTCTTTTTATCTTTTTTTTCCAACACTATCTTCTCTTTGATTGATTAGATTGGTCATAGTCTCGGCAGCCTGTACAGGCTGCCGAGAACCATTTTAACCTATTTATTAATACTCACTTTAAAACTTCGTTGTTCGTTATCCACTCGAACGGTTAGAAAATAAAGTCCCGTCAAAATTCGCTGATCCGTTAAAGGAAGTTTTAGTTGATAAGCACCTGCCGTTTTACGACCTCCAGCCTCAGGAAAATGCATGATATTTTGGCCAATCGCATTTTCTAAACTAACCGTTACCTGCTGTGTTTTTTCCAAATCAAATTCTAATTCTAAATAATTTTTAGCAGGATTGGGGAATACTCGCATTGATAACTCATCGGCTAAATCTCGACTGGCGACCGTACCAATAAGGCGAAATACCGCCGTCAACGTATCTGCCTGAGTTAGACTGATATTCGCTCGTCGATCATTTACACTTGGTAAAATTGCGTTGCCAGCATTGCTAATCCAATGACTAAATTCGTAGTCATCCTCGAAGTCATTAAATACTTTGGCCTTGATGCGATTATTGGTTCCTCCAAAATAATCGCCCACCCAAGGAAATTCCTCTATGTCTAAGGTGTTTAAATCAATCTCTCCGATGCCGTTCGGTTCCGTCAAAAGTGTTAAGGGATAAGGACCAGAAAGTTCATCGTAACATTCCAACGCACCATCATCCAGTAAAGTGCAACGTTGATTAATAAAATCTTTTAAATCTTCTACATTCGACTCCCACTCCATCATCGAACCTCCCCAGCGAGCAATCTGTCGAGGCATCTCCGGACGAATCACCGCCAGCATTGTATCCAGGGTATTGATCATATTCTCACATGAAAAAACGGTATTCATCATGTCCGTATAACGAGCGTAGTACAACTCTTTAAATTCAGGACTTTCCTCCAATAATTTTAAAAATATTTTTTCATGCTTTCCTACGTCAGTATTTTCGCCTAGACTGGGTCCACCGCTATTAGCAATCGTGTTGTAAAGATCTTGACATTGGCCATCCCAATCTGTGTTACAACAAAAGTCGTCTTCATTAATAGTTGCTATAAAGATGGAATCTGTCGCTGGATAAGGAGATGATCCATTTTGAATCGTCGCACAGTCCCCAGGATTAGCGATTCCATTGCCACTTCCTCCAAAAAATTCGTCGATAAAGTCTGCTATTTCTTCCAAATCACATGGATCTGCATCAGGAGAAATATTCGGGACACCACTATAATTAATATAATAATCAAAAGTAGCATCTAGATCCCAGAGAATATATCCCCATTTTTTGTGATCACCTTCGGGATTTAATCCACGCCACCAACCGGTATTGTAGTTGAGCCAATCGGAAGCAACCACGTTTAGATTGACAATCATGTAATCAATCATACTGAGCATATTAATACTATCTTCCGCCAACTGGTAATTAGCAGGATCACTCATATCATTTTCTAGAATAAAATCTCGAATGCCGGCCCATTCATTGATCGCTCTTGCTCCACCATACTCAATTTCGGTATTTTGCCAAGTTGAAAGATATTGAATTTCATATTTTCCTTGATCATAATATTCGTCTGTATAGTCATGATCCACGGGGCGTTCTCTCATTCCGTATACACCCCAATATTCGCCATTTAAAAACAGGATGACTCGTTCCACGGCACGAAGATCCAGCTTCATTTCACCATTCTGAGCAAGGGTCTGTACATACTCGTCCCGAATGTGGGTACTACCTTCGTGGTCTCCATCGTTGATGGCGGGATAGTTGTCATCTCCAGAATTTCTGAACATAAATTTCTGGTATTCATCACGATCTGAATAACTAAACAAAGGTGCCAGTACCGCTTTAGAATAGCCCATTTCATCTCTCGAAATCCAATCCAGACTTCGGTGATCTAGTTGCCAAGAATCTTGTCCATGCCGATTCAAGCTACCAAAGGAGGTGGCTTCACGTTCTTTATTTTTATTAAAATATTCGAGAGACCCAATAGGAATAATTTCTCCTTCGCCATTGGCCAAATCAATGACTGAATCTGCTGCTACAGAAAATACGGCTAAAGAAAATTCCTCATTAATAAAGTAAGTATTGAAATCCATTTTACCGGGTAAAATATTGGGATCATTAGAAAATGCTCTTCCCTTTACTACTTGCGTTTGGTCGATATCAATCGGACCACTGTAGATGGGCGAATCTGGCGTAGGATTGGTACCATCCGTGGTATAACGTAGGATAGAATTGGGCTCATTATTAATAATTTCTACTACTTGCGCTGCTTCGTAAAAACCAGCTTCTACCGTAATCGTAGGTGTTTGGGTGTACCCAAGATACGGGTTCGTAAAATTATTAGATGTCCCGAAACTAGGATTCGTACAAACACCCCAGAAGTCTTCACCGTCAGTGATACGGCAGCGAGAATGCTCTACCAGCGTAAGCGCTAACTCAAAAGATTCCAATACCGTTCCGCTAGCATCAGAGAGTAATACGTACTCTCCTTCTTTTGTTTGAGCTAGCTTAAAGTTTGTGTGATATTCTCCATTGACAACCCGATCACGACCAGAACAAAGAAAGGTTAAAAATCCATTGGCGGGAATAATTGTACCAGCTGGGATTTCCCATTTTTCAGGTTTGGATATTTTATCAGATAAATGCCAACCACTAATATCTACTTCTGTATCACCAGCATTGTATAATTCAATCCAATCTTCCGTTCTACCAAAACTATCCATAAAGGAATTTAAATTAGAGGCAGAGTATTCGTTGATATGTACTTGTGTAAAAGCAGTAGAAACTAAAAATAGCAATAGAAAAAGCGTAGTATAAATTCTTTTCATTATTAACGTTGAAGAAATTAAAAAAAATAGGTCCTTGTAAGAATATATCTTGCAGAAGAAATAAATTATTAGTTACAGTTAGATTTGAAACTAACTCTAAAACTTGGATAAATGATGAGCATTTCGACAAATCATTTTTGAACAACTTTATTATTTCTTAACATCATAAAACTATATGCACACGCTCTTCTTTTCGCTGCACTTACTCAAAAAAAAAATACAAAAAAGAGATAGAAGCGCTTAAATAAAATTCCAAACTAAACCTAAATCACTAACTATCAGTCTATTAAATCGATTTAGTCGCTTAGACTGCTTATGGTAAATAAGCACATTAAAGGCCTAAACAAAAGGATATATCTGGTTGGGTTTTGAGTTAATAAAAATTAGTGCATTAAATAAAGTTTGCCTTATAAAAACAATAATAAGGGATACAACTATCTTAATTTGGTCAAAACAATTATTCGCCAAATGGCAGACTAAATAAAGCATCTAATTGTAAAATAAATGGCAAAAAAAAAGCCCTGACTTTCATCAGAGCTTTTAAGAAATTAATTTTTTTTATTCTTCTTCCATCCGTCGCTGGGCTTTGCGATCTACGCCCCCATCCAGTTCATCCTGCCAAGCTTTAAGTTCATCCCATTGGCCATCGGCGGCCATTCGAGCTTGCTTAGGCCAGGTAGATGGGTTATGGCTTTTGTAGCGATTTCCCGCAGCTAGCAAAATGCTACTCAATTGAGTAGGTTCTGTTTGTGCTAATTGACTCCAAGTCTTAATTCCTACGTTTTGGAGAATTTCTTCGATTTTAGGACCGATGCCTTCGATAATTTTTAGATCATCAGGACGTTCCGTTTTTTGTTCAGTCGATGGTACTGCGTTGACGGCATTCGTGGTTTTCGGCGTCTCCGTTTTTTTGACCACTTCTTTTATTTCTTCAGCAACTTCCACTACCTTTTCTTTGGTCTCTGGAATTTCTTCTTTCACTTCTTCGATCGTTTCCTCGATTTTTTCTTTCGCTTCCTGAACCTTCTCGTTGATTTTTCCACCAATCACTTCTGCGATTGCTTTGACGGTATCCACCGCATCTTCCAATGTATCACGAAGTTGTTCCCCAACTTCATTGGCAGTCTCTGTAACTGCCTCTAGGATATCTTCCGCTTTACTTTCCGGTCCTTTACCTTTAATAGCATCTGCTGCTTTTTCCAGTTTTTCCCCTTGTGCTTCCCGTGCTGTTTCGGCAGCTTTCATTTCCTCTTTTATTTTTGCTTTAGCCACTTCTTTGGCTTCTTTTATTTTTTGCTGCTCAGCCCGTTTTTTATCTCTTTCTTGCTGCGCTACCTTTTTCTTTTCTAGCTCTTCTCTCGTACGATGCATATCAGCCAACTTCTCTTCTTTAGAACGAATACGTTCCTCAATCATTTTAATTTTTGCTTGGCGAATTTGTGCTTCGAGTTGTCCATCACTATTGGCAATTCTTCGATCTTCGTATTTCAGGTCATTCCGATCGCGTTCGATCGAGTGTTCCATTTTTCCAATGGCATTCATCAACCCGTCGTATCTTTTGTTCAGTCGATCAGTAGGAGAGTTACCACCTGCAGCTTCAGGACCAAATTTTTTCTCTTTTACCACTTTAAAGAGACCATCCAATTTACCCCAAACTTTGGAGCGGTGTTCTTTAGTAAGTTTGGTATCGCGAAATCGTTTTTGGACTTCTTTGAGCTCATTAAAAATATTAGTAAGGTTCATGCCTTTGGCCACCTTTTCTTCTAATTCGCCCAATGTATTTTTGAAAGTTTCGAAGTGCGTTTGAGACATACTCTCAAATTCCTTATTCAAGGCGACCCGCATTTCCTTCATTTTGGAAAATAGTTCATTGGTGTTTTCTCGCAAACTATTAGCGTGCTCACGAAAAAGGTTGCGTTCTCGCACCTGTCCTTGTACCTTATTCCAAAAGACTTTAAGTGCCTCCCAAGTTTTGGAATCATAATCAGTCAGCTGATCAATTTTTTCTTTTAATTCTGCTAGTTCAGTTTTATAAACTTGGTTGAGTTTTTCTGAAAGGACGACAAATTGCCATTCCGTTTGGGCGCGTTGAATAACGTCGCCGCGTTCTACCTTAAGTGTATCTGGTAAAAGTGGTTCGGTGAGGGAGAGTTCTCTCTCCATAGTTTGGTAACCTTCCGGAAAAAGAACGGCCTGTCCATTTCTCCATTCTTCAAACATTTTTTTACCAAATTCCTCAGTAGCTAAACTTTCTGAAAAGGTATAAACGT
Source organism: uncultured Saprospiraceae bacterium (assembly GCA_937928405.1). Lineage (GTDB taxonomy): Bacteria > Bacteroidota > Bacteroidia > Chitinophagales > Saprospiraceae > JALZUU01. Next base: position 31,722 of record CALFWZ010000143.1, read on the forward strand.
TTACTTTCGATTCGCTGGGTCGAAGTTCTAGTGCAATTAGCACTTTTTCTTCTTTTTCATTGGTACCCCAAAGCACAAGCTTGGTCTTCATATAATTACGGTATCTGTTAATAATTTCATTTAATATCAGTGTTTCTCGTGCAATATGTTAGATTCTGTTTGATAAAAGTATAAAAAAGAGATTGAAAATCAAACTATTATACATTTTACCTTCTCAACTACTTAAAAGCAGTTATCCGTTTCTGTAAATCAGAAAAAGAAAATAACTGTAAAAAGTTTCTATACTAGTTTTTTCTTCATCAAGTATTCCGCAATTTGTACGGCGTTAGTTGCGGCTCCTTTGCGTAAGTTATCAGAAACAATCCAAAGGTTTAAGGCATTTTTTTCTGAATCATCTCGACGAATTCTACCTACAAAAACATCATCGTGATTATGGGCCGTTCGAGGCATAGGATAAATATTTTTCTTGACATTATCCTGTACAGTCACTCCCTTGGTTTTTCGTAAAATCCGTTTGATATCTTTTACTTCAAATGGTTTTTTAAAACTAATATTCACCGACTCAGAATGTCCACCTTGTACTGGCACTCGTACTGCGGTAGCTGTAATTCTTAATTTTTTATTACTCAGAATTTTTCGGGTTTCATGCACCAATTTCATTTCTTCTTTCGTGTAATCATTTTCTAAAAAGATATCACAATGTGGCAGACAATTTCCAAAGATCGGATACGGATATGCCATCTCATCTGTTGCTAAAGATTTCCCTTTTTTTTCTGCTTCGTATTGTTTCACCGCTTTTACTCCCGTTCCGGTAATCGACTGATAAGTAGAAATAACCAATCGCTTCAATCCAAATTCTTTATGCAAAGGCGCCAAAGCAGCCACCATCTGAATAGTCGAGCAATTGGGGTTTGCAATAATTTTATCTTTTTTGGTTAACTGGTCTGCATTAATCTCAGGAACGATCAGTTTCTTTTTCGGATCCATTCGCCAAGCCGAAGAATTATCAATCACGGTAGTTCCTACTTCAGCAAATTTTGGTGCCCATTGCAAGGAGGTGCTACCCCCCGCTGAAAAAATGGCAATATCAGGACGTTTAGCAATCGCATCTTCTACGCTAATAATTTTATAAGTCTTTCTACCAAATTTGATTTTTTTTCCAACCGAACGAGGAGAAGCCACAGGAATAAATTCGGTAATAGGAAATTTACGTTCCTTTAATACTTGCTGCATGACGGTTCCTACCAAACCAGTTACTCCTACTACTGCTAATTTCATTTCATTTAAGATTTATGTTTAAAAAATAATAGTAAGCTAATCCTATATTCAGACAGCCTACCATCATAAATGAGTTTACTTATGTAATGGGTTTACCTAAAATTTACGGGCAAAGTTAATTCCATTTACGAATATTTACTATTTTTGATACTATGAATAAATATATAATTACCAGTTTTTTCTTGTCGTTTGCATTATGTCTACAAGCGCAATTTATCGAAAATTTTACAGACGGTAATTTTACGGATAACCCAACCTGGCAAGGAGACACCGAATGGTATGTAATTAATAGTAATCTTGAGTTACAAAACATGGATACGATGAGTAGAAGTTCCTACCTATCTGTCCCTGCAACAACTTCGGATAGCACCACTTGGGAATTTTACTTTCGGTTAGAATTTGACCCATCTAATTCTAACCAAATGCGTGCCTATCTTAATGCGAGTCAGTCTGATCTAACCGGTCCTCAGGATGCCTACTTTTTACAAGTGGGTGCTAGCGGTGGAGATGATGCGGTAGAATTTCGCCGTCAGGATGGAACCGGTTCTACCCTTCTATTAAGCACCCCCACTGGCAGTGCGGCCACTAGTCCAGAAATTCGAGTGCGCGTTACTCGTGACAATAATCAAGCATGGGAATTATTGGCAGATTTAACCGGTGGTACTAATTTTCAATCTTATGGTACTGTCACTGATGGCACTCATCCAATGGGGCAGTATTTTGGTTTCAGTAATAAATATACTTCCACACGAGTTGACAAATTTTTCTTTGATGACATTTCAATTGCTCCACTTTTTACCGACGTCACACCGCCTGTCCTCATTGCAGCCAATGCGGTTGATAATAGTACGGTCACTTTACAATTTAACGAACCACTTGATGAAGCTACTATCGCAATAATTAGCAACTACAGTTTTACTCCAACAGTTAATGTAATCAGTGCCATGCTAGACAATAGTGATCCTGCTCGGATTGTCCTTAATGTTGAACCGCTGGTCAATGGTAATAATTATATCGTTACCGCTACCGGGATAGCCGATGTTGAAAATAATATAGCAGGTGCCCAAACACAGGATTTTCTTTTTGTTCAAACCGTCAATGCAGCACCCAACGATATCATCATTAACGAAATTATGGCCGACCAAGCTCCCGAAGTAGGGTTGCCACTTTTTGAATTTGTCGAGCTTTATAATCGTAGTGATAAATTTATTAACCTAGAAAACTTTACCATCTCAGATGCTAATAGCACCGCCGATCCGCTCCCTAATTTTGTCTTAGCTCCCGATGGATATATCATCATCTGCGACGCAGCCAATGTAAGCGCCTTTACTGGATTTGGTCCCACGCTAGGAGTTGGAAATCTGCCTCTCCTAAACAATGGCCAGGATCGTATCAGTTTGCGTAGTAATAATAACATTCTAATTCACACCATTCTCTATCAGGATGACTGGTACCGCGATGCCATAAAAGCAGAAGGAGGGTGGACACTAGAGTTAATTAATCCAAACCTCTTTTGTTTGGGAGCCGATAATTGGATCGCTTCAAACGATGAAGACGGAGGTACGCCTGGTCGGGTAAACTCCGTGCTAGATAACACACCAGACAATACGCCTCCTACTGTTCTGTCTGCTACGGCAATTTCTGATAATAATTTATCAATTGTATTCAGCGAAGTCATGTCTGAGGCGGATGTAGAAAATCCCGCTAATTATATAATTACACCAGGAAATTTCTCTCCCATTTCTGTTACCCTTGACGAAGTTGGCACTACTGCCACTGCAATTTTCCCTTCCAGTTTTATGGATCGTCAAGAATATACAGTCACCATAAATTCGGTCAGTGATTGCGTAGGCAATAGTATTGCGGGAGATAATACTGCTTCTTTCCGTTTTTTTATAACCACCTTGGCAGAACGGTATGACATTCTAATCAACGAAATATATGCCATTCCAACACCATCGCATGGCTTACCAGAAATAGAATTTGTGGAATTATACAACCGCAGTGATAAAGCAATCAATTTAGAAAACTACACTTTTAACGAAGGAAGCAGCAGTGGTAATACGCTACCCTTTTTCGTTTTAGTTCCAGACGCTTATGTGATTTTACAAAAATCTGAATTTGATGATTTCGGTGCCTATGGCGACGTCATCAAGTTAAATAATTTTGCTCTGACCAATTCAGGAGAGTTGCTTAATTTAGAAGATCCATTTGGTAATACCATTGATGCGGTTGAATACGATAGTGATTGGTCTATTCCAGGTCGCTCGGCGGGTTATTCTTTAGAACGAATCAACACGAATAATTTTTGTACGAATGGAAAGGCAGATTGGAGTAGTAGTTTTGCTGATTTAGGTGGAACTCCTGGTAGTCAAAATAATATATTCAATCAAGATAATCCAAATAATGATGGCCCGAATCTGACCAAGGTATACATGAATCGTGGAATTCCAAATCAAGTTGTTCTAAGTTTTGATCAGGCACTTGATCCGATGACTGCTAGTGATATTACAAGCTATGGGCTTACGCCTTCGGATCGATCCGTGATAAGTGCCACCTTAGTACCACCGCTTTTTACGGAAGTAAATCTACAACTAAACAACAATGCGGAACCTCAAACTATTTATACCTTAGCGACTAATACCAATATTGCTAGTTGTAAAAATAACTTTCCCACATTAGAGCAAACTGGTCGATTTGCTATTTCTGAAGATATAGAAGAAGGCGATTTAATCTTAAACGAAATTTTACATAATCCGTTTACCAATGGAAGTCGATTTATAGAGCTTTATAATCAGAGTAATAAAGTCGTAGATGTCCAAGAATTATTTTTAGGAAAAAGGATTGGTGTCGACTCAATCGCGTTTGATGAAGCAGTAGAAACGCCTTGTCTATTTTTTCCAAACGAATATATTGTACTCACTCCGGAGCCGGAAGATATTTTAGCTCGTTATGAAGTAGAAAACCCCAATGCGCTCGTAGAGACCCCTGTTCCTAGCTATGATGATGACGAAGATCAAGTGGTTTTGTTGACCTTTGAATCAGTCATTTTAGATGAACTTGCGTATACCCGTGCATTCAACAATGCCCTACTTGACGACCGAAATGGGGTGTCTTTGGAAAGAATCGATTTCAATGAGCCTACTCAAAATATTGGGAACTGGGCTTCCGCAGCAGAAACAGCTGGATTTGCGACGCCTACTTATCAGAATTCTCAATTTTCAGAAAGGACTGGTGTAGTTACGGAAAATCAATTTATTTCACTAGATGAAACCACTATTTCTCCAGATGGAGATGGTTTTCAAGATGCTTTGATTATTGGTTATCAGACGACAGATCCGGGCTTTTTAGCCAATATTAGGATTTACGATGCCCGTGGACGATTGGTAAAGAAACTTAATCAGCAAACACTTATTGCCGCAGAAGGAAGCCTAAAATGGGACGGAAGTACGGACAAAGAAGAAAAAGCACCTATTGGTATATATGTCCTAGTAGCGGAATTTACGCACCCAGATGGAAGGGTCCAAACAGACAAAGAAACAATCGTAGTTGCGGCAAGATTAGAATAATACTTTCATTAAACCCTAAATTTGTTTAAATTTGTGTCTAAATTGGAATGAAACCACTGCAAATTATTGATGGTTTCTCCTTTTTGAACCCTACTCAACCCAATATCTGCGCGTTTATTTCCCAAAAACATGTTCGGCTAACTCCAAAAAACTTGCTGTTACAGAATTTTTATATTAAAAACTATTTTAATATATTTACCCTACTATGGTTACAAAGATCCTCGGTTATCGCTATATTCAGTTATTCCTCTCTGCCTTTATTATTTTGGGAGCGGTGCTTTGTATTTTTACTCCCAATTATTACCTTTTTAAGATGGGGAGCGAATTTGCCATTCAGATTATGTTGGGTTATCTAGTTGGTGGCTTTATTTTCTTATATTTTCAGCAACCCAAATTGACCTTTACTAGCTTTGCCTGTTGTGCCGGATTGTGTTTATTTTTAAAATATTCCACCAATGCAGAAATGAAGGCTCCCATCATAACGGATTCAGAAATTGTAAATATTGCTCACTTCAATCTTTCTTCTACTGCTTCAGATTATGAGCAAATGATTAAAAATATTAGAGCAGCAGATGCAGACCTTGTTTCTATTCAAGAATTAACGCCTGATTGGTTACCAATCCTTGAGGCTGAACTTTCAGAATTATATCCTTATTCTTCCAGTATTGTACGAATGGATCCATTTGGAATAGCCGTTTTATCCAAGCGTCCTATGCTTAATCTGGACACTTTCTACTACGAAAATATTCCAAACATTGCGGGTACATTAAAGTGCGAAAAAGGAGAAAAGTCTTTACACTTTATTGCTGCCCATACGACTCCCCCGCTCTACCAAAAGGCACATGCCAGAATGCAACAACATTTAGAAGTAATTGGCAATTATATTGACAAGATCAATCTTCCAGTCGTTACAATAGGTGATTTTTACGCACCACCTTGGTGCCGAGAAATACAAGATTTGAAGTATGCTGCTGGCCTAAATGACAGTCGAAGAACTGCTAAACTAATTGTTTCTCAACTGTTTGAAAACCCGGTTGACTATATTCTACATTCTGATCAACTAACTTGTATTGATTTTGAGTCGATCTCTAATCAAGCGTCAGAACATATCGGTATCCGAGGTGCTTATCAGTTCAATTCCCCAATTGAACAATAATAATAGATGTCTATCCTAAAAAAGAGAATTGATAGTTTCCGCTTTGCGTTCAAAGGGCTGGCGGATTTATTTATTTCTCAACCAAATGCCCGTATTCATGGAGTAGCCTCCATCATAGCACTCGTCTTAGGTGGTGTATTAGGGCTTTCGAAAATAGAATGGTGTCTAGTAATACTCTGTATTTTTGCGGTATTAGCCGCCGAAGCATTTAACACGGCTTTGGAATATCTTACAGACCTAGTCTCTCCCGAATATCACCCGTTAGCAGGAAAAACCAAAGACGTCGCCGCAGCCGGTGTACTATTAACTGCGTTTGGTGCGTTCATCATTGGCACAATAATTTATCTCCCAAAGATGCTAATGTATTTGAACGTTAATTGATTAATGTTCTTTTTACTCCCCGAATCACCTACGATTTACTTTAATTCTGCAAATATTACTTGATGAAGACCCGACTATTCTTTTCTTGCTGTTTATATTTCATAATAGGAAGCTTTAGTCTTTTTTCCCAAGAACAGCTGGGTTTAAGAGTAGATAACTTTAGTGGTGTCAACGGTATCGTTTTAAATCCTGCCGCCAATCTTACTTCTCCTTTTCGGTTTGATATTAATCTTGCCAGTGCTGGTTTTTTCATTGATAATAATTATGGTCACATTCGAAATACACATCTCTTTCATTTTATAAAAAACAGTCAAGATCCTGATAATCTAGTGAATGCCGTTTATACACCTAACGATGTTGCCAGTGAGGACTCGTGGTTGCTTTTTGATTATTTTGATAATGATAAACTGAAATATGCTTCAGCCTCCATGTATGTAATGGGACCATCTTTTAGTATTAAACTGAATAATGGCTATTCTTTTAGTTTTATTTCTGCACTACGCGGAGCAGGTTCTACCCATCGTTTGCCTCCTAATGCTGCTTTTTATCATATTGACCGAACGCCCTTTGGCGAAGCTATTGATATTGCGCCCATAAACGCTGCGGGAATGGTTTGGAGTGAATTTGGGATAAACTTTGCCCCGGCTTTCTACACATACAACGGTAAGTTGAGTTTTGGGATTACCGCCAAATATCTTACTGGCTATGAAGGAGCTTTCGTAGAGACACCCCGCACTTTACAGATAACCCAGTTTCCTGGTGACACCTTATTATTAGACAATAGTTTGATTAAATTTGGGTTTACTGATTCGAATACTAATACAGATATTGATCCGGCCATTCGTAAAAACGGTCAAGGCCTTAGCTTTGACGTTGGTGCAGTTATGACCATTGAAGGAGACGAGGAAGGTTATATCTGGCGATTAGGAGCCAGTATTGTTGATATTGGAAAAATAAATTTCTCCAAAAATACACAGCTACACCAAATTGATCAGTCAAATGTCTCAGCATTGGGTATTCTACCGCTTGATAATTATAGCGGTTTGTCCGACTTTTCTGATTATGCCAACCTTTTCAGTGACAATATACTCGGAGATTCCCTTGCTTCCAGAACAGGCGATCGTTTTTCGATCGGACTTCCTACTGCCCTCAGCCTCCAAGCAGATTATCAGTTCTATCCCAATTTGTATGTCAATACTACTTTGGTACAAAGACTAAAATTCAACGCACAAGCAATTGGTCGAGATAATATTTTTGCTATTACGCCTCGCTATAGTTCCAGATGGATTTCCGCTTCCCTATCTTTGATTTTACGCAATTATCAACAAGTCAGGACTGGGTTTTCCGTTCGATTGGCCTGGTTTATCCTCGGATCTGACAACTTGGGTAGTTGGGTCGGAAAATCTACCTTCACTGGAACCGATTTTTTCTTTGGTTTAAAGGTAAATCCTTTTCGTACGGGCCCTTGGAATTTTTCCTCTGGAGGAGGCAAAGGAACGAAGTGTTATGACTTTTAAGACATCATAACCTAAATTCGAGGGTATTTAGCTTTCTATTATCTCTCATCTACTTTTTTCCCTATTCTTGGAATAATCCTTGCTTTAATATGTCATGGAAACTTTTAATCGTAAGGTTATGACAGGGTTTCTGACTTGGATACTATGAAAATCTACCTATACATCCCCTTTTATGGCAATTTCAATGTCACAATTTCGAAAGAAACCGACAAAAAACAATTTGCCAATTAGGTAATTTATGATTCATAAGCAACGCAATATGTATTCACTAATAAAAAGTATGACTAGATTATTTTTACTATTAGCGATTTCTATCATTCTTCCCCTCTCGGGAATAATGGCACACGGATTTGGAATTACTCCAAATGAAGGTGATCCAATCGTTAAAAGTAAAAAATCTGTTAATGAAGTTCCGATGCGCCTAACGCGTAAATTCAAACGGGACGCAGCTCGACTAGCGCTTCGACTCGAAGCAAGCAAAGAAGACCTGAGATACCAAAATATTGTTATTCCAAAATCTAACGTGGAAAACATTTATGAAATTCTGACCAACATTTATGTAAAAAATGAAACGGCGCAGTCTATTTCTAAGTGTAATGTTCATACTTTTCCAAATCCTTCCATTGATCACCTTGTAATTATTTTCGATCGAGAAATTGAATGGGCCGAACCACTACTGGATGGCATTAGCGAGACTGATAGTGATGAATTCAACGCTTTATTGGAAGATTATGACCTTATTATCGATAAGCATGTTCAGTGGGATGACGAAAATGACGCCATTACTTTACGCTCTCGAGAGCCGTTAAATATGTCAGCACTTGCCAACGAATTTTATAATATTGAAGGCGTAAAATCCATCGATCTTGGAATTCCAAAAATTGGTGGTAATGATATCAATATCCAAAGAATTGACGAAGGCTGGGAAGTTCAATACATCCTGCGTTTTGGTTCTTATATTAGCGGAAAAGGGAAAGTACATATCTGGACTTATAATGCCATGGATGATGGTAATGTCCATTTTGTAAACGAAAGTGGTGATCCAGTTCCAGAATGGATGCGGTGTCACTTTAGACCCGTTCCATTGGCACAATCCAATATTTTTAACGGATAATCACCTATCAAAAAAACTACAAAGGCGTTTGTAATCTAAGATGGATTACAAACGCTTTTTCATTTTAGGTGTCTATCCTGATAATTTAAGTAGAATTATTTAACTTACCGAAAATTCAAAATTTTATAATTGGAACACTATAAAGATACCTATCAATACCAAGGCCTACGAAAAAAATTAGTCAAAGAACTAAAACACAAAGGCATCAAGAGTGCATCCGTCTTGCAAGCTTTTGAAAAGATACCACGCCATTTTTTTTTTGAGAAAGCTTTTGCAGAATGGGCTTATCAGGACAAAGCTTTTCCGATTGGTAAAGGGCAGACCATCTCTCAACCCTTTACGGTAGCTTTTCAAACTGAACTACTGGACATAAAAAAACGAGAATCCGTGATGGAAATTGGGACTGGGTCAGGATTTCAAGCGGCAGTACTTGCGACGTTAGGTGCCCGAGTTTACACGATTGAACGTCACGAAACCTTGCATATTACCGCTAAACAACGGCTCAAAAAAATGGGCTATGCCGGTATCCGTTTTTACTTTAAAGATGGTTATAAAGGCTTACCGGAATTTGCTCCATTTGATAAAATACTGGTAACGGCCGCTGCTCCAATAGTTCCACAGGCACTTAAAACACAATTAAAAACGGGTGGAAAGCTGATCATTCCCGTTGGAGATGAGAAAGGACAAAAAATGCTGTTGATCACTCGATTGGACCAACAGCATTTTGAGGAAAAAGAAGTAGGAGACTTTAAATTTGTTCCTTTTCTTAAGGGAATTTCGCGTAAATAAGGATCGATTAAAACATATTTAATCAATCTTTCTCCCTTTGGCAGTTCTGGTTTTTATAGACGTCTTCCTGACTTTTTTCAGATCAACCATGAGCGCAGCATATGCACTAGAAGAAGGTGTATAAAAGGGTTTGCCATCATACGTAACGGTCCCTCGGTTTCGCTTCCACTCAGAAGCGAGCAATATATAACGATTTCCTGCTTTGGGATTCGGTCCAAACATCAAAAAACGGTCGTCACTCGTCTCAAAACTAACCGCAAAACGCTTTTCTTTAGGCATAAAAACAAGTACGCCAGGTGTTTTTTTCCGAATGACTATTTCTTCCACTTTTCGTCCATCTACCATCTTTATTTCTCCTCCCTCAATCCTAGAATTTCCTGTCGAAGCTTCTCGACGTAAGATAACATCGTCGGAAAGATAAAATTGTACTTGTTTTAACTCATCTTCGGTCCAATTATTGCTATCATATAACTGTTGAGTAAACGGTGAAAGCCGAGGACTACAACCAGCCACGACAAATAAACTACCAAGCAGAAAGATTAAATATTTTATTTCCTTCATGATTTATAATGGGTTTTGAAGTGAAAATTTGTTATTCTTTAACAGAGAACGAAATATAAAGATCTTTTCACTTCTACGCGCCACTCTTTAACGATACCTTAACGTACAATATTTGTTCGCTAGGGTTGGTAGAAATTACACAGAATCACCAAATTAATTCACCATGATGAGAAAACACTTTATGCCATCAAAGGTATTATTAAAATCTATTTTTTCCACACTTTCATTTATTCTTTTGACAGTACACTCCAAGGCAGAGGTTACGTATGCTTTACCACTTTCGGGAGCCGAATTACAAATCGGAAATATGCTCGAATGGTCTACTGCTCTAGAGTTAAATAGCGAAAGATTTGTTGTGCAACGATCCTTAGATGGAATCAGCTACGAAGATATTGGTCGAGTGGATGCAGCCGGTCTCTCCAATGAAGAAAAGCCATATCATTTTATGGATATTGGAATCAACGACCCAAAAGCTTACTATCGACTGAAACAAATTGATGACGACGGAACGACTAGCTACTCACAAACAGCCCTCGTTCATAAAAAAATGGAAAACAAATTTATGGTCATGTCCATGAGCAGTCCTGAAACAGTCAAAAAATTTGAAGTCGCTATTGATTTTGCCGAAGAAGGTGTTATTGAGTATCAACTCTGCTCATTGAGTGGTGACAGAATTAAAGAGGTAGAACAATCTGTCAGTCCCGGCTTGAATAGCTTATTTTTTGACTTAGAAAATGAGCACGAAGGTATTTATAAAATACACATCAAAATGGGCGATGAAGAAGAGTCTCTTATTATCAGAAAAGTTTTGGACGAACTAAAAAGCAAACCAAATGTTGCTAGTAAAAATGGCGAGATAGGCGGATAATCCCCCGTCTATTTTTCAGTCATTAAAGCTCCGGAAGTTACAACTCCCGGGGCTTTTTTTAGGCTTAGTGCTTAAATAGAGGGCGGCAAGGGTTAATTTAGTACATATGAGATTCCTGCCACGATTAGTGCCAAGATCAATATGAGATTTAGAATAAGAAAGAAAAATGAATATAAGATGTTCAATATATACGTGAAATAATATTTTATACTGATTTTTTTAATTGTTGATTTTAAAATTGGTTTAAATAAAAAAAACATTTGAGAACGATCTCCTGTTTTTAGAAAGGTCAACTGACCTAACTTGTTTAATATTCTAATGAAAAATGGAAGTTTATTTATTTGGAAATTCCAATCTCTATCGAAAGTAATAAAGCTATACTTATGCTTTATTTCATCATAGTCAGGTATTTTTTTTGGAAATAAACTCTTAGTTAATTCAATAAATTTTAAATAATGTTCTTTATCTATTTTCTTATCGGCGAATTTTACATAAAATAAAACAAATTTTTCAGGCTGATTTAATTTTATTGATTGTTCAACCTCCCAAATCAAGCCTTTTGAATTACCTAAACTTAAAATAATAAGACTAGTCTTTTCTGCTAATTGAACTACTCTTTCTTGCCAATCTCCTCCTTCTTCAATATAAATTCTAGAAGCACCAATCTTTTGAAATACTTCATTAGGCGCTCCAATTGCAACAGTAGGCCCAATGTATGTTTTCAGAAAATTAACTAAGATATCCTCCCATTCATTATAGGAATCAATTTGTTCATCTATTTTGAATGATCTTAAATATAAACAAAAATTATTCTCTAAGTTTTCTAATAAGAACTCACCATCTTTGCTAATTAATTTTCTTCCTATAAGACAAAACTGACCAAATACACCACTTATCAAAAATAAAATGATAAAATAAATTATACATAAAAGACCACCAAAAATATTTGACTTTGGAATTTGGTAAATTATTTTGAAGGATTCCTCAAAATAAAGAAGGAAAAAAAATAAATATATAAATGAAATTATAATAAGAGTATAGCCAACTAATTTATTTTTAATTGGCTTTTCGTTCTTTCTATTCGTCAGAGAAAACAAATGAATAATAGAATTTTCAATATCAAATAAATTGAACTTCATTTATTGAATTTGTTTTTTTTCATTGTGCAGAAAGTGTAGTTGCTCACCACAGTAGTCAGAGGTCTCGTCTCGTTAGGTCAGAGAGTTCGCCACTTCTAGCTTTTGATAGGTAGCATTTGTTGTCTGTTAGTGTGTTAATTAAAACAACACTTTATTGATGACTACTCCCTAAACATATCTCCTCCTCTACTCTAAATACGCTTCAAGCCATTTTTCTACGATCCTGAAAAAATTTAGTCATTAATGTTTTTGATTCCTCCATCATAATACCAAATTCTACTTTCGTTTTTGGATGTAACATCCGTTTACCAAATTGCATAAAGCCCCTTTTATCATCGCTTGCCCCGTACACCAATCGATCCAATTGCGCCCACGCCAATGCACCCGCACACATCGCACAAGGTTCTAGGGTTACGTAAAGTGTACAATCTTCTAGGTATTTATTGCCCAAATGAGTGGCCGCTGCTGTCAACGCAATAATTTCTGCGTGAGCGGTCACATCCGTGAGTTGCTCTGTATTATTATGAGCCCGAGCAATGATCCGCTCGTTGCTCACTACCACAGCACCAACAGGTATCTCTCCCAATTCATAAGCTTTCTCTGCCTCCAACAGCGCTTGGCGCATGAAATAATGATCATCAAATACTTTTATCATTTCTCTATAGATTAATTATAATATTCAGAATATTCCTTTTTCTAGCTTTACAAGTGATATTTTTCAATAGGCTTTCCATAAAAAAACCGTTTTTTTTGTCAAAAAATCAACTTCTTTTTAAAAAACTACTTCAAAAGTAGTTTTTCTTTTTTCAATAAAATATCTTTGCGCATGGAAACCATAAAAATACCGCTAACGCAAAGCTCTCAACAAAAGTTTTTGGGAGAAGCTCTTACATACGACGACGTTCTACTCGTACCTGCTTATTCTGAAGTCCTTCCTCGTGAAGTTGATATCAGTACGCAACTTACCCGCAATATTCGACTTAATGTTCCTATCGTCTCCGCAGCAATGGATACGGTCACCGATGCCCGGCTAGCTATTGCTATCGCCCGACAAGGAGGAATTGGAATTGTCCATAAAAATATGTCGATCGCCGAACAGGCAGCACAAGTTCGTAAAGTAAAGCGTTCTGAAAGTGGAATGATCATCGATCCGGTCACACTCCGAGGTGATGCCTTGATAGGTGATGCCCTCAAATTAATGCGTCAACACAAAATTGGTGGAATTCCCATCGTAGATGATAAAAACCAACTTATCGGGATTCTAACTAACCGAGATCTACGTTTCGAGACGCGAATCAACCGTCCCGTAACCGAAGTAATGACCAAACTCAACATGATTACCGCTCCAGTTGGGACCACTTTAGAACAGGCTAGAACTATTTTACAACAGCATAAGATTGAAAAGCTCCCGGTTGTGGATAAAAACCAAAAATTAGCTGGCTTAATTACTTATCGGGATATCATGAAAGTAGAAGATTATCCCATTTCTTGTAAGGATTCTTTTGGTCGTCTTGTCGTAGGAGCAGCAGTCGGAGTTACCCGAGATATGCTCGAACGAGTGGAAGCATTGCAGAATATGGCCGTAGATGTGATCTGTGTTGATACCGCTCATGGACATTCCCGAGGCGTACTGGATGCCATTCGCAATGTCAAAAAGAACTTTCCAGATCTAGATGTAATTGGCGGAAATGTAGCAACTGGAGCGGGAGCCAAAGCATTGGTAGAGGCAGGAGCGGACGGTGTCAAAGTAGGCGTTGGTCCCGGTAGTATTTGTACCACTCGGGTTATTGCAGGTGTTGGTATGCCCCAGTTATCGGCCATTCATGAAGCTAGTAAGGCCATTGAAGGCAGCGGCGTGCCCATCGTAGGAGATGGTGGTATTCGCTATACTGGCGATATTGCTAAAGCAGTAGTAGCCGGAGCTAGTACCATTATGGCTGGATCATTGTTTGCCGGTGTGGAAGAGGCGCCTGGTGAAACCATTATTTATGATGGTAGAAAATTTAAAATTTACCGAGGTATGGGATCCTTAGGAGCAATGGAAATGGGTTCTAAAGATCGTTATTTTCAGGATGTAGAAGATGATATTAAAAAACTGGTACCGGAAGGTATAGAAGGCCGAGTCCCTTACAAAGGAACACTAGCGGAGGTCATGGTACAATATATTGGTGGCTTAAGAGCTGGAATGGGATATTGCGGAGCCGCTAACATCGAAGAGATGAAAAAAGCAAGTTTTGTAAAAATAACTTCTGCTGGTTACGCCGAAAGTCATCCTCATAATATTACCATCACTAAAGAAGCTCCTAATTATTCCAGATAAAAAACATAAACGGTTGTCTCGTTCTTTTTTTATTAACGAGGACGTAGTAGCACTAAGTCGACAACTATTGGGTAAATATCTGGCGACCAATATTGATGGAGCATATACGGCTGGAAAAATTATTGAAACGGAAGCTTACCGCGCCGACGGTGACAAAGCCTGCCACGCATATAATAACCGACGGACCAAACGAACAGAGGTGATGTTTTGGCAAGGAGGTACCGCTTATGTTTATCTTTGTTATGGTATCCATCATCTATTCAACATTGTCACAGGACCAAAAGAAAATGCGCAGGCAGTATTGATTCGTGCGATTACACCATCCAATAATCTTGCGCTCATGTTGAAACGGCGTAATTTTACTATCCATAAACCACAATTAACTAGAGGGCCCGGCGTTCTATCTAAGGCTCTGGGTATTCACAAAATCCACACAGGAATGGATCTTTGCCAACCCGATAGCAAAATTTGGGTAGAAGATCGAGGCATCATCATCAAACCAGAAGAAATCACTGCCAGCCCTCGGGTTGGGATCGATTACGCAGAAGAATGTGTGGATTGGCCATGGAGATTTAGGATTTTGTAATCAACTTCTCTTATATTTTTTGAATTTGTAAATCCAATTTAATGGGAATATTAAAATACGGATCAGTTATTTTTTTCTTTTTTAGCTTCCTAGTCCTTAGTCAGGCGCAGGATGAAGAAATAGAATTTACGGATAAGACTTACGTAGATTATATCCATACCGTACAACTGACCCCATCAAATACGCATAAAGATCCCATCATAAAACTTAATTCGGGGGAATCCTTTCTCTTTTCATTTGATGATTTCAGTGAAGAAACTCGAAGCTATGTTTATACTATCCAACATTGTAACGCAGATTGGACTCCTTCAGATTTAAGTGAATTAAACTATACAGATGGATTAACGGAAGGAGACATTGAAGAATACGATTTTTCACTAAATACACTCACCCCTTACACCCGTCATTCTCTCGTCTTGCCAAACGAGGAAGTACGCTGGACACTATCAGGCAACTATATTTTAAAAGTTTATGATATTGAGGATGAACGTAAATTGGTGATTACACGGCGTTTTATGATTTACGAAGAGACCCAAGTTTTTGTTGAACTTAATTTTGTTTCTTCTACTGAAAATTTCAATACACATCAAGAAGTTAATTTTGAGTTATCCTATAATAATTTAAGAGTTGATAATCCAGAACGTGAGATTACAGTTATACTCCGACAAAACCAACGTTGGGATAATGCTATTTATGCCAATAGACCACGCTCAGAGGGAAAGCAAGTACTAAAATATAATTCACGAGGAAAATTCAGTTTTGGTGGAGGAAAAGAATTTCGTTATGTAGACTTAAGATCCGTAGAGCAACGGCGTCATAATGTATCCCAAATCATTGAAAGAACAGATACTTACGACGTAACCCTTTATTCGGATGAAATGCGCTCTAATAAGTCTTTTTTACGCCAACCAGATATGAATGGAAGATTTGTCATAGAAAATTCCGATCAAGCTAATAGAGATGCCAATATCCGATCAGACTACGCAGATGTATTATTTTCACTTAACGTCAATCAAGAGATAGAAAATTACGATGTATATCTAAGTGGGGAATTTAGTAATTGGCAACCCGACCCTCGTTATAAAATGGTTTATAATGATGTTATTCATGCCTATTTAGTCAAACCGAAATTGAAACAAGGTGTATATGACTATATGTATACCGTTGTTCCTAAAACAGGTAGTACAAAAATGGATTTAACTGAATTGGAAGGACACTGGTACGAAACAGAAAATGATTATACCATTTTGTCCTATTACCATCCCTTCGGCGCGCGCTATCACCGTTTGGTTGGGTACCATGTGTATAATACCATTGATCAAAATCGAATTAACAATCGAGCCAGTAACCGTTAAATTTATCTATTCATGATCCAAAATTGACTAAGTCAATATTCGATATTCCCTATTGCTACTACTGATTCGAATTATTCCTATATTTGGTATATCTGATCCCTTATTTATTTTATTTTTACGATCCTGATCGCTATTTTGGGCCTTTTAGTCCTAAATTAGCCCCCTTTGATATAAATTATTGGGGAAGTTCTTTAAGAATGGGGTACTTAGCAACGAAATGCTATTTTGCATAAGCAACCATTTTTAATAAATGCTAGTCATTAAGGGTGACAAAAAATATTTTTGCAATAGCTTCTAAAACCAATTCCTTATGTTTTTAAAACGATTTACGACCTTAGCCATTTGTTTATTCTTCCTTCAGTTCAGTTATGGACAGAAAACTTGGTCTCTGACCCAATGTATTCAGTACGCTCAACAAAATAGTTTAAGCGTAAAACAAGGACAAAATCAAATTGAACAAGCGCAGCTTTCCGAGCAAGAGGCTCGTTTTTCACGCTACCCTAGCGTTAATTCTAGTTTGAGTGGCGGTATCAACTTTGGACGAACCATTGATCCTGTAACCAATGATTTTACCTCTGAATCAGTTATTAATAGCAGTCTTGGAATTAATGCGGGTGTTACGCTTTATAACGGTGGACGAATTCGCAATCAGATCAAACAAAGTAAAATTGACGTAGATATTGCCAAAGCGGATAACGAACAGGTCAAAAACAATCTAGCACTCGACGTAGCCGCCGCTTATCTACAAATATTATTAGACCAAGAGCAGCTGGTCAATGCTCAAAATCGACTGGCACAAACTCAAGCCCAACTGTCCCAAACAGATCGGCTGATTCAGGCAGGTACCCTACCACAAGCAGACCGACTAGAAATTCTAGCGAATTTAGCTAGGGATGAACAAAGTATTGTTACCCAACAAAATGCGGTGGAGATCAGTTACCTAAATCTTAAAAACCTTCTGCAGATCAATCCAGATGAAGATATTGAAATTGAAAAAATAAAAACACTAGAAATCCCCGTCAATGCTGACCCAGACGGTGTTGCACTGACTCAAGTCTACAATCGGGCCTTGGGCAACCAACCGTTTATCCAAGCGGATCAAGCTAGACTGAGCAGCGCTAATCTAGAGACAGAAATTGCTAAGTCTCAAGGACTTCCAGTAGTCAGTCTTTTTGGAAATATTAATTCTTTTTACTCCAATAAAGTACCTGATTTTAACAAGGTTACCAATCCTGGAACTATCGTTACGACTGCTCCAGAAGACGTCATCATCGACGGAATGGTTAGTCAGTTACAATCGTTCCGACTACAAGGATTGACATTTGGTAAACGTGGATACTTCAATCAATTAAATGACAACTTTGGTCAGAGTCTTGGATTAAGCGTCAGTATTCCTATTTATAATCAAGCACGAACCAGACTGTCGAAAGAACGCGCTCAGCTGAACATTCTCAATACTCAAATTACTGCACAACAAAATAAGCAGCAATTAAAAATGGATATTCAACGTGCTATTGCCAACGCCCGCGCGAATAAAAAACAGTATGAAGCTTCAGAAAAAACAGTAAAATCACTGGACCTAGCGTATATCAATACTGAAAAAAGATACAAATTAGGAGCAGTTAATACCTTCCAATATACTACTGCAAAAAATACACTAGATCAGGCGGCTATTGATTTAATCATTGCAAAATATAATTATCTCTATTCTTTACAGATCCTTGATTTTTATCAGGGTAAACGACTAGAATTAAAATAGAGCAATTGATCAACTAACCAACTGACTTTATTAAAAACAAAACATCCTCCAAAATGGCCAAAACAGGGAAAAACAAGTTAATTATTTTTTTAGTCTTTCTATTCATCTGCCTAATTGGTTTTGCGATTTATAAAAGTCGCAGTAAACCAAAGGGAGTGGCGGTCACGACCGAAGAAGTAGTCAAAAGAACCATCCGAGAACAGGTCTCTGCTAGTGGTAAGGTTTTTCCAGAAACGGAGGTGAAAATAAGTTCTGATATCTCTGGGGAGATTGTAGAACTCTTTGTCGAAGAAGGAGACACCGTCAAAGCTGGCCAGTTGCTAGGCCGCATCGACGCCGATACGTATCAAGCCCAAGTACAACGAAGTCAGGCAAGTGTCAGTAACGCCCGCGCCCAAGTTGCCAACAGTGAAGCAGGTATCACTCGAGCCGAAGCGATCCTTAAACAATCTCAAGCACAACGCGATCAAATCATGGCTCAGGTCGTAAATACCCGCGCCATCCACACCCGAAATAAAGAACTTTTTGACGAGGGAGTTATCTCTGCCGCTGACTTCGAAAATTCTACCTCTACTCTAGACGGAATTGAAGCCAACCTAGCATCAGCTGAAGCAACGATTTCCTCTAATCGCGCCAATCTAGAAGCCGCCCGACAAAGTGTGAAAGCGGCCGAATTTAACGTAAAGAGTGCACAAGCAACGCTCGGTGAAGTAAACACCAGTTTACGCAGAACCAATATTGTTGCTCCAATGGACGGAATTATTTCCCGACTGGACGTCGAACAAGGAGAACGGGTAGTAGGAACTTTACAGATGGCGGGAACAGAAATGATGCGGGTAGCTGACTTGAGTACGATCGAAGTCCAAGTGGACGTCAGCGAAAACGATGTACTCCGTGTCAATGTAGGTGATCCAGCCGAAATCGAAGTGGATGCTTATTTAGATGAAAATTTTACCGGCTACGTAACAGAAATTGCCAACTCAGCTACCAACAGTACGGCCGCCAGCCTGACCACAGATCAAGTGACCAACTTCGTTGTAAAAATCAGAATCAACCCAGAATCTTATCGCGAAATGATGATCAAAAATCGACGATTTCCATTTCGACCTGGCATGTCTGCTTCGGTTGATATTAATACCAATACCGAAAAAGACGCACTCACTATTCCTATTCAAGCTGTGACAACCCGAGACATCAATCAGGTGGGAAAGAAAAAACGTGGTAAAAAGAAAAAAGAGAAAAAGAAAGATGCGGAAGAAAATATCAAAGAAGTAGTCTTTATCATGGAAGCAGATACGGCTAGGATGATCCAAGTTACTACAGGAATTCAGGATGATAAATATATTCAAATATTAGATGGACTAACCGAAGGCATGAATATTATCGATGGACCGTATAGCGTAGTGTCTAAGAAATTAGAACAAGGAGAGGATTTACGAGTGGAGGATTAATGAATATCCAATCTCGAATATCCAATATTGATTTATTGAATAATGCGCTTCAATCGTATTGCTTTACTAAGAAAACAAAATAATTATCTATCAACGCATTAATTTTATTTATCAAAAATCCTGAAAAGGGAAAAGTAAAAACCCGCTTAGCCAAGACGGTTGGAGATGATCGAGCTTTGGCGATTTATAAAGCCTTACTGGAACATACCCGTAAGTTGACCTTACCGATAGATGTTACGCGCTTTCTTTTTTATAGTAATAAAATTAATTCCAAGGACGACTGGTCTGCGGAAGATTTTCATAAAGCAGTTCAACACGACGGAGATCTTGGTGATCGCATGAAAGCAGCCTTTGCCAAAGCATTTGAAAAACATGATCAAGTCTTAATCATTGGCAGTGATTGTGCCAGTCTGACTACCGAAATTGTCAACGAGGGATTTGCTGCTTTAGCGAATCATGACTTTGTCTTGGGACCTGCGATGGACGGTGGTTATTATTTATTAGGTATGAAAAAATATACTCCTGCCCTGTTTGAAGATATGCCGTGGAGTACAGAAACGGTCGCACAGATCACCCAAGATCGAATCAAAACAATGGATAAGTCCTGTTTCATTTTGAAGGAGTTAAGTGATATTGATTTTGAGGAAGATTGGGAAAAGTGGGGATGGGAAATTTAGGATGGGATGGGAAAACGGTAAAGACAATTCATGAATTGACACTATGTTTTTTTAGATAACATCAATCCTTGACGGTGGTAACATTCTACTATTGTCATTTCCTATAATTTTAGAATTTTTTAATCTAATTTTAGAAAGTAATCCTTTTGGTGAAAAAAGATATAACTCAAACGGAAATGTTCTATTCTCAACACAATTTCTAAGTTCATAGTCCTTATAACGTCGGGCGAAACTAAAAACTCTTTCAACCGAATCATTGGGTGCTATAATTATTGATTCATTTTGTGTATTAATAAACTTACCATCTGACAATCTAAAAATATCTCTTAAGGGAAGCGGCATCCTTTCTGATTCTTTTCCTATTTCTACGAACGCACCAGTTATTGCAATGGGTCTGGTTCCATAATTCTGAATTATAACCTGAAAACCCACAGAACCAACATTTATATCACGGAATGCACAATCAAAAATTTCAACTCTTTCCTCTTGGATAATATTTTTCCGATCATAATACATCATTTCAATGTCATGCTTGCTTGCGTGTTGAATTGTGGTGCCTTTCCTAACCCAGATACAATGTTGAATTTCTTTTTTTAGATTGTTATTTTTATCGAAGGTTTGATAATTCTTTATTATCACGGGTTTTGAAAAAGAAGGAGGAATATGTATTATACTTAACGTGTTGTTATCAATTATTTCATCATGTATTGTAACATCAAATAAATCGCTACATCTTTTTGCTATAATTCCTTGAATTTCGTTCGAATCTTTTAATCCACAATCTGTAAATTTTGCTTCATGATTTTTATTTTCTTCTTCGTCCCATCCAATAATTATTAATCCATCCAGTCCGACCGTATTTACATTTGCAGTTATATTTCTTAAAAAATCATTTATTCCTTTTCCACTAGTTAAGTCGAACCACTTTCTTTTAAAGTCAACTTTAGGAAGTTCAACTTTAAGGCCTAAACTTGATTTTAGGAGGTATTCTCTAGTCTTTCTTATTATCTCTTGTCGTTCCATTTCGAGTTTTCATTTAATTTTACTATTCTATATTGGTATTGAATTTATACAGTTGTCCTAAAAATTAGATTATTTTTTATCATTTTTTTCTTCATATTTATTCTCCCTTATAGATAAAATTTCCATTTTTTTTACTAGTGATTCATCATCAACAAATTTGTATTCCACCTCATCCTTATATTATGGAATGACGCTTAGAATAAGACTACCTTTTTTATGAAAATCTCGTGCTTTTAATTCCCATTCAATTTTTATTTCGTACTCCTTAGGAATTGGGATTAGCTCAAGTGAAAAATCTTTTTTATCATTTTGAACAAGAGGTTTATTATCTTGAGGTATGTATTTTACTTCATGTTTTTCTACTATTTTTCTTTCTTTAGTATCAAAGCCAAAATTTGGTACTCCTGCAATATATCTTGATTCTTTTATTGGTTTATGTTCTCCAATAACTCTGAATAGGATATGCCAATCTTCAATCACGACACTCCCTGTATTTCTCATTTCCAAATCAATCTCAGTTATCGCTACATTTGTATTGTTGAACATAGAATTGTAAGATTCGGAAAAATTTAGATGCGGACCCAAAAGTCGTGAATGTAAGATTTGTTTATGTAAATTTGATTTTCCTTCATTCAAATAAAATTTTCTTACTTTTCTATAAAACGTGGGATAAATAGACTTTTGCATAGCACTCTCTTCTAAAAATATTGCAAAATCAAAGCTATCTTTAAATTGAATGTTATTTAAATAAAATTGGTATGTGGTCCTATTTTCTACGATTAGATCTACTATGTCTTCCCAGCAAAATAAAAGAATTTCGAATGATTGATTCTTTCTGTTTTCAATGTCAAGGAGTCTAATTTCTTTTTCTATTTTAGCGTCTTTATTTGAAGTTGTAGCAAGAATAAAAACTTCTAACTTAGGTTCAAACATTTTTGCCTTTTTAATTTCTTCTACTATCTCTTTTTTTGTGATTTTGGCATGAGTATATTCATCCTTTCCTTTACATTGAATCCCCCAATAACTTGATTCACCATTTGGAATGCCATAAATATCTATTCCGTTTTGATCTTGCCCAGCTCTACCATTTTTTTTTATTTTGTATGGAATATTCCATATTTCACCCCATAACTTCTTGCAGAGTGTTTCAAAGTCTTGCCAATTTTCTGGCTTAGGTAACTGTTTTTTCATTTTTATGAATTTCAAAAGACACATTTAAATCTTAATATTCCACTAGCAAATATAGAATATGCCCAGAGTCTTTCTAATTTATAACATTGCTAGAAATGGACCTAATGTAAAAAATTAAGGATGGAGAACTGGATTTGTTTCTTTTGAAGAATTGTAAAATTTTTTGTCGAATTTTAACGGCGAATATTTGGGACTGTTCAATAAACTGTGTCAAAATAGATTTGAAAATTCAAAAACAATGTCGTGCGAGTTAAACTTATACTACTTGCAAACGCACTAAGGTTATGGTAATTTTGGTTTCAACATTATTGAGTGCCTAAATTTTACTACTATGAAAGCCTACGATCAAGCAAAACGAATGGAAGTTATTCGACTATATACCAATGAAGGTTATACGATGTCAAAGATTAGTGAAGAGCTTGATATTTCCTATAACAGTGTGAGAAATTGGATCAAAAGGTATAAAGAAAAAGGAGAGGCAGGTTTGATTCCTAACTATTCGTCTGATGGCCGTCCTACTATTTATTCTAAGAAGATAATTGAGAAAGCGATAATTTATAAAAAGACACATCCAGAATGGGGTGCACCTTTTATTTTGATCAAATTGAAAGATGACTTTCCTGATTTGGAGCGACCCAAAGCAAGATGGCTACAGCAAATTTTTAAAAGAAATGGGTTACAACCAAAAAAGAATAAAATACCTCAACCTACTAATATATGGGCTAACAAGGTATTTGATTGCGTACAAGTAGATGCGAAAGAAAAAATGAAAACGGCAGATGGTCAAGATTGCTGTTATCTAAATTTTGTAGATGAATTTTCGGGAAGTGAACTGGACGCTTTTCTTTTTCCCCTGTGCACAAATTTGTCAAGTATCTCCTAGAATTGCAATCCAATGTGCCTTATATGTGATGCACCGATGGGGACATATAAAATGTTTCCGCTTTGACAACGGCCTACCCTTTGGAGATCCGAGACGAGAATGTATGACTCCAAGTGCGCTGCATCTAGTGGCCAGAGGATGTGAGGTAAAATTTAATCCTCCACGATCTCCAACACGAAATGCTAAAGTAGAAAGGAATCAAGGAACAACAGCCAAATGGGCAGATATCAAGACTTCTGCTAATTTTTCAACATTTTATGAAAATTTAAGATATGCCGTTATTGTACAGAGAGAAAAATATCCAACTAGAGTATGCAACTATCAGACTCGAATGAAGTATTACCCAGCACTTACCAAAAATCCAAGAAAATATAATTCTCTAGATTTTGACAAAATACGAGTCTACAAAAAATTAGCTCAAGGAAAATGGTTCAGAAAGGTATCTTCTCATGGGCAAATCAAAATTTTTGGAAAAGTTTATCAGGCCGGCTTTAAATATCGGGGCCAATCAATCATAGTTAAATTAATCATTGAAAACGAAAAACCATACTGGCAATGCTACAATCAAAATCAGGAACCTATTGCAAAATTATTTGCCGAGAATATTGCTGATGAGTCTTACTATAAACTGCATTAATATATGAAAAATCTATAAGTGACAAATATTTAATGCGTTTTAGTCAGTAAAGGTTTAACTCGCACGACAAACAACCTCAACTTCAATCTCAATGCCTAAAAATAATTGCATTTAATAAACTGATAATCAGTAGTTTTAAATTATTTTTTTCACGTTAGCAGAAAAATTGAAGTTGCCCGCCAACTTGTCGGACAGGTTTTTGAGGTTGAGATTGAGGTTAAGGTTGAAAAACATAGAATTTGGAACCGTCCCGTCTCTACATAAATTGTTTGTCTTTACAACTCACCATACATAATCTCTCCTTCCTCATTAGCGTACCTTTCGCGAATCAATTCCTTCATTTCCTTACGGGCAAAGAAAATGCGACTCTTAATTGTTCCAAGGGGAGCATCGAGTTTTTGTGAAATTTCTTCGTAAGAATATCCTTTATAATACATCAAAAAGGGAATACTGAATTTTTTGTCCAGCTGCTCAATAATTTCGTGAATTTCCTGCATCATAATACTGGATTCACCAGAATTGAAAGCTTGTGGTTTTTCTGCAAAGATCGACGTGATCTTCTGACCAATATATTTCATAAATCGCTTTTTACGGCGATAGTTATTAATAAAAGTGTTGCGCATAATCGTTTTGATCCAAGCATTATAGTTGGTTCCACCGCGAAATTTGTCGCGATTTTTCAAAGCCAAAAAGATCGTTTCTTGTACCAAGTCATTCGCATCCTCTTGATTCTGCGTCAGTCGGTAAGCGAAAGCTTTCAGGCTTGGGTTATTTTCGGTAATTTTATTCGTTATATCCATTAGTTCGATTGTTTTAAATTTATTACACTTGTAATTGGGGGTCGTTTGATTTCTTTATTGATTACAACCTCAAATTAGAATAAAACCACGTTTTTAAACTTATATTTCGACTAATGTCCTTAAAAAAACGATAAACGAAACCTTTAAATAAAACGATGCGGTACTTTATTGAACTCAGTTATAATGGTACAAATTACTGTGGCTGGCAACGACAACCCCACGATATGTCCGTCCAGCAAAAGATCGAAGAGTCACTTGCGACGGTTCTACGGAAGGAAACGCCCATCGTCGGTTGTGGCCGAACCGATAGCGGCGTACATGCCAGCCAGTATTTTTTGCATTTTGACTACCCAACTCCGCTTCCAGATAACTTTATGAATCGTATGAATAAGGTGTTACCGACCGATATTGCGTTTTACGACCTAAAAGCAGTAGCCGACGACGCCCATACCCGTTTTGACGCTTCCCGACGAGCTTACCAATATCATATCATTTTTAGAAAGAATCCTTTCCATCAACAAACAAAATATTTTTTCCCACAATGGAATAAGCTCCATATTGATAAGATGCAAGAAGCGGCTAGTTTGTTGCTTGAGTACTCCGCTTTTTATACTTTTTGTAAATCTAATACAGAAGTCAAAACCATGAATTGTGATCTCATGGATAGCCACTGGGAAATCCACCCGAACGGCAAAGGGTTAACCTACCATATAGCGGCCAATCGATTTTTGCGCGGTATGGTGCGTTTGATCGTGGGTATGGGAATAAATGTAGGAATGGGAAAACTAAAGATTGACACCGTGCGGCAGGCACTCGACCGACAAGAACGACTCACCAAAAGTCTGAGCGTTCCTCCTCATGGATTGTTTTTGACCGAGGTGGAGTATCCAGTGACTACTTAATCTTTATCTTTTTTTATAGTTGGAATTAAATCCAAATCTTACAGAAATTCCGGCTTTTGAGAATCCTTGAACAAAGGTTCCTTCAAATACTGTATGATCATTTTTAACGGTTACCTCTCCTTGCACCAAGGTTCCTAAGCTATAATTAAAAACAAATCCTATCGCCCAGAAAAAACGCTTTTTCAAACCAAGTAATACCTCTGGTCTATATTCTAAGCCTCCTAATAATTGATTCGTTTGAGGTCCAAAAAAGCTTCTTTCTACCAAAATCGCATCAGAATAGTCTTGGTTTAGAAAATTATCTATACTCGGAAAATCTAGCGGTTCCCATTTAGCGGTTGTAGAACCATCTCTAAGAAAAGGAATCTGAAAGGTAGTTACTATGGTATGTTGCAGGAATTGCTTTCCAATAGGATGCTTGTAAGCAAAACCAATACTTGGTAATAAATAAAAACTTACAGGACCTCCACTCAAACCAGAAGAAATAGCTTGCCCATGCTTCGTAAAATCAGCGGATGCTTTGAATCTATGACCAATTTCATTTGTTCCTGCTCCTATTGAAAAAACAAGAGCCCAGTTATCCTTATTAGGGTTTACAATTTCTGCCGTTATTCCAAACTGATAAGTCAAGGTGGCTCTTGATCCAGCAACAGAAAAACTATCAATACTCGCCATTGGAAAATCATACCTTACTGGACTTGGTCCATATAACTGCATATCGGCAGATAATCGAATATATTTTTTCTTATCTGAAGTTTCTACCTGTGCTTTAACATAACAATAGGAAAAACAAAAAAAGAATAGACATAGCGATTTTAACCAAGTGGAGGTTTTTTGCATGATTTGATTTCATATCAATTTTAAAATAAGTGCTCGTTCTTATAACTAACTAACCAAATTTTTATTTTTTAAAACTAATAATTAACCAATTCCGATAATCAACGATTAGCTTTTAGATAAAAAAATTGTTCACAGTTATTTAGATCATTTATGTTAAAATTGAGGTTGACTAGCTTCTTTCTACAAAAAAATTTAAAAATAAAATTGCAGAACTATTTGTTTTATAACATATTTTGTTTTAACTTAGCGGCTGAAAGAAATAAATAGGTTGTTTTACTATCGTCGATTTTTTCAGTAAACAATTCTAATATTAATCATCAAAGTTGCGCAGTAAGGCTCCTCGCCTTCTAGACACTTCACTATGAAACGCAACTTATAAATACTTTTAGTTATGATCAGAGAAGACAGAGTTCAATTAAACGAACGGTTCATGAAAGTCTTTAAACTCCTACAGGATCGTGGAGATATTATATTGAATGATCGTGGTGGAAAAGGAATGGGAGATTTTGCAAAAAAAGTACTTGGAAACCGTGCCTACGGACACATCATTCGTGCTTTTTTAACGGATACGGACAAACGGGTAATTGATTATCACCAAGCACGAATCGTTTGTCGAGAGTATGGAATTAATGAGTCTTATCTGATTGATGGTACCGGTACGCCTTTTGGCCGTGAATTACCTAAGGTACAATTTGCGGATAGTAACGTAAATGCAATTCGCCCCAATATCGTATTTACCTCCGTCCAAGCTTTTGCAGGATCAGGAGATAGCGCAACGGATACCTTTGGTTCTCAAGCGGAAGACAATGAGCTTTTTGCATTACCAGGTGTTAGTGGTGCTGGCCTTGTTGCTTTTCCAGTTGAAGGAAATAGTATGGAGCCTGTCATCAACGATCATGATATCGTGATCTGCCGCGAGATTGATGGCGTAGGTGATATCAAAGACAACGAAATATACGCTGTCAAAAGCAATGGACATTTATGGATCAAGCACGTACAGCGGATTAAAAATAATAAGGGGCGTACCGTTCAATTAAAAATGATTTCTGCTAATCATCTTGAACACGAACCTTTTACGCACGATGTCAGCGAGTACACGCGCTTATATAAAGTAATTAGAAAAATTAGTGAAATCTAATCTTAACTTAGACGCCACCTAAGTCGTGAATAACTACTTCGTTTAGAATTTGGAATAAATAAATTTTCCAGTTCAGATTGGTTTTCATTCCACGTCGCTTAATAGCTGATCAGAAATTCTGATCAGCTATTTTTTTTTGAAAAAATTGTGTTTTAATTTTCCATAATAACATAAATTGTTTTATATTGCAATGAAGAAATAAGTTCCATTATTTTATTAAAAGCAGAATGATATTATGGTACAAGCAGAAGAACGGAAAGAACTGAATCGACGGTTTAAGACGGTTTTCCAGTTACTAACCAAGCGTGGGGAGATTATCAAAAATAATCGGCAAAAAAGTAAAACTGTTTTTGCAGAGAATCTTGGTACCAAAGGGCATATTATTGATAAATATTTGGACGATCGTCGTTTTATCACGTATCCGCAAGCAAAATTACTGTGTGCGAAATATCAGGTAAGCGAGCTTTACTTATTTCAAGGAATCGGCAATCCATTTGATCCACCACCCTCTAAATTACCAGACTCTGAAGATAAATTAGCTATGGCTTTAGGAATTAATTTTTCTCCAAATATTCTTTTTACCAACGTAGAAGCATTTGCCAGTAATACCGTTGGAGTAGATCTATTAGAAGAACATCAGCGCTTTCATATTCCTGGCGTAAATGGAGATCTCGTTGCGTTTAACATCAAAGGCAATAGTATGGCACCGACCATTATGACAGGTGATATGGTGATTTGTGCACCGCTTGAAGAAAAAAATGAAATGATCGACAACGAGATATATGCCGTCGTAACAAATAATTCGGTTTATGTAAAAAGAGTCATGCGCTATTTTGACCGCTTGAAAAACTGGACACACTTAAAATTAATTTCGGATAATCATACAGAATTTGATCCTTTCATTTTGGAAATTGCAGAAGTCCGAAAACTACTCAAGGTCAAAAGAAAGCTGACTGGACTCGGCTAATTTCTTTGATATACCAAAACGATAAATAAGAGACCTGAACTAATAAATTGTACTGCTACAGCAAGAGAAAAATGATGTAAAAAAAATATTCAATCATCTAGACTACTTAGTCTGTATCAACAATATTAAATTATGAACACTACTCAATTAGCGCACCGTGCCCCAGTAATCAATACTGATGCTTTTCAAACTTATCGAAAAGTCGGTGCGTGGCGAAATATGGATGTTTACGTGTATGAAAGTGTCAATCTACGTTTTCATCCCATCGCCAAAAATGGAAAAATCTTAGTCAAACTGGAGTTTAATACTTTTGACAAGTACCGAAAAGAATTGGTCTTCTTCGATCAATTTAATGAAATCGAATGCCAAGATTATCAAACAGATTTACGACAAGTCGTCAAAGAAAATAGTGCCCTACTCTATCATGAACTACTAATACAAATTAAAAAAGACGTGCGTGCATCCGCTAATCTCTATTTACCTGATTGGAATAAATTGAGAATATCTAATATTCAGGAAGATGGTTTATTGACAAAACCCATGAAAGCCCACACCACTGAAGACTAAGTACTGCCGTCTCAAAAATTTTAGCCTATCGGATGCCTCATGTATTCGATAACGCTATTTTAATTACCTGCTGTTTTTTGAATTTGACTCCCGAAGTAAATTTCGGGAGTTCTTTTTTTAAGAATTGCTATGTTAAAAACCTGATTTTAGTGCGCATACTTTTCAATGATGGCCGTACAAGCACGATCCAACATTTGATA
The DNA here is from genome assembly GCA_937928405.1 of uncultured Saprospiraceae bacterium. Lineage (GTDB taxonomy): Bacteria > Bacteroidota > Bacteroidia > Chitinophagales > Saprospiraceae > JALZUU01. Next base: position 61,390 of record CALFWZ010000143.1, read on the forward strand.
AACACCTTCAAAACCATCATCTCCATAATAAGGATCGGGGACATTTTGGTTATGGTCTGGTTTTTCCATATTCATGATAAGCTGTACTTTTTCGCGCTGCACATCGGTGGTGGCGAGTAGCAATATATGCTGAAAATTCATGCTATCCATTGCAAAAATTAAATCATAGTTTTCCAAATCAGCAGGCTTAAGCTGCCGACCACGCTGAGAGGTGATATCCAAACCGTGAGTAGCAGCTACGGCGATAGAACGTGGGTCCGGCGCGTCTCCTACATGCCAGCTCCCCGTACCAGCTGAATCAACCGTCCAGTCTAGATTTTTTGCTTTTACTTTTTCTTTTAGGATACCTTCTGCTAGTGGAGAACGACAGATATTTCCGAGACAGACCATTAAAACTTTCATTGGATTTGTTTAGTTTAGTACAAAATTACGAAATGCAGAAATTCAAAGCTATAATAATTGATGACATTGCTCAATCTAGAGCAACGCTCAAAGAAGATCTGGAAGCTTATTGCCCAGAAATTGAAGTTATTGGTGAAGCCGAAGGTGTGGTCAGTGGCGCCCGCTTACTCAAAGAAATTACGCCAGATGTCTTGTTTTTAGATATTCAAATGCCAGATGGAACAGGCTTTGATTTGTTAGAAATATTACCCAAAATATCTTTTAAAATAATTTTCACGACGGCCTCTGATGCTTTTGCCATTCGTGCTTTTCGTTTTTCAGCAGTGGATTATTTGTTGAAGCCCGTTGATCCAGATGACCTTATAGAAGCAGTCAACAAATTAAAAACAGCTCCTGCTACTGGACAAGATTTAGATCTCTTGCTGGACAACATGAAAAACCAGGAAGCTCCGAAGAAACTCTCCTTACATACACAGGATAAAATTCAGATCGTCAACCTAAGCGATATTATTCGTTGTGAATCAAGCGGAAATTATACGATTTTTCATTTTGCAGATGGTACCAATCTCATGGTTACGCGGACACTAAAAGAATATGACCAACTGCTTAGCGACAGCGGATTTTTTCGGGTACACCAATCCCACTTAGTCAACCAAAAGCACATCACCGCTTATGTAAAAACAGAAGGCGGATATCTATTGATGTCTAACAAACAACACGTAGCAGTTTCATTACGTAAAAAAGCAGCTGTGATGGAAATGCTGGAGAAACTGTGAATTGTTGAATAAGGTATTTAAGATAGTTTTGATCCCAATGTTTTATTTTTTTTGAATTTGAATTTGAGGTTGTGGTTGAGATTGCCCTTGAGCCCGCCTACCGGCCGGGTTTTAACATAGTTTACTGAACAGTTCAAAAACGAAATTCCATCAAATTCCTCCTGGTTTATCTTTGCTACTCAAGGAGATGTGGAGATGATCCGCCGTTCCCACGTGGCGTAAGGTATTCAGTCCCATCAAATTGAAATATAATTTTAGTAAACCATTTCTAAATTCTCCATGTCTTTTGGTTCGAATATCCACAGCATGAACATAGCCGTTGGATTGAACATAATGTAAAGACTGACGCTTTGTTTTTAACCCCATCTTTTTATAATCCTCTGGTTGCCGTTTCCCATCGGTAATCAATAGGCTTTTATCGATGAATACAATCGTGCTTATACTAAGTCGCAATATCGGATGCAAGCTCGAATAGGTAGTTTTAATCTCTGGCGATTTTACATGACTATCCGACAAATAAACCACCGCATAGATACTGTAACCAATTACTAAAAAAAAGGCAAAAAGGACTCGAATCTTAAAACTACGAGCACTACCAATCTTACCAGTGATTCTACCATAAATAAAGCTGAAATATATAATCAGCAGAAATACGGTAATTCCTACCCCTAATAAAATAGCTGACCAAGGGGATAGTTGGTAATACTCGTGCCCAAATACGGCTCCTCGAATCAAACATATAAAAGGTAAGACCAACAGAAGGGCCAAACGAATGAGGAAAAAGAAGATTTTTTTCATAAGTAATTACTATGTATACCTTAAACAAACCAACCCTAGGATAAAGTTTTGAGTAGAAATTCTCTAATTTTCAATATTTATTGAAATAAATATCTGCTCTTATGAATTTTGTTTAACAAAAAAAATTGCACTATTTTTATTGTAAATCACTAACAATCAATCACTTAACAATAAAATTAAACTTAAGGAACATGTTAAGCAAAAATAAAAATTTAAATTTTGTTTAACTTTTTCTTGGAAAACATTAAACAAGAGTGTATATTTGTTAAACAAAACCGTACTACGACTTCATTTTGTTTAACTTTTTTTAAAATAAAGTACTATGTCAACCCTAGATTTCTACTCAAATTTAAACAAGGTAACCAACGTTCTTAAGTCATTTGCATATAATTTGACACAAAACGTTGAGGATGCACGAGATCTTTATCAAGAAACAGCTTATCGAGCTATCAAGAATAAAGAAAAATTTAATCCTGGTACTAACTTTAAAGCGTGGTTAATGACCATCATGAAAAACATCTTTATCAATAACTACCGCAAAAAGATGAAGCAAAATACCATTATTGATAAAACTGATAATAACTACTTTATCAACTCTAGTGGAAATGCGACCCAAAACGAAGCAGAATCTTCTATCTTGATGAAAGAAATTACAGCGATGATTACTGCTCTAGAGGATGGACTTAAAATTCCCTTTATGATGCATTATCAGGGATTTAAGTATCAGGAAATTGCCGACAAGATGGAACTCCCCTTAGGAACGGTAAAAAGTAGAATATTTTTTGCTCGTCGAGAATTGAAAGTAAAAATTAAAAATAGATACAACCAACCAGTAAGTGAACTAATGAAAGCTGGCTAAAAATAGAAATAGCCCCAAAATATTTAGATAGAGTGGATATTAAAGGATTTTTTGCGAATACGTGAAAAATCCTTTTTTTATGGCCGGAACTTTGCGAATCCCATAATAGCGACTACCTTTGGTCTGATAAAAGACGTCGACTAGATAAAATCTAATATCCTGCTAAGGATAATAAAACTATCATGACAAATTCAAAGAAAGAATCCGAAATTACTTCCAAAGAAGGACTGTCTTTTCACCTAACTACACAGGTGGATGACGATCAACCTATTTTCCTTACAGGCTCCTTCAATAACTGGAACGTCGCAGATCGGCGTTATCAACTCAAAAAAACTGGACCGAAGACCTATTACGGAGCTATTCCAGCAGGTATGGAATTACGGTATCCACTAGAATATAAATTTGTACGTGGTGGATGGGACGAGGTTGAATTGGATGAGAAAGGCAATCTAACAGATAATAGAATTCTGGAGAAGCCTATTTCAGAAGTAAAAATTTACGTGCCTTTATTCGCAAAAAAAGACAAACTTTACGACAGCGACCGATTGCCAAAAATTGTGATTATTTCTAATCATTTTGAAATACCACAACTCATCAAAACCCGGCGAATTACGGCCCTACTTCCACACGATTATTACGAAACAGACAAACGATATCCAGTTTTGTACTTACAGGATGGACAAAATCTTTTCGACGATTACGCACCTTACGGTAATTGGGGCGTTGATAAAAAATTGGCGGAAATGAGCGGAAAAGGAATGGGAGACATCATCGTCATTGCAATCGACCACGGAAAGGATGAACGCATGGCCGAATTTACACCAAATCACAGCTCTGGAAAATTTAGAAAAAAAGAAGGTAAACAATATATTCGCTTTCTAGCGGACACCCTAAAACCTCATATTGATAAAAATTTTCGAACCCTACCCGATGTCAAAAACACAGGTATTGGTGGCAGCTCCATGGGGGGGCTGGTCAGTATTTATGCTGGTCTCGTTTATCCGGAAGTCTATTCTCGACTGATGATATTTTCTCCTTCCCTGTGGGTGATGCCCAATATGTACTTTGGTAGTATTCACGTGGAACAAAGTTTTGACACCCGTATTTATCTCTACGCTGGTGGAAAGGAAAGCGAGAATATGGTTCCCAATGCACAGAAATTTAAGGATATGGTTTCTAAAAAAGGGCCAGATGGTTCTCAAATAGATTTTCACTTATCCTTAGATCCAGAAGGAGTCCATAGCGAATACCACTGGGGGCAAGAATTTCCAAAAGCACTCGAATGGTTGTTTTTCCGGTAGTTAAATACACTGTGTATTAAATACATTACCATAAATAATCTTTCGTTTTGACTATTTTTTTGATGCTACTTTTCCCTGTCTGTCCAACAGACAGTCCTGAAAACTCCTTAAATAGCTATGCTATGGCTATTCGTATCGTTTTCAAATCGATTGAGCTCAAAAATTAATTAATGCAATTTATTTATAAAAAGTCTTCTGATGAAAATCAAAATAAAACACCCCGCTAAAACAACTTGGCCATTAGTTATCATTCCGATGATGCCTCGTGATTTGGCTTCCGCCAATTTTAAAAATTTTAGTAAAAAAGAAGATTTACCAAAAAAAATAATCTCCTCTTTTTCAGCAAAAAAAGCCACCTGTTTATTATTAGCCGGATCGCAGACAGAACAAATCATCCTTGTTGGAATAGGGGAAGATCCTACCTATAAAGACATCTTATTTGTCTTTAGAAAATTCGCCGTAGATCATAAAAAACAACTGAATACTAAGTTAACACTACACCTTAGTTTCACGAGTATGGCCAAAAATGCTCAAAAAATTACCTTACTCACTGCTGCGGCAGTCAACGGCTTACAACTAAGCACCTACGATATTGGTCTTTATAAAACCCATGATAAAATAGTTCATCCACTGGCAAAATCAACCAGCACTTTGACCATTTTAGTAGATAAAACATTTCAAAATGAGGTCGAGGACGCTGCTTTGGAAGGAGCCGCTAAAGGGAGTACCCAACTAAGCATTATGGATTTGGTCAACGCCCCGGGAAACAAAGCTATTCCAGAAGTGCTAGGACAATGGGCGATTAATTCTGGCAAACGCTTCGGTTATAAAACCACAGTATTCTCAAAAAAGAAAATTACTAGCACTGGTCTACATGCCCTACTTGCGGTCAACCGCGGCAGCGAATATATGCCTGCTTTTGTCGTCATGGAATACAAACCAAAAAATGCGGGCAAGAAAAAACTTCCCAAAGTAGGACTGGTTGGAAAAGGCGTTACCTTTGATACCGGTGGAATTTCTATCAAGGGACATCAGAATATGCACTACATGAAAAGCGATATGGGCGGTGCTGCTGCCGTGCTCGGAACCATGGAATTAACGGCAAAATTACAGCTACCTGTCCATCTGATCGGAATCGTTCCAGCTACCGATAACTGTGTCGATGCCACCGCCATCAAACCTGGAGACGTCATAAATTCTTATAGCGGCAAAACCATTGAAATTATTGATACTGATGCCGAAGGTCGGCTCATTCTCGCCGATGGACTCGCCTATCTCAACAAAAAATTCAATCCAGAGATCATGCTTGATTTGGCTACCTTAACAGGTAGTAGTGTTCGTACATTTGGCTACCAGTGTGGTGCTGCCTTTAGTAAAAATGAACAGTTGATCGCACAACTTACCGCAGCCGGCGATGCCACGGGAGAACGAATTTGGCCACTCCCGCTTTGGGACGATTATCAAAATCATATGGATAGTGACGTAGCGGATATTAAAAATTTTAGTGGACGGCCAGTGGCAGGAGCCATCAGTGCCGCTAAATTTCTAGAATTTTTTACAAATAAACATCCTCAGTGGGCACATCTTGATATAGCTGGGGTAGCTTTCGGTGATACCGGTTTTTCTAAACAAAAAAGTGCCACGGGATACGGCGTTGGATTATTAGTAGAATTTCTTAAAAACTTAGTTTAGCGAGCAGCAAAAGATTATTCGTTCTAGTATTAAAAGCTGTTTTAAAAAATAACCTAAAAATAATTATTCACTTTTCCGCTTCCCAATAATATTTTTGTAATTTAACGTTTGAGTAAGATCGTTATTTGTTCAGCCCATTAATAATGCTGTCTTTCTAAAGCTGGCATCGATATTTTCTTAACAATTCAACGACCTGCCTGCTGGCAAGCAGGTTCAACGATTCAACACACTAGTTGCTTTATGAAAATATTACACATCAGCGCCGAATGCTATCCAGCAGCAAAAGCCGGAGGATTGGGAGACGTAGCAGGAGCCCTGCCAAAATATCTAAACAAGACAGGTTTGGATACGGCAGTTATCATTCCTAGATATCATACTAAATGGCTCAATCAACAAACCTATCAACAAGTATTTTTCGGTGAATTCTACATGGGGCAGGAACGAATTTATTTTTCGATCCATCGAGTAGAAAATGACCCTACTGGCTTTCCGCTTTATGTCGCGGACATTCCAGGTAAGTTTGATCGACCAGGTGTTTATGCTGATGAACACGGGCATGCTTACGAGGACGAATTATCTCGTGCTATTTCTTTTCAACTTGCCACGCTTTATTGGATTCGTTCTCTCGAAAATCGTCCCGAAGTATTACACTGCCACGATCATCATACAGGTCTGATCCCATTTCTCGTTCGCCATGCATACGACTTTGCATCCTTAAAAAGCACTCCGACTATTTTCACAATCCATAATGGAGAATATCATGGAGCTTTCCCTTGGAATAAATTATATCTCTTACCGGCTTTTGATAGTACCGCTGGTGGTTTACTCGATTGGGATAACATGATCGTACCGCTGGCTTCTGCCATAAAATGTTGCTGGAAATTGACCACCGTTTCTCCTGGTTATATGGAAGAGCTAAAAAATAAATCTAATGGTTTAGAAGGTTTATTAAAATCAGAACAAGGAAAATCTATCGGGATTCTTAATGGGATTGATACCAATGTCTGGGATCCAAGAAAGGACAATTTTATAGCAGAAAAATTAAGTAGAAGTTTTAAAAAATATAAAACGACTAATCGCCAAGCTTTATACGACCGATTTAATATCAACGAAGATTTACCCATCGTGGTTTTTATTGGCAGACTTGTGCGTGAAAAAGGAGCTGAACTTTTGCCCGAAGCCATCAGTCGTTTTATTTATGATGAACATAAACTCGGATTTATCATTTTAGGAACAGGAGATCCCAACCTACATCAGATATTCAACAATATGCGCAACCATTTCCCTGGACGTTTCGATGCTGCCTTGGAATATAATGAAGGACTAGCTCACCAACTTTATGCAGGTGCAGACTTTTTAATGATGCCTTCGCTAGTCGAACCTTGTGGATTAAATCAGATGTACGCCATGCGTTATGGAACCGTTCCTATCGTTCGAGCCGTAGGTGGATTGCGTGATACAGTGCCTGATATTGGTAAAGACGATGGAGCGGGTATTTGCTTTGACTATTATTCTGTCGATGAAATACATCATGCTCTGATCCGAGCGGAAAGTTTGGCTAATGAAACTAAAACATTAATGAACTTACAGAAAAGAAATACAAAAGTGGATTTTTCTTGGGAACAATCAGCGAAAGCATATGGAGCGATTTATCAGGAGGTGATGGGCAATAATGAATGATTTTTTAATAATGTCCTTCTATCGTGCCTGCCTACTGAACAGGTAAATTTGTTTTTATAAAACATAATTCGAATTGATATTTTCTCAAAAAAGAGATAACAAATGATTTTTACTGGCGTATAAGTCCAGAAAATAAAATTTTAACTAAAAAAATAAACGACTATGATTAAAATGGTATCTATGATTCTTGGTGGCGGGGTTGGCTCGCGTTTATATCCGCTGACAGAACAACGTTCGAAGCCAGCAGTACCAGTTGGTGGAAAATATAGATTGATAGATATTCCGATTTCTAACTGTCTTAATTCTGGTGTAAAAAGAATGTTTGTTTTAACACAGTTTAACTCAGCTTCACTTAATCAGCATATCAAGAATACTTATCACTTCGATTTATTTAGCAGAGGTTTTGTCGATATTTTAGCAGCCGAGCAAACGCCAGGAGATGATAGCTGGTTTCAGGGTACGGCAGATGCAGTTAAGCAATGTATGCGCCATCTAACAAATTTAGACTACGACTATATTCTAATTCTTTCTGGTGACCAATTATATCAGATGGACTTGGAAAAATTTGCGATGGAACATCGTGATAAAAAAGCAGACATTAGTATCGCTACCATTCCAGTAAATGACAAAGATGCTCCTGGTTTTGGGATCATGAAAGTAGAAAAAAATGGAATGATCAAAAGTTTTGTAGAAAAACCTGAAAAGAAAATTCTGGGAAAATGGAAATCTAAAGTTAGTGCCGCTAATAAAAAAGCAGGGAAAGAATATCTGGCTTCTATGGGTATTTATATTTTCAGTAAAAACATCATTAAAGATTTATTTAAAAAGTATAATGAAGCAACTGATTTTGGTAAAGAAATTATCCCCAACGCCATCACTTCAGGTTATAAAGTAGCGAGTTATGAATATGATGGTTACTGGGAAGATATTGGAAGTGTTCCTAGCTTCTTTAAAGCCAACTTGGAACTAGCCGATCCCATTCCTCCTTTTAATCTTTTTGATAATGAAAAAATAATTCATACCCGTCCTCGAAAACTTCCCGCTTCCAAAATATTCGGTACGACCATGAATAAAACGGTACTAGCGGAAGGCTCTATTATCAATGCCAAGAGTATTGACAAATCTGTCATTGGTATCAGATCAAGAATTGGAAAAAACACCGTTGTCAAAAATGCGATTGTCTTTGGTAACGATTATTATGAGGCATTTAAAGATTTAGAAAACAAGAAAATAGTCAATATGGGCATTGGCAATAATTGCCATATCGAAAATGCCATCATCGATAAAAATGCTAGAATTGGAGATCGCGTAACCATCATCGGCAGTAAAAAGATGAAAAACGAACGCCTAAAAACACATTGTGTCGTAGAAGGGATTATCGTCATCCGTAAAGGTGCCGTAATTCCTAATGGTACCGTCATTGGTCAAAAGAAAACCACTAAAAGAAAACCAAAAACGGCGAGCAAAACAAAACGCACCGTTAAAGCGAAAAGATAATAAGCGTGTGTGACAAAGTAGGTGACGGTGTCTTGGCTAGTTAGCCAGTTGGCTTCTACATATTGAATCTTTTTTTAAAACTCAGAATCCTCATACTATGCTTACCTTCCTCTGCATTACCAACTGTTTTAAGGGCGTTGATTTCCTCAAAGCCTGCCACGAAGCAGGTAATAAAGTCTATCTCGTTACTTCTAAAAAAGACGAACACCAACCGTGGCCCCGCGATATTTTAGCCGATGTTTTTCTGATGGATCAAGACGACCGAGACCGTTGGAATATCACCGACCTGGTCAACGGATTGGCGCATTTTATGAAAGGACAGCGGATTGATCGCATAGTAGCGCTCGACGATTTTGATGTGGAAGCAGCCGCCCATGTACGAGAGCATTTTCGTATTCCGGGAATGGGTGAAACGACGAGTCGCTTTTTTCGAGACAAGCTCGCCATGCGGGTAAAGGCACGAGACGCCGGGATTCCGGTACCCGCTTTTAGTTCCCTTTTTCATGATGAAGATATTAATAAATTTATTGCCGAAGTCGAAGCTCCTTGGATGCTCAAACCACGCGGAGAAGCATCCGCCGATGGGATTCAAAAAATCCATTCAGGAGATCAACTCTGGGAAGCGGTGCATAAATTAGGCGACCGTCGCCACCATTTTTTGGTAGAGCAATTTAAGCCTGGCGCCGTCTATCATGCGGATGCCTTGACCGTAGATGGGAAAGTAAAATTTTGTCGCGTGTCTAGATATCTAAGTACCCCGATGGAAGTAGCGCACGGCGGCGGAATTTTCCGTTCGCTTATTTGTAAATTCGGTGGAGCGGATGATAAAAAATTGCAACAGCTAAATAAAGAGGTCATGAAAGCTTTTGGGATGCAGTATAGTGCATCGCATACCGAGTTTATTAAAAACGAAGTGGATGGAAAATTTTATTTTTTAGAAACCGCTTCCCGCGTCGGAGGTGCCCATCTAGCCGAAATGGTGGAAGCTTCTTCCGGCATCAATCTTTGGAGAGAATGGGCTAAAATTGAAACTGTAAAAGCTTTAGACAAACCTTATAAATTGCCTAAAGTCCGAAAAGATTACGCAGGAATTGTGGTCTCACTAAGTCGCTTCGAACATCCGGATGATGCGTCGTTTGGCGATAAAGAAATCGTTTGGCGATTGGATAAAAAATACCATATTGGACTGATTGTTCAGGATAAAAAGCAAGAACGGATCTTGGAATTGCTGGATGGGTATGCGGGGAGAATTGGGGCGGAGTTTCATGCAAAGGTGGAACGGTAGAAACCTAACTCCAATGAAATCAGGGGTGTATCATGGTTCATGATACACCCCTGAACATTAGGAAATATTAATCAATTTCAAATCATCTTGCTATTGATGTACAATAGACTCTACTGCAATCGTTTGCCCCTTCTCATTCGTAGCTTGCAGGATGTATAATCCTTTTGGAATACCAGAAAAATCAACTTTCCATCTACGAATATCTGTCATTTTACTAATCGCTACTTGCTCTCCCAAGGTATTATAAATGGCCAATTGAGTAATCAAAGGATCATTTGCCTCAATGGTAATCTGTTCGCTAAATGGATTAGGCATGGCGATCATTGCTTTGTTTAATTCGTTGGTGAGATTCGAATTTTCAGATCGTTTTGTGGCCCCTTTTTCAAAATCGGAGTCAAATAGGTAAGAGACGTAGGCGTTGTTGGTCGCTTTAGAAAAATTAAAAAACCTGAATTTTCCAATTTCTCTTTCTTTATTCTCACCAGCAAATTCACCTCCAAAATATAGAACACCAGTATCATAAAATAACTTTATTACTCGCTCATCTTCTTTCGTTCCATACTGTTTATACTCAATCAAATCACCATTTTTATCTAATTTTAAAATTAAAATATCTTCTCTTCCTTTACTATAAAATTTATCTCGGATAAAGGCTAGGCCACCAGTAAAAGTAAGTCCCACATAGACAGATTCATTCTCACCTGAAACCATATCAATTGATTTAATCTCTCCACCATTAATAGATCTAAATCGCTTAAACCATCTTCTCGTCCCATTATAATTTACTTTGATTACCACAATGTCTTGATCTATTGTTTCATAGCTGATACCATCTACTTCTATCCCGCCTGCTCCTTTGAACAGATACGTTTTCTTACCATCTTCCAATGCCTGGATGACTTTCTTCGTTTTAATGTTTCCTTGCGTTTTTATTTCTGTATCTGTAGTTACAGATTCTGAGGATATTTTTATATTAAAGATACCACCATCTTGTATTTCATGATACTGACCGTTTACATTGATGGCAGTTTCTTGAGGCTCGCCAGATAGTAGTATTCCTTGTGGGCCATCTTCAATTAAGAAATCAGTTGTAGGATTTATGTTTTCAACGATTTGCCGATTTAATAATTCTCCTTCGTAATTTATTTCCAAAAGAAACCCAGAAAATTTCTTGTCATAAAACACTTTTTGCTCCTCGTATCCTAGATATTTTTCAAAGGTGCCGCCGACATAAATACTATGATTTTTCTTGGATAAGTGACTAATCTCTAACATACTTGGAGTCTCAATTGTCTGAGACCAAGAGGAGTATTCATTTTCAAACCAAAGGATACTTTTGCTTTCAGATATCTTCTCTACATATATAGTAATATCATCTTCTATATCATCTAAATATTGTGTAACGAAAGGAGATTCTCTTTTAATCTGGTTAATACTATAAGCTGAAAATTCATTTACAACCGAACCTAAATCAGAATTAAAAAAACCTAATGAGCTTGCATTTTCTTCATCTTTCACCACCCCAAGATTAACGAAATAAGAATTCACATCATTATTTCCTAAAACTTTAATAACACTTCCATTTTCGTTTGGTGGATTAGGAATAGAAAGTATATCTATATCAAAACTAAAGTCTACTGGATTGTAGTAAATAGGCTTCTCCTTATTTTTACAATTTACCTTCCAAAAACCACTGTTAGGAACATCTTGAAGTTCACAATATCTATTTAGATCAAACACATTTTCGGTTTCACAATCTACAAGGTCTAAGTCATCCCATATATAGCTAAAATCTGTTTTACAAAATCCCACTTCAGCACAAGGCGCTTTTTGTAATTTTTCAGGGTCTGCGATAACTTCATCTAAAAATTCTTTTAATGAAAATAGTGGTTCATCTAATGGCACATTAAACTCAGGAATTTCCAGAAGGTCATCATACCAAATTATTAATTGTTGTATCTTATGGCGCCTATACTCGCAATCAAACTCAACCGGAGGTGGAGAAGGCAAATTATCACCAATATAGTCAGGTGATATTTCTGAAATACAGAATGTAGAATTTGAACTTATACCACTACAAGTTAACCGCCAACAATCTCCTGCCGTTCCTGGAAAAGGTTCTATGTTAAAAGAAGCAGCACCAATACTAGTTATTACCCCTCCAGCCCATTTCAGACTAGCTGTACAATATTTCATTTTTTTACATCGCTTATTAACAGGATATTTATTTCGAACAAAATCGGCCTGTTCTCTAATATAACCTCCTGGAAATGGATGCAACCCTGGACGAGTTTCTAAATAGTCCATCATCATTAAATATTCTTGAACCTTTATTTTTTTTCGGCTATATTTTTTATCATTATCTACATTCTCGAATCCACAATATCTAGGTACATGACATCCAAAGAAGAGTCCCCCACCATAGCCCTCTCCATAAGATAGTCTAGAGCCCTCTATCAAACCACCTTCCACTAATAAATCATCTTCACAATAGGTATCATACACACACACATCTGAATTCTTTCTATATTCGCTAAATCTATAATTTACTGGCTTTTCTCCTAGCGTAAACGATTCTGAAATTTCACAACTTCCAATGTATCCTGATATGGAATATTCAACTTCTCCATATAAATCATCAATATTAAAAACTGAAGTTATTCCTGACTCTACGGTTAATTCGATTACATCATCGAAAAACAATTCAATATCCTCAGAAAAAGGATTAAATACTTCTACCGCTACGCTTCCATCATTTAACCCTTCACAAGGGGCAGACTCTGTGATGGTTATTCCAGGCAATTGCAAGTCATAACAAGCGTTATATGAACAACGATTTCCATCCACAATTCTCACACAATGTTCTCCTCGTTCTAGTCCTTCTTCCGTAGTATGGCTACGCTCTTCAATAAATGTTTGACTATCTTCCCCATTAGACCAAAAATATTTAAAGGGTCCTATTCCACCAATTAGATTAGCCGTTAAAGCCCCTTCTCCATTACAAGCAATAATAGGCACTATCTCAATCTCCGGCTCTGGCAAAGCAATATCAAAACACTGCCTAATCTCACGATCACAATCATCTGTTATCGTCACACAATAATCACCTCCTGCCAATCCACTACGAGAAGCACTAAATATGCCCGATTCATTCCAACGGTAACGATAAGGTGGATTACCGCCCGTAGCCGCTAAATTGATAAAACCATCATTATCACTTCCACAACTCAGACCAACACTAGAGGTAAAATTAAAGGGTCCAGTAGAAGCCCGCTCTTCTATTATGTATGATCGCTCAATGGCGCAGAGTCCCTGTAGATCACTGATGGTAACGGTATAAGTCCCTGGACTCAAATTTTCTATCGTACCAACGACCGAATTTTCAATGACAACACCGTTACTCCACTCAAAATTGACCCGACCTGGATTATTTGCTGGAGGCATCGTAGCCACTAGACTTACCCTTCCATTGTCCTCTCCTTCACAGGAAGCGGTGGCCGCACCAAGGGCATCAGGCTCATTTTCGCTGAGTAGGTCATAGTCTGCTGTTGCAATACAACCGTTTTCATCTTCTACGGAAAGGGTATAAATCGAAGACCCTAGATTTCTTATATATAGACCATTATTTGGAAAATGAGGAATTATTGCTCCTTCTTGATTAGTCCATGTATAAGTTAGGTTACCAATTCCGCCCACTAAAGGAAAATTAAAAAATCGAATATATCCATCTTCCGCACCACAAGTACTCGGAAATCCCTTGCTGGGCTCATCATCCTTGATCATAAACTCACAGCGGGTCACAAATAGGACCAACTGGGTAACACAACCAAAATTGTTGGTGACGTTTATATGATGTTTTCCATCGCAAAGTCCCTCGATGAGGAGACTATTTTCTCCATTGGGAATAGGTGTCTTAAGTTTAACGACTTCTTCGTATTGGACAACTTCTACCGTAAAAGGTCCTGCCGTTCCTTGGGCAAAGACTTCAATCACGCCATCACAGTCGGGCATATTGGCATAGCTTAATAATTCGACACTGATTTGTCCTAGCATTTGTAGGGACCAAAGGAAGGAGATAAGTAATAGACTTGTTTTTTTCATGTTCCGGATTTTTCCGGGGGGTATGAAAGGTTTTTAATTGTGTGAAATGTTGTTGTTTATAATTGTAAAAGAAACTATTTAAATTTTGAAAATTTAACTGCCAGTTCAGCAATCTTAAGAATTAATTCTTAAACGAAAAATCATAAAATCTCTACACATAAATTTTTATTAACTCGTCCATAAATTCTTGAAAGCTATTGAATGTATCATACTTCATATCAGTTGCTTTATCAAATACTATATACCTTTTGGTCAGTGGATCACAGCAATAAAATTCCATATCACCATCACCATCACCAACAATATAATATTTATCGAAACGTCGCAATTCTGCTCTCCAAAATTCATTTTCTTCTAAAGCACCTAGAACGTACAACTCAGACTGTTTTTTAGTACCATAAAAATTCAACCCATTCAACCCAAATCCATTTATTTGAATGAGGAAATTTAAATATGACTCATCTAGTAAAATGCCAAGTTTTTCAAAAACTGTAGTTGAATTTTTTTTTACTTCATCAGATGTTGATTTATTCTTAAAATAATCATTATAGGATGAGGTATTTATTTTTTCTATATATTTTTTCATATCTACTGAATATAGGGTGGCGAATAAAAACTTCCTGGCACAGCCGGAAAATCCAAGATTTGAGTCTGTCCAGTCGATTTCCTACACATAAATTTTTATTAACTCGTCCATCAGTTCTTGAAAGCTATTGAATACATCATATTTCACATCGGTAGCTTTACTAAATACTATGTATTCTTTGGTCAAAGGATCATAGCAATAAAATTCCATATCACCATCTCCAACAATATAATATTTATCAAATGGTTGAAATTCTGCTCTCCAAAATTCATTTACTTCTAAGGCCCCTTGAATATATAAATCAGACTGCTCCTTGGTTCCGTAAAAATTCAAGCCATTCAATTCAAATCCATTTATCTGAACAAGAAAATTTAAATATGCCTCATCTAATAAAATGCTAAATTCCTCAAAAATTTTATCTGAGAAAATTTTAATTTCATCAGATGTAGAAACATTATCAGTATAGTCAAAATATGCTTCTTTATTTATTATTTCTATATATTTTTTCATATTTATTCAATGTATGGTGGAGAATAAAAGCTACCTGATACAGTCGGAAAATCCAAGATTTGAGTCTGTCCAACAGGTATATTAATTTGAGTCTTTTGAAATGAGGTCATGGCACTATGAAATGGATTCTGCTTCATTAATACTAAATTTGCAAAATTATTATTACCTCCCAAGTCTATAGGCACTTTATGATGAACCTGATAGCCTCTTATACCTTGTCCATTATTTAACCTTTGTACCAAATTAGGAATCTCAGCATCAGTAAAGCCTGCCTTTTGTAACATGGTTGTAATATTAGGATTATTTCCTAAATCCTTTAAAAAATTCTTCTTTCCTGTAGAATTAAAAGTCCTCCTCATTGCCATTCTCGCTGCGGGCGTTACTTTGGTAAGTGAAGTTGGAGTCAATATAATATTAGGCAACTTGACCCTCCTTCCACTGGTTACGAAAGTATAATCCATGACATTTCTGAGGCTACTCAAAAAATCAGTATTACCTCTCCAAGCATCTGGGAAACCACTATCTAAAGTCAATTTCCACTTATCTACCAGCCCTGGATTACCATTAAACTTAGCAATATTATCCGGTGTAATATTTTCAAAATCATCCGCAAATTTTTGTGCTTTCAGTTGCGGTAAGTTCCTTAATTTTGTGGTGACCTCTAAGTTATCAAACTTACGCAATAATATAAAAAACTTCCGTAACTTCAACAAAGCTCCTCCAATAACATTGGCTAATCCAGCTCCCGAAGCCATCTTAAAAGTCAGCATGACGGCACCCGTTCCAGCTTCCGCTCTTTTATGTTGTGCCTCCGCCGTATCACCTTGTAAACCTTGGATACCTTGAACGGCCATTTTCTGTATCTGTTCGAAGGTTAAATTCCGTACACCTTCGTACATTGGCTGTAAGGTTCCCTTAGGATCATCGTAAATTTTTCCCATTAAAACGACCGTCTCCTTTAGGTCTTTATACTCTTTTGCGCCCTGATCAACTACGCCCGCAGCAGAGCTCCAAATATGTAATGGCTGTTCATTATAAGCTGCTAAATTCGCTTGATCATTATTCCAAATTTTTGTGTCTACTTCTCCATTTTTTACCAAATGAGATAATTGACCAAAACCGAAGGTAGACCATTTAAGAAAACCAAATCCAGCCTCCATGCTTAATTCCCCGTCCCAAGCAACATCCCCTGATTCATCATAAGGATCGTAGACAAAAGAATTGGCGTCATCCAATCTATTAAAAGTATTCTTCAACGCAGTCCCTGATACTTCTTCATATTCTGAATCGTCTAGTTCTGGCCACGGCCCGTCAGCAGCTTTAAAAGTTCCTTCGCCAAATTTTGGTTCAAATCGGATAACATCAACGGATTGACGATCAAATATGCCAACAAAATCTTTCCCTGTTGGTAAATTATTACTATGAAGTGCTCCTAATATCGTTTGGATTTCTGACTCGTCAGTTACAGTTACTATTCCATCATTAGGATCATCACTTCTTCCATAAATTCTTAATACACCCGCATTTCGATCATAATAATAAAAAGCAGCTTTTTGGTCTTTTTCCATTAAATAGGTTCTTACCTCATAAAGTTGTTGTAAAAAATCTAATTCATTATAAACGTTTGACCCTGGATCGTTGTCCATGATCAAATCCATATAATCACTTCCTGAAAAGGCACCACCAGAGCTAATATCCATACAATGATAAGCAGACGTATTTTGTACGATTATCTCCGAAGGATTAGTCGGTCGATATTCCAGATCAACAATCTGACTTGATTGAGTTGGGACACCATTACTCGTACCAAATACATTAAGGTCATCTACCTTTGACTGAAAAATTCTACATTTACACTCTCCTTCAATTTTTGCTACCTCTCCTTGATAAATATAGTCGATCCCTTCAAAAAAATCTCCATTTGTATAGTCATCCGTTGGGTCTCCATTATACAAATACCCTTGAAAGGAATTAGTCGTTAAACCATTATATAATTTCTTTGTATGCTCATCAAATAGGGCATTCAATTTTCCAGAAGATTGTTCAAATTCTATAGGCATACCTTGTGGTAGTAATATTCCTACTCCCCCAGGGGTATAAACATAATATGCTTCATCCGGTGTCTCTGGATTAATATCCTTTGGGACCGTACAAGGCAATTGGATAATATAAGTATCTTCCACTAAACAGCCTGCGGGACTTCTGGCTTCTACTTTATAAATTCCAGATTCAAACACATTAATTTCTTCTACTGTACCAATGATAGTTCCTTCACTATTTTTCCACGTATAGGTATAATTTTCTCCTGTTTGCGCTGACAGTATAAATGCAATCTCATTATTTTCGATAGTCACCTCAGCGTCTATACTAACACTAGCACAACTTCTAATAAAATATTCAGCCGTAGCGGCACATCCCAATTCAGTATCTGAAATCGTCAGTTGATAACGTCCTTCAAATTCAGCAGTTAAGTCTTCCGTATCAAAAGTAGCTCCACCTGGATCCGTCCATTCGTAATCATAATCTCCTTCTAAGGAAACACTTAATCTAATAGTAGATTCACTTTCACATTCACTAGGCGGTGGGGGTGCCAAAGTAGGAAGCTCTTGTTGACAGATAAAATCTGCATCCGCCTCGATTATAAAATCTGGAATAGTTTTAATTTGGACAAATGTAGAAGCTATCATAGTGCATCCATTATTTAGATCAGTAACAACAACTTCATAGTTATTTGGCTCCTCTGAAGAAACCGTTATACTTCCCGTAGTTTCTCCATTACTCCACTCGTAAGCTAAATTACCAGCTGCCCCTTCAATGACAGGCGATATGGTAACACTACCTCCCGGACAAAACTCATAAACCTCCTCTAGGTCCACTGTAAAGTCTGGATTTTTCATCATCACATTGATTTCAATTTCTTCTATTAAATCTCCTTCATTACTTGTCTTTATTAGCTGAATTACCACATCTTCTTCTAGTGGAATGGTCGTAGGTTCGTTATACATAGTTTCCTCTACACCCGGAAAGGCATACTCTGGCAGCCATTTCCAGCAATACTCATCTACTGCTGGGCAAAAGGTGATTTCCTTTCCTTGACATATTTCCAGGGTATTGTTGATTAAATCAGCAGGATTGATACATTGTCCCCAACTTAAAACAGGTATTGATAGACTTAATAAAAATAATTGGACGGATAAAGAAAATGATAAGCGTTTACTCATTTTATTTTTTTTAAGGTTAGTTACGACGGAAGGATTAAAATAGAGGGGAAAGTTGTTCAATACGTATAAGCCTAATAGACAATAAATATTTATTGTATAATTTTTTATTATAAAAAGTCTTGTTATTTTAAAGGGAGAAAAACGGATCGACAACAATGTTTTTTTTTTACAAACATCTTGCCTAAAATGTATCAACTAAATAAAACTAGTACTATTTCGCTATAAACATTTTTATAAAAAATAGGGCTTTTACTTGTCAATTAAAAAAACAAAGAATACATTTGCAAAAATGTAATGCAACTAAACACCTCCTGTAATGAGCGCTAGAAATATTTTTTACTTTTTTACATTTATTGTCACTCTTCTTACTTTGACAAGTTGTGGTAATGATGACGAACTGACTTATCCAACGACCTACACTTTCAATAACGATATTGAGTTTGAGGATTTTTTGCTTTTTAAGCTAAATGAGACAGGGCAGGAGGAGATTGCGTTTACGGAGCGATTATCTGCGATCGAACCCATCGTGCGGGAGGAAGTGATGATTGGTGCTTCAGAAGATTTGGAGTTTAATCAGATAACATTGCTAAGTGAAGACCAGATGCTTTTTCTTGACAGTAATCGCCCTACAGACTCTTTTTTTATTGATTATACACAGCTATCTGCTACCTTGTTTCGCGCCGACCTTAGTGGTAATGGAACTGAGCCTTTTGAACTAATGCTAACTGACAACAACAATGACCTTCGTTTTTGCAATCAAGGCACTGTTTTCTTTCGTCAACCACCACTCAATATTGATAACGGTTTCCTAGAATTTGATTTCTGTAGTTTTTCTCAGAGCGTAGAGGAAGTAATTGATGAGGTTCGTACTGATAATAATTTGGTTGCCAATGACACGGTATTTTATAATCGATCGATTATTATATTTAATAAAAATTAAGAACATACATAAAATCGAAGATATCTACTGAAGTATATCTGCGCCTAGCCTTCCCTGTCTGACTGGTTATCCACGCCGGCTTTAAAGCCTGCTCCGCAGAATTGCGGAGATAAAAAGGTGCGGGCGACCAGAGACAGACTTAATTGAACACTCCCATAATATCTAATCAGATTTATCAAATTCAAACAATTACTCCTTCACCAAGCTCTTAATAAATAAATCTATTTATCCCGTTGAATCTGCGGAATCTCTTGATTTTAGGCACTTTCCGCGAAATCAAAAATTTCAACTCTGCGGAATCTACCTTCTTAAAAGGTTTTTCACATAAAATACGATTCTTTAAAAATAAAACATCAGCAAAAGAAAAAATTACCATCACCTAAAAATATTGTAATTTTCCGTTGAAGCATTGAGGATAACCATATACTCAATATTTCAATCACAACTAATTTTCACTCAGCTACGTTTTTATTACATGAACAAATCCTTTTTCTATCTCTTTGGATTAATACTACTCCTCTGCTCCGCCTGCGCTCAAATTCAAGAGTTAACTCCTCCAAAGAAAACACCAACCGCCCATACCGCTTACTACGAATCCTTGCAAGCTGCTGGTTTAACCAATTCTGGGATGGGAAAGGCTTGGTTCCAAGCCGGAGAAAATGCCTTACATGATAGTTTGCGCGTAGCTCCTCCTTATCGAGAAACTGGCTATTTTCGAGCAGAAGAGCCAACGGCTTATGGGTTTTCTTTTTATCTAAAAGAAGGACAAGCTTGTGAGATTGATTTGCGGGTACGGCCCGACTCTATGCGCGTCTTTCTAGAATTATTTGAAAGAGATATTTCGGCTGACACCCCAAAATGGAAATGGCTGACAGAAATTAATCTACAAACCAATCAACTAGAATTTATCGCTGATAAAACGGGGTTCTATCAACTACGACTGCAAGCAGAATTACTTGCTACGGGCGCATATGAATTGGATATTGGACTCGCCCCTAGCATCAGTTTCCCTGTACAAAATGGTAAAAACCATGACATTGGTGGCTTCTGGGGCGACCCTCGTAGTGGCAGACGAAAACATAAAGGCGTAGATATTTTTGCCAAAAAAGGAACTCCAGTTTTGGCTACCGGATCTGGAACAGTAAGTCGAGTATATACTGGTGGACTGGGCGGTAAAACGGTCTGGGTCCAGTCTCATAAATTTGATCACCAGCAGTATTATGCACACCTCGACGAACAGCTCGTGACCGTAGGGCAAACGGTAAAACTAGGAGATACACTCGGTACCGTTGGGCAAACTGGTAACGCTCGCAACACACCACCGCACCTCCATTACGGAATTTATAAACGTGACGGTGCCGTAGATCCTTTACCTTTTATCCATAAAGAAAGAAATAGGTTTTCAGATCCCAATATTGATCTTAGAAAATTAGGAGAGCAATATCGCATCGGTACTCATTCTGAAAAGCTATATAAAAGTCCTTACAAAAAAGGGAAAGTTATTCAAAGATTGGACGCGCACACACCTGTACGAATCACGGGAGGAGCCGAAGGATATTACAGAGTCGAAACAGCGGATGGACATCTTGGTTTTATTAAAAAGCAAAATCTTGTCTCACTAGATAAACCGATCAAACATTTTAGAACCAAAAATAAAATGGACGTTTTACTTCACCCGAACGATATGGATATTCCGGTGGAGACAATTCCAAGTGGAGAACGAGTAGCGGTCGTAGGGAAATTAGAGGATGCTCGATTTGTTCGAACGAATACTGGTGTATTGGGATGGGTGAGGTAAGGGAGTTTTGAGTTATTGAGTTTTTTCTTGGCAAGATGTATCGTCCCAAAATAAGTTGTCAGTTAAAAAATAGGATTAGTATAGGTTGACAGTCACAAATCGAAGGTCCAATATAGGTTGTCACTTAAAATACTTAATCCAGTATAGGTTGTCAGTAAAGATAATAAGCTTTCAACG
>CALFWZ010000144.1 GCA_937928405.1 uncultured Saprospiraceae bacterium
AATTTTCTTTTCCTACCGAAGAAAAAGGTTTTATCTCCATTCAGCGAAATGTGCGCGAAGGAAGATTTTATCATTTGCAAACTAAAGATGGCGGTCAAAATTGGCAGGAGGTGGAACATGCCCCAAGTCATTATTATACGCAGGGAATTGGTTTTATTGATGAGCAGATTGGTTGGATTGGTGGTAGTAATATTTGGACTTATGAAACCAGAGATGGAGGCAATAATTGGCAGAAGATGAAAAATATTGGCAATGGCTTTAATAATTTTCAATTTTTTGGAGATAGTTTAGCGTATGGAGTCGGGTTTGGTGTTTATAAAAATAGCAATGTGCAAGCCAATAAATTATCCCAACAAAAAACGTATTATTCAGATGGTACCTTAAGAGGCGAGTATGCTATTTTAAATGGCAAACGAAATGGACCTGCTCAAACTTTTCATCCGAATGGATCCATCTCCAGTAGAGGAACCTATAAAGAAAATTTAAAAGTTGGTAATTGGAAATATTTTGATGAATCGGGAAATTTACTCCAGACGGTTAGGATGAAAAATGGGACTACCAACGTAAGACGTAAATTATTGAAGCAATACGTCGGAGTTTACTTGATGACCAATGGAAAAAATAGAATAATAACCTTAGAAAAAGATCAGTTGTTTTCTCAACGTGGTAAAGGTAGAAAAATTCCGATCTTCCCAGAAAATAACAATAGCTTTTACTTCGGATCAAATCCTGATATTAACATCTCGTTTATTAAAGACTCGAATGGTAAAATAACCAGTTCACAGATTTTTCAAAATGGGGCATATTCTATGGCTAAAAAGATCTAAGTATCATACAAATCATGAAAATAAATAGATTAGAATTTTCAATTGATATTAAGGCACCGAAACCCAATATTTGGAAAGCACTTTGGGAGGACCACTCTTATCGCGAATGGGCCAAAGTCTTTTATAAAGGTTCTTATGTATCAGCTGATAATTGGAACGAAGGTTCCACCGTGCATTTTCTCGGTCCAGACCGAACTGGTATTTATAGTGAAATTCTTTTCCACACCCCCCATAAAATCATACAATTTAAGCATATTGGAACAGTTGCAAAAGGGAAAGAGCAACCCATCGATGAGGAAACTAAAAAGTGGTCTGGAACACTAGAAACCTATTCATTAATGGAAGGAAAAGACGCTGCGACCCTTACCATTGAAATCGATATCCTTGATAAGCATCTGGATTTTATGAAAGATAAACTTCCTTTGGCTATGGAAAGGATAAAGCAACTATCGGAGAATCTGTAAGTTATTCTAATCTATAATAATAATCTTAAATTTGGGATACATATGGATAGAAGATCAAACCGTTTTCATCCACATTTTTCCAACTTAAATATGCGCTTTATGGAACTTAAAGATATCAACACCTTCCTTCATTATTATGCTAAAATTAAGCATAGAACCAGTAAACTTTTTGCCTATATCCCCGAAGATAAAATGGAGTGGACTTATCAACCAGGTAAATTTACTTTTGGAGATATTATTAGACATTTAGCCAATATTGAACGGATGATGTATGCTGAAAATGTCCAACAAAAAACAAGTTTATACGATGGTTGTGGAACCAATTATGCCGATGGATATGAAGCGGTAATTGAATTCTATCAAGAACAGCACGCAGCGTCAATGGCCATTTTTTCAAAGTTGACGAATGAAGATCTCTTAAAAAAATGTAAAACACCAGCAGGTTTCGAAATAACTATCTGGAAATGGATGAGAGCCATGGTAGAACATGAAATTCATCATAGAGGACAACTCTATATTTATCTAGGCATGTTAAATATTACGACCCCTCCGCTTTATGGGTTGACATCAGAGGAAGTAATAGAGCAAGTTGGTAAATAAATTTATGAAGGATATTTATCTCATTAATCTATGAACGAAAATAAATTTTTTACTAAAAAAAATATCATGAAATTAGGTGCATCTTATTTCAGCTTAAGTGTAAAAGATTTGGCCGTATCGAAACTTTTTTATGAGAAATTAGGGTTTAAAGTACTAGTAGGAGAAATGGAATTGATTATCACATCATGAAAAATGAAAATGCCTTGATTGGATTGTTTCAGGGAATGTTTACGGGGAATATTTTGACCTTTAATCCAGGATGGGACGAGCATGGGCAAAATATTGAATCTGATGATGATGTTAGGAAAATTCAAAAGTATTTAAAATCCGTGGAAATTAAATTAGATTCGGAAGCCGATGTGAATACCACCGGACCCGCCAAGATAATGCTGAATATTGACCAGCATCGGTAATGAAAAATTCTACCATGAGAAAAACAGTAATTCATTGTAAAAACACTATTGTGAAATGAACCAATATCACGAAAATTTGACCTTATGGCACTATGATACATGCTTAGGAGATCTGCAATGTAAGACCATAGAAGATGATTATCCGCATTATGTCTTTATCCCAAATGTTGACTTTTTTGATCATTCCAATCCATATTATTCAACGCTCAAAAAAATACTATTTACCAATAATCCGATTCCTGATTTAGTCAGGGAACACTTTAAAAGAGGATTTCAAATTTTACAAAAAGGAAATAAAAGGGCCATGCATATGTCTTTACCTATGAGATTTAGGCAAAATAAATATCAATTTTTTGTCAATAGAAACTTTGCTACCTACGAAGGAGGAATGATAACGGAGATTTTTCATTTTTTCTATCGAACCAACAATTGTTTTTCTCAATGGTATAAATCTGAATTTGAATATGGAGGGATAAAATTTTCCTCAGCCGAGCAATTTATGATGTACAGAAAGGCGGAACTTTTTAATGATCATGATGCTGCCAAGAAAATTTTGAAAGCAAATAACCCGAGAGAACAAAAGGCCATTGGTAGAACCGTAAGAAATTTTGATGAGGCCATTTGGAAGAAACAATCTATCGATGTAGTTTATGAAGGCAACAAAGCAAAATTTACACAAGATCCCATTTTATTGGAGAAATTAATGAAAACAGAAGGTAGAACATTAGTGGAGGCAAGTCCAACTGATATTATTTGGGGGGTAGGTCTAGCAGAAGAAGATGAGCGAATACAAAAAAGAAACACTTGGCAAGGAGATAATTTACTTGGAATAGTCTTGACGGAATTGAGAGAAGAACTAAGAGGAAATTCTAATTACGATGATTATGGATTAGGATATTTTTCAGGAAAGGAATTTAAAGAAAAATATAGTTTTTATATCTATTAAAAATCTCCCATTCTGTAAACTGTTTAATATCAGATTTTAAGATGGTAGAAAAAGAACATTCTTATTTTATTTTCATATTAAACCTTTTCCCTATTGTTAAGTCAAAGAATCTTTGCACCTTTTAAACAGAACGAAATATGAAATTTTATCTACTTGCCTCCTTGATACTTACCTTTTGCTACTCAATAATGTTTCTTAATGCCCAAACCACCCAATGGGGACCAGATGGATTTGTTTTAATCGAAAATGGCTCAGGAGGATTCAATGCAAATTTGGATGCTGGTGATAGGTTTAGTCGAGACCATGACCAAGCAGGAGATATAAATGGAGACGGTATTATAGATATTGTGATTGGTGCTCGTTCTGATGATGATGGTCAAACCGATGCTGGTGCCGTTTACATTGCTTTTATGAATAGTGATGGTACGGTTCAATCTAACCAAAAAATTTCCATGCTAGAAGGTGGGTTTAATGAAACGCTACTTGGAGGTAATTTCTTTGGGTATGGTGTGGCAGGTATTGGCGATTATAACGGTGATAATATCCCAGATATTGCCGTTTCTGCTCCGGCGTCCAACAATCGAGCTTTGTATATTATTCATTTAAATATAGATGGAACAGTAAAAAGCTATGTCAAAAATTCCAATATTATCGCACAAGGACTTTCTGCGATTGGAGATATCAATAATGATGGTAGAATTGATTTGGTGGCCAGTGACCCAAATTCAGATCAAGGAGGAAACAATCGAGGTGCTATCAATATCCTATTCTTAAATGAGGAATCTCAAGTAATCACCAATAGTACCGTTATCATTAGTTCTACCAGTGGAGGTTTTGGAACTGGCTTGGAGAATAACGATAGATTTGGTGGAAGAGAAGTGGCCATGCTGGGAGATATCAATAATGACGGTACCATTAGAAATGGCTGTGGGTGCTTTTATGTCTGATGGTGGAAAAGGTGCAATATGGATACTCTCTTTAAATAATTCAACTTTTAATGTTGATTCTAAACTGAAGATTACGGAAGGTCTCAATGGGTTTTCTGATACTTTAACGACTGGGGATAATCCTAATGGAACGGCTGGTGCAAGTTTTGGACATGCCTTGTGCCGGGTGGGAGATCTGAATGGTGATGGAATCCCTGACTTGATGACAGGTGCTAATCAACAAAGTGAAGGTTGGGGATATATCTTATATTTAAACGCAGATAAAACGGTAAAGACTTATACTCGAATTAATAATTCGCAGGGTGGTTTTGGATTAGGTTTGTCACCAGAGGGAAGGTTTTCTCGTTCTATTTCTTTTTTAGGTGATCTGAGAGGTGATGGAACTATAGCGGTAAACTACGGTGGTGGTGCCGGTGGTACAGGAAGCTTATTCCTGTTATTTTTTAAACCCTGTGAATTCAATCAAGAAGCTGGCCTTAATCATTGGAGTGGGGGAAACACCCTGTTTACAAATTGGAGTCATAACGCTCAAATGCTCACCAGTGATTCTTTGACCTTCGAGCAGTGTACCTTTAAAGCCTTTGAAACAAATGCCCCTTATATGACTTATAATTTCAATGATGGAAGGTGTATTTGCAAAGACTCTACGGCTATTTTGGCAAGTAGTTCTGAAATGAGTACCGCTTTTACAAATAAATGTAATAGTTTTATTGTAACGGACACGGATGAGCTAAGCAGTGAATCTCAAGTAGCGGTATTCCCAAATCCAACTAAGACTGAAATGTTTTTAAAAATTAAAAACACGTCATTTACGGAAAATGATGAAGTCAAACTTTTTTCATTGCTCGGTCAATCGCTTTTTACTGCAAAGATAACATCAGAACTAACCAAGATTAATCTAACCAGCTATCCAAAAGGGGTTTATACATTGGTTACGTCCATAAATGGCGTATTAAAATCGTTTAAAATTATAAAGGAGTAAAAGATACTTTTCCTGTTTACCCAGAAATTTATAGGCCCCTTCCTATCTATTATTGACTATTCAAGCCAGTCGCTTAGAAGCACTTGTTTTCATATATATCATTTAAATTTTCAATAATCAGGATTAAAGATTTGGTGGAGTCCAAGATATCTGCACATTACCATTTATGCAGATTGGTCTTCCGCCTGTCCTGCCAGTCATCGTAATTTAGCAAGCAATGTCTGTGGTAGAGGAGATTTTCCGGTTAATGGACAACCTGGAGATGTAATTTCGATCAACACGAATGCGAAACGTTTGCGAACCATTACACATGAGTTTGGTCATAACTTAGGACTAGCACATACGAATACAAGCTTTGGTGTACACATCACTGGTACCTCCACCACGGATGCTAATTCTATTATGAATAGTGGAGAGTGTGGAACGACCAAGCCAATTAGTGCGCAGGATGCACTAGCGATTAGATCACTTTATCCTAATTGTGCCAACACGATGGGCGAATGGTATAATTCTACTCAGTTTGGTTGGTTATACAATGGCGGAAACAACCGTTTTTATATTTGAACTAGAGGAATTTGGATTACTTTTAATGCCAACCAAAACTTCTGTAGCAATAATATTTGGTTCTATACCACTAGCCCTATTTGTGGAAGAACTGGCTGGTTTTATACTTCTACCAATGGTTGGCTATACAACAATGGTTCATGGTTTAATTCGACCGGCTGCTAATACGTAAGATAATTACTAAAGGACTTTTTTTATTTTAAACTAGTTCAGAATTCTTCGGGAGTACTCCTCTTTTAAAGGAAAGGTGGAGACTCCTGGTTTTTTTTGGGGATGGGAGTGTTTATGGGATGAGAAAATGAAAGGCAAAAAATGAGATAGGTTGGGTGGTTTGGGGAAGATTTTTTTATTTCAAAAGAAAGGTAATGATTTAGTTGTCTGGTGTGAGATTAGGAGTTATTTATGGCTTTTAAGTAGTTTGGTGGGGGAGCGGGCAGTTTTTACGGGCTTTTCCAAAATTTTGTGTTTGAGTTAGAAGATCTTTTATAATTTAGCAGGTGTTTAGAATATACGATTTTCAAAATAAATAGCTAGTTGATAAAATTTTTTGGCCATCCGTTTCTAGTATTTTGCCACTTTTTTTCAATTTGCTTGGTAGCTAAATAAATAGCTTTCAGAGTTGTATCGTCAGTCGGGAATACACGTTTATTTTTAGTGAATTTTCTCAAGCTAGTTTTAATACACACTTCCATTAGACATTCTCTTTAATCTTGGCATTATTTATTAAAAATTTTGTCGATTAAATAATTTAAATTTATTCCTATTCCTGCAATATTAGGTTTTAACTCAATAATTTTATTTGCTTCAGAAATCACTGTTGATTTTTCATTATATTTCTCTTTTAATTCTAGTAGAATATCTAATATTTCTTGCTCAAGTACCTTTTCTTTTTCAGTTTTAATGACCGAGCCTAATAATTGTTTTACATTCATTTTTTGTGTCATACCTTCTGGAATAAACTCTGAAACACCTGCCTCCTCCAAATTTACGAGATGATTATAGCTTACAGTATTTGAAGAATCCTGAATATAAATTCGTTCTTCAAAATTGATGTTCTCGAAATCATTAGTTAGATCAAGAATTGTATGCCTTAATACTGCATAATAATCTCTTTTTTGACCACCATTTACTTCAATTAGTATATTCTTTTCTTCAAAATCTGCTCTGAACATAGCTTTGGATTTAAATTCCTCGTTCTCAAGAATGGCACCAGTTCTCCAGTGATTTTTTATGCCAATATCATTATGCATTTGTACTATAAAACGGGCAATTACTGACCTTGGCAAGAAACTAAACTTGAAAACAATTCTCAAATCTCCTTGAAATTCATGCTCTGGTTCTTCTACTGGAAGTAAATCCGGGACTAGTACAGAATCATCATCAATACTATAACATAGTTCAAATTTCTTCATTAAAGAAATCAGATACATGTATTTTTCAACAGGGTATTCACTAGAAAGTATTCTGTCTAAATCGAAAATCTTGAGCATTCCAAAATTATCAGACAATATTTTCGAATTAATTATCTTATATACTCCTTCTGTAACCCAATGCGGGTTTAACACATTAGTTGCTTTAAGATGAAATTCATTAAATCTCAATATAACTCCCAAATCATGTAAAAAATCGAGTAATACTTCTCTTTGTTCATTTTCAACACCTGTCTGAATAGATATTTTGTGGTATTCACTTAATGAAATATAATTATCAGTTTTCTTTTCTATTAACTCTTTTAAATCAAGCCAACTTTTAGGCCATAGAGTTTTTAAGTGATCAACTTTTCCAAATGAATTAACTAATAATTCTGACAATTTATCTATACCACTTCCGGTATAACAAGAAATCCTCATGAATCCTAAAATATTTTTATATTTTTTCATAAGGTAATTTCTATTTAAGTCGTAACCAGGATTCTCGTCAATCTTGTTTATTACAACGATTACCGGAGAATTTCCTCCAAAAGCTTCAACCAATATTCAACTTTTTCCTCTTTTCTTGAGTCAACAATAATTAAATATATGCTTCTTTTAGACAAGAAAAACTGATGAGTTGCATGCATGATTTGCTGACCACCAAAATCCCAAAAATTACCTCTAATTAAATTATCATTTAATTTAAAATGATGTTGATTAATATTGATACCATGTGTTTGTGGTTCATTTTCATTGAAGTCATTAGCGACCAATCGTCGAACCAATGAGGTTTTTCCTGACCCTCCCTCGCCAACTAATAATATTTTTAATTCATTTATAGGAATATTTTCTTCATTGGAAAGAGACTTAAAGTATTCCACAACTGCATGTCTACCTTGTTCGATAATTTCTAATGGTGGAACGTTTAAGGGATTATCAAAAGCAACTACTCCTTCTCCAATTAATTTAAGCTTATGTTCATCATCACGTAAATCTGCTGCTTTTTCGTATTGCTGATTTCTGACAGCTTGGTTTTTTTTCTCATTTAATTCTATTAACGCAGCAAGGTTTTTCCAGATAGGTCCAATATTCAAGATAGATTCTGGTAATTCCGTTATATCATTTTTAACTAAAATCAATTCTCCAAGTTTTCCTAGATTAGATATCCGTGAATGAATATTAATAATCTTATTATAAGATAAATCTAGAATCTCCAGTTGTTTAAGCTCATATAATTCTTGAGGAATCTCTGAAATATTATTATTAGCAAGGTTTAAATATTTTAAACGATTTAAGGATTCTATTGATTTAGATATATGGGATAAATTACACTTAATGATGGCTAATCCAATCAGTTTTTTTAATTCAAATACTTCTTCAATTATATCTTCAATTTCGGAATTAAATAGCAAAAGGAAAATAATATTTCCCTCTGAATCAACAGAGTAAGAATTTGAAAGATTTAACATTTTAGGACTTTTTCTACCTTCAGGGCTACGAATTTCATTAAACTTAATTTTCTTTGAAAATTCTGAAAAAGATTTAATATTAATTTTCCTAAATGTAAATTCTTTATTGTTTAATATTTTATCCATTTATTTTATTTTTTTATAGATATATTCTTATTAAGTACCTCTAAGACTCCCTAAACCCTAAAATTAACAATTTCCAACAAATTTTCACATTTTCCAAATATTTACTGTTAAGCGCCATAGCAAAATATCATTATTATTTATTCCCAGTCTTCAAAATACTAAATCCTAAAACAGACAACCCCAAAATATCCCCCAAAATCGCTATTGCGAGAAAAAAATAAAGTTACTATATTGAACTTATAAACTACACTTCTTTTTTGCGAAAGGCCTATACCAAGGCCTCCATAAAATCCTATAGTACATATATTACAAGTCCACTGTCAATCCTTTGCAGAGACAAGTGCGTTGAAAATCTTTATTTGATTTAATTCAGCTAAGCGATTTAGACCGAATGTGCAGCATCTTTCAGGCTGCCGATAATACTGATCCAAAAGAAATACTTTATGATGATGTAAAACGTACTATGGCCTTGATGCCATAAGATAAAATATACCAACCCCAACATTCACTAACCAAAAAACTAAATGAATTATGCCAGCTACCAACGGAGAATGGACAGGACTCACCAGAACCCCTGGAGATTCAAGAACCATTAATGATCAACTAGGGGTCTTTGTTATTCACTCCCTTTTATTGAAAAATGGAAATATTCTAATGTGGTCAGGACATGCCGAATCGGTCCATTATTTACCTGAAACTTATGAATGGGATCCTACGACTGACATCAGTACAGCCATCAAAGCTACTTTACCAATGGGCACCGATATTTTTTGTTGTCATCACGCACTGTTAGAAGATGGCCAAGTGCTAACGGTAGGTGGTTCTCGACCTGCGCCCGATCATGGAGAAGGGATAACCACCATCTGTAAGTATAATCCAGATACGCACACCTGGACTAGGATTGGCGAAATGAACCAAGCTCGATGGTATCCTACTTTAGTACAATTGTATGATGATTGTTTTATCGCCTTTTCGGGTAGAACCGAAAATAGTAGTGTCATCGCCGAGACGGTGGAATTATTTTCCCCGCCTTTTGAAGGCCCAGCTTACACCACTGAAACATTGATTGGTGGAGACAAAACCTTACCTACTTATCCTGCTATGCATATGATTCCTGGCGGAAAGGTGGTGTACAGCGGACCTAATTGGCGGTACGAATCCGGCGCTTCTGCACCATTTTCTACTACCTTTTCTTTTGTCAGAACGGGTGAAACCACCGGAGCATGGATAGATGAAGGAGTCGTAAAAGATGTTGTGAATAGAGAGGAAGGGGTATCCGTTTTATTGCCACCTGCGCAAGATGGTCGGATTTTGGTAGCTGGCGGTGGATTCCCAAATAGCCAACAATCTTTTACAGCCCACGAACCGGGTTCTGACCTCAATGCGGCGGAGATTATTCAAAAATCTGGAACTGGTTTATCCATCACTCGGATTGATGATATGGCCTTTGATCGAGTAAATCCCAATGCCGTTATTCTTCCGGATGGTAAAGTTTTGGTCCATGGTGGCCATAATTCTTATAAATGGCAAAGTTCTCAAACGCCTTCCAATCAAGCAGAATTGTATGATCCTGTTTTGGATACTTGGACTTCGGTGGCTTCCCTGACGGAGCGCAGAACCTATCATTCTTCCTCCTTGTTATTAGCAGACGGTCGCGTTTTTGTAGCTGGAGGAGTTGATCCTACCCAGACAGAACCGGGCTTCGGGCCAACTTCCATTTTAAATCTAAAAACCTTAGAGTTCTATAAACCGCCCTACTTTTTTAATGGTCCCAGACCGGTCATTAATAGTATCTCTCGGGAGATGGGACCAGATGATCAAATTGCCTATGGAGAACCCTTTACTATTCATACAAATAATGCAGATGACATCGTAAAAGTGGTGTTGATTAAACCGGGGTCAATGACACATCATACGGATTCCCAACAGCGACTGATTCCGTTATCCTTTATTAGAGTTGATTCGAATACCCTGCGAGTAGGTGTGGTCAATGATCCTAGTGTTGCACCTCCCGGAATTTACATGGTATGGATTGTTGATAATAATAATCTGCCATGTGAGGAAGCCCAATTTATTAACCTTAGTAGAAAATCATGTAAGGTAGTTACAGATAGAAGCCATTTCTCTAATGATGCCCTCAATGCTAGTGGTGCAACGGAATTTCCAGATAGTTTTTATGTAATTATGGATGGATTCCTTCCGAGTGAATTAGGCATTTCGCTGCCTATTGATCCTACTGACGGTCTGCTTTATCCAGATATTGTTTTTAGAATCTCAGATGGACCGCCACTCACTGATATAGAGGCAATCCCGCAAGAAATTCTTTTAGAAGACAGTGCTTTACCAGCGGGTAAACGGCAACGATTTACTTTTAAATTTGGGGTTAGATTTCTAAATAATGACCCATTCTTAAATGGTGGAACGCCGGTAGAACTCCAAGAAGTTGGGCTGGAAGCCAATCGTTCCGGCTATACTTGTAACGGGATCATTAATTTAATCAATCAACCTAATCCGTTTATGCTAGATGGAGCGACCCACTGGCTGAGTACGGATGTTCGAGTATTTCAAATTACGGAAGGTCAAGCAAGATTTGGCCACACTATCGGTAATAATGAAGCAGCGGCTTCTGCCTATATTCAAGATGTTTTGTCCACACTTAACAGTAATATCTCAGCGGGTGTTACCTCATTTGATAGCATCAGTACAGATCAACAGGCCAGTAAACTAGAATTATCGAGGAGTAAAGGGGGCGACCGCGTTTTTAATTTTGCCATTGCCAAAGTACGGTTTAGTGGAAAAACGATCAATGCCGAAGACGTCCGTGTGTTTTTTAGAATGTTTAATACGGTTTCTACCAGTATGGAATTTAATGCTGCTACGACGTATAGAACGTTGACGAATAGTAGTGGCGAGCCGATTCCAGTACTAGGATTAAATGCAGGTGAAATATTTACGATTCCATTTTTTGCAGAACCCAGAGTCAATACTTCTCTGGAAGCCATGACCGAGCAAAGAGATCCAACGAATACGAGAACGATTATCGCAACGGCCACCGATGATACCTATGCATTTTTTGGTTGTTTTTTAGATTTTAATCAAACCTCTTTAAGATTTCCATTAAATCCTGGGGGATTTGGACCTTATCCAAGTGGATTAAGATCGATTCAAGATTTAGTTAGAGGAAGACATCAATGTTTGGTAGCAGAAGTTAATTTTGCCTCTGATCCAATATTGCACGGTGCTACTCCTGCCAACAATGATAATTTATCTCAACGAAATTTAGCTATTGTTCAGGTAGATAATCCAGGAAGTCTTATCACCCATACCCTGCAACATAGTTTTGAATTGAAGGCGTCGCAAATAATAGGGATTGGTACCGATTTTAAAATACACGATCATTTTATTGATGAAAAAATGGCCATGGCCGGTGAATCTCATACGATAAGAAGAGAATTAATTAGCATCAAGAATGACGAATTGATGTTCCAATGGCACAATGTACCGCGGAACAGTAGAGCTACCTTATTTTTTCCAGATATTAAAGCCGCTGAAATTGTCCAATTGGTCAACCTAAAACTAAATTCCTATAAGGTCGCCATAGTGGATGAACACACCATTTCTTGCGAAATACAGGATGTTACTTATCTTCCATTACCATCAGCAGCCCGAAGAAATATAGTTGGCTTGCTGACCATAGAACTGCCCGAAGGCATCACTAAAGGTGGCGTGAAGATCATTAAAGAAAAAAGAGTAACGGTAAAACAAGATATTTTTAATGTGACCGTAAGTCAGATAGACGGAATGACAAAAGGTGTTTTAGGTTCCTTCGAATTAGTCATACCCGTAAGCTCCGCAGAATTAATTTTGGAAGATGAAATGCGCTACTTAGCCGTCATAAAAAATATAGCCTTAAGTATCCCTAGTGGAGATCGGTGGTACCCCATTTTTGAAAAACATATCCAACACACCGAAGATCGTGTAAGAGGATTTGGCGCTGATCCAGCAACGGTACTTCCTTCGCCTGATGGTGATATCCCATCAATTCTCTCCAAAGACGATTGTTGTAGATGGAGAAGAATTTTATTAGTCCTAGCGATCCTAATTTTAATCGTAGCTGGATTAACAGCCATTTTAAGTTTGTGGTTTATCGGGGTTAGAATTATTGGTTTGTTATTATTGATAGCAGGAATCGTTGGGGTTATGGGATATAGAGCGGGGTGTTGGTTTTGTGAAGGGGAGTAAAACTATAACATTAAGTAATGTGTGTATCGTCCCAAAATAAGGCGGAATCTGAAAAGCCAAAATAGAGTAGGAATAATCATTTAAAAAAAAATTATGTTACAAATTGGTCAAGGAGCAACCTCATAAGTGATTGGAAAAATTATTCTACTTTTGGGATTCATGTAGATGTCGATACTTCCGGATGTGGCTTCGAGGAAATTCCACATTACATTCCAACACTTCATGGCAAATCAGGTCATTGGTGTGCAAACGGAGTAACCTCAATCTATAATGAAACTACAAATGGTTTCCGAATCTATCTACGTTGGACTGATGATAACGGTCATTATGGAAACCACAATTCATAGAGAGCAAGTTTTGCCAAGAAAAACGGTTGGTATATAAAATGGACTGGAATAAAATCTTGCCAATGCAAAAGAAGAAAACCAACTAAAAAAACTGTTAAGAAAAAAAAGTAATTCAGATAATACCTTATTGGCTCTATATGTCTTAATAGAACATTGTTTTTCTACTGTTTTTTCTTAAGTTTATAGTAGTGAACAAGTTATTAAATGTTCATGAAGGTGATAAGCCTCATGAGCATTTAATAATTTATTAGCAACTACCAAAAAAAATTAAATGAACAACAATCACCTCCTTCTAATTTTATTAATCATTTTTAATCTAGGCTGTACTACTAATAAACCATTGTGTTTACAAGAAATTAATTCTAACAGAATTATACATTTTGATGCGTCAGAAGATTTTGAGCCCAATCGGCAAGATAAAGCCTTATATGCTGAAATTGCTACCTGGTTTGGATATTTAGCAGGTGATGATAGACCCGTATTTCTTTATTTTAATGATGAAGATTTACCGGTAAAAAATGCTATTTCTTATCGAGGGTGGTCTAGAAAATCTAAGCTGTCTAGAGATTTTAAAAAATATAAAAAAAGTAAGGAAGGATATGTATTAATCGGTAAGGAGTTTGCAAAATTTCTGGCGCCTGTTGATGGAGAGACCCAAAAATTGCATTATGCCTATCCATTTATTTTAGCACACGAATTAGCGCATATCGTACAGTACAATATTGGAAAAAGGATTTTGGTCAGTAAAGAGAAAGACGGTCCATTTAGACCAACTTTTAATGATCGAGATTTTGTTCAGAAGCGTTTGGAGTTAAACGCAGATTACGTAGCTGGGATTTTTTATTCCGTTTATTTAAAGGGACTTTTGACTAAGATTACGAACGAAAAAGATCCAATAAAAAAAGATAATCTTTTAAAAAAAAGAAAGCATATTTTAAATAGTGTGAATAAATTTATTTGTGAGCTAGGAAATAGGAGTGGAAGTGCAAACTCCCATGGAAATTGTAAAGAAAGGACAGAAGCCTTTAATAGAGGTAGGAAAAGATTTTACGAAGATTCCTTCGTCTCAATAACGGATGAAATTTCAAATGAGTTAAGAAATATAGAATAATCAATTAAATTAAAATCAACATGAAAACGTTAAAATTACTACTTGCCATCGTGCTTATCTCAAGTTGTGCAACAAACCCAAATACCTTTCATACAAAAAATGAAAGAGTAGAAATAAATTTGATCGAAAAAGGTAAAGGACTTTTATCGGCTGGTATTTTATCCGTATTAGTTCCATCCGTGGTGAGTTGGACCACCTCGAAAATTAAAAGAGTAACGGAAAAAAGAAGTAAAGAATTTGTAGCTACGTACTCGAAAACATATTCTGGTGATGATTTCTATACATTAAGTAACGAAAAAAAGAAAGTTGCTAAGGAGACTTCCGCGAAGAAAATTTTTAAACATACTTCCACGGATAAAGACACTATTATAACTTACGAAAGAGAAACGATCATTAAGGAAATGGTGGAACAAAACAAACAGAAATTGAACTTGAAATATGAGGACTTAGAAATATACCGGTATATTGGAGAAGAAGAAGCATCTTATATTAAATTAAGTTTTTTTACCAATAGTGATAATAGTTTACTGGCTATAAGGCCCACTGTGGTTGAAATCAAAAAAACAAAGGCGAGGTTGAAAAAGTCTGATAATAACCTTGATTTAACGGTTGGAATTAAGATCCATGGTTATCATAAAGATAAGGCTGGAAAAAATTTAAAAGAACTTTTAGGAGATGTCAATTTTACTTTAAAAGATATAACCATCGATAAAAAATATGTTGAACATGACGGGTTTTTTACGCATGATAAAAGTCCTACCGTAAATAAAGACATACGAACAGATTGGTTTTTTCCAGTACCTATTTCTCATGAATTAAAGGAGAAAACATCAGGAGCGTACGGCAATTTTTCTATAACGGTTAATGTCCAAGAATCAGATGAATATAGTAAGCGAATTAAAGAAATAGGGGAAGAAATTGATACTGCCAGTTCAATAATTAGTTCGGATTTACTAAAGCAGATATTTGGCGTTGAATAAGGAAATTTCTTAGAATAAAATTTCTTTTAAACAAAATCGAATAAGCAGGATGTGTTTCACGATAACATCCCGCTTATATAACTCATTTTAAAAAAGACTTCTACTAATTCCTAGATCTAATCGAATGACGTTTCTTTTTTGCCTTATTGGGATATTTTCAGATTGAACCTGGTTTGAAGTCCAATTAAAACTAGGTCTTAGATAAAAGGAAAATTTTCGCCGAGTAGGTATCAACACCTTACAGCCGAAACGCATTCCAATTCTATTTTTAATATAACTAGAGACTTCCTTGGTAGGTGCTAATGCTGTTCTAAAAACACCCCTGGATTTCTGATGCAAATTAAAAACCATTCCTAACTCTGGTAATAGCCTAATTTTCTTAAAGCTGAGTAAATAGCTAACACGGACTGGAAGGTTAATTAATTGATATTGGTTATAATAGATGGATGTCTGACGACGGAGTAAAAATCCCTCAATATCAATATAGGCTGAAGGAATATTACGAGAATCTACATCCGCAAGATTGGAAATCGTTTGATTTTCAATGACTATCTTTTCGTTGTGTACCATCATTTCTACCCCAGTTCCAACCCGCCATTTTTCGCCTATATTTTTATCGATCTCCATTCCGAAAGAAAGGGATTCAAGAACGGATTCCGATTTGTTTCGAATTTTAATAATTTCAGGAACAACATCACCATCCACTGGTGAAAGTTGTTTAAATTGATAACCAATCCCAGCAAATACTCCAATCGTAAGTGTTGGTTTTTTAATGGGAAGAATGATAGGAATATCAATTTTTCTTTCTGGGAAATCTAATACATCTAAAGAAATAGTTGGTGTTTGATCTAGGAGGGTAGTCAGCGTTTTTTTGTCAGCTTTTTTAACTGAAAATCTTATGTCGTCTTGCGTTTTTTCAGGATTAATATTTGGGAACTCTATGTATTTTATATTCTTATGCTGAGTTAAATTTTCATCTAAATATAATGGTGTAACCTGTTCATTATTAGTGTTTTTTGACTTTGTAGCTAAAGCGTAATTCTCTTTTGTTTGCTTTGGTAATAAGTCATTTTTGGACGATATAGCTATTGTTTGCTTTTGAGGAAATTCTTCTATTGGAGCGATGGAAACAATGGCACTATTTTCACTTTTGGTCAAAATACTTGGAGTTTCAGGAGCGCTTATTGGTTGCGATTCCATTATGTCTGTCTGAAGAGATTTAGCATTATTTTCAAGCGTATTATTATAAAAAAATAACCCTAAAAATACCAATACGAAACCTGCTCCACTACCTAACCAAAGCCAAATAAATGGTCTTCGTTTCTTTTTAGATTGTTCGATATTTTTCCACATAGCGGCTTGGTCAAAATCCGTTTCTTGATTTTGCAAATTTTGTAATTGGCCACGCTCTAAGTTTTCTAAATCCATGACGCTTTTATTTTTTTTGCCAGTAAAATTTTCTTGATTTTTGTTTTTGCTCGGGTTAAAATGGAACGAGAAGAACTTACTTCAATTTTTAATAAGTCAGCAATTTCTTTATGGGTATAACCTTCAACGTGATAAAGGTTAAAAACCGTTCGATAGGGCAGTGGGAGTTTCCGAATTTCCGCCATTAAATCATCCATTTGCATTTTACTCAATGCCATCGGATTTGAAACTGGTTCTTCTGGTAAATTTTCTAATTCGGTAAAAGATTTTTTTGTACGAAGATGTGTCAAGGCTTCGTTGATACAAACCCGTTGCATCCAATTTTTTAATGGACCTTTTTCAGGATCGAATTTGTTAAAATATTTAAAGATTCTGATAAAACTTTCCTGGAGAACATCTTTCGCTAATGATTTATCTGAGACATACCGCAGGCAAGTCGAAAATAACAAGTTGCTATATTTTTCGAATAACGCTTTTTGATAAAGCGGTTGCTGTTTTCGACAGCCTTCAATAATGGATATGTCTGTGTATTCTTTCAAATTGCTAATGCTAAGCTAATTTATAATGGGAAGATCCTCTTTTTATTCTAAATGGATTCCGAGGTCAAGCATGGCAGGATTGTCAAGGTTTTGGATGGAATGATCAGTTATTCTGGTAAGGCCTCGTTGAAAATCACTATCTCTTGCTTCGTCAAAGCCTTGGTCTCGAAATGTTGAAACATACCCGCTAGGAAAAATAATGGATAATTTTCCATTGCTCGGTTCAGGTAAAGGAATCGTATAAAGACCATTGGCGTTAGTTTCATCTATTTCTATCCATATAGTTCCATCTGGTAGATCATATCTATAACCTATTGTTGCACCAATAATACCTGGCTCGCCGACATCTAGAATTCCGTTTTGGTTTAAATCATTCCATATTCTAGCTGTATAATTTGGAGCGACATGATCGATCATTAACTTAAATTCAATTTCAAT
>CALFWZ010000145.1 GCA_937928405.1 uncultured Saprospiraceae bacterium
ACTTCGAAGGAGGTATTTTAAATTATGAAACATAGTGAAAAACATTAGACATCTTTCTAGGGACTCTTCTAGTAAATTTACAAATTGTACAATTCTCCTCAAAAAAAGTTTTCCACATTTATACTGTTTTTTCCATTAAAAATTTCACAATTGATAAAACATTCTTATATTAGCGAAGAACTAAAACAAAAGTTCACATAAGTTATAACTACATATTCTTAGTTAGTTTTAACAATTATATCAAAAATCTATTTTGTTTTTTGATGTTAATTGACCTGTTTAACACACCCTATGCTTTTTATAGTTCATACAACCTATGTCGTTGATTTGGTGCGTAACTTGTCTTGACAAATTGATGTAGTATTTAGTACAATTGCTAAATATCTTTATTGATGTCCCCCTCAAAACCAAATTTGCAAATCATTTGCAATCTAAAGATTTAGTCAGAGTTGGGACTTAGATTTATTCAATAATGACCAAATCTCGAAAACAAATCTTTAGAGAACAAACCCGACTTGTGAATCTTCACGGGATGGTGGCTCCCCACTTAATGAAGTATCCCAATGTGCTCTGCATCGGGGTTGGAGTCAAAGAGATCGCTGGTAAATTAACGCAAGAAATTTGCTACCGCGTTTATGTTTCCAAAAAAATAAAAAACAAAAAGCTTAAAGTAAAAGATAAAATTCCCACAACCATTATGGGTGCACCTACCGATGTATTGGTGCACGAAACGTTCGAAAAAGTCTATGATAAATCTAAATATAGACCTTTACGTGGTGGAATAATGCTACGAAATCAACTATATGAAAATGAACCAAATATTCAAGATGAGGATCTGAATGTACTCAGAGGTTTTGGTACATTAGGAATGATTGTCACCCATAAAACCTCGGGAACATTAAAAGCATTAACCTGCCATCATGTTGTTGAGGATGGTCTAAATGACTCCGCAAAACAGAATGCCATTGGTATGGTTATTGGGCAACCAAGGGTTAATAAATCTTGCTGTGGCTGCACTTATGGTATTTTCGGAACAGTCTTCAATGCAAAAAAAGACAATGAAGTCGATTGTGCCATTATTTCCTTAGAGCAGGATATCATTGATAAAATAACCGAAGATGGAACGACAAATACCATCGAAGAATTAGGAGTAGTTACTGGAGTAGCTCAAGCAGTATGCTGTGAACGCGTAAGAAAAAGAGGAAGTGGAACCAACAAGGTGGAAGCTGGTAAACCAAACTATAAAAAAACGGTTGTTACAGAAGGTACTGTTATCGATGTACTTTATCAAGATAGCCCGTTAAGAACAGCAACCGTTCATAATCCTGCCAGCCCTGCAATACCTGGTACTCAAATATTAATACGCAGCAATGACCCTGCTCAACCCTTTGCGGACTTTGGAGATTCAGGTTCTGTGATTGTCAATGATTCCATGGAGGTAGTCGGTTTATTATGGGCAGCCATTAGAAATGATCATAAACACGAAGGAAATCCAGACGTTAATTTCCATTTAACAAATCCAATAAAAAGAACGTACGGGATTGCCAATCATATTGGCCCGGTAATGACTGCCATGGATATTGAAATTGCAGGAGCCTCAGTTGGTGCGTTGGCCATTCCAGCATCTTCTTGTTCTTCGTCTTGTCCTCCTGTAGGGAGTTCCTCTTCAAGTAGCAGTTCAAGTTCTTCTTCCAGTAGTAGTCCTTCGTCAAGTAGTAGTTCTTCTAGTCTAAGTGGAACCGCAGCGGGTTCTTCCTCTTCTTCGAGTAGTTCCTCCTCAAGCAGTAGTACCATACCCTTTATTGGAGATCGCAAAGTTTGGCCCGGAGGGCAAAGCATAGTTGCTTTAAACCCTTCTGAAACATTTACTGCCAGTGATTTCGGATTTAGCGGAAAATGTGATTGGAATGTTGGGAACGGTGGTATTAATGGAAATATAGTTTCTGGAGGCTCAGGAACATCTACCAACAATGTAACAACAATAAAGGTAAGATTTGATACCTTCTCTCCGAATACTACAGATGCCGGAGCCGTATTTATTGATTGTACCAAAGGTGGAGTGACTAAGCGGATAAGAAGAACTATCTTTAAAATTACAGCTCAAGTGCCCAATACAAATGGAGCACTTAATCCACGCAATACCAAAAGCTTCCAAGCAGAATTTGGCACCAATACAAGAACCGCTGGAATCTCTATGTCAGGAATAAATGCTGCTACCCATATTGGATGTAAAATAGAGATTCAATTCAATATTTTACCTACTGGTATCACTTGGAGTACAAGTGGCGTTAACTTTAAATTTAGTGTTGGATCAGAGGGGCCTGCTGGAAGTAAGGGAGATTGTACCGTAAGAAGAACCATTCAAAGATTAGCGGGATTTTTGCCTTCAGGTGCCGGAAAATTTAGACTTTTTAACAGAAAAACGGGAAATGATGGGCAATCTCATCCGGGTGATACTCAATATCCAAATGATGCCAAACCTAATGAGTTATTTAGTATTGATAACCCTGGAATTGGAGCTGCTGGATTATCAGCTGGATTTTATAGAGCGAATTTCCAGGAGTTCATAGAATTTTTTGATGGAAATAATTGGGTGGTCATTAGTCCGAAGTTATTATGGGATGCAAACGCTACGGCGAATCTACCTAGCCTTACGCATGATCCAACAACTTCAAGCGTAAACGCTGGAAATAATGCATTGGACTTTCCGAATTCTGCCCCAGTAGTAAATGCTGGAGCGGATAAGATAGTTGCCACCAATACAAATGTTACTTTGACAGCAACCTCTTCAGATGCGGATAAAGACAAGATTGTTGCGTACAAATGGCTCCAAATTTCTGGTACTACGGTTCCTATTCCCTCAGGTGGAGCGACCAAGTCCATAACGATAAAAACACCTGCGGCCGCAACCACCCTAATTTTTCAAGTTACCGCCAGAGATGATACCAATGGGAGATTATTTGCTCCAGGCAATCATTTAAGTGCAGCTGATACCATTACAATTACAGTAACATGATGATACCAAAAGAAATAAGTCCATTAGCAGGAAATTTTGAAGAGCGACTCAATTTCGCCCAAGAATTACTTGGGATGAAAAAGAGTACAAAAAAATATAAAGCAATCGAAAAGGCTTTAATAGAAGCATTAAATAATACGGAATTCCATTTGTCTATTCGGACCGCCGTCGCTTACTTATTAGCAAAATTGAAAGTCTCTGCTGCCATCCCAAACCTGGGAAT
The DNA here is from genome assembly GCA_937928405.1 of uncultured Saprospiraceae bacterium. GTDB lineage: Bacteria > Bacteroidota > Bacteroidia > Chitinophagales > Saprospiraceae > JALZUU01. The sequence continues at coordinate 3,240 of CALFWZ010000145.1, forward strand.
CTATTTCCTCAATAACGATTTCCCTCCATTTTTTAAATCTGGTTATCTTAATTATAGTGGGTATAGTGCACTCCTCGAATTTGGTAAAGAGAGTTTACCTACGATTAAAAAATTAATTAAAAAGACAAATGACGAAGACAAGATTTGGAATTTGGCCATGATGTTATTCTTTATTCTAAAAGATAAAAAGAAGGTTGAAAATATTGTTGATAAGGAATTTAATAAAAGGGAAAAAAAAGATGCAAAATGTTTCAAAAAAACAATTCGTGATATGAAAAAATGGCGTATGGATGAATAATTTATTGCCATTTCACTCCAACTAGTTTTATTGAAAGATTAGAAAATAAAAATTGTAGAACACAATAATCAAAAAAATACTGAGCACAACATCAAATGTTAACCAATATATTTCAAAAAATGGAATAAAAATGTACCGACTAGAACTTTTAGAAATACAATTAATAAAAACTACTACGGGGCGTAGAGTCAGAACAATTATTGAGGAACAAGCCGAAGAGGTCATGATGTTAATTAATAAAAACAGAAACGTAACGTTGGTCTGGCATCGCAATAAAGGCCCCCAATTTATTGCCAAAGCTTATGAGAGCGGTATAAAAGATAATATTGAAATACCACCTGAAATCGAAGGAATAAAATTAAACACCCTGCTTCGACGAATAGCCGCCGTATTACAAGAACATGGTAGCCCTTTTTTGAAAAAAGCAATTGGTAAACATTCTTTGATGGTATTTAATACTGCGAAAAAAAATAAGAGCCTCAAAGCAATTTTTGAAGAATTTAAAACTATGGATCAACAATTTAATCTTGATTCTAATAATGAATCTGTTTAAAAATCAAGCATTTACCTTCACCTTTTGTAAATATTCTTAAACAGCTTTAATAAATAACATTCACATGGCATGGTCAAAACAAGATAGGATAATTACACATGACAAACTAGTTGCCATGCTTCCTAGTGTGCGAAAACATCTGATGAAAAAATTTCCTTCCATCATTAGTATAGATGTAGGAATAAAAGAAGTTAATGGAAAATTAAAAGAAGAGTTTGCTTTTCGAATTCATCTTAAAGAGAAAAAAGCACTAAGCGAATTAAAGTCCTCAGAAATAATTCCTAAGGAAATAAAAGGAATACAAACAGATGTCCACAAGGCTAGAATTTTCAAAGCTTCGGGGAATGTCGATAATTTCATTCCTGATGAAAATTCCTATTCTCCACTTTGGGGCGGAGTACAATTGAAATTTGGTGGTGGTAGTGGAACCTTAGGGTGTTTTGTAAAGGTGAAAGGTGATACAAAAATACATCTACTTTCAAATCACCATGTAATAATGAGTGTGAAAGGTAAAGCTGGTGATTTAATTGGGCATCCTGGTGCAGCGACCGAAGATTGCTGCTGTTGTGATGGTAGTAGCATCGCAAAAGTAGTAGCTGGCAAAGTGGGAGTCCTCACTCCTCCTGCGGGGGATCCAAATATTGTAGACGCTGCTTACGCTATACTTCAAGGGCAAACAGCTGGTGATGCTATAAAAGTGCTTTATACCAATAAAATAATCAGCATCGGGCCCATATTTGGCAGCGCAACCCCCGTTCCTGGAAGTAAAGTAAGAAAAAGAGGTCGTACTACAAGGTATACAGAAGGCACCATAAAGAGTTGTACCTTAACAGCAACGGTAACCTATCACGAAAAAAAACCTGAAGAATACGATGCCGTCTATTCCAATCAAGTAGACATTAACCAAGATGCTGGATTTGATTGTTATTTGGCAAAAGGGGACTCAGGCTCCGTAACTGTAAATACTCTAAACCAAGTGGTTGGTTTAAATTTCGCCGGTGATGCAGCTACCGGTACTGGAGCAGCAAACTGTATCGATGATGTTTTAAATGTGGCTGGTTGGAATCTAGAAGTACTTTCCTCCGGCACCGTAGGCGCGATTCCCATTTCTGGAATGCAAGCGGATGCAATTCCTGCTGCCAGACCAAGTACTTTTGTCCAGCGCATGGAAGCAAAACTTAAACAAACGCCAAATGGACAAGGTATGCTCGATATTATTAATCAAAATAAAAGCGAAGTACTTGACCTCATCAATGATAACCGCGAGGTAAAAGTCGCTTGGAATCGTTACCAAGGTCCACATTTCATAGGACACTTGGCAAAAAATGCTCGAGAAAAAAATCATCCAATTCCAAAAGAATTAAATGGATACAGTTTCCAAAATCTATTGATAAAAATGAGTGATGTTTTAGAAAGAAATGGCAGCTATCAGTTGGCCCAATCTATCGAAGACTATTCACTCTCCGTTTTCAACTTTGCAGATGAGTACAATGGCTTAGACTCCATGGATAATCTTTTAGATAAATACGAATTCTGCCCCAATTGTGGACAAATGAATAAAACGAAAAACTATGCCTGATCCAAAGCCAGGTACACTGGACATTATCGCCAAAGAACTAGTAAACGTTTTATCTCCCATAAAACAAAGAGCAATAGATGGAAACATCTTATCGCTATTGGCAGAGCTTGGCATTCAATTTCCAACTACCTTAACATCAGATGCAGATTTTAATAATGCCATAGACACGCTGGTTTCGAATATAACTGGCATGCCAGATTTAGTCACCAATCTTTTAGACGCCATCGAAGCAGAAGATTGGGATCAAGTAGCAGAAAAATCTATCGCATTAATTGAAAATATAATTGATTCCATAGATGAATTCACTACCCTCAAAAATGCCTTAGATGGTTTTTCATTAGGAGCCTTATCCGGCCCAGAGCAAGCGACACTTGACGAATTCATCGGTAATTTTGTCCGTAATTTATTTGATTGGCTTTTAATTAAATACTTAGAACGAAAGTCAGAGGCCATGGTCGCTACGCTTGAATTTTTCGGCGTGCTCGATCGAAGTCTAGAAAATGAAGGTTCTGTTAGTGCCATCGCTCCAGAATATATTAAGTACAAATTACACCTCAATAATATTGGTCAACTGTTCAGTGATCCCGGAAAATTATTGGGTGATCTTTATGACTGGGGAAGACCTGGATTTACCGGTCATAGCATGTTCAAAAAATTGCACAAGCTTGTTTTGGGCTTGGGTTGGCCAGCGGTCTACGATAATACCCTGCCGCAGCTCGATGTGCTTTTTATGCGCATTACTCCAAACAATACCCTCAGTCCCGTTCCCGGACTAGATATTTTATTACATGAAAAATTTGGAATTGATGGGGCCTATTCCGTTGGAAATGAAAAATGGAATTTATTATTTGGGTTAAGTGCTGCGGTTGAGGTTGGCGCACTTTTAACCATTTCTCCAAAAGGAGATATTTCACTCACCCCTGATGTCGGTCCTTTTAATGGGGATGTCACCGTCCGCTTTGAAGTTCCAGGATCAGGCGCCCCAGAGCCTTATATTTTACTTGGAGAGCCAGGTGCTAGTCGATTTGAATTTGAACAATTTCATTTAGAAGCAGGGGCAGGATTAACTTGGGATGCTCCCTCGGCCAATGGACGTTTCCATGTAGAAGGTGGTTTAGAAAATGGAAAGGTAATCATCAAGCCTCGTGATCCGGATGGCTTTTTAGCAAAAATATTACCAGAAGAAGGATTAACGATTGATCTAAGTTTTCTTATTGGATACGATAGCGATCGGGGATTTTATTTTGACGGCAGTGGTGGTTTGGAAATTCAAATTCCTACGAATTTACAATTAGGGCCATTACTCATCGAATCTCTTATTCTGTCTGTTGGCGCTGGCAGTGATGGCATTCCCATTGGCATCGGTGGAAATATAGGGGTACAATTAGGGCCGTTTGCAGCGGTGGTGAAAAATATGGGCATCAATACCAATTTGAGCTTTCCTTCGGACAATAGTGGCAACCTCGGTGCCGCTAATTTGGACGTTGGATTCAAACCTCCAACGGGGGTTGGTTTGTCCATTGATGCCGGCGTAGTTAAAGGAGGTGGATTTTTAGACTTTGACCATGAAGCTGGAAAATATACTGGAATAGTTCAATTGTCTATTCAAGAAGTCGTTAATGTCATTGCCATCGGATTAATTACCACAAAAAATCCAGATGGTAGCAAAGGTTTCTCCATGTTACTGATGATTACGGCAGAATTTACGCCGATTCAATTAGGATTTGGATTTACCCTAAACGGTGTCGGTGGATTAGTCGGTGTCAATCGAACCATGGTTTTACAAGCTTTGAGAGACGGCGTCAGAGATAATTCTTTGGACAATATTCTTTTCCCCTCAGACCCAATTGCCAATGCCACCCAAATAATCTCAGATCTAGAAACCGTATTCCCTGCACAGGAAGGAAGATATGTTTTTGGTTTGATGGGAAAACTAGGTTGGGGTACACCTACCCTAATTACTTTAGAACTAGGATTAATGTTGGAAGTTCCAAATCCAGTAAGACTGGCTATTTTGGGTGTGATAAAAATGGTTCTACCCACAGAAGAAGCAGCTATTCTAAAGTTACAAGTAAATTTTGTTGGGACAATAGACTTTGAGGCGAAATACATCACTTTTGATGCGAGTCTCTTTGATTCAACCCTACTCCTTTTCACACTAGAGGGAGATATGGCCCTTAGAATAAAATGGGGAGATGAATCGAATTTCTTATTTACCGTAGGTGGATTCCATCCAGACTATACCCCACCTCCACTAGACTTACCAGATCTACGTAGATTATCCATTAGCTTGCTGAGTGGGAATCCAAGATTAACTGTGAGCACATATTTCGCAGTGACCTCCAATACCTTACAATTTGGTGCTGGCGTTGATTTTTATTTTAAGGTCAGCAAGTTTAAGGTCTTGGGTTATATGAATTTTGATGCCCTATTCCAATTCAATCCGTTCTATTTTAAAATATCACTAGCAGCAGGTCTTGGTGTTTATGTCGGCAGTTCAGAAATACTTGGTATACACCTTAGTGGTATCCTTGAAGGTCCAACACCTTGGCATATAACTGGAAAAATTAAATTCAAAATCCTTTGGGTCATTAAAATTAGTGTCAGTATTGAAACGACTTGGGGAGAAACTAGAAATACGTCCTTACCCGATATTGATGTATTACCTGAATTAAAAAAGGCTTTAGAAAATAAAGCCAATTGGATTACACCATTGGAATCCGATAATGAAAATCCTGATAATTTAGTTTCCTTAAGAGAAATTACTAATACCGATGAAAATATAATTGCTCATCCAAGTAGAAATCTTTCGGTAAGCCAAAAAGTGGTTCCACTCGATATTAAAATTGAAAAATTTGGCACCCAAAATCCTGCGGATTATACAGAATTCCATTTGGATATGGTCGATGCCAATGGCGATGATATTACGGATACTCCTGTAAAAGAAGAATTTGCTCCAGATAGTTTTTTCAAATTGAATGAATCTGAAAGATTAAGTCGCCCTTCTTTTGAAAAGTATAATAGTGGTCTTGATGGCACGGGTTCTTCAGAATTAACCACCGATTATTTTCAGGAAAGAGCGGTTGGATTTGAATTGATCATTTTAGATGAGCCCGATCCACAACCAATTCCTTATCAGATTTTGCCAGAAGAATTTAATGCCTTTATTAAAAATGGATCTATCGCAAAATCTGCCTTAGGAACAAAGTATAGTAAAACATCCATCTTAGCTCCGGCTAAAGTGAGTATTAAAAATGATGAATTTGCCATCGTTGATAATGATGATTTATCACTGTTTGAAGGTCATCAAGCTGCTAGCCTACAGGAAGCACAATTGATGATGGACACCTTATTATTAGAGCGACCAGAACTGGAAGGCCAGCTGGATATTGTTTCATCTTTTGAATTAGCATAATTATGAGTGAAGTACTAGCCAGATATACATTTTTACCATGGTTGCGAAAAGGTCTTGCAGCTAAAATCGAAGAAGAAGATAACCTCAATGATTTTACGGCACCGCCAGTTGGTGGTTGGGTAAAAGAAAGACCTGAGATTGAAGTAAGAGTAAATATTGAAGCAAAAAAAGGCAGTAATACCACCAATGATTTTATCGATCAAAACATTGCGCTGGTAGGTCCTGGCGATATCATCGGAATCGACCATCGCTTGATTGTAAAAACCGAACCACGTGATTGGGTTACTAATTTCGAACCTAATTATTTTCCATATTTAGAATTTTATGAACCCACTTTTCCATGGAGTTATTCTCCCGCCAAAGCAGTTTCAAACAAGTTGCGCCCTTGGTTGGTTTTAGTTGCCTTAAAAGAAGAGGAGTTTAAAAAAGATACCGCCCTTTTTGGTCCACTCCCCTCTATTTTAGTCAAAGGAAGTGATCAAGATCCTTCGGGAACGACGGGAGCTAGTAGTAGTCTTTTCCCAAACCCTAGCCAAACGTGGGCTTGGGCGCATGTGCATTTAAATGGAGATGTCGACCCGACCAATAATTTAGATCCCACTGACCTCTCAGATGTTGAAAATGCGATGGGTCGTTTTAAAAATCTATTGAATGACAATCCCGATCAGGCGGTGTCCAGAATAATCTGTCCCAGAATTCTTGAGCCAAATACCACCTATCATTGTTTTTTATTACCTGCTTTTGAAACGGGAAGACTGGCTGGTCTCGGTGCGGACCCGACCGTCATTGCTACCCACGATGCGCAAGAATCATCTTTTGGGACGGACCACTTAACGGATGCGGATCACAGCCTTTACAAAGACCATTTCCCCTATTATTATGCTTGGCAATTTATGACGGGAGAGGCTGAGGATTTTGAATCTCTGGTTAAAAAATTAGTACCTAAAGAAGTTGATCCTACCGTTGGTTCTCGACCAATGGATATACAAGAACCTGGGTACAATGTTTCTTTTGATGCTGCCACAGCTGGGGATGTTCCCAACAGTGGAATTGTCAGATTAGAAGGTGCCCTGCTACCACCTTTTGGAGCATCCACCCGTACTAAATATCCCGCAGATAATTCCTCCGAGTCTTTAACCTATCGCAAACGTCTGGGCGATTTATTAAACCTTGGAGAGGATCTTATGGAGGCCGTTTTTCCACCTTCCCAATTTTATGGAACCAATCCTTTTGGATATACCAGCGGTAGTACCGATATCGAAGATGACCCAATTATTACCCCAGAATTATATGGTCGTTGGCATGCACTGGTAAAAACCTTAGATACAGATGATAATCCAGTATCTGGTGCTTTGGCCAATGAAAAAAATTGGCCCTACGAGTTAAATCTCGATCCGCGAAGTCGGGCAGTGGCTGGTTTAGGCGTTACCCATATCAAACAAAATCAAGAACGATTGATGGATCAAGCGTGGGAACAAATGGGTGATATTATTGAAGCCAATCGCAAATTAAAATGGGGACAATTTGCACAACGCATTTCTTATGCTTCCTTTAACAAACATATTAGTTCACAGCAAGTAGAACAGGCGAATCCAATGGTCGCTCAATTATATAAACGGGTAAAAATAGGAGCAACAACGGCCTACAAAACTATTAAAGACAGTGCTTTACCTAATGCTACCCAAAGCTATGCTTTTCGCAGAATTGAAAGACCTCGCGGTCCAGTGATGAAGCGCATTGACCCTTTAAATAATACCTTTGGCTCCAATAATTTACGAGTTGAATTGGCTAATAAAAATATTTTGCCCGTAGCGGCAAAAGTATTTAGTCCGATGCAAGCCCGGATGGAACGGACAGATGTACAAGCAAATGTGGGTACCATTGCCAATCATTTAATCCTCAATAATGTTTTTGCGCCTACCCCACCAGGCACGTTAACGATTAGTCCGAATGTGGAAGCAGAAGTACGTTTTCATTCAGCCATTCAAAATTATCAAGGCTATTTCGCTGAAGTCAATTGGGAAGATGTTATTGAAAGTCCCGCAGTTGATTTAGCCACGATGAATGCTCAAATAATGTTGGCGATTAACCCAATTTCAGTGCTCCCTTCCTATCTCTATGATTCGTTGGTTTTCACAGGAACTCCTTATACCAGTCCTCCCGCCAACAAGATTGTACCTGTAATGGCTTATCCGGTTTTTAAAGACCCACTATATGAATCCGTCAAAGAATTAGGAGTAGATTTTTTAATTCCTAATCTCCATTTAATTCCAAATAATACCGTCACTCTATTGGAATCCAATCAACGATTTATTGAAGCTTATATGATGGGCGTCAATCATGAAATGGGTCGGGAATTATTATGGCGAGAATTTCCAACAGATCAGCGTGGAAGTTATTTTAGACATTTTTGGGATTCTACTGATAAAGTCAATACAGGTGGCATTTCGGAAGTTGACATGGTCAAAGAATCTCTAGATGTTGAAGAACTGCATGAATGGAGAACCAATACATTGCTGGGAAGTCACAGCGCAAGAACAGAGGAAACAGATGATCCAGATACCGGATTATTAGTAATGGTCATCCGTGGTGATTTATTGAAGAAATTTCCAGACACCATTTTATATGCGCAAAAGGCAAAGTTCGGAGCAGGTGCTGATGTAACATCAGATCCGCGAGAATTAGACACGGAGAAAAAATATCCAATTTTCAGCGCAACGATTGAACCAGATATTACCTTTTTTGGATTTGATTTGGTGGCCGAGGAAGCTCGAGGGGATCGAGATACTCCTGATCCAGCCGATGCTGAACCTGGATGGTTTTTTATTATACAAGAAAGACCAGGAGAAATTCGCTTTGGTTTAGACCTCAATGGTGATGGTGCTGCTCCGGCGACTTGGAATGATTTGGATCAGAGTAATGCTGCGATTAGTGGTCAACATTTAAACGCTGCTGATAATGCCGTGGTGCCATCGGGCGTAGCTGATCCTGGAGATCCTCTTGACACTGGCAATGAAATTAATAATAAGCAAGTAAACTGGGGATTCAACTCCACACATTTTGCCCAAATACTATATCAAAATCCCGTTTTATTTGCCGTTCATGGAGATGAAATGATTCCCTAATTAATTAAAAGTATTGTTCGTATTTAAAATGAATGGCTATGAAAATTACCCCTAAGAAATTCAAATCGCTGCAAAATAAAACAAGTAAGAAAAGGAGTGCCTTGCAAAAGAAAAAATTGTCCTTGCAAGCCATGAACGCAGCCTTATTGGAGACTAATAAATTAATAAAAAAAGAATTGGCAAAAGGCCAGAAGGCCAGCAAAACACAACTAAATAAACTACAAAAAAAGCAAACCCGTCAAACTGCCAGTGCTGCAAAATTTCGCAACGATATTTCCCTTCTTGAAACGGATATCATCGCAACCGTCGATGAACTTATGGTATCTAAAGATCCTAGAGATCAGGTAGAAAATTTAAATGATCAGGTCCCTGTTTTTTTAATGCCGCTTAGAATCGAAACTCGGTTTATGACCGTAAAACATATTGCGAGAGTAAGTCGTTCGAAAACGGGAATTGCAACAGAAACTTCGAACCCGATTAGTTTTCGGACTTCCGAAATTTTTGATCAACGGCAAAGTATTCCCGTCATTGAAGATGCTCATGAACTTTGGATTCGTATTTTCCCCGATGATATTGCCATTCATACACATGAGCATCAATTGACAGAAAATGAAATAACGGCAGCTCAGACTTTTTGGAAACATATCTGGTATGCGGGAGCAGACGAGTCCCTACGAATTGGTGCATGGCGTGGACTGGTATCCGGTCGTGGAACACAAAGAGCTGCTTGGATTGCACGACAAATGGAACCGACAAATCCTGGAGATAAACCTGCTGCTGCCATTGACCCAGATTTGAGTTTACCAATTGATCCTATTTTTCCGAGTTTAACCAGTAAAGAAGGAAGTTGGAGTCAGGCACCTCACTCTCGGGTATTGCCCGAAAGATTTGTGGTACGCTTATATTCGGGATCCAATCATCGGGAAGTGGTTGGCGAACGAGTTCCAGACGATTTACAAATAGGCCTTGATCCACAAGCAGCTGATGATCAAATCACCAGCGAGAATGGCATTATTGACATGTCTGAGAAATTATTGTGGTTAAAAGATTTTGAGGAAGCTGAAAAAGTAGGCATGGCCATCCGGGTCCCCTTATTAAACAGAGATCGCTTTGTAGGCTTTGATAAATTATTTGTCCTAGGTGTCAAAACTTCCGCTGATGAAACGGAAGGAAAAACCTTATTAGAAGAATTGTTTGACAACCACCATTATACCCACGGCGGGCTTTCGTTGGTTCCTCAAGGAACGCCAACAAATAATACAGAAGAGAAAAAATCAGGTTATACCGCTTTTAACAATGAGGAAGAATTTGTATTTGACCTAGAATTAAACGAAGAAAGTTTTATCGCAACGACGGATGATCGTCAAAAAACTGACGGCCAACATTTGGCAGATGCGTTAGGGGTTTCTTACGACGTCTTCCAACATATAAATAATGCTTCAGGAACAGACATCAAAGAAGCCATGTGCATGAATACTGCATTATGGCCAACGACCATGGGCTATTATTTATCGCAGATGATGCATCCAGTTTTTTCGAATACGGAGGTCATTAAAACCCGTAGCCATTTTAATAAATATGTATTGGGACGTGGAAAAGTTCCTAGCATTCGAGTAGACGATCAACCCTACGGTATTTTACCAACGACTGCTTTTTCCAAGTGGGCATATAATTCCTACAGTAGAAACGATGCCTTTCTCAATAGTATGTATAAAAATGTATTGGAAAAAATGGAAGTCACTTGGGATAGTTTAGTACAACAAGTGAAAGTTGCCACAGGAACCACCAATCTTGGGAATTACCATGAATTATTTTTAGAAGTCATGAACTTACACGCCTCTAGTGTAGAATTTTATCAACGCTTCGTTAGTGGTCCTTATTTTTTATGGAATCTTTATAATTACAGTACCATCATCAGCGGTAATTTTACAGCTCCGGAACAAGCCAATTACGCTACCTCATTAGACTTTTTACAATTATATGGTGGTGCTAATTATAATATAACTTTCGCCCCTCGCCTATTCGATTTTTTCTACGTAAAAGATCATAAATATCTCGATGGAAAAATTATCGATTCCCGAAAATTATCAGAAACAAGAACCATCAAACCCTTAGGAAGCAGCGAAGAAAATTATATTGAATGGTTAGCTAAAAGCTCATGGGAACAAATTAAAGCAGAAGATTTTTCTAATATTGGCGCAAGCGGTGCTACCCCACCCAATGAATTATTATATCTAATGCTGAGACATTCTACCTTATTGGAATATGTAAAAACCAGCTTAAATATTTTAGTAAAAGAAGAGTTGTTAGAATCGACCGCACTTTTAGATACAGAATTAGTAAATCTGGGTGTTGCCGATCAAGTTAGTCCAGAAGTCCAAAATCTGGTCAGGTCTAGGATTCAATTTGAAGAAGAAATTTCTACGAATAAAAAAATTGATAAAAAAGTAGAAAAGGAATTTTTGACAAGAGCAAAAAAAGGAACACTGAAGAATATGAGTTTAGATGGCATTGCCAAAGAGAGAGCTAAATTCAAAAAAACACTACATGAAAAGGAAGCACCTAAATTAACTGCCCGGGTAGAAAAAGCCACCCTTAACGTCTTGACCGGATTTGAAACATCCATTAATAAAATCAAATCCTTAAATACCAACTATGATTTTTTAAAGGGTGGCACGCTAGCAGATTTTATTGAGGTAGGACTTGGTTCCTCCAGTGTCAACCAAGACTTATTGGAAATCAAAGAATTAAAAGAGGCACTCAATTGTCTAAAGGATATTCCAACCGCCAGACTAGAAAGAGCCTTTGCCGAACATATTGATTTATCCAGTTACCGACTTGACGCTTGGTTTTTCAGTCTCGTTAATGAACGATTAGCAAAATTAAGAAAATCAGGTGCCTCTCGGGAAGAGGGCATTTATATTGGTGGTTATGCGTGGTTAGAAAATATCCGTCCTGGCAACTTTCCTGGCATTCATTATCGGGAAGTAGATATTACGCCAGATCGAGTATTAGTACCCGGTTTTGAAAAGGTAAATATCATAGGTGATTTAAAAATAGAAAATATTGAGCCCGTTGCTCCCTGGATATTCCGGCGAGGTTTACAAACAAATTTCACCTTCAAAAAAGCGACAACTACATCTGCTAAGAAAGCAACGAAAAAAACGATTAATGAAACAGTAGCTGCCATCAATAGAGACGGTAGCAAAAATATCTATGCTGATAATATATTAATGGCCACTGGAGGTGCCACCCTGGAAATAGCCACCGTGACAGAGCGGGTCGTAGTAGAATCTCCCCGACATTTGAGTCGAGTAGATTTGATCAATCTCGGTCCTCAATATACTTATCTTGGAAAAACAGGTGTTGGTGATATTACTTATGATTTTGTCAGTAAAAAATTCATTCACGAACCTAGAATTGATTCAGATAATCAGGGATATATTCATGCCCCATCCATGAATCATGCCACCACCTCCGCCGTTTTACGGGCAGGATATGAAGCACATAATGACAATGGCGTTGATAATAATAAATTAGCGGTAAATCTAAGTTCTAATCGGGTTCGCAAAGCGATGTATTATACAGAAGGAATGAAAAATGGTCAAGAGTTAGCGACGCTTTTGGGTTATCAATTAGAACGGGGACTCCATGACAATGCTACTCAATCAGATGCCTTAGATCAATATATTCTAAATATCCGAGATAGATATCCGTTGGTTGCAAATCGAGTAACAGATACTACCGGTGGAAATGCTTCGACGGCAGATACGGGTGAAGCGTATAATGTCATTGATGGATTAAGTTTAGTTGAAAATAGCGCAGATCCAATTGCAGACTATCCTTATGGCATTACCGGTTTACCAAATTCAGGAAATGCAAAGTCAGCGATTATCCGAGAAGTCACCAACTTGCATGATGCTTTAGATGGTATTAATGATCTATTATTAGCAGAGTCGATGCATCAAGTGGTGCAAGGAAATTTTGCTCGAGCTAGCGGAGCGCTGAATGCCATGAGTGGTAAAAGTGTCATCACAGACCCAGAAGTAATTAAAACGCCAAGAAATTTTAACGTCCTTAGTCATTATCTAGGCATCCAGTTTGATCTAAGTCCAGGAGGCCATCAAATTTGGACCACCGATGGGACGCCACGTTCTTTAGCAACCCCGTATTTGAATAGATGGCTCAGCGAAATGTTACCTGCCAAGGATAAGATTAAAATTAATTTCGAATATCAGTATATCGTTTATGACGGCAGCGAAGGAAGCAATTTTGATGATTCCTTATCTTTAGCGGATTTGAATATTGAGCCTATTGATTTATACTATATTTTAACCCAACCTTCCGAGGAAGGAGATGCCGTAGAATTGGTCAATAGAGTTGGTTTTTATATCCGAAAAGAAGTACAAGAAGCAGATAATTTAAGCATTAAAATTGCTTTTAGCAATCGAGACAACTTCAACTTGGATGAAATATCCTTGTTTGAATTGCAGCCATTAATCGACCAACTCAAAGAAGTAGTCAGCAGCAGTCGGGCATTAAAAGCGGAAGATTTTCTATTGTCTACAGATTCCGAAACCATCATCGCAGGCAATCCAACGGCGGGTTTGGATACTTCTCTTCTCGAAGCCAGGTTAATTGATGTAGTAGCAACGGACATGAGTAATGGGCAGCGAGGCATGGCTGGAGTTATCACAGATTTACAAAATGAGATAATAAATGTTGAAACTTTAATTAATACTACTGGCATTGGTTTTAGTCTTAACAATCCTTTGACTGAAATGCGAAACGCCTTATTAAAGGCAGCCTTATATTCATCGCAAAATGCCATTCCACTAACTGCCTTTGAAGCGAATGAAGAAATCGCAGCAACAATGTTGGCGATGGCCGACAGGGTGCTAATCGATATCCAAGCAAGGTTTAATAAAGCCGCTGATCTATTAGGAGATGTAGCAGCAGCTCCTACCCAAAAACAGAAGTTAGCGATACTCACCAATGCGGCACAGGAAATCTTCGGAAGAGCGCACAAAGTTTTTCCTGAATTCAAATTATACAATCCAGCAGAATATGATGCAGCGCTGGCTTATCCCGACTATTTAAACGATGCACCTACTTTTGCTAAAGAGGAATGGATACAAGGCTTGTCCCCAGTCCGGAAGCGGGTTCATGCTTTTCACGAAGCTCGGCTTTTATCCCAAACATTAAAAGACAGTGAAGATCATCTGAATCTCAGCTTGGCACAATTACCATTAGAACCCGTAGATGGAAGTTTAAATGTCTTGACGCGTTGGTTAGGGTTGGAATTTCCAGAAGATTATGAAATGCCAGATGAAAATATCTCTTTTGTTTTCCAAAGCCCGGTGGGGCATGTGGCTACGGGCTTACAAGCTGGAATTGCGGTCGACACTTGGGTAGAAGAAATTCCAGATAAAACAGCTCATACAGCACTTGCGGTTCATTATAATAATCCTAATTCTGAACCACCACAAACTTGTCTATTGGCTGTCTCTCCAAATCTCACGGGTAAGTGGGACTGGGATGATTTAATGGATACGCTTTATGAGACATTGGATTGGGCTAAAAAACGCGCCATCGATCCCGATTTATTAAATAATACTTTTTATGCGCAAATACTACCAGCAACTTATGCCGCCGTTAGCGCATCTGGTGATACTCCAGTATTGGATTATGGTAGAAATATTGTTAAAAAACCAAAGCCTGGAAAATTTGGATTGATAAAAATTCAAGACTATACCGCCGCGACAGCAAAATTTGAATTCAACGAGAATTTTGATCCTCTTCTTCCGTAAGATTTGTGGATTTCTTTTTGATTAGAAAAAAAAATAAAAAATTATGGAAATAAGTGAGATACAAAATAATTTGATGAAGCAAGGGGCAATTCCATTATATCAATTGTCCATATTAGATTTTTTAAATCAAGCAAAATCTGCTACGCAGATCGCTGGAACAGAGCCCCAACGTGGCCCGATTGAAGATGATCCGGGACGAGGTAAACCGGGAGGATATGATATTGGGTTGAAAGTAGCAGAAAGGATATTAGAGAAAAGAGCTTCGCTTGGCGGAAGATTTACGAATTTAACGCAATTAGCCAATATCCCTTATTTCGGGATTGATAAATTTAATGATCTGGTCTATACCTTCACCAGATTGCATGCACCGATTCCTACTGGTTTAGGAACCGAATTTGATGATTATATGATGGCACTAAGTGCCTTGGAAATTGTGGCTTACCGAGAAGGCTTTTCAGATGTCGATGCACTTTCTGCCCTCCGTAAAATATTTTTTGACCATAATATGCCAGGTCCTAAGCAAAACGAAAATCATTTAGATTGGGATACCGTAATTCCAAAAGCAAAAAGAATTACCCCACCAGTAACTTGGGCAATTTCTCCCAGTTTATTTTCAGCAGTTCAAATAATACAATCTACCACTTCCCTAAAAGTTGGTGACTCCTGGGTAGACCCACAAATATTAATAGCAGGATTAGATGCGAGAAATAAATCTTCCAGAGTACAACCAGAAATAAAAGAATTAAATATAACCTCCAATCAAGAATTCGCTACTTTTTTACTAGGTACTAGTGTCACTAATTTTCAATATTTAAGAAGTTTTGATATTCGCAAAAACAGTGAATTTACAATAGAACAAGAACCTTTTGTCGAGAGTTTCAACACCTATTCTGGCTCGCCCGGCATGACAGCCTATGCGGATGCTTTTAATATTCCCTATAATCCAAATCAATCACTTACCTGGAATTTAATCACCTATTATACGGATCAGGCGGATGAAGCTCCAGTAAAAT
>CALFWZ010000146.1 GCA_937928405.1 uncultured Saprospiraceae bacterium
TATCCATAGCTAGCGATTTGGCCTTTAAAACCTTGATACCGGACACTTTCTTCAAGTACTTTATCCAATTGATTTTGCGTATTATACGTAAAGCTTAAATCGTCGATCTTTCCATAGCTGTAAATGGAAGGATCTTGTAGATAACAAGGATCTATGGCGCCTCTACGGATAATATTAGTAAAATTACCATCCAAATCATAATGATAACCGGCACTAAATTTTTCGTCAAAACTCCAAGTATTGTTAATTTGCCAATCGGCATATCGGGCGATTTTAAGTCGGTCCAAATCATCGTACCGAAAGCCATAGGTACGTTTTCTTTCATTACCCGTTTGCCAGGTCATCCCGGAGATATTGCCGTTGTATTGGGGAGGCATTCCGGATACGGTATGACCTTCCTGATAGTTGAGGTGCAATTTAAAGAGATCAAAGATGGGGAGGTCGCCACTGCCGGGGTCGGGCGCAATGGTTTCTTTATTGATCTTCCCCGATACCTCTTTGGCAAATGGAGCTATTTTGTCCATCAATCCTCCCGAAATGGAAGTAGATAATGCTTGGAGTCGATTGGCTATATCATCATTGTTTAACCCTAAATCCGTAAATAAATTGTTTAACTCTTCTTCTAATCTTGCTTGTATATAATTTTCCAAGGCCAGTTGATTGTCTTTGGCGATAATCACGGGTGGTAGTTGAAAAGAAAGATAGACATCGCTTTGATCTGGTGTTATGTTGAAAGGATTGCCCGTTACATAGGTTCCAGCGGGATGCAATCCGATGGCTTCCGAATCTTTGAGATAAAGGACCGTGGTCGCATCCCAATGGATTAGCTGGTCATTGGAGGCAGCGAATAATGTTGGATTTAGCTTGAGGTTTAGCTGTTTGGGTAAAACGCCGTAGCCTCCAATATCGCAGTTGTCGCAATCGAGCGAGTCCAAGACTTGTGGATCTAAATCGGGGCAAGCAGGGCAAGCCGCTAGTAAATCCCAAACGGGACAGGTCGCACAGTCGTAACCGAACTGATGGCATACATCACAGTATTCATTATTATTTCCGATAAAATCTTCTGCGTTAGGTAAAGAAAATAAGAGTTCGGATTTATGGGCATTGTCATCGCTGATGTTTAAACTATTTAATTCAAAAACAGATTCTGTGACGGAGACTTGAAAAACATCATTTTCCCAAGTAACATTCACCTCATTAAAAGTAAATTCGTTTTCAGTCAACCAGTATGTTAGATCGGTTTTAAATTTATTGAGTTGATCAGAAGGGTAGGGATAGGCGAGTGGAATCAATTTTCCGCCGCCCCCATAGGCATCTATGATCGAAAAGGGAGTGGAACTGTTTTGGATTTTAGAGGCTGTAAAATCTTTTGTGCAATCTTCACAAGGAGTGCTGCCGCCTGATCCTTTGCAAGCACCTAACGGAATTCCATTATTATCCACATCATTTATTTGGGTCAACCAGCCACGACCATTATAGTCATAATCGACAATTTGTAAAAGCGAATTGGTTTTACCATACATCTCGGTAGCCATCAATTGATCTTTGATATTATACCGATTTTGTTTTAGTCGAACCGTGGGATCGTTGTTGACTTTGAAGTCTTCAGATTCTAGTCTAAAAGCGTGATCGTAAATATAGGTAGAATTGATTTTTAATTCTGGTCCATAACCATTGTGCGTTTTTTGGGCGGTGAGTATATTATCCATATAATCGTAGGTATAATGGACAAAATCGTTCCCACCAACATGGTTATCGGCATCTTCGGTTAACGTTCTACCAAATTGATCATAGGTAAAATCAGTCTCTAGGAATTCCCCAAAAATGTTATTCTCCATGGTCCGATGGGAAGTCTTATAAATTTTTCCTCGATAGATACCAGGTTGGTCATTTTTATCATAAAAATTTGAGCTAATTAAATCTCCATCAACGTAGGTAGTGGTATTGCGATTATAAAGATCATAATGATACGTTTGGGTTATTTCATTGCCATCCGTCATGGATGCTATTCGGTAAAAAGAATCATATGTATAGCTAATGAGTCCTTGTCCTGGTATTTTTTTAGTATCCAATCTGCCTAGATCATCATAGGTATAATCATACGTTTTATCCATTGGAGTCGTCACTTTTTTTAAGGCTCCAAAGGGGAAATAATCATAACTCGTCCGGACAACTTGACCATCTAGCAGGCGATCGTTATAAATAGGACGACCTAATAAATCGGTATGTGCGATGGATTCGTTACCGTTTTCATCAATTACTTTTTTGGTGCTAAGTAGTTCATTATCTGACGCATATTCGCATCTAGTAACGGACCCATCCGAATAGGTTTCCGTATGTAAGCGATTGAGTGGATCGGGATAGTAGGTAAAATCTGTTTGTCCAGTTTGATAATTAGTAGAAGACTTTAATCGTTTAAATTCGTCATATTCGTAAGCATCCGTAACGACATCTTCTAGGCCTGGACCATAAAACAGTCGCGTTGTTTTATCAAGTAAACCAGAGGGGCGATAAGAATTTTTGGTAGTCGAATATCTACCATCAGGGAATACGGTATGGCTGAGGATATAGTTATCGCCTCCAAGTTGATAAGTATGGGTAGTAGTACTCTTTATTCCTCCAGAAACGCCTACTCCTCTAACTTGGGTAGTGTGGAGTCGATT
>CALFWZ010000147.1 GCA_937928405.1 uncultured Saprospiraceae bacterium
TCAATACCTCGTCTTTGCCGTAAGGCTTCCTTCAGATTCTTCGTCACCGAAGACACCCTTGCCTTTAGCTAGTGATTCCCTCTCTTCTAGGCTCACTCGGGACTTACACCCTATAGTACAGCACCATGTATGGCACACAAATAAGCCCATCTGCTCGGGCAAATGGGCTCTAGTCGGTATTATACTTATTATTTAAAAATAATAATACTATAAACTACTTAACTACTTTTTTTATTCTTCGCTTTTTCTTCTTGGGAGGATTAAGGAGATAATTAATTCCTACCTGCACACTAATAGGTACATAACGTTGATTAATCTCGTAATCTGGAACGGTGATAGAAGAGAACGGTAATTTGATACGAGGTGCAATCATCCAGCTAAGTTGATTGGTAATCGGACGACTATATTCGGTACTCAACCACAATCCGATTCCGACCTTACGTCGATAAAAATTATCATAAATGGCACTGTTTTGACCGGGACTGAGTTCTCTGATGGGAGCGTTCGTAGTGAAGGCCTCGGTAAATATTTTTCCATTAAAAGAAAACGCAAGATTGAAATCCAGTCCTCCATAAACTCGCCAATAATTTTTACGATGACGCCAAGCCTTTCCTATTCCAAGCGGAGCACTAAAATATCGGTATTTGTTGGTATGCCGAACTCTCCGGGTGGTGGTCGTCGTCGTGCTGACGGGACCATTAATTGTTTCTACAACTTCTCCTTGTGCATTTTCTACTACGGCAACGACACCAGTACTAATTTGGGTTATTTCCTCCATGGTTTCATAACGAAATCTTTCTCGAAACTCAATGTATTCTAATCCTCCAAACAAGACCAATCCTCGCGGAGATTGAGCTATAAAATTACTGCTGATCGCAAAACCTCCGACTCCATTTTCGCTGTCTTTTCGGAAGTTAGTGAATAACTCATCTCGGTTTGAAGTCATTATTCTAATCGGTAAAACTGGACCTGTTATCGCCTGCATATGAAATTGCCATTTGTTTCGTAAAGGCTTGATTCGCTTTTTCTTCTTTTTCTTTTTCTTTGATTTTTTCTTCTTCGTTTTCTGCTTTACCGATTTTTCTTTTTCTAATTTTTCAGTTGGCGTTTTTTTCTTTTTCTCATCTTTTAGTAAGGAACGTTCTGGTTGTTTTTTTTCTGTGGAATCATTTTTTTCTGCTGAGGGCTTGTCTTTTGACACTGGTATTTCCGCAGCAAGCATTTTTGTGTCTGAGTAAACCGTTTTCTTTTGCTCAATGATTTCTGACGGTAAGAGCGCTTCTGCTTTTCTATCAACAAAAATGGGAGCAACCTTTTTAATTTCCTTTTTAAGAACGGTTTTTGTAAAAGAGTTTTTTATCACCGGGCCTGCAGGAAGCGTTTCATCAAAACTCATTTCAGGACACTCCTGTTCAAGAGAAACTACAGATGTAACCGATGATCCTGTACTGCTGAGAGACTCGATCACTGGCGTAGTGATAAAGGAGCGGTCGGGCATCCATTGTTTTAGACTGTATCCTAAAAATGCAAGACCCAATCCACCGATCAGCCACCAGAAGAAAAAGAAACGACGCTTCTTTTTCTTTTTTAGGTGGGGTTCAACGTTCTTCCAAATCTCGTCGGTAGATATATTTGGCTCGTGCATTGAGAAAGCCTCCCGAAACTGATCTTCAAAATTATTATCTTTCATAGCTTAATTTTTTATCGATTTTTTTTTTACGTTAACCGTCATCAACTTCTGTAGTTTCTGTCGGGCTCGGGTTAAAAAAGTACGGGAACTACTTTCTTGAATATTTAGCATCTCTGCTATTTCGCGATGCGCAAATCCATCTAGCACTGCCAGATTGAAAACAATCCGTTGGTTCTCTGGTAATCGTTCTAAAAGTTTGAGAATATCTGTCACATTCAGTTGACTTTGTACTACGGGGAGCGTAGCAATAGAAACTACGGATAAGGTTTCTAAGATCAATCCACGCTTCCGTTTTTTCTCTAAGGCTTTATTGATGGCAATCCTGCGACACCAAGCTTTAAATCCAGCAATTTCATTCGCCTTACATTTTTCAATATTATTAAAAATAGCAATGAATGATTCCTGTAGTAAATCTTGTGCATCTTCATGCTGTTCTGTATAGCGTCGGCAGATCACATAGAGATAAGGTGAGAGGTGATTCACCATTGCTCGTTGCGACTTTCGATCTAATTGTTTACAACCTTTAATAATATTTTTCATTCCCTGATTTTTCGTCTAACAATCTTAAATATTCATCCATCGATTTAGTTAAACTATGGGGTTCTTCTGATTTTAAAGTTCCCAGAAAATTCGGTCTGTGTACTGTCTGGATTGTTTCGTACACCATTATAATTTCCTGTGATATACGTTCCGTCATCTTCGGTTATTACGATAGATAGATCAGGACTAGCAGCATCGATTAGAGGATAAGGTGGTAATTGTGGGCCTGTATTTTCTGTCTTAAAAAAGACGCTGCTCGTATAAGTTCCCACACCATCATAATCTCTAATGTCTATCTGAAATTTTCCTTTTCCACTAAATCCTTCTAACACCAACCAGTTGGTAGTCTGATTATTTTTATAGGAATATTTTGTTGGAGCGGTCCAAAAGTCTACTCCATCTATGCTAAAATTAAAAAAGTCGGGCAGTTCTTCGCAAGTAAGTTGATTTCCTAAGTCTAAATCTGTCACCTGATCGTGAATCGTAACGGGTGAGCTGTAGGGTTGACTGTTACTATAAGCGCTAATTTCCATTTCCGGAAAGGCAACACAAATTAATTCCAAGTCAATATTAAAACCACCATCATCAAATGGAATAATAAAAATGTATCCCGGATAACGAACTGCTAAATGACCATCCGGAACATCCGCCGTCTCACAATGCAGCACAGTTCCCGTAAGATTGATATTGAATAGCTCGGAAATTTGATCAAGATAAATAGTATCTAATAAAAAGTCTTCACTATACGGACCAACTTCCATTTCGTAAAGTACGTTATCACACTGATCTTTTACGGTCAATAGCAGTGGCGCTCCTCGAGGAACCGAACCGCAAAAATATCCAAGCGAATCCGTAAAGCCCCAGTAAATAAAATTATCGGTCAAATCTTCTATAATGACTTTTTGATAGGCTGCAAAAGTAGAATCAGCATAAAAAAACTGACCCGAAAGGCAGATGGCTTCCAACGGAATATCACAATTCCAATATCCTCCACTGGTGATCTGACAAACGTAGCTATTACCAGATTTTTGGCAGGCACCTTCTAACAACCATTCTTCTTGCTCGGTATCGTATCGCCATAGTGGAATTTCAGGAGGTGCGGTAGCTTGTAGCTCTGCCGGAATGGGCATTTCTATTTCTATAAATTCGCCATCCTTCACAAATAGCGTTTCTCCCGTAGCCGTTTCTAGTGCTAATGCCACCATTCCATAGGTAGCCAATACCAAAGGGTTTCCTTCTTCGTCGGTCGCATTAAGCGCGCCGGGCATTCTACCACCTACTTCTGAACCAATGGGATCTATCCAACGAGAATATACAGAGACGGGGCCATTATAATCGGAGCCATCTTGGGTACTGATGGCTCCTGCGGGAATATCAATTTTTACGCCCTGAGGATTGGTAAAAGCAGCACCATCCAGCGATTCAACCACTTCGGGAACTCCTTTACTGACCATATTTATACTGACAAAAGAACTACCGTCAGGGGAAAAATTAGAATGTGCAATTCCTGTAAAAAAACTACCGGAGCGGGCTTGGATAATGTTACCTGCTTTGCTTACATTTATTTTATTGAAAAAAAATCGACCCCGATCATCGGATTGTTGGCTCTGGCCATTTACGGTTACGGTGGCATTGGGAACAACTGCTCCATCTTCGTCGGTAACAACTCCACGAATTGAGCTTTTGATTAGAACAACAGGTTCGTCACTTTCTCTTTCTACGATCAACTCGTCAATATCTTTACTACATCCGGAAAGTAGGAGAATCGTTAGAAACAGACAATTAAAAAGATATTTCATACTACTCATTTTTTAGTTTTCAAAATCTGATATAGTACTAAGATGAGCATATCTGGCTAATCGCTACAACAAGTATCTTTTTTTTCAAAAAAAATTAAAAATGCTTCCATCCTTGCGCCTTGATTTCGTGGATATTTCCACCTTTGGTATGTAATTTTACGCCTTCTGACTGCTCCACCATTTCACCCATAATATAAATATCTGGAAGGTATTTTACTTTTTCGAGATCTTTAGGGTTTACAGTAAATAACAATTCGTAATCCTCACCACCACTTAAGGCACAAGTAATTGGATCCATACTAAAATCAATCGCTTGCACTTCCGCGTCGGGATGAATCGGCACACCACTTTCTTCTACCAAAGCACCGAGTCCAGATTGTTTACACAAATGAAAAACTTCGGAGGCTAATCCGTCTGAAACATCAATCATTGACGTAGGAATCAAATCAGCTTTGGCAAAAGCCTCAATCATATCATAGCGAGCTTCGGGCTTAAGCTGACGTCCTACCAAATAATTTTGATCTCCTAGATCTGGCTTAACGCCCGGATTCGCTAAATAGACTCGTTTTTCTCTTTCTAATAATTGTAAGCCTAGATAAGCCGCTCCCAAATTTCCAGTAACACACAATAAGTCACCCAGTTTAGCACCGTCGCGATAAACAATCTTATTTCGCTCCTGCTGACCAATAGCCGTTACACTGATGACCAGTCCCTTGGGAGAAGAAGTCGTGTCTCCTCCAATCAAATCTACTTTATAAAATTTACAGGCTTGTTTGACCCCAGCATAAAATTCTTCCAAGGCTTCGACCGAATAACGATTGGATAAAGCGAGTGAAACGGTAATCTGTTTAGGATACGCATTCATGGCGTAAATATCTGAGAGGTTAACGACCACCGCTTTATATCCTAGATGTTTGAGGGGCGAGTACATCATATCAAAATGAATCCCTTCTACCAACATATCCGTAGAAACAACGGTCATCAAACTTCCATTTTCAATTACGGCGGCATCATCACCGACCGCTTTGACCGTGGAGAGGTTTTTATTTTTGAAATCCTTAGTTAGATGGTCAATGAGTCCAAATTCTCCTAATTCATTGACGTCTGTTCTGCTTTTGTTTTCTTCCATTTTGCAAAGATAGGGGAATTTTTATTCCAAGTGACTCTTAATTTTTTTATTCTTCCTCCAAATTCCATTGTGCTAAATCTTCAACTGGCCTGGGAAGTCTACCTTCCAACCATTCCATCAAAGTATCAGGCTGAAAGTCCTTATCTCTAGATTCAATTACCCACGAAAGAAAGGCTTCAGGACCTCCATTTAAATATGGAGATGGTGAAATAGGATAAAATACCGTAGGGAGTCGCTCATCAATTGAAAAATAATTAATTATACAACCGAATTCTTGAACTACCTGCCAAGCAAACTGATTATTAATATCAATTTTGAATTTGACCCACCAATTACCATTTTCATAAAATCCACTAGCAATTAGGTTATTTATTGAAGGGATTTTCTGCATAAAATCAATCAATGATTGAAAAAATTTATCATTTGTCATCTTAGATTTTTCATAAAAAATGTATTACCAACTTTACGTCACTTTTATTTAAAACTACAACCTAAAGCACCCATTTTTGTAATTGCTCATAGATTGGCTGACATTCCTCTAGTAAGGGTTTAAGTTTTTCTGGAAATGGATCTGTCTTCTTTCGATATTGACCAAATCCGGTGCTTTGATGTACATTTTTGTACCAATATTTTGCCCAAATTCCATCTTCGGGTCGTGGGCCGGCTGGCCAATTTAGCATCGCAGGATCAAAGGGGATATTTATTTTTTCGCAAAGTTGAGTGAGTATCTTTTCAGGGTTATCCAATACTCGTTTTGCATCTAGGACGATAATTTCCTGATCCTGTTTTTGTAAGTACTCAATAAGCTGTAAATGGGCTGCGTATCCGACATCCATCATTGTTGGTGTGGCCACCTGTTGTGCATAGGAGGGAAGCATATCCACTGGATTTCGAGTTAAAATGAGGTTGGTCATTTCATTCATAAAAGACCAGTCAAGTTCAACCAGATGATGCGTCATTTGCTTAAAGAAAGCGATGGGGCGATCGTGGGCTTCCTGCATCATCTGAATGACTTTGGCACCCTCATTTTCCATATCCATTAGAATTTCTGCTGCCCCGGGATGGTATTCGTCCGCCGAAGTGTTGGCCAGATAATGAGCATAGAGCGGTTCATCGAATACTCGGGTATCCGCACGCTGAGCAAAGGCATACATAGTAGCCGTAGAAATATTACGGGGTCCCGACCAGAGATTGATTTTTTTAGTCATGATAATCGCCAAATATAAATTTAAAATTCCAGTCGGTCTCTGATGCGCGTTGGGTGGAGTCGGTTAAGATTTACACTAAAACTAATACGGTTACCATAGCCTCCTTTTTGGTCTAATAACTCATTCACATTATCAGAATTAAAGAGCGGAAAATATACGCCTGCCGTACCATCAAAAAAGTCGAGCATCAATCCTCCACTATAAACAAGCTGATCAGCAAAACTATCGTCACTACCTAAAGGACCAGAATTATCATAATAGCCAAGATCAAAATAAGGTTTAATAGGAAGACCAAAAGGTAATCGTCTTGGCAAATCTCCTTTAATGTTTAAGGCAAAAATAAAATTATTACTCTTTCCTAGATTTCCAGCTTGACTCGCTCCAACGGGTAATTTCATACCCCCATCATTTAAACTAATTTGCTGCGATAACAGACCATCACTTTCAGAGCGTCCCGCAAATAATTCATCATATTTATAATCATTAAATCCTTCGCTGTATAAGGCTAGTGCTCCTTGCGTGGACCGGCCGGCACCACGATCTCGAATCGTATTTTGTAAAAATCCGCCCAGGAAAAATCGGAACGAAATATTTCTATCTTCTTTATAAGTATAGTTGGTCGTATAATCTAGCGTGGCTTTTAGATAACTTTGCTTGCCTGTAAAACTATCATAAGACTGTTGTTCTAAAGCTACCCGTAATTTATATGGATTAATTCCTCGGCTATTTTCTGCGACGTAGCTAAGCTCAAAAATAGGTCGAGTGTCGGTAGAATTTCCAGTATAAATAGTTTCCATCGTCATCGTATCGCGAGTAAAAATAGCTGACTCTTCCGAAAGAATTAAGGTTCTGAATTTTAGATAATGATAAAAACGCTTATTGGGTTTTGTATTCAAATCCAACGTAACGGAGGGTGTTATTTTTCGATATTTAAGAAAATAATCGCTGGTCTCATTATAAAAAGAATCAAATTGTTTTACCCCTAACCTCAACTTAACACCTTTGACAAAATTGGACGCTGGATAAAATCCATATGCAAGTTCTCCTAGTCCGACTATTTGTTTAGATTTAAAACCATAAGAGGGTAAGAATGCAAATTCAAAAGGTTTGCTAGGAATCGATATATTATAAAGCGCTAGTCCAGCCATCGCACCATCGTATTTATTGTATCCTAGTGTCGGCGAAAAATATAGTGTACTACGATTTGGATTTTCTACTCCCGTTATAAATTTTAATTGTAATGGTTCTATTTTTTTAAGACTCCCGGTCGTTTTGATATTATTATTACGACGATTTACATCTGTCGTAATTCCATTCGCATCAATGGTGATCTTATCATAATCCGTTCCTGAAAAATTAATTTTTTTAGTTCCGCTAAAACCCTCAACAAACAAGGTGCTTTTTATTTCACCATTTTTAATACCATTAACAGGGAAAGGACCTGACATCTCTCCTTTGTTTTTTATCGTCAACTCATACCCATTTCCTTTTTTTTCAATATCCTGAATCGCATAATCCAAATGATCTGTCCCATTAATTAAATTATCAAAGAGCCAATCCAATTTTTTGTCCGTTGCTTTTTCTAAATAATTACGTAGATCTTCTGGTTGTGGATGACGAAATTTCCACTCGTCATAAAATCCACGCATGGCGATATCAAACTGATCCGTCCCTAAATATTTTTCTAGCCATCGAAAAGCAACGGCCGGTTTTTCGTAAGCACCCAACCAATAGTTAATCCACTTAAATTCATCCGAGTGGGTATCCGGTGCTTGGTCTTCTTTCCGACGAGCTTGATGTAAATAGCCTAATTCAAGTAAATCAATTGGTGAACCTTTAAAAAAGAAATCTCCGGCGTTCTTATCCATAAAACGATTGGTCGGATAATATTGATCTCGATACCGATGATCATAATAAGAATTTAATCCTTCATCCATCCACGGATGGTCCCGTTCGTTGGATGCCAAAATTCCATAAAACCAATTATGTCCTACCTCGTGGGTAATAACTTCGTCAAGGGCCTGCGATGTTCCAGACAATCCAATTACCGTAATCATCGGGTATTCCATACCAGCTCCGGCACTAAGAGCACTTTGGACAGCGGTAGCATGTGGATAAGGATATTCACCTACTAAATCTGAGTAAAATTTAACGGAACGATCCAAATATTTGATGGCCTCATCCTTCCACAAATCAACTTCCTTTTGCGTAAAATAAGCCCAAGTATCAATAGATTTTCCCGAGGTCAATTGGACCGCACTACGCTGCACCATAAATCTTTTGTCAGCAAACAACGCAAAATCGTGTACCCGTTCGGCTTGATAATGTAAGGTTTTCATCGTCGTACTACTAGTAGGAAAAGTGTCGATGGCAAAAACTGCGTTTAGATCTAGCGTTGCTAATTTAGCGTTTGATTCAACAATTTTTTGTTCTAAAAATTCTTTTTCGGAATTGGTTTGTAAAACGCCTGTAGCGCCCACAACGTAATTTTCAGGCAAGGTGATTTTCACATCAAAACTACCAAACTCACTATAAAATTCTCCCATATCTAAATAAGGCATTGGATGCCAACCGTCACGATCGTAGACAGCGGGTTTGGGATACCATTGTGTTAGTTGGTAAGATTCGCCGACATGACCTAAGCGAGAAAAAGAAGCAGGTATTTTTAATATAAAAGGAGTTTTGATAACGATCGTACCACCAGCAGGAAGTGGACTATTTAATTTCAATAAACCGATATCTGGATTTTTGGGATCATACTCAATAGGTACATTTTTTCCATCAACGGTAAAATTTAGATTACTAAACCCACCTCGATCTTTTTTATTAGAAAAATAAAATTCCGTATCATCCTGTCGAATTTTTTGTCTGGCAAAAGCCGTCTTTCGATTTTGATAGGCATTCGGCCAAAGATGAAGATATATTTCTCCAAGCGATTCGGGTGAATTATTGACGTAAGTCATTTCGATGTTCCCGATCAACTCGTGTTTTTGATCATTGAGGGTAACCTCAATTTTATAATTTACTTCCTGTTGAAAATAATCACCTTGTCCTATTACAGAAGAAGCCATTAAAAATAGCAGACCAAAAATCCAGTATATTTTTTTCATTTTTCTATCTTTAAGATTATCGGTAAAAATACAGCTATTGCCGCTGTTATAAAATGATCTCATGAAATATCTACTCCTTTTATTTTTCTGTAGCTTAATAAGTTGCTCCACCGCGCAATCTCCTCTTATCAAAGAAGATCAATCGGTATCTAAAGCAGCTAATTTCCCTGAAACCTGGGCTGGCATTTACCAAGGCACCTTAGACATCTACAACGCAACGGGTCTACAACAATCGGTCGCCATGGAATTAGAGATCGCTCCGATAGATAGTACCGATCGATGGATCTGGGCTATTACGTACGGACCGGATTCGGTTGCGGGGCGACGGTCTTACGAACTAGTCATCGTAGACCCCACAAAAGGGCATTATCAAATTGACGAAAAAAATTCAATCATCTTGGACGCTTTTTTAAAGGGTAATTTTTTTGTCAGTCGTTTTTCAGTGATGGGAAATTTACTCGATTGCACGTACGAAAAATCTGGGGACGAAATCATTTTCACCATTGTCATGGGAAAAGAAACAGCATTGTTAGATACAGGAGGTGGAGTGATAGAGGGTGATACTATTCCGGTAGTACAGGCTTATCCGATAGGAGTGGTGCAGCGGGGAAAGTTGAAGCGGATTTTTTGATCTGTTGATTAATGTCTTAAAAAATCAATCATAAACAATAGCATTTATCTGAGCATCACTTCGCATCCGAAAAATTTCAAACATTAAAATCGAGAGTAATTCCAATAATCCTCGCAGATTACCAATATCTCTTTTCATAAGAAAATCCTCTCCTATTTGTTCGAACCCTAGATTTTCAAAATTTGATTTTATCCATTCACCGTAGTAGTAAGTTATGGGTCTATCAGATTTAGTAAAAATTTTTAAGGAAATAAACCGATCAATCGCCTTGAGTTCTAAATAAACTTTCTCAGGCCTTATCTCTAATTCGACTTTTTTGATATTATTTAAAATAATCTCTTCTAATAAGACAATTATTTTCTCATCATCGATTGAATCTTCAATTGGAAGGCTCAACAATCGTTTTAATTCTTCTTTTGATTCCTGAAGTTTTTTTTCCGTTCTTTCTCTTAAAGACTGTTCTTGTCTTTCTCTTATTTCAGGGTATAAATCTGAACCAGAAAAATCAAATCGCTTGAAATAGTCTCCACTTTCAATTTGGTTGATTAACCTCTTCAAATTTCTAATTTAGCTTTTGCATTAAAAAGGTGCTTTGTAAAAGCTTTCGCACTATCAAAATCAAATTCAGCAATACTTTCATCCATCTGAGATTGAAAAAAATCGACTCTCTTTTGGTAATAGGCGATAGTTTCTTCTAAGTTTGATTTCATTTTTCAAGTGATCGTTCTCCTTAAATATTATTCTTTTTCAATAGAATAAAAATAAGCAAAACAAATACAAACCCAACATTTGGATCATGTTAGTTTTACACCACACTTTCACCCGTTCGCTTTTTTTCCCATTCCCAAGCGGTGCG
Organism: uncultured Saprospiraceae bacterium; assembly: GCA_937928405.1. Taxonomy (GTDB): domain Bacteria; phylum Bacteroidota; class Bacteroidia; order Chitinophagales; family Saprospiraceae; genus JALZUU01. The sequence goes on from CALFWZ010000147.1 coordinate 10,964, forward strand.
CATGATATCTTCGATATTTCTTTTGGGTTCCCAGCCAAGTAATTGAGCTGCTTTTTTATAGTTAGAATAAATCGCTACTACATCTCCTGGTCGACGGGCTCCTAATTCGTAATTAAGTTTTTTACCTGCTACTTTCTCAAAAGCATAAATGACTTCGAGTACGGAAGCACCTTCTCCAATACCGAGATTAAATACTTCGAAATTATTTTCATTTTTACCAGTCATCAAAAACTGGAGCGACTTGGTATGTGCATTCGCGAGATCCATCACGTGGATATAATCTCGGATACAGCTACCGTCACGCGTATCGTAATCACTACCGAGGACCGTCATTTTTTCGCGCTTCCCAATCCCTACTTCGGTAATAACTGGAACGAGGTTGGTACTGACGTTAATAGGAGATTCGCCAATTAGTCCCGATTCGTGCGCACCTGCGGGGTTAAAATAACGGAGCGGAATCAGGTTAAATGTTGGATTAGCTCGTGCAAAATCTTTTAGCATATGTTCTCCCATTTGCTTGGTGCGGGCATAGGGAGATTCTGCTTCTTCGAATGGTGTTTTTTCTGTAACCGGTAAATCTTTAGCATTGCCATAGACAGAACAAGAAGAAGAAAAAATCAGATGTTTAACATCAAACTCCTTGATGCAAGTCAATAAGTTGAGCAAACTATTAAGGTTATTATTAAAATACCAAAGTGGTTTATCAACCGATTCGCCTACACTTTTTAAGGCGGCAAAATGAATCACTCCTACCAAATCAGGATTCTCACGAAAGATCGCTTTCGTCTTTTCTAAATCACATAAATCAACTTGGTAATTTTTCACACTTTTGCCCGTAACCGCCGCAACATCTTGCAATACCTGTTCATCCGAATTAATATTACTATCCGCAGAAATAACGTCAAACCCGTTATCCAGTAAATCAATAATCGTATGACTCCCAATATAGCCACAGCCGCCCGTTACTAATACTTTATTCTTCATGTCTTTAATTTTTAGATTACTTTTACAGCTCAAAGATACTTTATTCATCTCGAAGCTGTATAACAAACTTTGTATTAGAAGTTGTTTAAAAAAACTACTTCTTAAATGATGATAAGTTAAAAAAACAAAAATGTTACAATAATGGAACAAATAACATTGGTAAAACAGGTGATTAAAATTGCCAAAGAAGCAGGAGCAGCGATTCAAGAAATTTATGAGGGAAGTGCAGGCATGGAAATAGAAAAGAAATCTGATGATTCTCCACTCACCATTGCCGATCGTACTGCTAACAAGATTATCTGTGATGCATTGGAAAAACTACCTGTTCGATACCCGATTATTTCGGAAGAAAACAAGGCCATTTCTTATGAAGAGCGTAAAAATTTTGAATACTGCTGGTTAGTAGATCCCTTGGATGGCACCAAAGAATTCATCAAAAGAAACGGAGAATTTACGGTCAATATCGCATTGATTCACCAACAAGAAATTGTCCTTGGAGTCGTTTACGCTTCGGATCGCGACGAGATGTATTGGGCAGTCAAAGGGGAAGGAGCTTTTCAGGTGGTTAACAATCAAGACGTTCGATTATCCGCACAGGACTTTACCATGAAAGACGAAGGTCTAAAAATAGTTTGTTCTCGCTCTCACCTCAACGAAGGTACGCAAGCTTTTGTGGATGAACTCGCCAAGCCAGAATTGGTCGCTACAGGAAGCTCTCTCAAATTTTTGATTATCGCCGCAGGAAAAGCACACGTATATCCGCGATTAGCACCAACCATGGAATGGGATACTGGAGCTGCACAGATCATTTTGGAAGAATCTGGAGGTAGCGTGATTGATCATAATACTCAGAAGAAATTACTTTACAACAAAGAGAATTTACTGAATCCACATTTTGTGGCGTATGGAAACGTAGCGGTGTAGGTGTAGGTGTAGGTGTAGGTGTAGGTGTAGGTGTAGGTGTAGGTGTTGATTAAGATCTTTTTGTATCGTCCCAAAATAAGTTGTCAGTTAAAAAATAGGATTAGTATAGGTTGACAGTCACAAATCGAAGGTCCAATATAGGTTGTCACTTAAAATACTTAATCCAGTATAGGTTGT
>CALFWZ010000148.1 GCA_937928405.1 uncultured Saprospiraceae bacterium
GTGACAGAACCCATGATTTTTAAAGATAAAATGGAATTGGAAAGCATAACCAAAAAAGCGGGGAAAAATTATCTCTTTGAAGTTGGTAAACTAATCGGTGGGCAAGTAGCCATCGCAGAAGATGAACATCCCCGAACGCAAGATATTTTTATGCCTTATCCACGCTCCTACCGCAATGAAATTTCTGTAGCCATTCCTACTGGATACTCCGTAGAAGGACTGGACAAACTCAACCAAACGGTAAAAAACGAAACTGGCGGATTTATAGCTACGGCAAAAATGGAGGGCCAAAATCTTATTATTAGTACCAATAAATTTTATAATCATAATTTTGAAAAAGCAACAGAATGGGAGAATATGACGAAATTCCTAGAAGCCGCTTATGATTATACGCAAACTAAAGTCTTATTGAAAAAACTATAAAAAACTAAAACTTACCACTTAAACCCTATTTCTGGCACAGTAGTTGAATATACTATTAATGTAAGTTTTGGTTAAAAAATTGTAAGATTCGTTTCCTAAGTCTGATGTCTAACATCAGACTTATTTTTTTGCGGATATGTGTAGACTTCGAGTGATTTTTTATTTTTTTTAATTCCAAATCTGCTTAGTTGTTCTCTCCTTCGTCGTTCTCTGCCTGCGCATATTTGGAAGAAAAATCAAAAAATCACTCTCAGCGGGTATTTTAGACTTCGAGCGATTTTTTATTTTCTGAATCCCGAATTTACTTAGTTGTTCGCTCCTAACGTCACGCTCTGCCTGCGTAAATATCGGGAGGAAAATTAAAAATCACTCTCAGCGGGTATTTTAGACTTCGAGCGATTTTTTATTTCCTAAATCCCGAATTTACTTAGTTCTTCGCTCCTATCATCATGCTCTGCCTGCGTAAATATCGGGAGGAAAATTAAAAATACACTCTCAGCGGGTATTTTAGACTTCGAGTGATTTTTTATTTCCTAAATCCCAATCCCCTTTTCTACCTATATTTTACCATTAATTTCTTTTTATACACCGATTTTCAACCTTTGTCATTTCTGGCACAGTAGTTGAATATACTATCAATGTAAGTTTTGGTTAAAAAATTGTAAGATTCGTTTCCTAAGTCTGATGTCTAACATCAGACTTATTTTTTTGCGGATATGTGTAGACTTCGAGCCATTTTTTATTTTCTATATCCCGGATTTACTTAGTTGTTCGTTCCTAGCGTCTCTCTCTGCCTGCGTAAATGCCGAGAGGAAAATTAAAAATCGCTCTCAGCGGGTATTTTAGACTTCGAGCCATTTTTTATTTTCTATATCCCGGATTTACTTAGTTGTTCGTTCCTAGCGTCTCTCTCTGCCTGCGTAAATGCCGAGAGGAAAATTAAAAATCACTCTCAGCGGGTATTTTAGACTTCGAGCCATTTTTTATTTTCTGAATCCCGAATTTACTTAGTTGTTCGCTCCTAACGTCACGCTCTGCCTGCGTAAATGCCGAGAGGAAAATTAAAAATCGCTCTCAGCGGGTATTTTAGACTTCGAGCGATTTTTTATTTACTGAATCCCGAATTTACTTAGTTCTTCGCTCCTTGCGTATATTTTTAGTACCCTTCGACAATTTTTCCACTTTTCTTCTTACAATTTTCTTTATTCTACCTGTTTCAGTTCATATATCTAATCTAATGTTTAAACCTTGTCTAACGCTGGCTTTTGCTGACGCAACATTCAAAACACTCTATACGTTTTAATAGGGCATTACGAATTCTTATATTTAGCCATGAAAAAAATTGTACTTCCTTTATTTTCTCTGTTGTTTGTCCTTTCTTGCACCTTTACCCAAAAAATTAAGGATGGCTCTATGGCTTTTGATCGTAAACAATACGCCGTAGCTATTCCTATGCTCAAAAAGGAATACAACAAATCTAAAAGTAGAATCGAGAAAGGTAAAATAGCCATGATGATCGGCGAATCTTACCGACACACCAACCAGTCTCCGGCTTCCATCGAATGGTATTTGACTGCTTACGATTCTGGTGCAGGGGAAGAAGCACTCAAACAACACGCCTACGCCCTTAAGCGCAATGGACAATATAAAGAAGCCAAAGAGGCTTTTAAAAATCTTGGAATCGAAATTGGAAGTCCCTACGAATACCGACGAGAAATTCAAGCTTGTGATTTGGCCATCGGCTGGAATGGAGAAGATAAAACTTACCGAGAATATCAAATTTCCCCTGCTCCTTTTAATAGCGCTGACTCTGAATATGCACCAGCTATTTATCCCAACCAACAATTACTATTTACTTCTGACCGCAGCATAGCCACCGGAGAAGCAACTTATAACTGGACCGGAAATGCCTTCTCTGACATTTTCACCGTCAATTTGAATAATAACGAAATTGAAAACTTTAGTCCACTCATCAATTCGGTGCACAATGAAGGGACCGTTGCCTTTAACAGCAGTTTTACCGAAATGTATTTCAGTCGCTGCTACACGGAGGAAAAGCGGAGCGATAATTACTGCAAACTTATGGTCACAAAACGTGAAAACGACGCTTGGACCATTCCACAACCGCTAAGCTTTGTAGAAGATAAAGTTAACTATGGCCATCCTGCCTTATCCGCAGACGGTCAAACCATGTATTTTAGTAGCGATCATCCTGATGGCTGGGGTGGCTATGATATTTATTATGTTGAAAAATCTTTGGATGGCTGGGGTGAACCCAAACTTCTGAGTCGCGAAATTAATACCCAAGGAGATGAAAAATTTCCTTCTGTCCATAAAGATACCTTATACTTTTCTTCTGATTATCACGCCGGATTGGGAGGATTGGATATTTTTAGAATTTATAAAATGAAAAATGGTCGTTGGAGTTCACCACACAATCTCAAACCTCCTGTCAATTCCAGCGAAGATGATTTTGGTTTGGTAGTAAATACGTTTGCTAAAAATAAGACAGGGGTTTTGCAAAGTGGTTTTTTTAGTTCTTCTCGCCAAGATGGAATGGGTGGAGACGATATTTATCAATATGAAAAAGTAGTTCCTCCCCCGCCGCCACCTCCACCAGTTATCGACACCGTGGTAACCGAAGAACCTAAGCCGATCGTGTACAAAATGCTTTTGGATGTTTATGTTTTAGAAAAAATTTATAAAATCCCTAATAATCCTAACAGTGCCGTCCTTGGTCGTCGTCCGCTGGGAGCATCAACCTTGGATGTAAATTTTGGCAAAGAGAAAAAATCTTATCCCGTAGGTCCAGACGGATTGGTGCAAATAGAATTAGCAGAAGAAACAGATTATCGATTCTTTGCCAGTAAAGCAGAATACCTCAATAATACAGGTAATTTTTCATCCAAAGGAATTGGGAAAGATCCCGCTGCACCCATCAAAAAATTTGAATTAGAAATTGAGTTAGATAAAATATTCCGAAATACAGAAATCAATCTAGACAATATCTATTATGATTTTGACGCCTGGGCCATCCGTCCAGATGCGGAACCAACGCTTAATCAACTAGCTACTACACTTGCTCAAAATCCGAATATCCGAATCCAATTAGCTTCGCATACCGATTGCCGTGGTCCTGCTACTTACAACGAAACGCTCTCTCAAAAACGAGCACAATCTGCCGTGGATTATTTAATTACCAAAGGTATCGCACCCGATCGACTCACCGCCAAAGGCTACGGAGAGAATGCACCAGCGGTGGAATGTAATTGTAAATTTTGTCAAGAAGAGGAACATCAAGCAAATCGGCGGACGACTTTTAAAGTGGTAGATTGATTAATTGATCTGTGGATTCGTGGATTCGAGTCATAATTTCCCAATAGATTTCCAATAAAATGACATACCAACTACTAATCGCTCCATCAAAAAAGTTATTTTTGTTAGCGTTTATGTGTGGAGGTGTTATAAATGGTCGAGAAACGCCCGGAGCCTAATAGCCAAAGCTATTAAGGCGAGAACGTGACGAAGGACAATTATGATTCCCATACAAAATTTCTATACATAAACGCTGTTATATCACTAATATCTTTTACCATCAAAGACTCCCACCCGCTTCCCACCGTAAACCGCCTCAGTGCGCTAAAAAACTCCTTTAGTTTTTATAAAAATCCATTACCACTTTTAATGGAGGGAATTGCCGAACATGGTCCTACTTATGCGTCCTACCTCGGCGGTGCGGAACGCATTATCTATACGGCCGATCCAGAACTCATCCAATATATTCTACAAAAAAATCAGAAAAATTTTGGGAAGTCGCGATTACAAACAAAAGTATTAAGTCGCTTCGCCGGTAAAGGACTATTGACGGTAGAAGGCGATTATTGGCGACAACAACGACGACTGATTCAGCCGGGTTTTCATAAAGAAAAATTATCGGGGCTAGTAGACATTATGCTGTCCGTCATTGATAGTCAACTTGATTTGCTGGAAGCTAAATTTGAAAAACAATCGGTTATTAATATTTCTGAGGAAATGATGGAAATGGCTTTTCAGATTGTCGCCAAATCACTTTTTAGTACGCATACGGAAGCACAGGATTTAAAAGATTTATCAGATAATATTACCGATATTCAACGTTTTGTGATCAAGCAAGTCCGGCAACCGTTCAAGATCCCGTGGTATTACCTGAGCGGACAATTTCGTCAAGCAGATCAAACAGCCACCCACACTCGAAAAATACTACAAGACTTTATTGATCTGCGTCGTCAAGAAACAGGAGAATACCACGATTTACTAGATATGTTGTTATCGGCACGCTACGAAGATACAGGTAAAGGAATGACCGATACCCAGCTCGTTGATGAAAGCTTGATTTTCTTTTCCGCAGGACACGAAACCAGTGCCAATGCACTCGCTTGGACTTGGTACCTCCTCGCTCAACATCCTGAAGTCATTCATAAAATTAAAGAAGAGATCACAGAAGTCCTGGCAGATCGCCCTCCTAGTTTTATGGATTTGCGCCGTCTTTCTTACACCATGCAAGTAGTCCAAGAATCCTTGCGCCTCTACCCTCCCGCTTGGATCATGGACCGTATCGCCCTAGCGGATGATGAATTCAAAGGGCTAAAAATTCCAAAAGGAACGATGATATTTCCCTTTATTTACGGAGTACATCGACTGCCTGATTATTGGAAAAATCCAGATGATTTCAATCCTGACCGTTTTGAAAAAAACCTGACAAAAGATCGCTCTGCTTTCTCCTATCTCCCTTTTGGTGGCGGCCCAAGAATGTGTATCGGCGTCAATTTTGCTTATATGGAAATGCAACTAGTGATCGTACAAACCTTACGGAGAATGTCCTTTGAATTAGTGGATCAAGAGGCAGTAATTCCGCAACCGTTGATTACCTTGCGAGCAGCAGGAGGGATAAAAATGAAAAAAGCAAACAAAGCATAGCTCAAATAATACCTCGAAAACTGAACCATCTAATTCAGTTATTCAACTTTTGTTTAATGCAAACTTCACACTATTATCTTCAGGAGTTAATTAATTTTTTCCTAACTTTACAATTCAAATACGTCAAAGAGTATATAAATATGGCTATTAGCCTCCCGCTCAAATATCTGAGATTTGGCTAAAATAGTAACATAATTCCTAGAATGTTCCTCTTCCCCCATAGGATTACTCTATTCTCTTCATATATTTAATTTTTATTTCTTATGGATTCGCAACAAATACTAAAGCTATCTTCTCGATTAAACCTTAAATTTTCTATACTCCTACTGATTGTTTCTTTTTTCAATGTTACCACAGTCTGGAGTCAATGTAACGTAGGTGGACCGGTTTGTGAACAAGCCACTCCAATCAGTTTTCCATTCAATGGACGAATGATCGAAGATATAAATGGTGCTGGTGAAATAATGAATTGTAACGGGCAAGGCTTTTTACACAACAGTTCTTGGTATAGTTTTATCCCTACCACTCCTTTTGTCTTCATTGATGTTACCGCCTCCAATTGCACAACCGTTGCTGGAAACCAAGGATTTCAAATTGGTATGTTTGGAAATTGTGACCCTAATTCACTACCAATAGGAGCGATACAATGCGATTGTGCAGCTTCCGGACAGACCATCACCTTGGGAGGAGTACTCACGCCTGGAGAAACTTACTTTATTCTAGTAGATGGCTGTAGTGGTTCTGCTTGTGATCTTGAAATGATTGTAACAACAGGAGAAGTCTTAGAGGTTGTCCCATCCGCTACACAAGCACCTGAAATTCCAATAGCTACGCCTGCAGGACCTACTTGCCAAGGAGCACCACTCAATTTTAGTGTGCCTTCAATTCTTGGAGTCACAGAATATACATGGAATATTCCCAATGATGTTACGATTGTTTCTCAAAATTGTAATTCGATAAATGTGATTTGGGGAGCATCTCCAGGTGACGTTTCTGCTATGGTAATAGATAGCACAGGTGAGCAACTTACGGGGCCTGCACTTTCCATATCTATAGATCCGCTCACCGCTAGCGTGTCAGGGAGTTATTGTGGATCTAGTTCCAATGGGTATCTTTTTGATAGTGATAATTTGATTTACGAAGAAGGAGTATACAATCTAACAATTCCTGGTACCTATTGTGACACCTTGGTTACACTTACCGTCACTAATACCCAACCTATTCTAACTTTTACTAGCTCAAATCAAACTTGTGAAGACGAAGGTTTTGCCACCGTAGAAGTTTCAAATACAACCACTTCGTATAGCTTTCAATGGAGTAATAACGCAACAACTCCTACTATTGATAATTTAATTAGTGGTACCTATAGTGTTACGGTCACTGATTTTAATGGCTGTACCGCAGAAGGGTCTGTTTTCATTGAAGGGGATTTTGACCTAAATACCAACAGTACGTTAGCGGATTGTGACCAGGACAATGGTACTGCAACGGTGATGATAAATGGAGGTATTAGTAATCCCTCTTTTAATTGGAGTAACGGGGCATCTACTGAAACCAATACCGATTTATCGCCTGGATTCTATTCCGTTACGGTTACCGACACGGATACAGATTGTCAAGTTCACCAAAATATTGAAGTACGTGAAGATCCAGATTGCTCCGTACGAATTAGCGGTACTGCTTTTTTAAATACGGTTAGTTCAGACTGTGTGATAGATTCGACCAATGTGCCTTTTGCTTTTATTCAACTTACCTTAAGTGACGGCCAAATTGTCTATACCGATGAAGATGGTTTTTACGAATTTACGGCAGATGCTGGCGACTATACTATTTATGCTAATAGTCCATTTCCCGGCCTTAATCCACTTTGTTATGATAGCTTGGAGGTTTCTGCTCCCATCCTTGGAACAAACTACGAACAAAATAATTTTCACTTTACTACCCTTCCTTACGGAGATCTTGTCGTTAAATTGGTTAAACCAAATGCTCGACCAGGATTTGAACAACGTCCACGTGTCTGCCTGATGAATGTAGGTGGAGATACATTATCAGGTATTTTAACCTTAGAATTTCCATCAGAACAAAGCTTCGTTAGCGCTACGCCACCAGAAGATTTATATGATCAAACTAATCAAATACTCACTTGGAATTTTATCGATATTCCCCCGGGAACAACGTGGATTTATAGTCCTACTTTGTTATTACCTGTGGGGACTCCTCTAGGCACACCCCTCACATATACCGCTACGGCAGATAGTGGAAATATTGACGAGACACCAGAAAATAATACGATCACTTGTAGCATTCTAGTTACAGGTTCCTACGACCCCAATGACAAAGCAGTTAATCCAGCTGGAGAAGGTGTGGAAGGGTTTATTCCACCTTCTGATACAACCTTGAGCTATACGGTCCGCTTCCAAAATACAGGAACGGATACGGCATTTACGGTTTTGATTCGAGATACGCTTAGTGAAGAATTAGACGTGCATAGTCTTATCCCTGGACCGGCAAGTCATAACTATACGGCTAAAGTTGTAGATGGTAATGTGTTAGAATTATTATTTGAAAATATAATGCTGCCAGATTCTTTTGTCAATGAACCAGCTTCCAATGGTTTTGTAATTTTCGATATTGATTTATTATCAAACCGTGCTGAAGGAACCGTGATCGAAAATCGAGCAGCCATCTTTTTTGATTTCAATCCACCCATTATTACCAATGAAGTAAAGAATACGATCAAGCAATTAGTCACTACTAAGATTCCTGAAGAACCGCTTAGTTTACAACTTTCACCCAATCCAGTACATTCGACTAGTACCTTAAGTTTTGAACTATTAGAAGCAGAAAATATTGACATAAAAGTTTATGATCTATTGGGTAACCTTCAGGAAAACTTGGTTTCAAAAGAGACCTATCAAGCGGGAGAACATCAGATTAGTATTGACACTGAAAATTATTCAGCGGGTGTTTATTTTATTACGATAAAAACACGTAATGATCAGATGGCTACTGTGAAGATGGTTCGGTTATAAATCAATCGGACTTTTCAAGTAAAGAAGGTTAATCAGTTGCTGCTGGTTAACCTTCTTTTTTGTATTATAAAATATTTTCCTATATTTACCAACCAAGCACGTCTAAAAATAACAAAATGCTAATCTATCCTTGATAGCATTACCCTATTTCCTTATTTTTTCAATTTACTATCTTTTATGAAAAAGAATGACCAATCTGCGCCGTATTCTAAAATATCAGCAATAAAATACTTATTGATCCCATTATTTTTGTTAATAGGATCTATTCCTAGCTGGAGTCAGTGTGCGCCTGCTGGAGCGACTTGTTCCGAAGCTATGCCCATTAGTTTTCCGTTCAACAGCAGAATGAATGTGGACATAAATGGTGCGGGTGAAATTCCATTCTGCAATGGAATAGGATTTTTCCATAATTCTAGTTGGTATAGCTTTGTACCAACCAGCCCATTTATTTTTATCGACATTACCGCAGACAATTGTTCGACCGTTGGAGGGAATCAAGGGGTTCAAATGGGTCTATTTAGTGATTGTGATCCCAATGCACCTCCAATAGGACAGCTACAGTGCGAATGCACATTCCCTGGAGAAACCATTACATTAGGGGGAGTTGTTACGCCTGGCGAGACCTATTATATTCTAGTAGACGGCTGTAGTGGTTCTACTTGTGATCTGCAAATGGTTCTAACCACAGGTAGTGTTGCGATACCAACGGTAAATCTAGGTACTCCAGCAGCACCCTCCACTTTTGATCCAATTCCTACTTGTCCTGGTGCAACTCTAGATTTCTCTGTCCCTCCGGTGGTGGATGCGGATATCTATACCTGGTCATTTCCACCGGGTACCACCATCGTTTCTCAGGATTGTAATACAATTTCGGTAATATGGGGTCCAATCGCAGGAGACGTATCTGTTTCGGCCACCAATTCAACCAATCTCCAAACTAACAGCGGTCCTCCCTTATTCGTTGTTGTAGATCCACCCGTGTACTCCCTAACAAGCACCTATTGCGGCTCCTCTACCAATGGATATTTTTTTTACGGAGATAATTCACTTTATGAAGAAGGTTTCTATACCATTACAGTTTCAGGTAATAACTGTGATACAATAGTTAGTTTAACGGTGATCGATACCGAACCTATCCTGACCTTATCAGGTAGTAGTCAGAGCTGTCAAAATGAAGGAATGGCAACAGCAACTATTACCGGCGGCCTTCCTCCTTTTAGTTACCAATGGAGTAACGGTGCTACTGGTCCCACCATTGACAACCTAATGAGCGGAGATTATACGGTTACCGTTACCAGCGCAGATGGTTGTACTGCAGAAGGAGAAACAACGGTCACGACCGTCCAACTCGGATACTCTTGGGAAGGCAGCTATTGCGGATCTTCCAGCGACGGATACCTTTTCTATAGAGATAGTTTACTTTATCAGGAAGGTTCCTATACCATCATGGTTCCAGGAAGCACCTGTGATACAATAATCAATTTAACGGTTACAAATACCCAACCTATCCTGACGTTGTCGAACAGTAGTCAGACCTGCGAAAACGAAGGAACAGCCACGGTAGCCACCACTGGCGGTGTACCTCCTTTTACCTACGCGTGGAGTAACGGACTTACCAGTCCGACCATTGACAGCCTAATAATCGGGGATTACACCGTTACCGTAACCGGAGCAGATGGTTGTAGCTCAGAAGGAGAAACAACCATTACCTTTGCAGATCTTTTTGACCTAACAGTTAACAGTACGCCAGCGGATTGTGACGAGTCGAATGGTACCGCTTCCGTGACGATTACTGGTGAGGTTCTCAATCCCGCCTACGCCTGGAGCAACGGAGCCACAGATTCTTTAGTCACGGAGTTATCGCCCGGACTTTATGCTGTTACGGTAACTGATACGGAAACTAACTGTCAAATCCAGGAGAACGTGGAGATCGTCGAAAACCCTGATTGCTCAGCTAATTGCCCGGTCTATACCGTTAGTGATGGAAACATTACCGTAACGAGTTTTAATACCGCAAGAACCAAGATCAGATCATGGAATACCGAAGATGGTTGGCAGCAAGTATTTAAATGCAATTTTGATTGTAATGATCCCACCATAATCACGGGGCTATCGGGCGAGTATCGTTTAAAAATTGATGCGTTTGATGATGATTACAACTACATCTGTAAAGTAGATGAAGACCTCGTGATCAGCAGCGGTCCTTGTATAGACAATGATGACGACGGAATTTGTGCGTCCGAAGATTGTGATGACAATGATCCAAACTTTCCCACCACACCGGGCACTGCCTGTAATGATAACAATCCAGATACTGATAATGACCAAATTCAGTCGGATGGTTGCACTTGTGCCGGAACCACTGCTCCACCGACCAACGGTTGTCCAACTTATACGGTCAGTAATGGTATGATCACGGTGACGGGTTTTAATACTGAAAGAACTAAAATAAGATTATGGAGTACCGAAGGAGGCTGGCAGCAAGTATTTGAGTGCGACTTTGATTGTAGTGATCCCACCGTAATCACGGAGCTATCGGGCGAGTATCGTTTAAAAATTGATGCGTTTGATGATGATTACAACTACATCTGTAAAGTAGATGAAGACCTCGTGATCAGCAGCGGTCCTTGTATAGACAATGATAACGACGGAGTTTGCGCCTCTGAAGATTGTGATGACAACGATCCAAATTTCCCCACCGAGGTTGGTACGACTTGTGATGACAATAATCCAGATACCACGAATGATCAGATTCAAAGTGATGGCTGTACTTGTGTGGGTATCCCCGAGACAACAGACTGTGCTACCATTATTATGACCGTGGACAATTTGACGATTATTGGCAATCACCCCAATCAGATCATTAAGGTTTTTAATGCCGATTGGGAATTTGTTTTTCAATGTAGCGGAGACTGTCCGAACACAGTGGTCATCGATAATTTATCGGAACAAGTTTATCATATCAAGGTTGATGCATACGATAGCGACTGGAATTTTGTTTGTCAGGTCAGAGAAGATTTAATTCCTGGAGCATCATCTGCTAATTTGCGAGACGATAACGCTGACCTCGGGATAAGTAAGTTGACATTATTTCCTAATCCAACGTGGGGTGTATTTACCTTAAACACCAAAGACCTAAATGGTTCGGGAGTCGTTAAAATTTACAATGCGACGGGGCAAGCAATTCAGCAAAGAACCATTGAAGATCTTAGAGCGCAGGATTTTTTAAAATTTGATCTAAGTAATAATAGTAGCGGAGTCTACTACGTAGTGGTGCAATTTCCGCAAGGCAAAATGCTCACCGAACGCGTAGTGGTATTAAACAATCAATAGACAATTTTTCTGAATTTATTTTTTCGGAATTAGTGGTATTTGAGTTAGGAACGAACATTAGAGATCATTCATGAATGGTCTCTACTGTCTTTACTCAAGTTTTCAGCGAAGCACTACAAAATAGGACATTTTACCGTAGATGGTTTCAATCTAGGATTGGGTCCGCCCAAAACTTGAATGATTGAAAATTCAGGTCCACCAAAATAATTACTCGCTCGACGAAGCGTTGAAATATTAACATCAAAAGAAAAGGTAAAAATAGTTCGCTTAACATCGTAGCGAAAAGAAAGATCTATTGCATCCGTACCGAATATATCATTTTCCACATACCATCTTAACCAGGCACCTAAGTAAAGTGCTTTATCAGATTTTTTAAAAGAACGACTTTGTTTGAATTTGACAAAGGTTCCCACTTTTATTTGCTGGTGTGGCCCTTGATCCATCCAGATAAAACTAGGCAAAGCCGTCACGTATCTAGCAAGTCGAAACATACCTCCACCATGAATTACTTTTTTACGATAGAGTATTTTTCCAGTATCTTCTGCATCAAAAGAAAAATCGGAATCTTCTAATTCTGTAAAACCTACTAACGGATTATTGATATGAAACATAGAAGCTCCGAGATAATAATAATTGTGCGCATTAATAGTATTGTACCATACCAGACCCGCAGAAAAATCCCAATAGTTCGTATTACTTTCAAGACCATCCATAACCAACTGATCTATTCCATATCCACGCATTTTACTAATATCAAATTTATTTTGATAATAGCCTCCCTGCATTCCAAAAGAGATATGATTACGCTCTCCCCGATCTAACACCTTCAATACCGCAATATTCATAGAAGCAATATTGGTAGAAAAACCCAAATCACCTGCTCGGTCCGAAATCACCTGAAGCCCTCCAGAAAGAACAGAAGTATGATCTAATTGAAATAATTTAACGTCCACCGACGCGGCAACCGTTTTATAACCATTGGTGAAATTCTGCCACTGCAATCGACTGTTGGCAATAAACCGAGTATCACCATCATTAAATATGCCCGTCATCGCAGGATTGAGCGTAATAGGAGAAGCGTGAATATGAGAAAAGTGAATATCTTGCCCCGAAAGTGAAACGCTCGCCAGCATAAAGTATAATAAAAATACTATTGGTAGTTTTTTAGTCATGATGCTTAAGTTTGATAAATTTTGTCTTAATGGGCATCAGACGGATGGCGAATTACTCGCGGGTAGGAAAACTTATTTATGAAACAATAAGTCTTAAAAATGTTTAGCAAAAATTAAGCCTGTTTGAGGGAATTACAGACCTTTATTTATCTAGAATTTGTTTAAAAATAGATAGATGATTTATCTAATCACCGTTAAATTTCCTTTTATTAATAACTGTTCACCGTTTAAGCAAATACCTTCGAGGTAATACACAAATACACCAGGATTGACCAGTCGTCCTCTGAAGGTCCCATCCCAACGATCTCCGCTAATATCTGTACTCTCGAATACTAATTCTCCCCAACGATTATAAATCCGTAGTAAAGTCAATTCCTGTACGTATTCTTCGGTAATTTTAAAATCGTCATTACTCCCATCATTGTTGGGTGTAATGAAGTTAGGAATAAACACATTGGCATAAACACATTCCGTCTTGACGTCCAGACTCACCACCGCCTCATCCGTACATCCCATTTCGTCCACCGCAGTGATCATATACTGAAGATCATCCGTGGCCCTTACCACTAGTGTATCTGGACAATTATTATAACAAAGGGTATCGTTAGTTGCCGAAAACCAAGTAATAATAGCATCGGGTTCGCTGACCTGGTAAGAAAGCCTGACAGAATCTCCTGGCAATGCTTCTAAAAATGGTTCAACAGAAATCTTTGGTAATTCATTAACGAAAACCGTAACTTCATAAGTCGCTTCTGTTCCCAAGCAATTATCAGCACTCACTAAGTAAGTGGTCGTTTGCTCTGGAGAAGCCATTGGATTTGGGCAATCTGTACAGCTTAATCCAGTAGTAGGTGTCCATTGGATGATATCCGCACCGTCCACCCAAAGCTGGACAGAATCACCTTCACAAATTTGTTCATCGCCTGCGAATAAATCAACACGGGGTTCAACCACCAATGTCTCTATCACAATACTATCACAACCAAATTGATTGACTAAATTTTGTTGGAGCAAGGTGTCCGAATGATAGTACTGCGTACCAATCAATAGGCTATCCCCTTCACAAATCAAATATTCATCGCCCATCGTATGTTTTGGACTGACAAATAAGTTTACGATGATCAAACTATCACAACCGGCAATCGTGGTCAAATTTTGACGATAGATTCCAGAGGTAGTTTGTGTAACGCCGTTAATAATTATTTCTTCTCCTTCACAAATTCTTTCAGTCGTTTCAAATCTATAAGCATTTTCTATACTTAAAAATAAAACCACCGTACTATCACAACCTGTACTGGTCGTATAGAATGCTTCATAACGTCCGGAACTGTTTATGGTTCGACCGTTAAAGACATAAATATCTCCTGCACAAATAGTTTCCGCCATTTCAGCGTAATATTCTGGATGGACAGTCAGCTGATAAATGGTGGTACTGTCACAACCAGAAATACTGTTTCCGGATTCCGTAAAAGTACCAGACTCAAAACGATAAGCTCCCATAATAAATGCGCTGTCACTTTCACAAATTTGAATATCTATTTCATTTTCATAAACAGGCCTTACCGCCAAGATCGTGGTAGCTGTACTATCACAACCATTATGTCCAGTAAACACTTCTGCAATCGTCGTATCGGATCGGTAAATCTGACCTTCGAGGTCTAGACTATCGCCTTGACAAATTTCAAAATCACGGTTTGTAAATACAGGTGCTGTTGCAATTAATTCTATTCTAAAAATACTATCACAAGCTTCCGCTGAAATGATGGTATCTCTATAAATGCCCGGTTCTGTCATCCAAATCCCTCCAATCAATATAGAGTCTCCGGTACATAGTGGTGTAACACTTTCTTGATAGAAAACTTCTTTGAATCTAATTTCTAGAACGATGATAGAATCACATCCATTAGACGTTAAAAGTGTCTCCGTAAATGTTCCTTCTTCGGTATAGGGATTGTTATTAATAATCACCACTTCTCCAGGACAGATGTCATATTCCTGAAAAATTCGAATAGTATCTACTTCTAATACTTCGTAATAAGTGATGCTGTCGCAACCATTTATCGAAGATCCATTTTCTGTGAAATTTTCTCCACCAAATAAATACATTCCTGCTAAAAAGATACTATCCCCTGCACATATTTCTAGTTCAATCGAATCAAAATATACAGGATGTACCGTTAACTCTGCCATCAAAATACTATCACATCCATTGATAGAAGTGAGGGTATCTGTGTAAATTCCTGGCTCAGTTCGGGCAGTTCCAAAAACATCAATAGAAGCACCTTCACAAATTTCGAGGAACGTTTCGTTTCTATAAACTGGGAAGACTTCTACTCGCGTAATCACCAGACTATCACATCCAGCAATAGTTAAGAGATTTTCTTCAATGATGGTATCCTGAACGATTACTATTCCTTTAAAAAGCTCTCCCTGACAAATTGATTCATCAAAATCAATTTCGTACTCCGGATTTACTGTTAATGATAAAGTCGAAATACTATCACAGCCAAAATAACTAACTAAGGTATCTCGATAAGTACCAGGATCCGTGAGTTCAGTTCCTCCAAAACTATAACTCATTCCTTCACAAATAGCCGTATCAATCATTGTATTAATAGACGTATTAACGATTAGTATTAGTTTAGAAATACTATCGCAACCGTGGTGGCTGATTAAAGTATCAATATAATTTCCTGTTTGAGCATAATAATTACTACCAAATCTCAGGCTATCTCCTATGCAAATAGTCGCTTCCACTTCTGTTTCATTATAAGGATAAACCACTAAGTTTAAGGAGACAATACTATCACAACCATTGAAAGCGGTGAGGGTATCAACATAGCTGCCCGATTGATCATAGGTATTATTGCCAACCGTCCAAGTTTCTCCAAAACAGAGTACTTCATGGAGATCTGTAGCATTTAAGGGTAAAACCGTTAAGGTCAAATCTACAATACTATCACAACCATTGAAACCAGTCAACGTATCTCGATAATTTCCGCTGTTGTTATAATCGACTCCTCCAACGGTCCATATCTCTCCACTACAGATCGTTTCTATTTGAATATTTTCTACT
>CALFWZ010000149.1 GCA_937928405.1 uncultured Saprospiraceae bacterium
ATGGCCAATTATTAAAACAATTACCTGCCAAGAATTTGAGCCCTTGGCATATTATTCATTTAGCCGTATGTCAAACAACTAATTTTAATTATCATAACTTGATGTCGCATCAATTCATTAAAACTTGATGTCGCACGACAACAATTCAACAATTCAACAATTCAACAATTCAACAAAAAAAGCCGACGCAAAAGCACCGACTTATTTATTAGCTAGAAAAACAAATGCTTTATTTAAATTTATTTCTTTTCAGCTAGTGCCTTAATTTTATCTTCCAGTTCATACTCATCACCAGGCGTATAACTGTTGTGTTCGTAAACGATATTTCCTTCTTGATCAAGTAAGAAAGTCATTGGTACGGTCTGAAAGTTCATAGATCGTTTTAAATCCTCATTGACATCAGAAAGAACGGTATATTCCCAACCTTTCGTTTCAACCATTGGTTTTACTTTTCTCATACTTCGCGCATCGTCAATTGTGATAGCTACCAATTCTACGTCGTAAGCTTCCTGCCAATCTGGATATAAGTCTGCTATGGCATCTAGTTCGCGTTTACAAGGGTGACACCAAGTAGCCCAGAAACTGATCACCGTAATTTTACCATCCTGAGCGTATTTTTGAATATTAACAGATTCTCCATCCAGATTTTTAATTGATATATCGGGAAGGGTCTTTTTTACACTGTTTTGGGCAGTAGCAAAACTAGCAACAGAAAAAATAGCGAGTAACAAGATAAGTTTAGTAAATTTCATTTTGTCGGTGTTTTTATATTTTAAAAATTTTTAGAACCTCATTGGAATGAACAGCAAGTTAAGTACTTCTCTAAATAAATTTTTGGCTTAAAAGTTAAAAGCCCTAAAAATGTCAGAATTAATCAAAAAAAAGACGTTTTTTCCTCAACTTCCTGTAATTAACCCTTAAATTTGACAACTTATTTAAACAATAGTTACACCCTAAGACAAAGCTAGGACGTTAAAATTTTGTTATCGTTCATGCGCCCTCTATTTAATTCAATATGAAGAATATACCCTTACTTCTTAAAGTAACCGCGATTTTATTATTAATCGCCTCCGGAAATACCCTACAAGCCCAAGACGATACAAAACAAGAGGCTAGTCGATTATCTGGTAACTTTCAGTCAACTGCTAGTTTTTACATACCTGATTCTGCCATTGGAGCGGTGGGGCAGCCACAATACGACCGTCAATTATACGGAGCAGATGCTTGGTTGCAGCTTAATTATAGTAATTGGGGCTTTGATATAGGTGTTCGGTTTGACTTATTTAATAATTCACAATTACTTAATCCTAATGGTTCATACACCGCTCAGGGTATCGGACGTTGGTTTATCAAAAAACAAATAAAAAAACTTGGTCTTTCCGTAGGCTACCTTTACGATCAGATTGGTAGTGGGATTATTTTTCGAGCCTATGAAGCTCGTGGATTGGCGATTGATAACGCGCTCTATGGAGCCCGTGCGACGTACGATCTAACAGATAACTGGAGACTTAAGGCGTTTACCGGATTACAAAAAAGACAATTTTCTAACTACGCAGCGGTCATCAAGGGCTTTTCTGTCGATGGTTTTATTCAACCCAAAGATGAAAAAGCTAAATGGTCGCTTGCTCCTGGATTTGGGGTAGTGGGACGTACCCTCGATGATCAAACGGTCAATACCGTGGTCAATACGATTGCGTCTTATAATGTGGTAGATAGTATTGGTGCTCGCTATAATGCCTATGGACTCACCTTATATAATACACTGACTGCTGGTAACTTTAGTTGGTACGTGGAAGGAGCCTATAAAACGGCAGAGCAGTATTTTGATCCTTTTGCAGTAAAAACCAATAGAGATAGCACTACGTCACTAGGTAAACTAAACTTTGATGACGGAACTGTTTTATACACCTCACTAGGCTACGCCGGTAATGGATTGGGCATTAATTTGGAAGCCAAACGAACGGAGAACTTTACTTTTCGGGTCGATCCTTTTCAGACCGGGGTACAGGGTTTTATGAACTATCTGCCTGCGCTAACTCGGATTAATACCAGCCGTTTAAATGCCTATTATAATGCTGCCACGCAAGAACTGGGAGAGCTGGCTTATCAGGCGGATATCACCTATGCTTTTAGTCGAAAATTACGGTTTAATTTTAATTTATCTTATATTGATAACTTAGATAATGAATTATTATACCGGGAATATTATTTTGAAGGTTTTTACAAGTATAAACGTAAATGGACACTCTCTGCTGGCGTGCAAATTCAAAATTATAACCAAGAGGTATATGAGGTAAAACCAGATGTGCCGATTGTGAAAACGGTTACACCTTTTGCGGAATTTTTATATAAATTTGATCGTAAAAAATCTATCAGAGTTGAATCGCAAGTCATGTTTACAGATGAAGATTTTGGAAATTGGTTATTCGGTTTAGTAGAATTTAGTGTTGCGCCGCATTGGTCTTTTTCTGTTTCTGAAATGTATAATTTTTCACCCACTAAACGAACAGATGGTGTGGCGTTGAGTTATCCTCGGGTAGATGTTTTTTATACCAATGGCGCCAATCGTTATTCGCTTAGTTTTGTCAAGCAAGTGCAAGGGATTGTTTGTGCAGGAGGTGTTTGTCGATTAGAACCTTCCTTTAGTGGAGTGCGACTATCGGTTAATTCTAGTTTTTAATGGAATTGAATTTTTGCTAAAAATAATTAAATAACTTTTTTTAAAATAAATTTGTTATGAAAAATAAGGTGACTAAATTAATGCTGCTGCTAACTCTGGCAGGGCTTTGGAGTTGTAACGAAAATGCCCCCATTATTCCTTGCTTAAGTTGCAATGATGGAGAGGTAATTGTTCAGCCAACAGATAAGAAAATTTTGGTAGAAGAATTTACCGGCGTACGTTGTGTAAACTGTCCAGCGGGAAGCGCTGAAATAGAAAATTTATTAGATATTCACGGAGAACGCCTAATTGCCGTTTCTATTCATGCAGGTTTTTTTTCTACGCCTTATGCCAATAGTAACGAAGATTATACGATCCCTGAAGGAACAGCTTTGGAAGGATTTCTAGACAGCCCGTTAGGTTATCCAACCGCAGTGATCAACCGTAAATTATTCGAAAATCAAGATGACCTACAACTAACACAAACGAGTTGGGGTGGACTTATTCAGCAAGAAAAGAGTGAACTTTCACCACTTATCCTAGATCTCAATCTTACCTTTGATGAAGGTTCTCGTCAGCTAACGGCAAACACCAAAATCCAACCTGCCGAAAATCTTACAGGGGAGTATAGATACTCTGTCATGGTGACCGAATCAGGCATCAAAGATGTTCAGTTAACGCCTGATGGAGAAATTGAAGATTATGAACATAAACATGTTCTCCGAGATATGATGACTCCTTTTAACGGAGAGTCCATTGACGAAGATTTCACCGTCGGTACCACCGTCGAAAAAGAACATCAAATGACCCTGCCAGATAGCTGGGATTTCAATAAGGTAACCGTGATCGTATTGGTACATGAAACGGGGAGTAGTCGAGAGGTGATCCAAGTGGAGGAGAAGAGCTTGGCAGACTAGCCCTTCGGGATTTTATTTTTTGGAGTTTTTAAACAACTTCATGGAAAACGTCTATACTTTTTAACGAGAGTATAGACGTTTTTTAGTGATGGAGAACTAAATTTTAGGAGATTTTGTCAATTAAATAGTGCGGTAACTTTTAGAAAAATAGATCTAGTACCCATTTTTTGCTTGTTGGCTGGTTTGCCTGTTAGCTAGTGTCGGCTGACTTAGAGTTCTAGCCAAAAAGTGACATAAAGTTGTATACACCTTTGGCCTTTGTTTTTTAATCTGTTACCATAAATTGCTTCAAAAGAAAACTCCAGAGGAGCGATAGGTTAATAACAAAGACAAAAACAGGATTGACAAGCTCCGTAGGAGCGAAATAACTATGAGTTGATACCCAAAACGGTGCTTAACTTAATAGCATTTTTTGTTTAACACTCTAGGTCAGCCGACACTAGTTAGCTTCCCTCTATCGTATTTTATGGTAAAGGGAAGCTAACCAGCTAACCAGCTAACTAGTAGCATTTTTAGCTTATCATATATAAATTAAAAAATTACCGAACCATTATTAATAAAAGGTCAGTAAATAAATCAGTCTATCCAAGAGATGGAAAAAAACAAAATATAGCAATCAGAAAATTCCTAGATCCGCAAATCTACTAACCAAAAAATCCCCTTCAAATTAGTTATCTTTGTGCTCTATTATTCTGTCTGCTAACTGCTTACAGGATTTTCCAATTAAAAACAGACAAAGTTTAGTATAAATGAAGATCGCACTCAACTGGCTTAAAGACTACCTTACTATCCCACACGATGTGGAAAAGACCGGCGAAATTTTGACTGATATCGGCCTAGAAGTAGAGGGAATTGAAACTGTCGAACATATCAAAGGCGGCCTAAAAGGGGTCGTTGTTGGACATGTCAAAACTTGTGAACAACATCCCGACGCAGATCGCCTGCGCGTAACGACGGTAGACGTGGGAGCGGAAGAGGATTTACACATCGTTTGCGGTGCACCCAACGTTGCCGCTGGACAAAAGGTCATGGTTGCCACCATCGGCACCCAACTCTATTTCAGTGATGGCAAAGATCTAAAAATCAAAAAAGGAAAAATTCGAGGTCAGGTTTCTCAAGGGATGATCTGTGCCGAAGATGAACTAGGTATTGGAACAGACCACGATGGTATCATTGTCTTGCCTGCAGATACAGCTATTGGAACGCCTGCCAGTGATTATTATAATATTTCTGCCGAAACGGTCTACGAAATAGGTTTGACACCCAACCGGTCTGATGCCACCGCTCACCTTGGAGTTGCGCAGGATTTAGCAGCGGCCTTCAAGATAAACTACCAACAAGACGGCATCGTTAATGCACCCGATGTTAGCGGATTTGCTATCGGTACGAACACTCATCCCATTGCAGTTGAAGTGAAAAATACAGAAGCCTGTCCACGTTATACCGGTATCGTGCTGACAGGCATCACCGTAGCACCTTCACCCGAATGGATGCAAAAAAGACTGAATGCCATTGGGGTTAGACCCATCAATAATATTGTAGACATTACCAACTACGTGCTGCACGAACTTGGTCAACCACTCCACGCTTTTGATTACGACCAAATCACGGATAAAAAGGTAATCGTTCAAACATTAGCAGAAGGAACCAATTTCGCTTCTTTGGATGAAATTGATCGTAAATTGAGTGCCGAAGATTTGATGATCTGCGATGGACAAGGCAACGGTATGTGTATCGCTGGTGTCTTCGGTGGTATAAAATCTGGCGTTACTGAAAATACTAAAACCATCTTTTTAGAATCTGCCTATTTTCACGCGCGTTGGATCCGTCGTACCAGTACCCGACACTTATTGCGTACCGATGCGGCAGTTTGCTTTGAAAAGGGGAGTGATCCTAACATTACCGAGTACGCACTTAAAAGAGCCGTGTTATTAATTAATGAATTGGCGGGTGGTACGGTAGCTTCTGAACTTATTGACCTTTATCCTAAACCAGTAGAGCGGACAAAAATCGAAGTGCGTTTTCGTAATGTCCGACGCCTGATCGGCGTTGATATTCCTACGGAAGAAATTAAAGATATTCTGACCGCAATGAATATTGATATTGTGGATAGTACTGACGAAGCGATGACCGTGGCGATTCCAACCAATAAAGTAGATGTGACGCGAGAAGTGGATGTGATAGAAGAAATTTTAAGAATTTATGGATTTAATCGAGTGCCGGTTCCCAACCAGATCAAAAGTACCATGGGGCAAGGTGATGGAGTTCCCCCTCATTCTCTTCGACAAAAATTGGGCGATTATTTGAATGCGCAAGGATTTAATGAAATCATGGGACTTTCGCTTAGTCAGTCTCGCTATTTCCGGGATTTGTTGCAACTACCAGAGGAAGAATTAGTATATGTTAATAATACGTCCAATATCCATCTAGATGTCATGCGACCTACCATGTTGTTTAGTGGGTTAGAAGCCATTGTTCATAATCAAAATCGACAAAATGCTGATTTGAAATTCTTTGAGCAGGGATATACTTACCGACCCAAAGAGGAAGGATTCCAGGAAGAAGAATATTTTACCCTATTCTTGACTGGAAGACGGGAGGCCGAAAGCTGGCACCACCCCAAAAAGACACCGATGACCTATTATACCTTAAAAGGCTATGTAGAACAACTGATGAATCGAGTAGGAACAGGAAATTTCCAGACGACGGTCTTAAATGGAGCAGAAAATAGCGCTTCTGATACGCTTTCGTATGGCTTGCGCTATCACCGAGGGGCACAGATCATTGTGGAATTTGGAAAGGTAAAACCTAACCTTACAGAGGGTATGGACATAAAACAAGACGTTTTTTACGCTGCTTTTAGGGTGAAAAGCCTGCTAAATCTGGTTAAGAAAAATAAAATAGATTTTGTAGAATTGACCAAATATCCCAGAGTTAGACGTGATTTAGCCTTGGTTATTGGAAAAAATGTTAAATTTGAAGATATTAAAGGAATTGCCCGTAAAACAGGCAAAAAAATCCTAAAAGATGTTAACTTGTTCGATGTGTATGAGAATGAGGACCAGCTAGGAAAAGACAAAAAATCCTACGCAGTCAGCTTTATTTTTGAAGATCCTACCCGAACACTTAACGATAAAGAAATAGACAAAGTGATGCAGCGACTAATCACTACTTACGAAGGAGAATTAGGCGCAGTAATCAGACGTTAAATGATCGCTAATGCTATAGTTATTGACTTGACTTTATAGAATACAAGAAGAGGCCAATAATTATTAGCCAATAGCTAAATAGCTAGAAAAAAATGCAGCAGGTTATCAACGAAAGGCTTACCGGAATTGAAACAAAGGTAAAACAACTGGCCAAAAAAATGGAGCAGTTGCAAAAGCTTAACCTGTCTTTAGAAGAAGAAAATCGTAAATTAAAATCAGGACTAGCCGTCTATAAACAACAGGCTAATCAACAACTTGACTTGGGTATGGCTGTTGCTGCACCCGTCGAGAAGGATAAATCTGGAGCAGATAAACGCTCCAAAAAAATGAAGAAAGAGATCGAGCAGTACCTCAAGGAAATTGATAAGTGCTTAATGTGGTTACAAAATAACTGATATGGAAACCAATGAATTAGTCAACATAACAGTAGTCATCGCAGAGCGTTCTTACCCCCTCAAGGTAAAAGAAGAAGATGTTAATAAGATACGGGGAATCGTAGATGAGATTAATGATAAAGTGAATACATTCCAAAAAACGTATAGCCGAAAAGATAAACAGGATTGTTTGTCCATGGCATTACTGACTTACGCCGTAGATTTGCATAAAACACACCCTGCTACTGCCTCTGCTAACCAAGAGGAAGACTTTGTCGATCTTAATAAAAAGGTAGATCAACTAGACGAACTACTAGACTTTTTATTACAGTAATTATATTATTACTAATAAATTTCCCTTCTTCATTTTTTGTTCTTTTTACGTAACGTTTTACGTTTACAAAACTTTCAACGTTTAGTAAACGTAAAAAACGTAATATGTGATTTTTCTGATTAGAAAAAACAAAATTCACCTGGTTGTACATCCAAGCGATAACAACCCGAATATTTTTTTAATAGATAGAAACGAGAATAATAAAATGGAATTTTAAACACCCATTAGAAAATCAGTTTCTTACTCAAAATTCAACATAATTATGGATATAGTATCAATGATCATTGCATTTGTTGTCGGAGTAGTTATTTCCTTCTTCGGTGCCAAGTCAATGCTAGGTAAAGGTAACGACGCCCGTATCAATGATCTCAACGGCCAGGCCGATAAAACCCTTGCTGATGCACGTGCAGCTGCCACTCGTATTACCGAGGAAGCCGAACGTAAAGCAAAGGGAATTGTCAGTAAAGCAGAAAAGAAAAATGAAGAGGTAAAACAGCGAAAAATTAAAGAAGCTAAAAAGAAATTTGCGGATCTAAAATCTAATTTCGAATCAGAAAAAATTGAACATAAAAAAGAACTCAAGGAACGGGCTCAATCCGTCGTTG
Source organism: uncultured Saprospiraceae bacterium (assembly GCA_937928405.1). Classification (GTDB taxonomy): domain Bacteria; phylum Bacteroidota; class Bacteroidia; order Chitinophagales; family Saprospiraceae; genus JALZUU01. The sequence continues at coordinate 8,099 of CALFWZ010000149.1, forward strand.
ATAAAGAGTCTGCTTTAAAAGAAAAAGAAATTGAGATTCGAACAAAGCAAAAAGAATTTAAAAATCGCGAAGCTGAACTTGAACAAACCGCTTCTGAAAATAAAGCGATTCGTGAAAACCTCGATAAGCAGGTGAAAATCGTCGCTAAGAAAAAAGAAGAACTTGACCTAGCCAACGAAGAACGTATCCGCTTACTTGAAAATATTGCTAAACTAACGGAATCCGAAGCCAAAGAACAAATCCTAGAAGCAGTACGAGCAAAAGCTGAAACAGACGCCATGTCTATCAGAAAAGAAGTGGTCCAAGCTGCGCAAAGTACGGCCAACAAAGAAGCTAAAAAAGTTGTTATCCAATCTATTCAGCGAATGTGTGCTGAATTTACGATTGAAAATACGGTATCTGTTTTTCCATTAGAATCTGATGATTTAAAAGGACAAATTATCGGACGAGAAGGTCGAAATATTCGAGCCATCGAAGCCGCTACCGGAGCAGAAATCGTGGTAGACGATACGCCTGAAGCGATCGTTATTTCCAGTTTTGATCCTATCCGTCGAGAAGTTTGTCGCTTATCGCTCAAGCGATTGGTCGCAGATGGAAGAATTCACCCAGCTCGCATCGAAGAAGTGGTAGCGAAGACTCGAAAGCAACTCGATGAACAGATCGTTGAAATAGGAGAACGTACGGTTATTGAATTAGACATCCACGGACTCAATCCTTATTTGGTCAAAATGGTTGGACGAATGCGTTTCCGTTCTTCTTACGGACAAAATCTTCTCAAGCACTCTATCGAAACAGCCAACCTCTGTGGCATCATGGCAGCAGAATTAGGACTGTCTAATAAAGATGCAAAATTAGCAAAGCGTGCTGGACTGCTCCACGATATTGGAAAGGTAGCAGAAGAAGAAACGGAATTATCACACGCTATTTTGGGCATGAAGCTTTGTGAAAAATACAAAGAGTCAGATATCGTTGCCAATGCAGTAGGTGCTCACCACGATGAAGTAGAAATGACCAATATGGTATCGCCTATCGTTCAGGCCTGTGATGCTATTTCTGGTGCTCGTCCTGGTGCTCGTCGTGAAATTTTGGAAAGTTATATGAAGCGAATCGGCGAACTAGAAGAAATCGCCATGGCCCACGAAGGTGTGCAAAAAGCCTATGCCATGCAGGCTGGTCGTGAATTGAGAGTGATGGTCGAAAGCGAAAAAGTATCTGATCAATATGCTGATGATTTGGCATTTATGATTTCTGAAAAAATTCAGGATGAAATGCAGTATCCTGGTCAAATCAAAGTGACCGTGATCCGCGAAAAACGGGCTGTTTCGTTTGCTCGGTAAATAATAAAAAATAGGTTTAAAAGGCCCCGTCTCAACTTAAAGTCGAGACGGGGCCTTTTTTTGTTAGAACTCCTTTTCTAATTCATTTATCATACAGAGGGCTTTGGTACAAATTTTGACTTTGTCTAATGTGAAATAGTATTTAAGATATCCACTTTGTTAAGAAGAAATGCTCTGAATCAAAGGTAAATTACTGAAAATTAGTGATTTAGATTCAGGGATGCCTACTAATAAAACGACCGGCTTTGGTTCGGTAATGTTACTATGAGTAAATATTCCCCCGATACGTTAGGTATCGAATATAGAATGTCAGGTCTTTCGATCTGGTTTTTGCGACTCTTTTTGTCGTTGCTGCTCTTCGGAGGAGGACTTCAATTATCCGCACAAGCCACAGACGATCCTGTGGTAGAAAGAATCAGTAAGGATATCCTTACTTTGATTAGAAAAAATCTCAATCGTCAGGCGACCTCAATTGAGCGGACCAATCTGGAACCGGCTGATCGCTTATTTAATATCACCGAACCCAACCTTGATCTGACCAGCAAAGATCAGATTTTCCACCATAAGATTCAAAAACTTAAAAAAGATATTGGCGTCAATCTAAAGGCCCAGCATTTCATCAATCATGATCAAAGCTTTGATGCCGAAGATGGAACGGATGGGAATCTGAGCGGTTCTCGGACAAGGGTAGGGGTTGAATGGAATATTCTGCGGGAAGGCTGGTTAGGTAATCAGCAAAAAGCGAAACGTCTAGACGATCAACGAAAATTAGATAATTTAAAATTTGCTCTGGATAATAATGATAGTAAACTCTATTATCGTTTTAACCTGATGATTTATTTATTCAATCAAGAAAAAATAAAATTATTAGCAGCACGAGAAGCTCAGTTGATTGAACAGCAGAAATTGCTCTATCAGGTTTATTTTTTGAAAGGAATTTTATACGAAGAAATTATCGACATCAAAAGCCGTATCGAACAGGTCAAAGTTCAATTAAAAAATTATCGAGATTATAACGAATGGTTTGAGTCTACCTTAGGTGAAAACCAAATTGACACCGATTTTGCAATCGCAGAATTGCCAGTTCTACACGTCAATCTAGATTATCTATTGCATGAAAATTCAAAAGAAGTATTACTAGATTCCATTCAGCAACTAGAGCAAAAGATTGCCTTCGGAGCAGATCGAGCGATCAATGATATTTCTTTGCGCGTTCAGGCATATCGAAACTTAAATCATTTTAGTGATGAATTAAGAGATACTCGAAAATTCAATTCTATTGGGGTTGGACTCAGTGTACCGATTGAACTTTTGTTTAATAAAAAAACAAAAAACAATATTGCCTACGCCAAAATCCAAAATCGACAACATTTCAATAATTATGAAGCCCTGAATACTTCTTCGGAAATTATCAATTATTACTACGAGTATAATTATAAGATGAAAACCTATATGGAGTTTCTCCATAAGGAAATGTTATATCGTGAAAAAATCAGAGTAGAAACCGTCAATCAAAAAAATTATCACGATATATATCGTTCCTTGCGGATTTTACGACACCTAGATATTATGCGAAATATTCAGGCCGAGATGCTGGATTTAAAGCAACAGATGTATCTTTTGTTATTAAAGATATACGGAAAGACCCATTATGAAACCATTCAGAATTTTGTTCGTCCGCTGGATGTTACTGACTTCTACCAAAGACTACCTGCGGATCGATTGATGATGATCACAGCAAAAGATTTAGAAGCGAATAGCGCCGAATTTATTCGAGATTATTTGACCACCAATGGTATCCGAAGAATCGTTCTAGCACCCAACTTAGACGGAAAAAATCCAAAAGTGCTTGGCTTGAAAAAAGCAGTAAATGGCAGAAAAATTCAATTAGCTAGAAAATTTACTGGGAGTGAATTATTGAATAACACCAATCCATCCGGGGCCCTCGCTTACGCGTTGTCGGCAGAAAGATTTGACGGTGTCGTACTAGATTTTTCAAATTATAAAACTACTGCACAACGTTCAGAAGTACAGACTTTTTTGATAGATCAATTTGAATTATTCAGTGATCGTTCTTCTGCTGATGAAGAGACCTTCCGGTATCAGATTGCTTTAGCACCTGGATATCCTATCGAGTTTTTAAACGCCTTGGCTAGAATGGTGGACTTGATCAGTTTTAAAGTGGAAGAACCTCAGCAACTCGATTATTTCGAAGTATTAAGCGACAATGGATTTAGTGGAATGAGTAAAGTAGGGATTGATATCGAAAAGAAAAATTTCCGAGATCGCGTAGAACTAGAAGCTTACATTGACATGATTAAAAACGTTTACGAAATAAATTATATCACCCTTAATGGCCTAAATGAATTTTTGGACATTGATACTAAAACAATTATTAAGAAGTAGGAACTCTAAAAATGAGAGACGGCTCTAATTTTTCTCTCGGACTAGCGCAGGCAGTAGCGACCGCAGGAAGCGAATAACAAAGCTAATACGAGAATAAAAAAAATTAGAAGAGTCTCGAACTCAAAAATATATGAAGAGCTTTACCGGATTCAAGTACCAGCAATCGGTCTTAAAGACTGTGGACGAACCGCCCGTTAAGAAGAAATTCAACTGGGACCGGTTCTCCTTTTTGTGCGTGTTGGCACTTATGTTCGTGTATATTGGATATCGTATTTATAATAAAGTAACTTTTATTAAAGTACACGGTCAAGTGATTTTAGATAAGATGGCGGTAAACTTTACGGATGATATTCGATTGGAAGAAATCTGTGTAGTCGAAGGAGATGAAATTAATAGTGGAGATACTTTGTTTGTCTATACATTTGAAGATCAGGCGCATGTTGAAAATCAAATAAAAAATATTACGCATAATATCAACTCAGGAGGTGATAACACAAAATGGTATGATCGAGAGATTTTGAATGTAAAAAGGCAGATAGCGATTAAAAGAAGTGAACAGAAAGGTGTTGGGGTCAGGTTAGCAGGAAAAAAATTAGAGCGGAAAGAACAAGAAAAACAAATTCTTTTAGGGGTGGATGTAGCCTATAAACTACCGCCCATTGATTCGGATATTATTCGTTTTGAGACAGATCATGAAGCCTATGGTCGGGAAATAAAAATTTTAAAAAATCATCTTTATTTATTACGAAAACAGCAAAAAACATTGGCCGCTGCAGATCAAGATAAGGTGAGACGCAAGGTCAGTCAAAGTATGGAATATCGCAATTCCATTTATTATTATGCTTCTCCCGTCAGTGGAGAAATCGGACAAATCAATAATAGTCCCAATGAAGTGTGTTATAAAGCAAAGGATGTAATGGTAATTCATCAGCTTGAAAATCTAAAAATCAAAGCCTATTTCCATCAGAGTTTATATCAGGAAATCAAACTTGGAGAAGAGGTAGAGATAGAATTTCCAGATGGAACGATCGGTCGAGGAGTCATCAATAATTTTTATGTTTCCACCTATGAATTGCCCGCAGAATTTCAAAAAAGGTACGAACCAGTAGAGCGTAGAATTGTGGTAGATGTACTCCCACTCAATCTGCACGAAGCGGCTTTATGGATCGGATATTACAAAATGGCAGTGACCGTGGTTAAGAAAAAGACCAATCGGTACGACTTTTGACATATTTAAGTACTTAGACGAATGTCTATATCCTTTTCAGTATAACCACCGGAGACTTCCAACAAATACAAAACCATTCCCTTCCCCCACCTTGACGTATAGCACTGCTATACGCAAACCGCCTTTTACTTTTATTTAGTGTGTCTTTAACAAAATAATATGCTGGCAATCAATAAGATCAATAAGCAGGCGCTCATCGAATATGAGGATTTTCTCTTCATGTACGTCGAAGAAGAAGAAGCTTTTGATAGTGAAAAAATATTTTATGTAGATGCGATTATTATCAATTCTTCCGAAACCAGTTTATTTGAAAAAGTACTAAGGGTAACGCGTACGCATTACGATGCAGAGATTTATCTCAAGCCTATTTTTTGTGTGCAATATGAAGGACTACCGCTGCAGGTAATTGAGCGTTGCGATGGATTGACGGATGTCACCCAGTATCAAAAAATTGCACGGACCACTCGAGAGATTAAGCAGCATATTGATAAACTATTTTTACAGCAAAAATTTCCATCTAATGAATTTGGGGTGCTCTATAAAATGATGCAGTATCTGTATACCCGCAATCACGACCTAGAGCCTTTTGTGGATAGACATGCTCGATTGAGTTATACTTATCCCTTTGTGAGTCTGCAGTTGGAAGATGAAGAACAAAATAAAATTCTTGAGATTTTAAAACAAGGAGTGCGAGATGGTTTTTTACGAGAGGAGAAAATGTTGGATAAAATACATGTTTGTGATACCTGTCATAGTGCGCACCACAATATCCGGGAAACCTGCCTCCATTGTAACGGAATAGACCTAAAAGTACAGGATCTTATTCATCATTTTCAGTGCGCTTATATTGGACCAGAAACAGATTTTATGCAAGAATATACGGATGACTTGATCTGTCCTAAATGTCAAAAAATATTGCGACATATCGGAGTAGATTATGACAAGCCATCTCATATTTTTAATTGTAATACCTGTAGTGAACATTTCCAGAATCCGGTCTTTACTTACAATTGTGTAGACTGCGGTAAAGTAAGTGATATCAGACATTTGCAGGAGCATTTGATTAAAAAAATCTCTCTTACGGCAAAAGGGAAACAGTTGGTATTAAGTGGGTTGCCAAAGAAAAATTATGAATCACAAGGTAGCAACAAAGAGATTACTGGTGTTTATGAATTAAGTGTTTTTAAAAATATTTTACAACAAGAAAAAGCACGGACGAGATTCAATCCGGGTAGGACCTTTTTTGGAAAAGTAACGGTGGTAGATGCACAACTGAATAGCATTAGTTGGAAAGAAAAAATGGTCTTGCGGGACGAATTGGCAGGTGAACTTAAGAGTTATCTCAAGGATTATGATAAGGTTACGGCGGTAAGTGCCGGAGAGTTTTATTTTTTAAAATTAGAATCTACAGAAGAAAAAATAGCAAAACTTGAGGAGTTGATTGTATTCAACCTAGAAGCACTTGTAAAAAGCAATGTAAAAGATAGTCAAGTAGTTGTTTCGGTTGAAATTCAGGCAGTTTTTCACGATCAAACCGTTGAGTTCTAGCATAGTATTATATGGACTTTATCATAGAATTTTTTAAATATTGGAATTATGTAGGGTTGGGGAAAATGATCCGCATCTTCTGGTATTTTATTTTCTTTGAATTTGGTCGTTATGTATTATTAGAATTTTGGGTCTTGTTTGTCTATTGGCTCGGCCGGAAAAGAAGAGCTAAAGAATGGGAGGCAGCTAGACAGGCATTGTATAATGAAATGCCACTGATCTCATTAATCGCACCTGGAAAGAATGAAGGAAAAAATATTTTCAAACTTGTAAAATCACTAAACGAACAAACCTACCAAAACGTCGAAGTCATCATCGTGGATGATGGTTCGGATGACGAAACACCGATCATCGGACGCAACCTCGAAAAAAATGGATTGATTGACCTTTTTATTCGTAACGATATGCGAGGGGGCAAAGCCTCCGCAGCAAACTTGGCGTGGCGGTATTCTCGCGGAAAATTTCTCTTACACTTAGATGCGGATTGTTCTTTTGATCGGACTGCCGTGGAGAATATTATCATTCCATTTTATTTAGATCCCGAAATTGGTGGAGTAGGGGGAAATGTAAAAGTCCGGAATGGGGATGTGAGCCTTTGCGCTCGATTACAATCTATCGAATATCTGAAAAGTATTTCCGTGGGGCGAATCGTTACCTCTTATTTAGGAATTTACCGAATTATCTCTGGTGCTTTTGGTGCTTTTCGAATGGATGCGCTAAAAAAAATTGGGGTCTGGGATATTGGTCCAGGACTAGATGGAGATATCACCGTTAAGTTGCGAAAGTCCGGCTATAAAATTCATTTCGAACCAAAGGCAATTTGTCTTACTGCCGTTCCTACTAAATTCAAAGTACTGTGGAAGCAACGTCTACGTTGGAGCAGATCATTGGTTCGTTTCCGATTAAGAAAACACTTGGACGTGTTTTTACCTCACAAAAATTGGCGGTGGGGAACTTTCCTTGGGTTTGTAGAAAATGTATTCTATAATTTTGTCTTGGATATCAAATGGTATATCTACATTATTGATATGATGATTAATTTTTCCTCATGGATTTGGTTTCTCATTCCAATGAATCTCGCCTTATATATGGTTGCTGGGTTTATGCAGCAATTGTCTCTTTCGCTCTGGTCTGAACGCTCTGAAGATGAGCGAGTCCTTTGGTGGTATGTGCCGCTGATGGTCTTCTATGTTGCTTTCTTTTTACGATTCTGTCGTACCCTTGCCTATTTCAAAGAGTTTTTCTGGAAGGCCTCTTACCGTGATCCTTGGAATCCACAAAAATCTTCTTACCAGGCCTTAAAAAATGGATATTAGTCCTTTGTAAATATTCCAAATCTAGCCGTTTCATTGATCTAACTGCGAGAGGATTCGGGAATGATGAGAAAAAGGTGACAATTTGGAAGATTCTATCAGTTCGAAGGTAATTTCGATATTTTTAAACAATTTGAAGGAATCATTTTAAATAAAAGGCTTATATTTGTAATTAGATACATTGTTATATCTATAATGTATTATGACCTTATTTAATACCCCCTAATCAACCTAATTAGCCCCAAAGTTCCGTTTTATTATTCCTGATTATTATTACTCTATTTTCTAACCTTTCGTCAGGAGCTCAGTAATTATTATACCCTCTTACCTTTCGTAAAGAGCTCAAAAAACTCATTTTTAACCCTTCAAATTTGTAAATACCATGCGGCATTTATTAAAGACTGCTATCGTCTTAATTATGATTCTTATTTTTTCAGGTTGTGAAAAATCACCTGATTTAGAGGTGAAAAATACAGAAGAAAGCTTTTCTAATCCTTATCACGAAAATATTGCGGATACTTATTTAGCTATCTTTCAATTGATCTCAACGGCTATGAAAGAGGCGATTACGAAGCCACAACTTTATTTTTTAGCGGAAGCTGGAGACACTCGAGATTGTCCTGATAGTTCTATTACTGGAGGAGCCACTTATCCCAAAACGATGACTTTGGATTTTGTGAACTGCGTTAGTGCAGGAATTTTATACAATGGTTCAGTCCCCATTACGTTCAATGCTGCTTTAGGAAGTGACGCCGCTTCCGGACCAGAAATAACGGTACCAGCAGTTTCTGGCTTAATGGTTAATGGATATACCTTTGATTTGACCGGGCCTATCACACTGGAAAGAAATAGTAGTGGTGCTGCTAGTCCTTATAGTTATGATTTTACCTTGGGCGGAGATATTATTAGTTCAAAAAATGGAACGACTACGACCCTACCTTCTGGATCTTGTGGAACTTTTGGTACTGGATTTCAAGATGGTGATGATCCTGATAACCCATTAACTTTTGTGGATAATCCTTTCGACGTATCCCTAAAACAGGCAGATGTCATCTGTCAGGGGGCTGGTGCTCCACAAACATTATGTACCATGACCGGGGACGAACCACTTTCTCTTAATCCTTCTAATTGTAGTTGTCCTACTGATGGAGATCTGAGCATTACGATGGGAGCTTGTGGTACCACTGGTGGTGCGGCTAGTGCTTTTGATTTTGGTTCTGACGCAAATAACGATGACAGTGGAGCTTGTGATGTTTTTGTAGATGAGGTGACGCTTATTGATTTTCTTTCATGGGAAGGGGATTTTACCGCGGTTGGAGGAGCGATAGATGGTGCCATGTCGACCGATATTGGTGTAAGAGAAACAAATTCTACTACCGTGGGAACTTCCCTACAATTGACAGATACAGGGACAGGAACGGCTGGACATGGATTTATGTGGACGACTTCAAGTACTTCTTCTTCTGGTATGCTGAATGTAGGACAGACCATCGGAAATACAACGACTCCCAGTACACCTTGGATCAATGAGATTCACTATGATAATGATGGAGGAGACGTTAATGAAGGAATAGAAATTGCGGGACCAGCTGGTCTAGATTTAAGCAATTATTGTGTGCAACCCTACAATGGAAATGGTGGTGCACCTGATGGAAGAGAAACAAATTTAGCAACTTTTCTGATGGGGGAAGGTTTGCCAACAACCATACCTGATGAAGGGAACGGCTTTGGAGCTGTCTTTATAGATATTGCTGGGTTGCAAAACGGTGCACCGGATGGCGTTGCTTTTTACCGTAAGGATAATGTGGCTGCGAGCTTTTGTAGCAGTCGATAGTATTTATTCAATCCATTATGAAAATTAAAAACGCTCTGGAGGTAGTACTTCAGAGCGTTTTTATTTTAGGAATAAATTCAGAACCTACTGAAATAAGATTTTAAGTTCTAACCATTTTTTTTACCTTTAGACAAGAATAATTTACTTTCTGAAAAACTAGTCAACTAAAATAAAAAGTTATGTCAATATTTGTCGCTGAATTTATTGGAACAGCCATCTTGATCTTGCTAGGTAACGGAATAGTTGCTAACGAATTGCTAGCAGAATCCAAAGGTAAAGATACCGGTTGGATGCTGATTACTATTGGGTGGGCAGTAGCTGTTTTTGTGGCCGTCTTTATAGTGGCACCTTACAGCGGTGCGCATATCAATCCTGCGGTAACCATTGGTATGGCCATCGCGGGAAAAATAGAAATGGGGCAGATTCCAGTTTATATGGGGGCACAATTTTTAGGGGCAGCCACGGGAAGTTTTTTAGTGTGGGTACACTACCGACCTCATTTTAATTTGACTAAAGATGCTGATCTAATTCTTGCGGTACACAGTACTAGTCCTGCCATTCGAAGTACCATTGATAATTTGATTTCAGAAGTCATTGGAACTTTTGTTTTAGTTTTCGCCGTGTTCTACATTAGTGGCGCCACCGTCGGAGATACGGCGGCTTCATTAGGCTCGTTGGATGCCTTACCCGTTGCACTAGTCGTACTCGCCATTGGAATGGCTTTAGGTGGCACGACCGGCTATGCGATCAATCCCGCCCGTGATTTAGGACCGCGTATCATGCACGCTATTTTACCCATCAAAAATAAAGGTACTAGTGATTGGAGTTATGCGTGGATTCCGGTGGTAGGACCGCTCATCGGTGGTGTGTTGGCGGCGGTGGTCTTCTTAGCTATCGGTAGTTAATTTTATAAGAAAATTCGGGTTAAACTTCAAAGTCAAGATGCTATAGTTGTTGAATGGTTGAACTGTTGAATCGTTGAAAAATGATATTCTAAAACAGTAATTCTAAATCTTTCTTTATGGTAAAATGACTTTTTTATAAAAAAATTAAGAATTTATTCAACGATTCAACGATTCAACGATTCAACGATTCAACGATTCAACGATTCAACGATTCAACGATTCAACGATTCCTAAACAAGTTTCTCTTTCAAAAAATGCCCCGTATAAGATTCTTTAATTTTTAGAATACCCTCAGGCGTTCCTTGATAAACCAGATTTCCTCCTAATTTACCACCACTTGGTCCGAGGTCAACGAGCCAGTCTGCACTTTTTATAACTTCCATGTTATGTTCCACGACGAGGACGGTATGGCCTTTATCGACGAGGGCATTCAAGGCATCCAATAGTTTACGGATATCGTGAAAATGCAATCCAGTGGTCGGCTCATCAAAGATGAATAAGATTTTTTCTTTGGTATTTTCTTTATTTAAAAAGGAAGCTAATTTTACTCTTTGTGCTTCTCCTCCAGAGAGCGTACTTGAGGCCTGCCCCAATTTAATATAACCAAGTCCTACACTGTTGAGTGGGGTTATTTTTTTAATAATTTCTTTATTGTCTTTAAAGAAATCAATCGCTTCTTCTATACTGAGATCCAGTATTTCATAAATATTTTTTCCTTTATAATTAACTTCTAAAACCTCGGATTTAAAACGTTTTCCATAGCAATCTTCGCATTGCAAACGAACATCTGCAAGGAACTGCATCTCTACGACCTGCTCTCCTTCTCCTGTACAAGTCTCACAACGTCCACCTTCTACATTAAAAGAAAAATGCTTTGGTTTATAGCCTCTAATTTTAGATAATTGTTGTGTGGCCATCAAATTTCTAATGGCATCATAAGCTTTGACATAAGTAACTGGATTGGAACGGGAAGACTTTCCAATTGGATTTTGATTGATCATTTCGATCTTTGTAATCTTCGTTAAATCACCCGTAATTTCGTCGTGGTTTCCAGGAGCCGTGGTATAAGGCTCTCCCAATATTTTTTTGATACCCGGAAATAAAATACTTTTAACTAAGGTCGTTTTACCGCTACCAGATACGCCACTAACGACCGTTAAGGTATTGAGTGGAAAGGTAACATCGATATTTTTTAAGTTGTGTTGTCGCGCTCCTTTTACCAAAATTTCACCATTGCCTTTTCTTCTTTTTTCAGGAAGTGGAATCCGCATCCGATCACTCATATAAGCTGCCGTCAAACTATCAGGTTCTTCTGTATGAATACGTTCGTAGTCTCCGGCAAAGACGACTTCCCCACCGTGAATTCCTGCTTTCGGTCCCATGTCCACGAGGTAATCTGCATTTTTTATAACATCCTCTTCGTGTTCTACTACAATCACCGTATTGCCTAAATCTCTTAATCTTTTTAACACCGTAACTAAGCGATCCGTATCTCGCGGGTGCAGTCCAACACTGGGTTCGTCCAAAATATACATACTGCTAGTAAGATTGCTACCAAGGGTTCTAGTCAAATTGATCCGCTGGGTTTCACCACCACTGAGGGTCGAGGAAACACGATTGAGCGTTAGATAATTCAACCCTACATTTTGCATAAATTCTAGGCGGTTGTTCACTTCTAGTAAAAGCCGTTTGGCGATGGTACCATCGTGTTCATTTAATGTTAAATCTTTAAAGAAAATCAATAATTCATCGATGGGTAATTCTACTAAATCGGTAATCGGAGTATTGTCAATTTTTATATAAGTACTTTCTGGACGGAGCCGCGTACCTTCACAATCCGTACAACTGGTTCGACCTCGGTAGCGAGCGAGCATTACCCGATTTTGTATTTTGTACATTTTTTCCTGTAGGGCAGCGAAGTAGTCGTGAATACCATCGAAATAATTATTACCCTTCCAGAGAAGTTTTTTCTGTGCTTTGGTCAATTCTGCGTAAGGAGTATGAACCGGAAAGTCAAAATGATGTGCATTTTTTAATAATTGGTTCAGCCACATTTTTCCCTTCTCACCTCGCCAGCAAGCAACCGCATTATCATAAACAGATAGAGACGCATTGGGAATTACTTTATTTTCGTCGATGCCCATGACTCTGCCAAAACCTTCGCAAGTTCGACAAGCACCAAATGAATTATTGAAGTTAAATAACTGTGGAGTAGGATCTAAAAAAGTCATACCATCCAATTCGAATCGATTGTTAAAGGCAGTCGTTTCTTTTCCCATAATATCGACGATGGCGTCTCCTTCACTTTCGTGAAAAGCGGTTAGTACGGAGTCGGCGATTCGCTTATTATTTTCCTCCTCTTTAGCGTCGACCACAAATCGATCAATTAGTACACGGATGTTTTTTGATTGAATATCTTGGAGGGTCTTTTTTAGATTTAATCTTTTTTCTTCTAAAACATCCTGAATCTGGTGTAGCGTATCATCGAAGAAAATTCGAGTAAATCCTTTCTGCATTAGGAGTTCCAGTTCTTTTTTGAGCGTGCGTTCTAGGTATTTTTTTTGAATAGGAATAAAGAGTTGAACCTTGGTGCCTTTCTTAAAAGAATTGATATAATCTACTACATCAGCCACTTCATGTCGTTTGACCAGATTTCCTGAAATAGGAGAATAGGTCTTCCCGATACGGGCGTATAGCAGCCGTAGGTAATCATATATTTCGGTAAGTGATCCGACGGTGGAACGTGCGTTGCGCGTACTTACTTTTTGCTCAATGGCGATGGCCGGACAAATTCCTTTGATATAATCTACTTCTGGCTTTTTCATTCTCATTAAGAATTGCCGAGCATACGAGGAAAGGCTTTCCACATAACGCCGTTGACCTTCGGCGTAGAGCGTATCCATGGTGATGGAAGACTTTCCTGAACCAGAAACGCCAGTCACTACGACGAGTTTATTACGAGGAATAGTCAAGGAAACATTTTTAAGATTGTTTCCATTAGCTCCTTTAATTTCTATAAACTGACTAATTTTCTGTCTTCTTGGTTTAGAAAGTATGGCCGAAGTCGTTTTTTTCTTAGTAGGAGATTTTTTTACAGGCATAGTATATATTGTATTCGAATCCTATCGAGAAGTTGGCACCAATAGCAAAAATTAAATTTTTATTGCACATCCTTAAACTATTAAACATATTATCAGTCAGAGTAGGGGAATAGCAGAATAATTGTGTCTTTAATCTTGAATCTAGTTCCGTTTTATTTTTAAAGGGACAAATTTAAAACATTTTGAGTTAAAAATAGACGGTGAAAGGGATTATTATAAATAATTTTAAAGAACCATTGAATAGTTAGATTGGATTTCGAAAATACCATCTACTTAAACGAAATTCTTAACGTCTATTATTATATTCATTCCCAATAAATTCAGTTAATTTTATGTTAACAGACTTTTAAATCGGGCAAACAATCAGAAAAAAGCATAAATTGGTCTTATATTTGGTTTAGAAAAACCGGAATTTTATTTTCTCATCAAAATTTTTGTCTATAGCATAGTAACTTCTACACTTTATTTTATTTTTTCATTTATCGAAAAAAGTATAGTTATGCAAGTTACAAAGCTCAGCGATCAGGAGTTGATCACCCAGTATATTGACGGAAACGACCGCGCATTTGAAGTATTACTGGTTAGACACAAACAAAAAATCTACACTTCCATTTATTTATTCGTTAAAGATCACGCTTTGGCTGAAGATATCTTTCAGGAAGTATTCATTAAAATTATCGACACTTTACGGAAAGGTAAGTACAACCACGAAGGCAAGTTTGTCCAATGGGCCATGCGTATTTCTTATAATATGTGTGTGGATTATTTCCGCCGTTCTAAGCGTCGTCCAAAAGTATCTCCAACAGAAGCCTTTGATATTTTCGATGTGCTACCTGTCAAGGAAGATAATGCGGAGCAAACGATTATCCGTAGCCAAACCCACGATAAAGTGCGAAAATTGGTAGATATGCTTCCTCCAGAACAGCGTGAGGTTGTCATTCTAAGACATTATGCGGATATGAGTTTCAAAGAAATTGCTCAACTGACTAGAGTAAGCATCAATACGGCTCTTGGTAGAATGCGTTATGCATTGATCAATATCCGTAAGATGGTTGAAGAGAAAGAGATTATTCTGCAATAATTTCAAAAAGACTTTATCCTAATTTCTCGTATAACTACCTTATCATAAAAGAAGCGTGCCCGAATTTTTTTCAAAACTCAGGCACGCTTCCAATATTTTATAAGAGAACTATTTCAGCATTAGATAATCATTCCTGCACCAACCGTTTCGTTGGTACCTTCGTCTACTAAAATAATACTTCCAGTAATTCTATTTTTGCGATAAGCATCGACAAAAAGTGGCTTTGTCGTTCGTAGCGTCACTCGAGCGATATCATTCATTTTGATCTCTTTATTTTCCAAATCTCGGTGCAGCGTATTAATATCTAGACGATATTTTACTTCCTTAATCATACAACGCGCTTCTTGGGTAGTATGCATGATGGTATATTTGCCACGCGGAGCTAATGGTCGATCGTTAAACCAGCTAATCATGACATCAATATCCTGTGTAATTTCTGGTTGATTATTTGCCCGCACAATCATATCTCCTCGACTAATATCAATATCATCTTCCAGTAATACGGTTACAGACATTGGAGGGAACGCTTCTTGTAGTTCTCCATCAAAACTGTCAATCTTTTTGATTTTAGATGTAAAACCAGAAGGAAGTACAATTACTTCATCTCCCTTTTTCATGATTCCACCTGCAATTCTTCCAGCGTATCCTCGATAATCGTGATGTTCATCTGTGTTAGGACGTACTACGTACTGCACCGGAAATCGAGAATCAATAAAGTTATAATCACTAGCAATGTGAACATTTTCTAAGTAATACATGAGGGTCGAACCATCGTACCAGTCCATTCTATCCGAACGGTGGACTACGTTGTCACCTTTAAGCGCAGAAATTGGAATAAAGTGAACGTCCTTTACGTCTAATTTAGCTGCGAATTTTTCAAAATCCTCTTTGATTTTTTCGTAAGCATCCTCACTATAATCCACTAAATCCATTTTATTGATACAAACAACTAGATGTGGAATTTGTAAAAGAGAAGCGATAATTGCGTGTCGGCGTGTCTGCTCAACCACTCCATTACGAGCATCTACAAGAACGAGTGCAACGTTGGCGGTTGAAGCGCCCGTTACCATATTTCTGGTATATTGGATATGACCAGGAGTATCGGCGATAATGAATTTTCTTTTAGGAGTCGCAAAATAACGGTAAGCCACGTCAATGGTGATACCCTGTTCTCGCTCTGATTTAAGTCCGTCCGTCAATAAAGCCAGATTCACTTCACTTTCACCACGTCTAAGGCTACTGGCCTCGATTTGTTCCATTTGATCTTGAAAGATCGATTTGGAATCATATAACATACGACCAATAAGGGTACTTTTTCCGTCATCTACACTACCAGCAGTGGTAAAACGACATAATTCTGAAGATTGGTAATCCATGATGTAATTGCTGTTAGCTATTAGCTAGGTTAATTTTATTAATTATTTATATTAGCTTATTTCGATAAGCATTTGTTTGTTATTCTAGAAATAACCTTTCTTCTTCCGATCCTCCATAGCTGTTTCACTTCGCTTGTCATCGGTTCTTCCACCACGCTCTGTCATACGAGTAGTCGCGACTTCTTCGATGATGTCTTTTGTAGTTGTAGCGTTAGAAGGCCAAACTCCTGTACAAGTCATATCTCCGATCGTACGACAACGGACCATCATTTCTTTGACTACTTCTCCTGGTTTCTTTTGGATATAATCACAATCTGCTAGTAAAACGCCATCTCTTTCAAACACCATTCTTTTGTGTGCGTAGTATAGACTAGGCAGTTCAACCTCCTCCATAGCAAGGTATTGCCATACATCTAATTCTGTCCAATTACTAATTGGGAAAACTCGGAAATGCTCACCAAATTGTTTTTTAGCATTGAAAAGATTCCAAAGTTCAGGACGCTGATTTTTTGGATCCCACTGACCGAATTCGTCACGGTGCGAAAAGAAACGTTCTTTGGCACGTGCTTTTTCTTCATCTCGACGAGCACCACCAAGCGCAGCATCATACTTTCCTTTCTCAAGTGCTTCGAGTAAGGCTACTGTTTGAAGTCCGTTACGACTAGCATTGACCCCTTTTTCTTCGACCACCATTCCTTTGTCAATAGCCTCTTGTACAGAACCTACGACAAGTCTGGCACCAGTTTTTTCTACCAGTGCATCGCGATAAGCGATCGTTTCGTCAAAGTTGTGACCAGTGTCGATATGAAGTAAAGGAAAAGGAATTTTTCCAGGGTAAAAGGCTTTTTGAGCGAGATAAACCATAAGGATTGAATCTTTTCCACCGGAAAACATCAATACAGGGTTCTCAAATTGAGCAGCAACTTCCCGTAGAATAAATATAGACTCAGATTCTAATTCTCTGAGGTGGTTAAGTTGATAATCCATTATTTGTTATATTTTAGAATGGGATTGATATAATTGAAAATTTGTTCAACACTCTCTTCCAGAGAAAGTTGATCAGTTCTAATTTCGATGGCAGGGTTAATTGGAGGTTCGTAAGGAGAATCGATACCAGTGAAACCTTTAATGATACCTTTACGAGCTTTTTGGTAGAGACCTTTTACATCTCTTTGTTCACAAACTTCTATTGGTGCGTTGATATAAATTTCAATGAAATTCTCTGCACCAATCGTTTCTTTTGCAAAATTACGAATTTCTACGGTAGGACTGATAAAGGAGTTGATAGTAATAATGCCACTATTGAGATACAACTTACCAATTTCGGCTATTCGTCGAATATTTTCCTGCCGATCTTCGAGCGAAAATCCAAGATTGCTGTTAATGCCTGAACGAATATTGTCTCCGTCTAGCACTTGTGCAAAATATCCACTATTGTGTAATTTCCGTTCTAAAGCCTCGGCGATGGTGCTTTTTCCACTACCAGACAGACCGGTGAGCCATAATACCTTACTATTTTGTTGTAAACGTTGTTCTCGATCCTGTCTAGTAAGTAATCGGTCGAAGATTGGATGTATGTGATTTTCCAAATTAAATGTCGTTTAATGGTGATAAGGTGTTGGAATTATTTTTCAACATCCTCTCCTTTGCCAATAATCTTTCTAACACTGCCGCGTGGAGCCATCTGCCAAGCTCTTTCATGAAAATAGTAGATGACCAATTTGATGAGTGATTCAGCTATGGCCACCATAGACGACTTTTCTAACACATCATCACATTCAGAATTACTGAAAATCAAGTAAGCTAAAGTAAAGGTTGTGGCACTGGCAATGAATCTCCAAGAAATGGCTTTTAGAATACTCCTAGTTCTAGACTCCTTACTCATAATTTTTTAATTTTAGTTTGCAAAGGTCCCTATTTATTTTGAAATAGCAAAGACTACTTAAATAATACTAGGAATAAGTTTGGTAACTTTGTTATTTGGATATATATTATCATAATGTCCATTTGTGAACTCAAAAATTAGACAAAGAAAAATTTTTTGAATTTTTGCGAATAAAATTCCCCTTACGGCCAGTTGGAATATACTTAAATCATCAAAATTTTGATTTCAAAAAAATAAATAAATGAGAGTATTCTTACTTTTATGCCTTTTCAATTTATCTAGCTACCTATTATTGGGTCAAAAAACAGGGTTACCACTAGGTGATGAAGCATATCACATTATGGATCGGCTGGAAATTAAAGCAGACCTGACACCAGATTTTCATTCTTCTCTCAAGTATTATTTAAGAGAGGATATTGTTAATTATGCTTTAAAGATAGATACGGCTCAAATGAGTATCAGTATCAAGGATCGACGGGATTTGTTCTATATATTTCGAGACAATAATGAAGCTTTTACTGGCGCAATATTAAATCCTCAAAAAACGGAAATTCAAAAGGTTTATACTGACAGCAGCCAAACTTTTTACACCATTGTTAGCGAAACGGCAAATGAAGCAGGAGAAAGTCCTTATCTGTTCATGAGCAAAAAACCGATACTAAAACATTTCTATAAAACTCCTGCTAATCTCTGGGAGTTGGATCGGGAGAATTTTTACATTAGGGTTAATCCAATTATTAATGGTAAAGCTTATGCTGCGAAAGATGATGATTTTTTGTTTTTGAATCAGCGCGGAATTATGATCCGAGGAGGTATTGATGGGAAAGTATTTTTTCATACTAGTATTTTAGAATCACAGGCGAGATTTGCGGATTATGTGCGGGATCAGATTGTCGAAGATAACGCAGTGCCAGGAGCTGGGTTTTATAAAAATTATAATAGTCAGGTAATTGATCTGGAAGATGCACAGGATTTTTTGCTGGCGCAAGGATATGTTGGGTTTAATATCTCAAAGCATGTGTACGCGCAGTTAGGTCATGGCCGAAATTTTATTGGAGATGGTTACCGCTCGATGTTTTTATCAGACTTTGGGAATAATTATTTTTATTTAAAACTAAACGCAAGAGTTTGGAAGTTTCATTACCAGACCTTATTTGCTGAACTTAATGCGCTTGGAGCTCGTGATTTGACAGGAAATGCGCTTATTCCTAAGAAATTTACGGCCATGCATCACCTCAGCTATAACCTCACCAAAAATTTGAATATTGGGATCTTTGAGGCAGTTATGTTTAACCGAAATAATAATTTTGAGCTACAATATCTTAACCCCATTATCTTATATCGTACTGTTGAACAAGCGCTAGGAAGTGCTGATAATGCATTTGTAGGCTTGGATTTTAAATGGAATCTCTTAAATCGATTTCAACTTTATGGTCAGTTGATGTTAGATGAATTTAAATTTGACGAATTGTTTGTCGAACGTCGTGGATGGTGGGCCAATAAATATGGAATTCAACTGGGTGTGAAATATATTGATATGCTAGGTATTGATCACCTAGATGGACAAATCGAATATAATTCAGCCCGCCCTTACACTTATACGCATCGAGATAGCTCCGCAAGTTACACGCATTATAATCAACCATTGGCCCATCCGCTAGGAGCTAATTTTAAAGAAATTGTATTTCGACTGCGTTACCAAGCTGGTAAAAAGTGGCTCATTAAACCTCGGTTGATTTATGCTGTTTATGGGGAAGATCCTGATAATGAAAACTGGGGTGGAGATTTATTGAAACCACATACGAATCGAGTCATGGATTTTAATAACGAAAGTGGTCAGGGTATTAATACTAAAACCTTAATCGGTGGACTAGATGTTAGCTATGAATTAAGACATAATCTTAACCTAGACTTTCACTATTTTTACCGAAAGAAAAATTCGGAACAAGATAACCTAGATTTAACAACCAGCTATTTTGGTGGAGGTATTCGATTAAATTTTGCGAATCGGAGTTTAGACTTTTAAGTTTTGAATAAAGAAACTAAGATGCTACATGATGTATAAGACGCTTCTCGAAAGAAAAAAGAAAATTGGAGTTATTGGTTTAGGTTATGTGGGATTGCCTATTGCGCTGGAATTTGCCAAAGAATTTGATGTTATTGGTTTCGATATTAATAGTGAACGAGTCGAGCAAATGAAAAATGGATTTGATCCGTCCAAAGAACTAGATCGCGTCGCCTTTGAAAATAAAACTATCCAATTTACAGATAGTTTGAATGTCTTAAAAGAAGCGCACTTTTTTATTGTTGCTGTTCCAACGGATATTGATGAACATCAGGTACCTAATCTTGATCCTTTACTTGGAGCTTCCAAAACAGTAGGGCAAGTGATTAAAAAAGGAGATTATGTTGTTTTTGAAAGTACCGTCTATCCAGGATGTACAGAAGAGGATTGCGTACCCATCGTAGAAAATATATCTGGCCTAAAAGCTGGTACTGATTTTAAATTTGGGTATTCTCCCGAGCGTATTGTTCCTGGAGATAAAGTGCGTACATTAACCACGATCTTAAAAATTGTTTCTGGCAATGATGCCGAAGCATTGGAAGAAATTAGCGAAGTCTACAACCATATTATCGAGGCGGGAATTCATAAAGCAGATTCTATTAAAGTAGCAGAAGCTGCTAAGGTAATAGAAAATACTCAGCGAGATATTAATATCTCATTAATGAACGAGTTGAGTATGATTTTCGACAAAATGAATATTGATACGAAAGCAGTATTGGCTGCTGCGGGCACAAAATGGAACTTTCATAAATACCATCCTGGTTTAGTAGGAGGACACTGTATTAGTGTAGATCCATTCTATCTAATGCACAAAGCAAAGCAGCTTGGACTAGACCCACAGGTAATTGCGGCTGGCCGTCGAGTAAATGACAATATCCCTCATTTTATTGCCAAAAGATTGGTAAAAACACTGATCGAAAAGGGAAAAAATCCAGGAGAAAGTAAAGTCTTAGTATTAGGAATTACTTTTAAAGAAAATGTTGCAGATATCCGCAACAGTAAGGTAGTGAATTTGGTTAAGGAACTGATGGAATATTCTATCAATGTCCATATAGTAGATCCTGTAGCCAACCCTAATGAAGTGGCACATGAATATGGTATAACTTTACTAGATCGACCTTTAGGAAAATATGATGCCGTGATGGTTACGGTAGGTCATAGTGAATACCGAAAATTAGACTTAGATTATTTTAAAGAATTATTTGACGGACCGGCCGTCCTTTTTGATATCAAAGGTATTTATGATAAAGACTTGATGGAGGGTATTACTTATTGGAGATTATAATCTTTACGATTGAGAAAAATATAGAAATGACAATACAAGAAGCTGCTAGAAAAAAAATCCTTGTACTAGATGGTGCAATGGGAACGATGATTCAGGAATATCGCTTAGAAGAAAAAGATTATCGAAGCGAACGATTTGCTGATTTTCATAAAGACGTACAAGGCAACAACGATCTATTGTCTATTACGCAACCTCATGTTATCGAAGCGATTCATAAGGCTTATCTGGATGCAGGGTCAGACATTATTGAAACGAATACTTTCAGTAGCACGACCATCGCTCAAGCAGATTATGATATGCAGGAGTTAGCGTATGAGATGAATCTAGCATCTGCTAAAATTGCCAAAAAAGCAGCTCAAGAATATACTAAAAAAAATCCAGATAAACCTCGGTTTGTAGCAGGCGCTTTTGGGCCGACCAATCGTACCGCTTCTATTTCCCCTGATGTTAACAATCCTGGTTATCGAGCCGTTACTTTTGACGAACTGGTAGAAGCCTATCACGAACAGGCACGAGGATTGATGGATGGAGGAGCGGATCTATTTTTAGTCGAAACTATTTTTGACACCCTCAATGCCAAGGCTGCTTTGTTTGCCATCGATCAACTCTTTGAAGAACGTGGTGAAAAATTACCCATCATGATCTCAGGGACGATTACAGATGCTAGTGGGCGTACCCTTTCCGGACAAACCGCAGAAGCATTCTGGATTTCAATGAGTCATATCGAACTCTTTTCCATTGGTTTTAACTGTGCCTTGGGGGCCAAAGAAATGCGACCACATATCGAGTCGCTTTCTAAAATTGCCAACTGCCATATCAGTGCGTATCCTAATGCTGGTCTACCCAATGAGTTTGGTGAATATGACCAGGAGCCTAAAGAGATGCGAGATTATATTCGCGAATTTGCAGAAAGTAATTTTGTTAATATTATTGGTGGATGTTGTGGTACTACACCAGATCATATTCAAGCAATGGCTGAAGGCGTCGTGGGAGTTAAACCACGAAGTATTCCTGAACCAAGTCCTTATACCCAGCTAAGTGGTTTAGAACCATTGGTGCTTCGCCCTGGAACTAATTTTGTCAATGTCGGTGAACGAACCAATGTCACAGGTTCCCGTAAGTTTGCGCGCTTGATTAAGTCTGGTGATTTTGCGGAAGCAATCTCTGTTGCACAACAACAAGTGGAAGGTGGTGCCCAGATTATTGATGTAAATATGGATGAAGGACTATTGGATTCTAAAAAAGCCATGGTCGATTTTCTGCACCTGATTATGTCTGAGCCAGATATTGCTAAATTACCCATCATGATCGATTCTTCAAAATGGGAAGTGATCGAAGCTGGGCTAAAATGTGTGCAAGGTAAATCAATCGTGAACTCCATCTCGATGAAAGAAGGCGTGGAAGAATTTAAAAAGCAAGCAACACTTGTTAAGCGTTATGGTGCCGCCGCAGTTGTCATGGCTTTTGATGAAGAAGGACAAGCAGATACCATCGAACGAAAAGTAGAAATTTGTAAGCGAGCATATGATATTCTGGTAAATGAGGTTGGCTTCCGTGCCAGTGACATTATTTTTGATCCAAATATTTTCGCAGTAGCTACAGGAATCGAAGAACATAATGAATACGCCATTAATTTTATCGAGGCAACGCGACAAATTAAAGCGCTTTGCCCTGGTGCAAAAGTAAGTGGTGGCGTTAGTAATATCTCCTTCTCTTTTAGAGGAAATAATGCAGTAAGAGAAGCCATGCACTCGGCATTTTTATATCATGCTATTCAAGCTGGTATGGATATGGGAATCGTAAATGCGGGTATGGTAGAAATCTATGAAGAGATTCCAAAAGACTTATTGACCTTGGTAGAAGACGTACTTTTTAATCGTTCTGAAAATGCGACCGAAGCATTGACGGATTATGCCGAGCGAGTCAAAGGTGGTGGAAGAGTGGTACAGAAAGACTTGACTTGGAGAGAAGGAACCTTACAAGAAAGAATTACACATTCCCTCGTCAGAGGTATTACGGAGTTTATTGAAGAAGATGCGGAAGAAGCGCGCTTAGCTGCCGAAGCTCCTATCCATGTTATCGAAGGACATTTGATGAATGGAATGAACGTGGTTGGAGACTTGTTTGGTGCTGGAAAAATGTTTTTACCACAAGTGGTGAAAAGTGCACGAGTAATGAAAAAAGCAGTAGCTCACCTGACTCCATTCATTGAAGCACAAAAAGAAAAAGGGGCGAGTAGCTCTAAAGGGAAAATACTAATGGCGACGGTGAAAGGAGATGTACACGATATTGGTAAAAATATTGTTGGGGTCGTTTTGGGCTGTAATAATTTTGAAATTATTGATATGGGAGTGATGGTTCCTTGTTCACAAATTTTGAAAAAAGCCAGAGAAGAAAAAGTAGACATTATCGGACTCAGTGGATTGATTACGCCTTCACTAGACGAAATGGTTTATGTTGCCTCTGAAATGGAACGAGAGGGATTTGACATTCCTTTGTTGATTGGAGGAGCGACTACCTCTAAAACGCATACGGCGGTAAAAATTGAACCCAAATACCAGCGTGGTATTACCGTTCATGTTCTAGATGCATCTCGATGCGTAGGGGTAGCGAGCAGTTTATTGAGTAAAGAAGGAGATACTACCACGGAATACGTTCAAGGAATTCGCGGTGAGTATGTACGTGTGCGTGAGCTTCGTGGGAATCGAAAATCAAATAAAAAATATCTGACACTTAACAAGGCAAGAGAACGTAAATTAAAATTAGATTGGGAAAATTTCACACCTGTCAAACCTTCCTTTACGGGAATCAAAGTATTCGATGACTATTCTACCGAAGAACTAGCAGCGCATATTGACTGGACACCGTTCTTTAGTAGCTGGCAATTACGAGGTAAGTATCCCGCTATTTTTGAGGACGAAGTGGTTGGCGTTGAAGCAAAAAAATTATTTAATGATGCCCAGAGTATTCTGCGTAGAATTATTGATGAAAACTGGTTGACTGCCAAAGCAGTGATCGGATTCTTTCCCGCTAATGCGGTGAATGATGATGATATTGAATTATACGCCAATGACGAACGAGCGGAAGTAAAAGCCGTGTTACGAAATCTCAGACAGCAACGACAAAAAGCACCAGGACAATCTAATTTTTCTTTAACAGATTTTATTGCTCCTAAAGAGACAGGACTTTCTGACTACATAGGTGCCTTTGCTGTAACTGCTGGAATTGGTATCGAAAAATGGGTCAAAAAATATGAAGAAGCATTAGATGATTATAACGCTATCATGCTCAAAGCATTGGCGGATCGGTTAGCAGAGGCTTTCGCCGAAAGAATGCACCAACGAGTGCGAAAAGAATTTTGGGGATATGCCAAAGAAGAAGATCTGGATAATGAAGCTATGATCGCAGAAAAATACCAGGGTATTCGTCCGGCACCAGGTTATCCTGCTTGTCCAGAACATACCGAAAAAGCGACATTATTCGAAATACTTGAGGTAGAAGATAAGACAGGAATCAAACTGACGGAAAGCTACTCAATGTATCCTGCGGCTTCTGTCAGTGGTTGGTATTTTGCACATCCAGAAGCTAAGTATTTTGGACTAGGGCAAATTTCTTTAGACCAAGTTGAAGACTATGCACGAAGAAAAGGAATTAATCGGGAGGAAGCAGAAAGATGGCTGGCACCTAGTTTGAATTATGATGTGTGATTTGGTGGATTGGTGAATTAGTAGATCAGTTAATTAGTTGTATTAGTAAGAACCGTTAGTTCTTAAATCGGTAGATTAATTATATAAGCTAATTAGTTTGTCCCTTTTATTATAAGAGAGATTTTTTTATTCTAGTGCACTGAGTGTTTAGAATATTCAGTGAGTGAAACAACAAATAAAATCAACTTATTAATCCACCGATTCATGAGATCACGATCATTTGAAGACTTAGAGATTTACAAAAAATGTTGCACGTTTAGAAAGAAAACCTTTGAGTTGGCAAAAGTGTTTCCAGCTTCTGAAAAATACAAATTAGTAGATCAATTAGTCAGGAGTACTCGTAAATGTCCTGCCAATATCGCAGAAGGACATGGAAGATATCATTATCAAGAAAATATACAATTTTGTCGGATAGCTCGTGGTTCTCTAACCGAAGCTCAAGATCACTTAAATTGCGCCTATGAATGTGAATACATAACAATTGCACTGAGAGATGAACTTAAAAGTGAAGCTCAAGAAATTATTAAAATGATTAATGGCTATATCAAATATTTAGAAAAGAAAAAGAAGGAAACTGGTTGAAGCTTTTGTGAATCAATTTATAGAAACTAAATTCACTAATTCACTAATTCACTAATTCACTAATTCACTAATTCACTAATTCACTAATTCACCAATTCACTAATTCACTAATTCACTAATTCACTAATTCACTAATTCA
>CALFWZ010000150.1 GCA_937928405.1 uncultured Saprospiraceae bacterium
GTAACTTTTAAGTTTACGTTTCCTACCGTTATTTTTCTCTGCAGATTTTTTGCTAAACACTATTGAAAGATATAGGCTTTTGGAGGTAAATCTAGGTGATAAAAATTGCTTGGGGTAGGTATTTTCACAGTCTGACGTGGACGTGTAAACGAACGACGAAACTTTTTAGTGGGTGGAAAGATGTGGGGTGTATTGTTGCAGCGTGTGGGTATTCATTTTCAATATTCGTAATTTAACTCTTTATAAAGATTTTCAGTAATTTCTTCGATCTTGTTTGCTTCATGTTTGGTCAAATTTAAATAACTTTTGAAACTACGATTGATATACACTGAATCTATAATTGAATCAATCATTGTATTTATTTCATCTTTGGTGTTTTGCAATGCCTTATTGTAAAAATTAGACGTCACAATTCCTATATGATCAAATTTGGAATAATAAATATAGCTTTCTAAAAATTTTATTGACTGTTCTTTTGAGTAAGAGTTTTGTAATAATTTACGTGTTCTAAAATTTGAATTTTTATGTTTTAGTGATGGCCTGTCTATTATATTTGTAATTGGTTGTTTTAAGAAATATTGATATTCATTGTTGATATAATTCACGATTCCTTGGTTGTTTGTTTCTTGTTTGCTCTCAACAAGCAGTTTTATATCTCTTATCAAATGTTCTACCTGATCGGTATATAATTTTTCAATTTCATCTATAACTTCAGCTTGATCGTTATTATGCTTCCCGGGGGTAATTTTTTTGGCAAGAAATAAGGCAATCATTCCGTTTAAAGAATTACCTCTTAGTATTGCAGCTACACTATAAAGTATGTACCCAAATTTTGAAGACTTAATAAGTTTTGATATTGCATTTATACTATCAATATTTTTGCAAATAATCATTATGAATAATAAATTGATCCTAGCATCTATTTCACTATTAAGTTTTATAGATAGTATTTTTTGATACTCTAATACATACTTCGACAAAGAAGCACTAATGTTTTTTAATTCAGTCGCATTCATTCTTTATTCTATTTTTTGCTTGCAAATAACACACCCACCCCTACAACTCCATCTTCAAATACCGCCCCGTATGACTCGTCTTATGCTTAGCGACCTTTTCCGGCGTTCCAGTAACCACTACTTCTCCACCTCGATGTCCTCCTTCAAGCCCCATATCAATGATAAAATCAGCGACTTTGATTACATCCATATTATGCTCGATCACCAGAATCGTATTCCCTTTATTGACCAATCGGTTCAGCACAATTAATAATTGACGAATATCATCAAAATGCAAACCCGTCGTTGGTTCGTCCAGAATATAAATCGTTTGTCCTGTATCTCTTTTAGATAATTCTTCAGATAATTTTACCCGTTGTGCTTCTCCACCAGAAAGCGTAGTAGCGCGTTGACCTAACGTAATATATCCAAGTCCAACTTCTTTTAAGGTTTTTAATTTTCTATAAATATTAGGAATGGGCTGAAAGAAAATTTCGGCTTCTTCTACGGTCATGTTGAGGACATCGTTAATGGATTTTCCTTTGTACATAACTTCCAACGTTTCGCGATTGTATCGACGGCCCATACAATCTTCACATTCTACTTCTACGTCGGGCAAGAAGTTCATTTCAATCACGCGTTTACCACCACCACCGCAAGTCTCGCATCTCCCCCCTTTGACATTAAAAGAAAAACGACCTGGTTTATACCCTCGGATTTTGGCTTCTGGTAATTCGGAAAATATCTTACGAATATCAGTAAAAACACCTGTATAAGTGGCTGGATTAGAACGCGGCGTACGACCGATCGGCGACTGATCAATTTCAATGACCTTGTCTAGATGATCCATGCCTTTGATGGATTTATGAGGCATAGGCCGTTGAGAACTGCGGTACATATGCGCGCGCAAAATGGGATACAAGGTTTCGTTGATCAAGGTTGATTTTCCACTTCCCGAGACGCCCGTAATACAGGTGAAAGTTCCTAGTGGAATTTTGATGTCAACATTTTTTAGATTGTTTCCAGTCGCACCTTTGAGTTCTAAAAATTTGCCGTTGCCTTTCCTGCGTTCCGTTGGCACCTCAATCCGTTTTTTATCTCGTAAATAATCCGCCGTCATCGTAGTCATTTTCATAAACTCTTTAGGCATTCCTTCTGCTACTAATTCGCCACCCAGCTTACCCGCACCGGGGCCCATATCAATCAGATAATCCGAAGCGAGCATGATATCTTTATCGTGTTCGACCACTAAGACGGTATTCCCAATATCTGACAATTCTCTAAGTGCTTCAATTAATTTTTGGTTGTCGCGTTGGTGCAGTCCGATACTTGGCTCATCTAGGATGTAGGTGATTCCGGTTAATTGCGATCCAATCTGCGTAGCCAATCGAATCCGCTGAGCCTCTCCTCCCGACAATGAGCGCGCAGGACGATTTAAACTTAGATAATCCAAGCCAACGTGCAGCAAAAAACCTAGCCGTAGACGAATTTCTTTGACCACATCTTTGGCAATTTCTTTTTGTCTTTTAGAAAAAGTTTTGGTCACGTTGTCTGTCCAGTCAGCTAATTGGGCAACGTCCATTTCAGCCAGTTCTCCAATGTTTTTTTCATTGAGTTTAAAATGTAAAGACTCTTTTTTTAGGCGAAGTCCGTTACATGCTGAACAAGTATCGATGGTCATAAAATCTTCCGCCCAGTTTCTAATTTTTTCTGAAGTAGATTCTTTAAACCAACGTTCTAGCATTTTAAATAATCCCTCTTGTGCTAAGTCATAAACTAAATCGTGTTGGACTTTTTTAACGACCCCATAATCGCGATTACCGCCGTAGAGCATAATGTCCATTGCTTCTTTAGGAATTTTTTTGACGGGAGTCGTCATGGTGAATTTATATTTCTTTGCGATCTTTTTTATTTGCTTATAAGTCGTATTCTCTCTGGGTTCACCGAAAGGTAAAATTCCAGATTCGTTAAGGCTTAAATTTTCGTCAGGGATTACTTTTTTTAGATCAACTTTGTTCACCTTTCCTAATCCTTTACAACTTGGGCAAGCACCGTAAGGAGAATTAAAAGAGAAGGCATTAGGGGAAGGTTCTTCGTAGGAAATTCCCGAATCGGGATCCATCAAATGTTTGCTGTAAGGATGTACTTCGTCTTTACCATGTTCGAGTACCATAATAAATCCGTTGCCCATTTTGAGTGCCGTTTGCAGGGACGTATTAAGACGGTCACGACGTTCTTTACTGACGGCTAGTCTATCTACTACCGCCTCGATGTCGTGGGTCTTATAACGGTCTATTTGCATGCCGGATTTGATATCTAAAATTTCACCATCCACGCGGACTTTGGTATAACCTTGCTTCCGGATTTGGTCGAAGAGTTCCCGGTAATGTCCTTTTCTAGCTCTAACAAGTGGGGCAAGGAGGACTACTTTCTTTTTGTTGAAATTCTTATAAATATGCTCTAGCATTTGATCCTCGTTGTAGCGGACCATTTTTTTGCCAGTTTTATAAGAATAAGCTTCTCCTGTACGAGCGAAAAGCAATCTGAGGAAATCATAAATTTCTGTGATGGTTCCGACAGTGGAGCGAGGATTTCGACTCACTGTTTTTTGTTCAATAGAAATAACGGGACTCAGTCCAGTAATTTGTTCTACATCCGGTCGTTCCATATCACCTATAAATTGCCGAGCGTAGGCCGAAAAGGTTTCCATATAACGTCGCTGCCCTTCTGCATAGATGGTATCAAAAGCCAAAGAAGATTTTCCACTACCACTGATGCCCGTAATCACTACGAAGCGATTTCGAGGAATGGAGACATCAATATCTTTGAGGTTGTGCATTCGTGCTCCGATCACGTGCATCTGATCAGGCTCGGAGTAGCCTTCGTTTTTGGGGACTGCTTTAGTAGACTTTTTTTGAGTCGTCTTTTTTCTATTCGTGGGGGATACGGAAGCTCGTTTCTTTGCCATAGTAGTATTGAAAATATTGCGCGTTTATTAGATTTTTTAACAAATCCTATCTCAGGATGACAAAGATAAAACATTTTTTTGGAAAATTGATAGCGGACTAATTTCTCCTTAGTATTCAAAAAAATAGCCCCACGCTGAGATGAATCAGCGTGGGGCTTTTGATCAGAATATAATTGATCTTATCTTAGAATGACTTGCTCCGTTTTGGTGAGGGCACCTTGAGTGGCGGTCACTAGTAAAGTCCCTTTGGCACCCAAAGCTGTGAGATTGAAATTTTCTTCTCCAGTCCCAGAGAAATTATCGTAGCTAACTTCTTTTAAAATTTTTCCGGTGATATCGCTGAGATATAGTTTAACAGGACCGGCAGCGGCATTAATTTTAACCGTTATGTCTTGAGTGGCAGGATTTGGAAAAATAGACAAGCCAATAGGTTTGACTGATTTGTCTACTTTAGTAGGATCGCCTTCGAGTTTGAATTTTACGGGTAGATTGAAATAAACATTAACGGGCTTTCCTTGGTGGATTCCCGGGTCCCAATCAGGCATCGTTTCGATAACCCTCAAAACTTCTACATCGCAACCTTGGCCGATACTTCTTATGACTTCTGGTTTGGTGATTTTCCCTGTTTTATCTATTATGAAACGAACAACGAGCGTTCCTTGTGTTCCCGTTTCTCGAGCAAGTTCAGGGTATTTTATATTGGTGTAAATGTGAGTCAATAATTTTTTAGCAGCACAACTATGACGTTCTTCTAAATCTACTATATCCGAGCAGCCAGGAAAGAAAGGCATTTGATCTACTTCTTTGAAAATGCTGTCGCTAGGAGAAATATTGACAGGTGATTTAGTTTCTGAAGTTACGGTGTTTTGTTCGATTATTTCTGATTTTGGCGCTAGCTGATTACTGGCTTTAAAAGCCAATAGTAAGACTGCGAGTAGTGGAAGGGCCCAAAGATATTTGGTCATGGCCCAGCGGGATGATTTATTTTGATTCATCATGTTAAAGCGTTTTTTTAATTGTGAATGATTAAAATTATTTGCGAGCGAAAATGCGATTCCGGATTGCATTTGCCGCAACAATAATTGGCCATATTGTTTCTTTTTCGATTGTACGAGTACTTTTTGATCTGCTAAGTATTCATGAGTATTGCGAATAGCATTTCTATAAAACCATATAATTGGATTAAACCAAAATAAAATACTGGTAATTTCCAAAAGGATAATATCAATGCTATGACGTTGTTGAATATGTGTTAGTTCGTGGCGTAGAATTCGATCTCGGTCGGCTGATGGTAAATCTAATTGTTCACTCCAAAAAAGATTGTTGAAAAATGAAAAAGGTAAATGGAGCGCTGCTGTTTTAACCAAATCGTACCCTTCTTTTTTTTCGATGACACTCTGTCTTTTTAAAGTCCACAAAGCGTATATGCCGTAAAATAATCGTGTGGTCAAACCGGTAACTACGAATAAATAAAGGATGACAAGTATTGTTCCCGTGGAGGTAACGGAACTTCGATTAGCGGTAACCACAATTTCTTCGAGCGTGTAACCCAGTTGATTGACGGTGACCGCAAGCGGCTGCACCATGATAGAAGCCGTGGTGTCTTTGGTTAACATTGTCCACCAGCCAAAATCTATTAAAGGAAAAATCAACCCAAAGAGAAGACTTCCAAGTAAGTAAAGTCGATTGCTGGTAAAGAAAGTTTCTCGGCGTAAAGCCAAAAAGTAAAACAAATAAAATACAATCCAGCAGCAACTGGTTTGAAGAAGATAAGTTATCATAGCAATATCTTTTTTGTCGATTTAATTGTCCTCATCCATTTCGTCCACCATTTTTTTGAGTTCTTCCAAATCAATTTTTTCTTCTTTTAGTAAAAAAGAAACCAGACTTTTTGGAGAACCGCCGAAATAGTCAGAAACTAATTTTTTAACAGATTTTTTACTATAGTCTGCTCTCAGAATGATTGGAAAGTATTCGTAGGTTCGTCCATAGGCTTTATGATCGAGAAAACCCTTTGTTTCCAATATCCGAACAATAGAAGAGATGGTACTATGGGGTGGTTTTGGTGTTCCCATCCGTTCTAAAATATCACGTACGGTGCAGCGTTCTAGGTCCCAGATATGTTGCATGACCTCTTCTTCCGCCTTTGTTAATCGTTGCATAATTATTCTTAGTTGGTTAACTATAATCCAAATATACAACGGATAATTCAGGAATGCAACTATTTAATACGTTTTGCAACGTATTATTACGTTGAATATTGATTTTAAGCGTATTTTTTGAAAAAATACAGAATGGAAGGATAAAATAAAATGAAAATACCTGCGCTGGAATCATCCAAGGCAGGTATTAAAAAAGATCTGAATGAGATTTAATCTACATATTCGACGACGCGCTTAAAGCGGAAGCCGACGGTCAATTCAATAGAATTATTACGAATATTGAGCTCGGGAATATTTCGATCGTTATTGCCAGTAAAAGGATTAAAAGCATTATTGAAGGCGGGTTGGAAATATTGCTTAGTAAAGTCTGGGTTGATGGTCAGTTCGATGGTAGCATCCATATAATCTCCAAGTGGTAATTCAAATCCACCGCCAAAAATAAATCCAAAAGTAAAATCTTGGACGCCTACTTCGGAAGGAAAACCACTTTGGACACTTAAAGGTAATTCACTAAATTGGTCTAGGCTATTATTTAAACTATATTCTCCTCGTAATCCAAATAGATAGTAAAGATTACCGATGCTGGCTAGAAATCGTTGCTTAACACCAACAGATAATGCCAGATTTTGGAAATCATATTTGGTGGTGCGACCATTAAACGTTCGAGGTGCCCCTGTACCAATATCAGTATATTGAAAACGTCTGATACGAATGGCACTTCCACGATTATGATAGCCTGCTTGTGCAAATATAGAAAACGCTCCTTCCTCCGCGAGTGATTCGACGGATGCGATAAAATGGTAAGCGAATAAAGCTTCTCGTTCTGAGTTATCCCATTTTTGAAAAGCCATGGTAGGTCCTCCTTTAAGTCCAAAAGCTACGCCTTGTGTTGTTCCAGTTGTCAAACAAGCAAAACTTATTAAGCAAATAAAAGCTAAAATTCGAATCATTTTTTTCTTTTTTAAGTCTATAAAATAAATATTATGCTATGCGGTGGCTGTGATATTCCAAGATTACTTAACCCGCAAAGTTTGTCCAACCGAAATAATATTAGATCTCATCTGATTGAGCAATCGAATATCTTCGACGGATGTACCATAATATTGTGACAGTTTATATAAGGTATCCCCTTTTACGACTCGATGGTAAATGGGTTTCGCTTGTGGAAGCTCATCGTCGAAAGGGTTAAACGTTTCACTTGTATCAATTTCATCACCCGTTTCGAATTCCACTTCGTCACTTTCAACAGGATCTTTGGTTTCGGTCTGAGGAGAGGAAGGATTTACCTCCCGGTCCTTCTTTGGTGAGCTATTGTCTTTTTTAGGATTTATATTATCTCTTTCAGGAACCTCGGAGCTTCGGATGGTTCTTGGAGTTTTACTTTTACTGACTTTCCATCCCCGTAGTTTGATCAGGCTGCCCACTGCCGGTTCGCGGCCTTCTGAAATTCGGTTTCTCTTCCGAAGTTTTTTTACCTTGACTCCATAAATTTGAGAAAGATAGAACATCGTTTCCCCCTCACGAACTTGATGATATTTCTTCTTACCACGATAGCCGTTGCGTTTGCGTTGGAGATATACCCGTGAGTTAGGAGTGATATCTTGGGTGATTCGTGTCAGACGATCATTATATTTTAAGATGCGTTTAGTCTTAACACCCGTTCTATTCGCAATTTCTAGCGGTGTATCATTTTTTTCTGCTAGAACGACTTTTACATCATTTAAAAATAGGATTCCAGAATCATCTACTTCTATTTCTTCGGTGGCGATTTCTTCTTCGTATCTATCATCTGGATAGCGGTCATCGTCGGGTAAATCTACTTCGGGTGCTGCTTTTTGATCATATTGATATAATTCGTAAGACTCAATAATGCCAATCAGTTTTTCCGCATAAGTTGGACTAGTGGCATAGCCCGCGGCTTTTAGGCCACGAGCCCAGGCCTTGTAGTCACGAGGATTCAATTTAAATAAATCACCGTACCGATAGCGTTTCCGGGGGTCACGTAAAAATTCAGAATGAGCAATATAAGATTCGGTTGCTTTTTTATATACCCTAAAACAGGATTTAATCAGTTTCCCAGCATCATTATAATCATCATCTTCTAGGTAATAAGTATCCCCCTGCCATTGCGCTTTTGAACCGCATTTCATGCCGAAGTGATTTTTTGCTTTTCGTGCTAGGGTGCTTTGTCCTGCGTTGGATTCAAGAATACCTTGGGCGAGTTTGATACTCGCTGGAACACCCGCTCGCTCCATCTCTTGGATGGCGATTTTTTTATATTTATCAATATATTTTTCTCGGGAATTTTTCTGTCCAAAAAGACTTCCTGATATATATATTAAAACCAGCAGTATGATCGTTTTTTTTAACATAACATCTATTTTAACCGATATAAATTCTAGTATTAACCCTAAATTTGTGGCAAAAAGTATAATCTTGCGTCTAAAGTATACTAGACTTTTTTTTTGCCACTACGAGAAAACTTACACATCATGATTCAGAGATTCCTCCCTGTCCTATTATTACTATTATCGGTCTTTGTTGCCTGTAAAGATACAAACTCCACCGAAACGAATACTAATCTTCCCGATACAAATAAATCTGTAGACTCTATAGTCATTGCTGCGCCCACCACGGTAACCGTTTACGCTTGGGTAGATAAGCTACGGATGCGAAGTGAACCAGACACAAAATCAGAAGTAGTCGCTGAAATACCAGAAGGTGGCGCGATGACTTTTTTAGATGAAAAAACGGATTTTACCCAACAAATTACCTTGCGTGGTAAGTTGTACGATGAGCCTTGGTTAAAGGTGAAAACCACCGAGGGGAAAACTGGCTGGGTCTATGGAGGTGGTGTGAAATTTTATGAACCTAAAGTGGCCGCATTGCCTACTCCGTACGATCGCTGTATGGATTATTTTAAGCGTCGTCGAATTAGTCAGGCTAATAAATGTATAGCAGAAATAGAAAGCAAACAATTATCAAAAGATCGACAGTATGTAGCAAAGACAAAAGAAGGTGCGCTGGAATTTAGTTTGTTAAATGGAGAAAAAAAGCAATTGGATGATAGTGCTATTGAAGAAGTTACCGCCCAACAGTCCTATTTTTACCGGTATTATGTTCCCAAGATGGGATTATTCGTGGTGGCAGTCAATGGTCAGGAAACAGATAGCTATCGACTGGTCAACGACAAATCTGGAAAGGAGACTATCATTTGGGGGTTTCCGGTCATTGCGCCCGATTTTAAAAAATTGGTCAGCTATAGAGGTGATCTAAAAGATGATCCAGATCGAAATGGATTACAAATTTTTGGCTATACGGATCAAGGGTTAGAATTAATTTGGGAAAAAAAGTTGGATCGCTACGAACCCATCATCGTAAAATGGCTAGATGTAGAAGAAGCGGAAGTCATGGTTTTGCCAAAAGCCAGAAGTGGAAACCTCAAATTGAAGGTTGCGAAATTACATAAAGACGAGGCGGGAGAATGGGTGTTGGATATTAAATAGAGGATATTTTTGAACAATAATTCAGATAGAAAATGAGTGCAAGATGTGTCATCCCTAATTTCACGATCATCATTTAATCTGATGGTTTACATCTAAGCACAGCGTATTTTTGCTGGTTAGCCAGTTTGCTTTTAGCTTGTTTGCCCTCTTTTTACGTAAAAAGAGGGCAAACAAGCTAACTGGCCAACGGGCAATATTTTTCTAAAGAAAAAATTCGCATGACTCATGTTGTTTTGTTACAATGATTCTTTATGGCCATTCTATTTCATCTTCCTACGAAAACAAAACCGCCAAAAAAGAAATAACGGTAGACACAAAACCGACCATAAAGATATTATAGGACATCGTTAAAAAACGATATTTTTTATCCAGAACTTTCCCTAGGAAATAGAGATCACGTGTCATATTACCGTATAGTAGTTCCCCATCACGGAGTACAGCATCCATTGCCTCTTCAAACTGTTCTAGACTGAGGTTGATGAAGTTTCCAAAAAAGACAATATTCTTTCGAGCTTCCATCAAGTTGACTTTTCCATCATTATGAGCGGTTACTTTTGGGCGAATAGACAAAACCGCAAAGATGAGCGAAGTCAGCGCGGTAACTAAAAATAAAACGACCGGTAACAAGACCATCGGCTGAGTCTCTGGAATATTCTGATAAGACAAAACAGAAATGATGACCGAAATCAAAATTGCGTTGACGCTAATCATGATGTTCGCTTTGTTATCAGCGATAGCGCTCAGGTTGATATGGTTACGATAATTGGTTCTAAAATACGTTTGCGTAGCACTACCGGGTAATTTTTTTTCCAGTCCTTGAAACTTACGAATTTGTCCGTCCTCTTCGCCCAATAGTTGTAATTTATTATGCTGATTTTTTTCAACCCTGCTTTTCTGCATGAGGATATTTTGTGCGACCATGGGGGCAAACTGATTTTTGCCGTAAGGCGTATAAAAACTGGTTCGCAATAATTCCTGTAATTGGATCTGATTCCATTCTAGTGCCGGTAGCTGCCGTCC
The DNA here is from genome assembly GCA_937928405.1 of uncultured Saprospiraceae bacterium. Lineage (GTDB taxonomy): Bacteria > Bacteroidota > Bacteroidia > Chitinophagales > Saprospiraceae > JALZUU01. The sequence continues at coordinate 10,652 of CALFWZ010000150.1, forward strand.
CTGAATAAGTTCCCATTCCAAGCGGAGCAATGGACGGTGGTGGAAAAAATTATTGGTGGCGTTAAATCCATGTAGTCCATCTAAAAACAATTCAGCCGCTTTGCTGTCAGGACGATTATTTTCCTTAGAAGCATTGATGCAGTTAATGACTGATCTTATTTTTTTCGCTGGATAATTGGCGGAGTTTAAAAAAGCTTCAGCGATTTCGGCGCTTAAACTTATTGCTCGGTCATAATCTTTTTGATAACCAGTGGCGTGTAGCCAGGCCGCGAGAGCAGCAATCTCTTTCGTTTCGCTATCTACCTCAATAGCTGTAGCCACTTTTTGTACGTGAGCTACGATTTGACAGGTTCGTTGGTAGTTATGATATAAAAGGCGATTATCGTTTATCCGGTTGGACAAATCTAAGACGTGCTGCTGCGCTTTTTGGAGGATATCGCTCATCGTGGCTTCCTGTTGATTATCTCGGGTAGCTGGTTTCATCAAGTTGATTTTCGTGAAATTACCTAAGCAATTTCTATTTTCTCAAAATAGTACGTTAATAAATGCCAATCGGTAGTTAAAACAAGTTCTCTCTCAAAGATAAGGAAATTTAGAAATTAGCCGCCTAGAATGTCTGTAAACTACCTTTAAACAGGCTAAAAATGAGATATTTCCCCTATATTTGTTACCTCAGTCCCAATATCAAGTCAAGATATAAGTGTAGGAACCTGAATTTTGATTTGATCAATTTTTTGTACTTACCGAATCATTTAACAGCTGATACTGATATTTCTGCTTCAGCACAAACATTTTAAAAGAAAAAAATTATGGATTTAATTGACTTATTACAAAGCCAGCTTTCTGGTAATGTTCTTGACCAATTGAGTAATCAGATTGGAGAAGAGAAAGAAAAAACAGAAGTAGCCACTAGTGGTATTATTTCTATGTTGACAGCTGCTTTAGCTAAAAATGCGGCATCTCCTGATGGAGCTAGTGCTTTGGCTAATGCGTTGGATTCGGATCACGATGGAAGTATTTTAGATAATATAGGAGATCTTTTGGGTGGTAACTTAACCAACAATCGTGCTGCTAATGGTGCCGGTATTCTAAAACATGTTTTAGGAGGTAAGCAAGGAAATGCGATTGATGCCATCAGCAAGATGAGTGGATTGACTGGCGATAAGACGGGAAATCTAATGACTATGTTAGCACCTATCGTTTTAGGAATGCTAGGAAAGCAAAAGCGTCAGAACAATATGGACCAAAGTGGTTTATCTGATATGTTGAGCCGTTCAGTAAAGTCTGCCACCAATCAGCGTCAAGAAATGGGCTTACTAGGTAAATTACTAGATCGCGATGGTGATGGTAGCATCATGGATGATATTGCAGGAATGGGTATGAAGACCTTAGGCAATTTATTCAGAAATAGATAAGACCATTTTTTATGAAGCATAACATGAGTCATCTCGAATTTTTTCTTTAGAAATATATTGCCAGGTGGCCTGTTAGCTAGTTTGCCCGTTAGCCCTCTTTTTAAGTAAAAAGAGGGCTAACTAGCTAAAAGCCAACGGGCTAACCAGCAAAGAAATGCTGCGCTAACTGGCCAGTAACCAGATTAAATGATGATAGCGAAATTCGGGACTCATGTTTAAATATGTGAGACTATGTCAGATTTTCTTATTCGACCTATTCGAAAAGCAGACAATGCTGAAGTGGCAAAAGTTATACGTACGGTGATGACTTCTTTTGGTGCTGTTGGAGAAGGATTTTCAATCGAAGATCTCGAAGTGGACCAGATGTATGAAGCCTATCAGGGAAACCAGTCTGTTATGTATGTAGTCGTTGGGAAGGAAGAAAAAGTTTTAGGCTGTGGTGGTTTTGCTCCTTTAACTGGCGGTGATCCAGATACCTGCGAATTGCGAAAAATGTATTTTTTAGAAGAAGCAAGAGGAAAAGGATTGGGACGAAAAATGCTCGAAATGTCCTTGGTCGGAGCGAAAGAAATGGGTTTTAAAAAATGTTATTTAGAAACGCTACAGCATATGGAAGCTGCTAGAAGACTTTATGAAAAAGCAGGGTTTTTACCATTGAGCTGTGCCTTGGGAAATACGGGGCATGGTGGTTGTGATAGTTACTATCTATTAGAATTATAAATATTAATCTACGATTTCATATAACCGGGCTACCTCCACAAATTCTCCATCTTCCACAATCGTAGCAGTAACAAGTATTTCGCCGCCCGCTTTGGCTTTTTTCAATATTTTTATCATATCATTATTGATCATACCTGTACTTTCCGCATCATTAAAACTACGGTTTCGTTGGTACGCAATCACTAGACTACTGATATCTAGGTCGTTGCCAAATTCATCTCTGACAATTACTTCATCTCTGACATTATCTAATAACTCCGTTCGAGTAACCTGCTTGGCAGCCAACTTACCCCAATGAATCGTATGTCGTTCAGAAAATATGGGTTCCACTGATTTTAAGGCGAATAGAATGGGTAAGTCCATCTCAACGGCAACAGGTTTTAGATTGTTTTGGGCTGGATCCCATGCTGGGAACATATTTACTACTCGAAGCGCTTCTTCATCGCAACCACCACCGATTTGATTCAGCACTTTAGCGTTGGTGACTTTTCCATATTCTGATACTGAAAAACGAACATATACCGTTCCTTCAATATCATCTGCTTGTGCCTGTTCAGGATAATTCAAGTTACGAGAGATAAAATCTATCAATGCTCTATTAGAGCAATTTCTTTTCTCATCAGAATAATCAGCATGTGCTTCGCAACCTGAAAAATAGGGCATTTCGGCTATGGCTTCCACCTCTACATTGGATTGTGCGTTTAGGCCAAGGAAAAATATGCTTATATAAAAGAAGATTAAGGTAGTCTTTCTGATCATTTTGTTGGATTTAATAGAGCAGTCGTTTTAAAATAGCGCTTCGTTTTGACAACCAAGCCTTTATCTTGGATTTCGAACATTACCTTAAAACAAGTTCAGAAAATATCCATCTGGTTTTTCTGGAAAAAATGCTAGAATAAAGTCTATTCAACCTATAAAATAGCCAAACCCTACGCCAAATTCTAGAATAGCGCTGTTTTTAAGAAAAATTTAATCCAAATTGCTACCTATTTGAAATTAGCAGAGGTATATTCTATCGACTTAGTTCGGCGAGCGTACTACGAATACTTGTCAAATCGTTTTTGGGAGGGCGTTGGGCAAAACTACCATTCTTATTCACAATATAATATTGCGGCAGTATTTTAACTTCGTATTTTAGCGCAATATCAGAATCAATATCTCCATCTGCCATGACATGAATGCCACCAAATCCCATCTTCTTGACGGTTTTTTGCCATTCTTCGGTAGTACGATCAAGTGAAACGTTGAGAATGACAATGCCTTGATTTTCCATATCTTCAATAAAGGGCTTGAGGTTTGTCATTTTCTTCATGCAAGGACGACACCAGCTGGCCCAGAAATTCAGATAAACTACTTTGCCTCCATATTGTGCCAGTTGAACTGAATTTTGATCCATGTCCTGCAATGTAAAATCTGGTGCTGGAGCACCTTCTGCGTAGCGAGTAGCTTTTTGATAAGCATAATTCACTTTTGCTTCGTAATCTAAATGTTCCGTATCATCGATGAAGGTCCAGTACCTTCCCAGTACACTGTCTAATTCTTTATCTAAAAATGCTTTATATAACATCTCTGATTGGACAAAAGCCTGCGTATTACCCATTAAGTTACTAGTAGCATAATCGTATTGCTTAATGTAAGGGGCGGTTTTGTCTCCTGCTTTTTCATAATGATAGTTAACAACAGCGAGCACATAATCTCGATATAAGTGATTTCCAATTGATCCACCAATAAGTGGGATTTCATCCAAGAATTCAAAATAAGCATCAGGCAGATCATAACGCCCTTTATAGAGATGTCCAAACATCAACTTATGATAAGCCCAATCGTACATAAACTCTGTTTCCATAAAACTGATAAAGTCAGGCGTCAATTTATTTGGATTGTTTTTACGGTAGAAGTCCATTTTGGCGAAGGCTCGGTCTTTTTTTGTTTGAAGTTTCTGAGAAAAAGCCTCTGGTGTGGTATTCCGCATATTTTTATCCTGATCCGGTAAAGTGGAATACCAAAAAATCTCTTTTCTGAATTGTACTTTTTTGAATTGATTGAGTTCTTTCGGATTTTCTTTCAAATATTCGGATAGAAAAGTATTATTTCCACCGCCGCGTTCACCAAATAATACATTATAAGGATAACTACCACCGTTGATATTGATCCCAAGCGTATCGTTGGGTTCTAAATAGATCAATTTTTTTTCCCGACTATAAATAAGTGTAGCGTACTGAGGTTCTCTGACATTGACACCAAAAGCGAAAGTTCCATCTTCTAAAATATTAGAAGTGTATTCTTCCGTATCACTCGTCATATACCTGACATTGATCTGGATCGTGATTTCTTTTTCAAGGGATACTCGGTTGTTTATTTTACCAACAATCAAAGTGTTAGCATCAGTAATTTGCCCAACCAAAGAAAGGCTAGAACACAGAAGTACAGAAATAAAAAGTAAAATGCGGTTCATACGATTTACTATTACCAGGATAATTTAAGTAAAAAACTAGGTTAAACAGCCACTAAAACTTCACAAAAAAATTAGATAACTATTTTAACGGTCAGTCGGGGAGGAGTAAACGTAACAAAAAAAATTGTCTCAAGTTGTCTCTTTGCAAATATAACAGATGTACAGCACTTCTGCCAAATTCTTGCTGGCAGAGATTTTTATAAAAAAATATTTTCTCTCCTTAAATAACTTCTATAAAACCTAAAAGAATTCACTTTTATTTTATGGAATTTTTATTCTTTGAGCATCATAGTAGAAAAAAAATGAAAAAACGTTGGAAAAAACAAACTAGCCATCCTCTTTTGGAAGGAACCTTATGTCAAGCATTAGGAATTGATCCATTTTTAGCGCGTATGCTGGTCCATCGAGGAATTAGGACGGTAACGGCAGCTAGCAATTTTCTATCTCCTACACTGGATCGTCTATATGACCCTTTTGAGATGAAAGATATGACCGAAGCAGTCCAACGGTTGGATTTTGCGATCCAAAACGGCGATCATATTCTTTTATATGGCGATTATGACGTGGACGGAACGACCTCTGTGGCGATGATGTACCAGTTTTTAAAAAATTATACAGAAAACCTTACCTGCTATATTCCTGACCGCTATCGTGAAGGATATGGTATTTCTATGGCTGGGATTGATTTTGCCGCTGAGCAGCAAGTGGATTTGATTATTGCGATGGACTGTGGTATTAAGGCGATTGATCAAATCAGTTATGCAAAAGAAAAAAGTATAGACGCTATTATTTGTGACCATCATCTACCAGGTGAGCATTTGCCAGCGGCGGTAGCGATACTTGATCCTTTACGAGCAGACTGTTCTTACCCAGATACGCGTCTTTGTGGGGTTGGTGTTAGTTTTAAATTAATTCAGGCATTTGCACAATTCCGTCAAGAAGATCCAGAGATATGGTACCCCTTATTGGATCTCGTAGCGATCGGAACAGCCTGTGATATCGTTCCGGCGTTGGGCGAAAACCGAATCCTGCTGCGTGCTGGTTTGGAACGGATAAATACCCAGACCCGACCCGGTTTGAAATGTATTTTAGATCAACGCAAAAAAGAAAGTAGGCTGACGGTAAGTGATTTAGTTTTTGGGGTAGGTCCGGTATTAAATGCTGCCGGCCGTTTGGATGATGCGATGTTGGCCGTTGATCTATTATTAGAAAATGATGCCATCTTGGCAGAACAAAAGGCCGGAGTTCTACAATATAAAAACGAAGAACGTAAATTATTGGATCAACAGATTTTGGAGGAGGCGCGCCAACAGTGGGAAGATAGTCCGGAGTTTGCTACGGCAAACAGTATCGTTTTATTTTCGCCCAATTGGCATCGTGGTGTAATTGGAATTGTGGCCAGTAGAATGGTGGAAAAATTTCAACGGCCCGTTATTTTATTAACAGAAGACAATGGTAAATTAGTCGGTTCTGCCCGCTCAGTGAGTACCTATAATATTCACGAGGGAATTGCGGCTTGTGGTCATTTATTAGAAAATTTTGGAGGGCATCAATTTGCCGCTGGATTGACTTTAAAAAGGACAAAATTTAAATCCTTTCAGTTGGCTTTTGAAAAACAAGTCAGTCAAACTATTCAGCCATTACAAAAGTCCCCAGTTATTCCAGTGGAGTTAATACTGCCACTGGAAAAAATCAATTTAAAATTTTGGAAGCAGGTACAATGCTTGGCGCCATTTGGTCCTGGTAATAGAAATCCTGTTTTTGTCAGTAAAAATTTAGTGGATGCAGGGGGAACATACATTTTGAAAAACAACCATTTAAAGCTTGCGGTCAAAGCACCAGATAATGAGCGGGTAATCGGTGGAATTGGCTTTGGATTGGGAGAACGATTTTTTGAATTGCCCGGTGGAAGTTTTGAACTCTGTTATACGCTCGAAAAAAATATTTGGAAAGGGAAGTCTTCCATCCAGTTGAATGTAAAAGATTTTCGGGCTACCAAAAAGCAAGACGATGAATTTTTAAGAGGAGAAAAAAGTGATAGTTAAATGGAGCAGAAGAAAAAAGAAAATAAAAGGAAGGGTAACATCTATGATCGTATTTTTAAGGAAAATGCCCAAGAGTTATTTTTGCCGTTGGTGGAAAAGAAGTTAGCAGTCAAAATAATTTCTTACGAAGCTTTACCAGAAAAAGTGCAAAAGACGACAGAACGAGAAGCAGACTTTCTCTACAAAGTAAAGACGAATAAAAAAAAGCAGTTTTTGTTACATATTGAATTTCAAAATAAAAACGATCCAGAGATGTTGGCCCGGATGCAGGAATATCATGGATTGTTTCATCGAAAGTATAAGCTTCCTATGCATCATGTCGTTATTTACTTAGGAAAGCGAAAACCTACGATGAGAAATCAAATGAGAGAAGAAGAAATATTCCGTGGGTTCGACTTAATTAGTATTTATGAGATGAATCCTGAGGATTTTCTTTCTTCTCAGGTGCCATCAGTAATTATGTTGGCGCTGCTCACAAAATTCAAGAGAGAACGAACAGAAGCGGTCTTACGATTGGTATTAACCAATATTAAAAAACAGGCTAATCAAGAAAATGATCTTAAAAAATATCTGGAACAATTGTTAATCTTAGCTAGAATTCGTAATTTAGAAAATGTAACTGAAAAAATAATAGAGGATATGCCAATAACATATGATATAGAAAAAGATGGTCTTTATAAAAAAGGAGTGCTGAAAGGAATTGAACAAGGTTCTGAAAAGAACCATGAGCAAACATTATTAGCGATCAATTATTTAAAAGAGGGAAAAACGATCAAAGAAATAGTTGTGCTGACAGGATTGGCAGAAAAGAAAGTCAAAGAGTTAAAGGAGCAGATTTTTTAAAAAGATAGGAATTATGCCAATAACATATGATATAGAAGAAGATGGTCTTTATAAAAAAGGAGTGCTGAAAGGCTTTGAAAAGAACCATGAGCAAACACTATTAACGATCAAGTATTTAAAAGAAGGAAAAACGATCAAAGAAATAGTTGTGCTGACAGGATTGGCAGAAAAGAAAGTCAAAGAACTAAAGGAGCAGATTTTTTAAGCAAGATAGGAATTATGCCAATAACGTATGATATAGAAAAAGATGCGCTCTATAAAAGAGGATTTGAAAAAGGTTTTGAAATAGGATTCAAACAAGGACTCAAACAAGGTTATGAGCAAGTTTTATCAGCGCTCAAATGCTTAAAGCAAGGAAAAACCATCAAAGAAACGGCTAAACTTTCTGGATTAAGTGAAGATAAAGTCACACAAATAAAGGAACTAATCTCCTCCTAAATAGTAAATCTCAAATATTTAATGGTTTTACCTTTTACGAGATGCATTTTTTCGTAGTAAGTTTTTATTTCCAGTTCTGGAAAGTCTAGCGGTTCGCTGTAAATATCCTCTTTGTAATAAAGCAATTTAGTCGCTGGGTCGTTCTCAATAACTTCTAGTGTGAAATCTGAAAGCCGCTTTTCATCAGTTTTTAAGTGTACCAATCCACCAGGTTTCAGAATTTTCCGATAACGGTCTAGGAATGGTGGCGAGGTCAGGCGGCGGTTGGCTTTTCCTTTTTTTAGAAAAGGATCGGCAAAGGTGATCCAGATCTCGTCCACTTCATTTGGAGCTACGAATAAGGCAATTTGTTCAATTCGAGTACGAAGAAAGGCGACGTTTTTCAGTCCTAAATCCATGGCATCTGTGGCGCCCTTCCAAATACGATTACCTTTGATATCGACCCCTAAATAATTGATATCCGGGTTCTCTTGGGCCATACCTACGGTGTATTCTCCCTTCCCACAAGCTAGTTCGAGGATCAGGGGATGATCGTTTTTAAAATAATCAGCCTTCCAATTCCCTTTCATCTCCACTTTTTCATGATTAAAGTCCACGAGTTCGGGTTGACGAATATCGTGATTTTGAAAAACGTTGGGGAAGGTGCTTAGATCAGCAAATTTCTTTAGTTTGTTCTTTCCAGACATAACGGCGGGTTCCTTTTTTTGCAAAGATGCTCTTTTTTGTAAAAACCAGAGTAGACATGCTATTTAATAAAATAGTAAATCAGAAATAACGTTATTTAAGGGAGTTAGCAATTAATAAGATAGGCAAGATAATGGGCTTATTTTTTCTTCAGATAAGGCGAAAAACCTGCCTGCGGCAGGCAGGCACAGGCGATGCCTAAGCATCCTAGCGTGTGCTTTTGCCTGAAGGCAAAAAGAGACCCCAGCAAAAAAGTATTTTCAACGCAGTATGAAGGAAAAAGAAACCATCAGGTGCGTAGGTTATTATTTTCTAATTCCCTTAATAAGGAGGCGCTTAAAACGATTTATTCCCGATTACTGGCTATATTTGCCCCTCAAATTATTCGACGACGATAAAAAATCAATCATAAAATGAAATTACGCTTTTATATTCTCCTCTTTTTAGTTTGCAATATGTGTCTGGTAAGTCAGGCTCAGGAAATAGGTTCTACCTTTCGAGTAGGACTCAATGCTCCTCGGTTTTTAGGTCCTACCGAAAAAGGGGCAGATGGTAGTGACTTGGAAGATTTTTCCACCTTTACCGGGTTTCACGTGGCAGGAGGAGTTGTTTTTAAACTATTGGACCATTACGGCTTTAAAGCGGAGTTGATGTTTACCCAAAAAGGGTCCCGTTATAGCTATGAAGGACCTTCTACTTATATCTTTACCACTACCCGTAGTGGTGAATATGCCACTGCTTTGGGAACTCGGACGATCTCTAACCGAGTCACGAATTCCTATTTGGAATTACCCGTAACTGGGTACATGAAATACGGAAAATTTGAGCTCAACGCTGGATTTAGTATTTCCGTTTTGACGGGTTCTACTGGAGTGGGAGACCTGGTGTTTTCAGGAATTTCTGATATAAATAACGAACCAGTAGAAATAACTTCTTTGATTAACCATAATTATCGTAAAGATCGTTTGGAGTTTACTCAAAACATCCTCAGCTTTCAGGAAGAATTTTATAAAGAGATAACGGTAGATGGAGAGCAAGTAATATTACTGACTGAGGAAACTGCTTATGCGCAGTGGACTGATGCCAGCGCTTTAGGCGGTGTTTTTGGAAAGCCTGAGGTAGTGTTGGAGGAAAAGATTTACCGAGGATTGGATTTTGCGATCAATGCGGGTGTTTCTTATTATGTCAGTCAAGGGTTATTTATTGGTCTGACGGCTAGTTATGGACTAAGGGATGTTACTAATCCATATTTTGAATATTCTTACAGCGAATCGCAAGGATTGAATCGGGTGGAACGTTCTGATAATGATCGGAATTTTGTATTGATGGGATCTATTGGTTTTAGTTTTTAAGAGATTTGGAATAAGCTAAATGTGGGGCAGCTCTGCGCATCTGCGAAGGAGTCAAAATGAGCAGCTATTGCTTCCTCGTCTCCAAAAGTTGATTGATACTGTCGTAATCTAGAACACCGATAAATTTTTGATCCTTTAAAACAGGGAGAAAATTTAAATCTACAGAACGAAGTTTGGAAAGCCCCTCAGCGAGATTTTGTTTGGAAGATAAAGTTGGATAATTAGCCGTAGAAACAGCTCCAATTGAAAGATTTTCCGTTTTTTCTTTTTGTAATTTTTTTATCGTTTTCGCTGATAAGATACCATGGAATGAATTGTCGGATTTGTTTAGCACCAAAAAATCATCTTTTTGTCTAGTAGGCAAAGTGGTTAAAAAATTGGTTAGTGAGTCTTCCGCAAAAATTGCGGGAAAAGTTCTTTTCGTAGCCGTATCGATCACATGTTTAGATAAAAGATCTTCTGTCTTCAATAACCGGTATTCTTTTCTAGCCATAGAATACAGAAAGAAACCTAGCAGCATACTCATAAAGTCCTGTCGATAAATTCCATATCCTACCAGCAATATTGAAAACCCCTGCCCAAGATAACTAGCAATTTCTGTCGCTTTTAATCTGCCTAATTTAGTAGCTATTGCTGCTCGTAACATCCGACCGCCGTCCAATGGGAAAGCTGGAATTAGATTCATGATCGCCAGAGAAAGGTTTAATACAAATAACATGGGAATAACACGATGCCATCGTAAGATCAAGGTGCCGCGGCTAGAAAAGATTCTACCTATTTCTCCATCGTATTCCATCCATAAAACGATCCCAAGAACTAAGGCGATGAATAGATTAACCGCCGGACCAGCCGCCGCAACGACAAACTCCTGGAGTGGCTTTTTAGGTAGTTTTTCTAGTCTGGCCAGCCCTCCGATGGGCAATAGAATAATATCCTTTGTCTTAACTCCATAATATCGAGCGGTAAGGGCGTGACCATATTCGTGCAAGATGACCGAAACAAATAAGGCTAAGAATAAGATTAAGAAAATGAGAAAACTAACACGGTCCATTTGAGCGTACCATCCGTAATAAATCAGGAAAAAAGTCAGTAGAGAAAAACTCCAATGAACATAGACCGGAATACGGGCCAGGGTAAATATTTTTAACGCTCCTTGCATTTTATTTAGTTACACTGACCATGAAATTTTCAAATGCAGATAACAACGCCTTCGGGGCTTCAGCATGTACCCAGTGTCCTGCTTCGGAGATGGTGACAATTTGAGTTTCGGAAAAAATACTTTTAATCAACGATTCATCTTCTGCTTGTATATAACCCGAACGACCGCCACGAATAAACAAACTAGGTCCAGTGTAAGGCTCGTCAGTTAAAATAGTAGCTAGAATATTTTGGTAGTTGTTATAGATCGCAGGTAGATTCATTTTCCAACGATAACCGCCTTCTTTATCGCGGGTTAGATTTTTTAATAAAAACTGACGAACACCAAAATCTGGAATAGGAATCATTAATTGTTCATCCGCCATTTTTCTACTTTCTATTTTTTTCAAATCAATCGCCAATAAAGCATCGAAAATTTCCTGATGACCTCCTTTATAGGCTTTTGGTGCAATATCTACGACAACGAGTGAAGTGACCATTTCCGGATAGTTAATGGCAAATTGCATGGCTGTTTTTCCACCCATAGAGTGACCGATAATGGTCGCTTGACTCATTCCTTCATTGTCCATAAAATCTTTTAAATCCTCAGCAAGCAACGAATAATCAAAATCATCTGTGTGTGGTGAGCGACCGTGATTACGTTGATCTACTAAATAGACCAGATATTCTTCGGATAATTGACGGGCGATGGTTTGCCAATTGTCGAGCGTGCCGAATAGACCGTGTAAAATGATGATCGGATTACCCTGACCATACGTTTTAAAATTGAGTGAAAGCATTTTTTACCTATTGCGTTTTTTGATTTTTAATATCTTTTATGAATCAAGAATAGCCAGCAGTAATTATATCCCAAATTCAATTGGAAGATGATGTTTCTTTGATGCATACATTTATTCTCAACCCCTGATTCGCATTCTTTACTAAATAGTATACCCAAACAACCATCCCATTAAGGAATTGTTTATATTTTTGTTTGACAGACTGACTGAGAAATGTTCCGCACAAATATAAACAGATGTTTAACTTAGTATCCCCTTTTCAACCAACGGGTGACCAGCCAACGGCCATTAAAAAACTGATAAATGGTATTGAGACCAACGAAGCCGCACAAGTATTGTTGGGTGTAACTGGTTCGGGAAAGACCTTCACGATGGCCAATGTCATTGCGCAGCTCAATAAACCCACCCTAGTTTTAACGCATAATAAAACCCTGACAGCCCAATTATATGGTGAGTTATGTGATTTTTTTCCAAACAATGCCGTAGAATATTTCGTCTCGTACTACGATTATTATCAACCAGAAGCCTATATTTCTTCCTCTGACACTTTTATTGAAAAAGATTTACAGATTAACGAAGAGGTAGATAAATTGCGTCTACGGGCCACTTCTTCGCTTCTTTCGGGGCGCCGAGATGTGATCATTGTTGCATCTGTATCTTGTATTTATGGTATGGGAAATCCCGATGATTATAAAGAAGGAATTATCAGAATTGGAAAGGGAATGACGATCACTCGAAATACTTTTTTGTACCGTTTGGTAGAAAGTTTGTATTCCCGTACAGAAACTGATTTTCGACGAGCCACTTTTCGAGTACGTGGTGACACCGTAGATATCAATCTACCTTATGTGGATTATGGCTATCGAATTACGTTTTTTGGAGATGAAATAGAAGAGATTGATCGCATTGAAACTGCCACGGGAAAACGAATTGAATCCATGCATACCGCAGCTATCTTTCCTGCTAATTTATACGTAGCACCTAAAGATCGTATGCATGAAATCATCCGTCATATTGAAGATGAATTGTATGCTCAGGAAAAATATTTTGAAAGAGAGCGTCGTATTCTGGAAGCCAAGCGGATCAAGGAACGAACAGCTTTTGATATGGAAATGATGAAGGAACTGGGATATTGTAATGGTGTAGAAAACTATTCTCGTTACTTTGATGGTCGTGCACCGGGTACTCGTCCTTTTTGTTTGCTGGATTATTTTCCGGATGACTATCTAATGGTCGTGGATGAAAGCCATGTGACCTTACCGCAGGTGCGCGGAATGTGGGGAGGAGACCGAGCTCGTAAGCTCAATCTGGTTGAACATGGATTTCGCTTGCCTTCGGCGCTCGATAATCGACCATTAAACTTTGACGAATTTGAAGGGATGATTAATCAGGTGATCTTTGTGAGTGCAACACCTGGGGATTATGAGATGGAACAAACACAAGGAGAGATTGTGGAGCAATTGATTCGCCCAACTGGCCTACTCGATCCACCGATTGAAGTACGCCCCAGTCTAAATCAGATTGATGATTTATTGGAAGAGATCGACGAGCGCATCAAACGCAACGAACGAGTCTTAGTGACGACCTTAACCAAAAGAATGTCGGAAGAATTATCTAAATATTTGCTGAGCTTGAATGTCAAATGTCGATACATTCACTCTGAAGTAGATACGATGGAGCGGGTAGAAATTTTACGAGATCTACGATTGGGGACTTTTGATGTTTTAATCGGAGTTAACTTGTTGCGGGAAGGATTAGATCTACCAGAAGTATCTTTAGTGGCTATTCTCGATGCAGATAAAGAAGGGTTCTTGCGTAATGTACGCTCGCTAACGCAAACGGCTGGACGAGCCGCTCGTAATTCTAATGGACTTGTTATTTTTTATGCAGATAAGATGACTAAGTCTATGGAATTGACCATCGATGAAACCAATCGTCGTCGAGTGATCCAAATTGCTTATAATGAAAAGCATGGTATTACACCAAAAACGGTAACTAAATCTCGAGAAGAAATTATCAACTCGAAATCTATCCTCGATATTCGTGGTAAAAAAGCCTACGTAGAACCGGATGAGCCGAGTTTGGCTGCTGATCCTGTAGTAGAATATATGAACCGAGACCAACTGGAAAAGATGAAAGACGCGACAGAAGCAAAAATGAAGGCTGCCGCAAAAGAGTTGGACTTTATGGCTGCTGCGCAGTATCGAGATGAACTATTTGCCATTAAGAAGCGACTGAAATCAATGTGATTTGGTGAGTTTGTTATAAATACGAATTGGTTGATTTATGTCTTGAAATTCTAAGTGCTAATCAACCAACCCTTATTTTTATACATCGAAGCTGTACGCTAGGTTACTCAATATTTTTTAATGACCATCGAAAAGCATTTGAGCTAAGATTAAATTTTAGAGAGGTACCCGCTTCCATCAATAAGTCTGGAAATAAAACGAAAATTATTGGAGTTGAAAAATCTGATGCGCTTCACTACATAGGGTCGCTGTTTTGATAGTTATAAAATAAAAAGAGCATTTTTCTAAATTATGTGACAGATTATATAGCAGCACTTCTTCTTTGAGTTATTTCTGATCTTAATTTTTTTTCATCAATCCGTGACATTATGACTTTTCATCACCTGTTTTTTTTTAATAACAAAAATATTGCAAGTCAGTAAATAAGTATTGATTATTGTCTCATCGTTAGCACCTCTAACATCTAACAACTCCCCTTCTTTTTTAAACCTCCTTTTATTTTATTTATAACCAAAACATCTCTGCTCTTGCTCAAGAGGAAAGGTGTTGCCTAATCACCAATTCATCCATGAAAAAATTACACCTTTTATGCTTACTCTTTTTGTTAGTCATCGTCTCAGCTTGTAAGAAAGAATCAGAAATAGAGACAGACCTCCAACCTAATAACATTGGAAATACTTTCATACTAAATCAAATAAGCGGACCTAGCGCTGACGAAATAAATCTCCGAACATATACTTCTAGCCAAGCAGCAGATTTTTTCTCCTTAGATTTTATTTCTTCTTCCTCAGACTTAGCTCGGGCAAGGAATGAAGTAAATCCTTTTTTATTAAAAGCAAATGAAATACTTTATAAAAATACCACTCAAGAACAACTTGAATTATTGATCAAATCAATTGGTTATCCTGCTTGGGATATAGGACGTGTTTCCGGGCTTTATAATGATTATGGATACGAACTCGTTTATGTACCCACTTTCGAAGAAGATAAAAAAACGATAAAATCCTTAATCTATTTCGAATTTACAAAAGAAGAAACAGTTTTCGTTCGAATCTATAATGCTAAACTGTATACGCTTATCTATCAACAATATCCAGATGACCCTAAAGCAGCGTATATCCATAGCTTCTTTGACTATTTTATGAAGCAACAAGAGTTATCTGCACAAACAAGAACAGATTGTGGTGACGGAACCTGTGCCTGGCAAGAAACTACTTGGGGAAGACAGTGTCTACAACAGTTTAATGGGGCCATGACGACGGCAGGTACACCTTGTCCAGATAATTGTTGTAATGAAGTACCACAAGATCAAGGAAATGAACATTTAGCAGACTGGTTTGAGACTGAAATTACTCCCTTTATAAGGTTTCCTTACCAAGATGGAACTGGTGGAGGAAGCTCTATCAACAACCCCGTATCAGAAATCATTAATACGTCAGATGAACAGGCAATAATTGCCCATTTAATGGAATGTTTTGAATGGGATGCCACACACCCAAATCTTTTCTCTTTAATTACCTTTCCTAATTATATGCGAGCCATTATCCAACACGTAGGTCTAAATTGTACTAGTGAAACCCATCTAGCATCTGTGCAAAGATTTATTGACTTTATGAATAATCATGGATTAACAGCCGGTTTAAGTTATCCAGAGTTGATTACGCTAATCGGCCTACCGCAAGGAATCGGTAAACTCACTGTAGGATGGCTAAATAATTATCTCACATCACAGAATACGGATGCAACTTCGGTATTTGTTTTACATGAGTTATTAAGACTAGCAGCAACTAATCCCAACTTGCCCTCTACCAGTACCACCATCCTTGATAACTTCTATAGAATGTTAACACCAGAAGTAAAGACTTGGATAGAAGGTTCCGATGATAATTTTAGAAGATTTCTTAATTTATTTTTGATTGACGGGCCTTCTGAAAAGGTAGAGGAACGGAGGAAAACCGCCACTAGGGTATTAAACTTGATTGTAGAACATGACCTTGATTTTGATAGTGAGACTTTTAACTTTTTACTTAACAACCTTCAAAAAGCAACTGAAGTATATATTGTAAATGAACCTGAAGAAGAAAATGTAACGGATTTTCTTGAACCATGTCCAAGTTCTTTTAATTTTACATCAACAGGAGCAGGTGGTTCTACAAATCTTAACTGTATAAAATATGGTGCAATTTATGCTCAGCTTGTTGCTGGTCCTTACCCAGAGAGTATTGAATATAAATGTTATGAACTTCCAGATTTATGTATTGCGACAGGAGGATTTGAATTGGATGATTGGGGTGATATCATAGAAGATGACAATGGAAATCCCATTCCTATTAGTAACAATACAAGAAAATATTTTACAGCTATTGCAATGAGTTTTGCCTATGAAGAAATTACAAAGGCAAATATCTCTGCATTAAGGACAAATGATCCTTACCTTACACAGCTAGAGGCCAATGATTTATTTAGAGAGGCATTTGAAGATAAACTCAAAGAACATCTTACTGGTGTAACTATAAGCTCTGGAGGATGTAATGGAAATATTAATACCAGTATTCCTGAATATAGTATATTTGGTGTATGCCTTCCTTTTTCTTGTGAATGCTAAATACACAAATATTTGAAGTTAAATGAGTGTGTGATAATTTTTTGCTTACATAAAAGCATTCTAATAATTTATTACACACTCAAATTAAACTATATAATTTAACCAATAACGACCTATGGGGATCTATCTAGAATTAAAAAAAACTATCACTGACGTTTACATCAATGGAGACTATAAAAAAAATCTAGGACAGAAATACGAAGGAGATGATTTTAAGAACTGGCAATTAAAGATAAAAAGCAAAACAGTTTGTGGTCAAGTAATACGTGACGATACAACAGGCTTCAATCCATCCTACACTGCTTTTATTAATTTCAAAGAGAAACAGAACACTGCTTTTTTCAAAGCTGCCTACCTTTTTTATTTACGAAAAAGTATGATAGGTGATTATGTAACTTGTTATGGAATAATCAGAACCTCTTTAGTGTATCATAAAGGTGACAGGATTAGATATCCAGATATGTTTGTAGTTTCTCCCGTAGGACCATTCCAAGGATATTTTAAAGAAGGCTGGGAAGTATTACGCAAACTATATCCAAACTCAGCTTATGTAAATTATTCTCTACTAAGCTGCAAAATAGACGAGTTTACTTTACCAGGAGAAAAAGAGAGTACGATTTATGATTTAATTTTTGGCCAATATGGACAAAATCCTAAAATGGCTTCAGGAGATAAATATTATAACCCTTCTGATGACTAACCGTTAACGGATCAAAAAATTAGCAACCAATGACAATTAAATCCAAAATTTAAAAAACCATTCAAGAAACATAAGTTAACGGAAGGTATCAAAAAATCCGCACATCCAGTTACTCAGGTTCAAACCCAAGGATGATATTAAAGGCTCCAAATCGTTCGAAGACCGAACCTTGTCCGCCACCTTGCTGTTGTAAGGTCTTATCGAATCCAAGACCGTAATCAAATCCAAGTGTACCAAACATCGGTAAGAATACGCGTAGTCCTGCTCCGACGGAACGTTTGGTGTCAAAAGGATTAAAGTCTCGGAAGGATTTCCAAGAGTTTCCTCCTTCGGCGAAAGCCAAAAAGAAGATGGTCGCATTTGGATTTAGTGATAATGGATATCTTAATTCTACGGTAAATTTATCAAAAATAGGAGCAGCCGTCGTTTCGTTAAACTTACCCACGTTGGCGTCTAATTGACGGACTTCATAACCACGCAAAGAGATCAAATCAACACCATTGTAGAAGTTACCTGTCTGCTGAGATAATCCGTCTCCACCTAACTGGAATTGTTCAAATGGAGAAAGTCCAATATCTTGGTTATAAGCACCAATGATACCTATCTTCGCAGCAATTCTTAAAACTAATTTATCATTCGCTAGTGGTGCAAACCATTCTGCATTAAATCGCCATTTGTGATACTCCAAAAATTTAAATTTTTCCTCTGGAGCTAAACTAGGGTAGTCTTTATTGCTAAAGAGCGAATATGGAAGCGTTGGTTGGAAAGACAAAGAAATTCTTGATCCTTCAATTGGATAAATAGGGTTGTTAATTGTATTACGAGCTAATGTAATGTTGAAACTAAAATTATTATAGTTTCCATTAATCAATCTGGTACCATCTGGTAACTGGAAACCACCACGGGTATAGTTGTCCAAAGAAAGTCTTTGAAGGTTGAGTGTCCCAGATAAAATAAAGTTATCATCTGGCCATTTTAGACGCGTACCAAGTCCGATTGATCCACCTATGATATTAAAACGTTGGAAAAACTGACTACGAGGATCTCCACCATTGGTAAGTCGATTAAAAAACGCAGAAACGGTAAGTGAGGTTGGTTTTTTACCACCCAACCAAGGCTCTGTAAAAGAAATATTATACGACTGGAAAAGACTACCACTGGTTTGTGCTCTCAGGGATAAACGTTGTCCATCTCCTTGTGGAAGTGGATTCCAAGCTTCTTTATTGAAAATATTTCTGATAGAAAAATTGTTAAAGGATACGCCTAAGGTTCCAATAACTCCACGACCTTGACCTGCCCATCCAGCAGAAAGCTCTAATTGATCTGAAGGTTTTTCTTCTACGGTGTAGATAATATCCACCGTTCCTCTTTCTGGATTAACAGGTGTTTGGATATCCATTGTTTCAGGATTGAAATATCCTAAATTGATAATTTCCCGTTGAGAACGAATGATATCTGAACGACTAAATTTTGCTCCTGGACGCGTACGAACGGCACGACGAATTACGTGTTCGTGGGTACGATCATTTCCATTAATGACCACCCGGTCAATGGTGGCTTGCGGTCCTTCGTAGATCCTAATTTCTAAATCAATGGAATCACCTACAATGGCAGTTTCTACAGGGTCGACTCGGAAAAATAAATATCCATTATCTAAATATAGTGTACTGATATCTCGACCATCTTGACTAAAAGATAAGCGAGTGTCCAGTAATTCTTGACTGTAGACATCTCCTTTTTCGATACCTAATACGCTACGCAATTGGTCTGTTTTATAGATAGAATTTCCTTTCCAAGCGATGTTACGGAAATAATATTGATTGCCTTCCAAAACATCGATGTTAATCATTAAACGACCTTTGTCGTTTCGCCAAATACTATCACCAAGAATTCGAGCATCTCTGAATCCAATATTGTTATAATAATTAACGATGGCTTTTTTATCGTCGGCGTAATCCTCTTTAATTAATTTGGAACCAGAAAAAAGACGACGCTTACGACGGGTACCTTTCATCATTTTTCGCAGCTTGCGATCTTTGATGGTTGCATTGCCTGTGAAAGTAATATCATCAATTTTGACCCGATCTTTTTTATCAACGGTAAACAGCAATTTTACGGCATTGATATTTTTATCGTCAGGACTTTCAGTTACGGTAACTTCTGCATCGAGATTTCCTTTTTCAACAAAATAATCGCGGATACCATTTTGGGCGTTTACAATGGCATTGGGTGTAACGATATTTCCTTTAAGCAAGTGGCGATTGATAATGCCATTCAAATCATCATGGCGAGATTTTTTTACTCCTTTAAAGGAATGACGAATATATCGGGGCCTTTCTTGAACTGCGATTTCTAAAAATATAATATCTCCCACCGACTTTTCCTTATAAATCTGTACATCGGTAAAAAGTCGAAGTTTCCAAAGTGCTTTTATCGCTTGAGGCACTTCTGTGCCAGGTACTCGGATTTCGTCTCCTACTTTGAGGCCAGTGATGGCAATTAACGAATTCTCGTCGCTAAATTCGGCACCTGTTACTTTGATTCCACCAATTTCGAATTGCGCAGGATCAGAATAATCGAAAATATTCAGACTATCGGACTGTGCAGTCGTAAAAAGGGGAAAAAGAAAGATTAAGAGTGAAAACGGGAAGGCGTATTTATATTTCATATTAAACTACTAAATTTCTGAAGATGAGGTATTTACCAATAGCGCTCATCATTTTTCTCATAAGCGATACAAAAGTAACGATCTTTTTAGAATGCTGTTGTAAAAGAATTACGCTAAAAGCAATAATACGTACCTTGAAAGACAGGATTATTTAGAAAAACGTTGGGTAAATAGGCAGGATTTAACAAATATCTCCTTTTATCAGAGTTGCTCGCTGGTTTTTCCAAAGCGACGTTCTCGGTTTTGATAATCAATAATGGCACGGTAAAATGCATCTTTATTGAATTCTGGCCAAAAAATGTCCGTAAAATAAAGTTCGGAGTAAGCAATTTGCCAGAGCAAGAAGTTACTTAGTCTAGTTTCTCCGCTGGTACGAATTAATAATTCTGGATCAGGAATCCCCTGTGTACTCAAAGAGGCGGAAAAAAGCTCTTCGTTGATATGCTCGGTATCTATTTGTCCAGACTTTACGAGCGTACTAATTTTGCGAGTAGCTTCCAAGATTTCCCATTTTGCACTATAGTTTAGTGCGAGTACGAGCGTCATTCGTTGATTGTGCTGGGTGTTTTGAATGCCTTCTAGCAGTGCCTTGTGGGTTTTAGGAGGTAGTTTTTCTAAATCCCCGATCGCTTGTAATCTAATATTATTTTCGTTCAACGTGTTTAACTCATTGCGCAGCGTATCTACGAGTAAAGACATGAGGGCATTTACTTCTAATCGGGGACGATTCCAGTTTTCTGTGGAAAAAGCGTAGAGGGTCAGGTATTCAACACCCAATTCTGCGGCCGCTTCGGTTGTTTCTCGGACGGCTGTCACACCATTACGGTGGCCAAATACGCGCGGCTTACCGTGTTCTTTGGCCCAACGTCCATTGCCATCCATGATTAAGGCAATGTGTTTAGGTAATTTTTTGAGGTCAACCTGGGATTTTAAATCCATAACTAGCGTAATGATAAAATGTTCTATTTCTTATTTGGTCGGTAAAAATAAAAAAACTAAAGCATTTGAAGACAGGAATATCGAGAATATCCTCTTAGCGGGTCTATTTATGACTGACCGAAGTGTCGCGGAGTGAACGAATGGTAATAAAGGACTGGTCAGAAGTCCAGTCGGTTTTGTTGGTTGGTGGATTCGAATAATATCTTTCGAGTAAGGTGGCGTGTTCCGTTTCTTGAAAATTCACCTTATCTGCTAAGATATATCCCTGCTCACCTGTCGGTGCTTGTACTAGGAAATAAGTAAGCATATGTTTTTGCTGTCCGGTGCTGGCTTTTCTTTCGTGGTGTTTGATAACGATCAAATTAGCATGCGGGTCCAGTTGTTTGTAACGTCGAGCGGAAAGATCCGGTTTTTCCAATAAGGTAATACCTACGTACTTAATTTTTGCTAGAATGGGTGTTCGACTTGGTTCATAAATGGGCTGGTACAAATCCAATCCTTCATTCCACTGGAAAGTATAGGTGACATATTCTAAACAACGCTCCATCTCTTGGCTAATGGCTTGCGTATTGTATGGTTGCTGATAGTTTTTACAATTAATATAATCTGGATAAGCGACCCGAATGATTTTATCACTAATTTCCACCTGCTTATACAAAGAAGGAGAAGGAAGGTCATCGCTATAATTTAAATTTAGGGATTCCTCGAATATTTTTTTGAGATTACCTGCTTGAAAAGAATGAATGACCAGATTGCGATTTTCTACAGATTTTCCGACCATTTTACTATTGATCTGCAAAATAAAATCGGAAACGCCATCTCCGGTGGCATCGGTTAATGTAGCATCAGCCAGTTCATAACTTCCTCGAGCATTAAGGCCTCCAATATTTATATGTACGGATCGATTATTATGATTGGTAATGACGAGGTATTTTTCAGAATAGGGAGGATTGAGGTAATCCTGTTTATGAAAATTATCGCGACCGTTGATGGATGCCACCCAAATGGTTGCGTTTTCAAAACCATTATCAAAACTAAATTTTTGTTTGTGAAAATGCCTCAAATTGGATGGAACCGTTTGTTCTTTAACGATCACCGCAAGACCATCTCCATAAATCCATCCTGTTTCTCCTGCAGGTGTCTTTACTTGATACCACTTAAATTTTTGATTTTGGGAATCGTCTTCGTATTCTTTTTCAGTTTCTCCAATTACCTCAAAGAGATGACCAGCTAGGAAAGATTTACCGGTGGGATATTCGTAAGTACTATCTTTGAATAATTGCACGGGATTGAGGGTCGTGCCCGCTTTATTGTTCATAATGATGTCAGAGGCATTTCCAGTGACAGAAATCCAACTCCAGATAATTATTATGATAAGTAAACGGGTCATGTTCAATTTTTTTGCCTACAGAAAGTAATGCTCTGTTATCTATAGATCAAATTTGGAAATATTTAGCAACAACCTTATTTACCCCAAATTTCAAACCGTTGTTGCTTTTATCTTCCTGATTAAGAGAAACTTAACACAGAAGTTATTTAAAAACTCCCAAATTGCCTGCGAATTGATAAATTTATCAAACTCATCGCCTTTTTCTTCAACCATAGCGCGGCTATCCTTTCAGAAAAGAGGCTCCCTGCCCGATTGACCATCGGTCAGGCGGGGATTTAAATAAATTTCTCTAATTCTCGGCTGCTTTTGGAATTATTAAACAACTTCAAGGTTTACGGTGAAATCGTCTTTTGTACTGCAATTAAAGTAAATAATATTTCATTTTTATCAACAAAATGCGATTTTCCACCTTTTTAACAGGTAATTCTACCATTAGAACGCAATTCTTTTTACCAAAATTTTAAAATATGAACGTCTTTCTACCTTTCAAGTCAATAATTCTCACTATTTGCTGTCTTTTAACCATAGAGGCTTTCGCCCAAAGAGATTTTTCTAAAGTAGAAATTATTCCTGAAAAGATCACCGAAAACATTTATATGCTCAAAGGAAGTGGTGGGAATATAGGTGTCTGTGTTGGAGAAAAGGGCGTATTGATGATTGATTCACAGTTTGCTCCCTTGAGTGATAAAATCAAAACTGCCATTAAAGCATTGAGTGATCAACCGATTCATTATTTGGTCAATACGCATTGGCACGGAGACCATACGGGAGGTAATGAAAATATTAATACAGATGAAATTTTATTAGTCGCACACGACAACGTTTACGAGCGGATGAGCAAAGACAATTTGATAAAAGCATTTAGTCGAACGGTACCGGCGGCACCCAAAAACGCTCGCCCAGAAATAACTTTTACCGATAAAATGACCCTGCGTTTTAATGGAGAAGCGGTGATGGTTTTTCACGTAGACAATGCCCACACGGACGGAGATGCGATGGTTTATTTTGCCAATAGCAATGTACTGCATATGGGAGATACGTATTTTAATGGACGATACCCATACATTGATTTGTCTTCTGGAGGATCGGTAGATGGATTATTAAATGCGATCAATACGGCTATTATGATCGTGGACGAAGACACCAAAATAATACCGGGGCACGGTAATCTTTCTAACAAAAAAGAATTACTAAAATACCGTGAAGTGGTACTGACCGTCCGAGATCGTGTCAAAACGGCGATCAAAAATGGTAAGTCATTAGAAGCGATCAAAGCCGCTAAACTCAACGCCGATTACGACGAAGCATGGGGGTCTGGATTTATTGACGGAGCGCGAATTGTGGATATCATGTATACCAGTTTAACTACGGAAATGGGGATGGTAGAAAAAGACGAAAAAGAAGTTGAAGAAAAATAATTCACTTTTTTTTATGGAATAATCAATTGTCGAGCATCTAAGTAAGGACAGAAGTTAATCGCTTCCTTTTTTTACTATTAGAATGATAAAAATTATGCTCGCAAAAACCTTCGCTGGAGCCGTATCTGGCGTCAGTGCCCAAACCATAACTATTGAAGTCAATTCAGGAGGAACCCCAGAAAACGGAAAGCAATTTTGGTTTATGGTGGGACTCCCTGATAAAAGTGTTAGAGAAGGATTCCACCGAATCGAAGCCGCTATTCGCAACATCAATCTCAAGCTGCCTCACCTAAAAATGGTGGTTAACCTAGCACCTGCGAATATCCCAAAGGAAGGATCCGCTTACGACCTACCCGTTGCTTTGGGAATGTTGGCTGCTGCCAATGTTATGATCGGCGATCAACTCAAAGATTATTTAATCATGGGAGAATTGGCCCTTGATGGAGGACTCCGTCCGATTCGAGGCGCGTTACCCATTGCTATTCTAGCACGAAATAAAAAATATAAAGGGATCATTCTTCCTCGTCAAAATGCTAAAGAAGCAGCCATCGTCAGCGACATCGAAGTCCACGGAATTGACAATCTGCAAGAAGCGGTTGACTTCTTTAATGGTGCTGCTCCACTACACACCACAGAAGTAGATACCCGAGATCGTTTCGCCGTAGAACATAACAAATATGACATTGATTTTAGTGATGTAAAAGGGCAAGAAAATATCAAACGTGCCCTCGAATTGGCTGCCGCTGGCGGACACAATGTTATCCTTATCGGACCACCCGGCGCAGGTAAAACGATGTTGGCCCGACGTCTGCCCACGATTCTCCCTCCACTCAGCTTGCACGAAGCGTTAGATACTACCAAAGTCTACTCAGTAGCAGGACAATTACCGGATAATACGGCCTTGATTGCAACGCGACCGTACCGCTCGCCGCATCATACGATTAGCGATGTGGGACTAGTGGGAGGAGGATCGAACCCTTCGCCTGGTGAAATCTCCTTGGCTCATAATGGTGTACTTTTTTTAGATGAATTACCAGAGTTTAAACGGACCGTGTTGGAGGTGCTACGGCAACCAATGGAAGAGCGACGAATCACCATTTCTCGTGCTAGAGTGACGGTGGATTATCCGGCCAGTTTTATGTTGATTGCGTCTATGAATCCCTGTCCTTGCGGTTATCATAATCATCCCGAAAAGGATTGTGTTTGCGGTCCAGGAGTGGTGCAACGCTATGTCAATAAAATATCCGGACCACTACTAGATCGAATAGATTTGCACGTAGAAGTTACGCCCGTTAGTTACGAAGAGTTGAGTAGTAACGAGCGATCAAAAGTAACCAGTAAGGAGATTTCTAACCGCGTAATAGAGGCGCGTACAGTACAGGCAGAACGATTTAAAAATCATTCAGATATTTATTGTAATGCTCAGATGCCAGGAAGAATTGTGCGAGACGTTTGTCGATTAGAACCGGAAGGTACGGAACTACTTAAACAAGCGATGGAACGATTGCAGTTGTCTGCCCGAGCATACGACCGAATTCTAAAAGTTGCTCGTACCGCCGCTGATCTTTCGGGGCGAACAGATATTAGTATTGCGGATTTATCTGAGGCGATTAACTATCGGAGTTTGGATCGTGAGGGCTGGGCTGGGTGAAGGGAGGATTGAATGACCAATATCGAATATCGAATATTGATTTGAGAGTCCAGTTTTAAAGTAACGCCCTTGTCATTGAATATTGGACAATGGATATTCAGCATTGAATATTTTTTTAAATTTTTAAACAAAGAAAATTATGATAAAATACGACTTACAAGATAGGTTGATTGACTTTAGTGTTAATTTGATTAAAGCCTTAGATCATCTTCCTAATACGATAATTGGAAAACACTTAAAAGGTCAGCTAACTCGTTCAGGTACTTCTCCCGCTTTGAATTATGCCGAAGCATGTGATGCAGAGAGTAGGAAGGATTTTATTCATAAAATAAAAATTGTACTCAAAGAATTGAGAGAAACTTTTGTTGGGGTAACCATTATTAAACGTCTCCATCTGTTGGATTTAAATCAATTGAACGCTTTATTAAAAGAATGTGATGAATTGATTGCTATTTTAAGACGGAGTCACTCAACTGCAAAATCAAATCTTGAAAAAGCAAGACTTAGAAAGTAGCGCCTTTATTCAATGGCCAATATCGAATATCCAATATTGATTTGAGAGTCCAGTTTTAAAGTAGCGCCCTTGTCATTGAATATTGGACAATGGATATTCAGCATTGAATATTTTTTTAAATTTTTTTTCACGTTAGTAGGAAGATTGAAGTTGTCTTTGAAGTTGAGATTGCCTGTCTTCCCGTAGGAAGGAGTTTGAAAAAGACGGAATTTGGAACACTCTCGATTGATTCAGAAACAAAATCCTATTTTTTAATTTAGTTTTTGTAATTTGTATAACCATTGGTTTGTTGAAATGAGAATGCTGTTTTTAGTTAGACGAACGCGGACTCAAGAATTCAACACCTCAACAATTCAACAAAATTTTATGAATGTAGAACAGAACACGGAGCGAGATCTGGCAAAGCAGTATCTACTCAACACGAAAGAACATGTATTTTTAACTGGCCGAGCAGGCTCAGGGAAGACGACCTTATTGCAGGAAGTCATCAAAGCGACCGACAAAAATACTGTCGTAGTAGCACCAACTGGGGTGGCAGCGATCAATGCTGGCGGAGTGACGATCCATTCTTTTTTTCAATTACCACCGTCTAATTTTTTACCCGTCGATCGGTCTTTTATGGGAGAAGGCTATACGACTCGTTCATTATTAAAAGAACATCTGAAAGTGAATGAAGATAAGCGCCGATTGATTCAAGAATTGGAAATGCTGGTCATCGATGAAATTAGTATGGTTCGGGCAGATTTGTTGGATGCGATTGATTTTACGCTTCGTTATCTGCGAGGAAGTACACAGCCTTTTGGTGAAGTACAGGTAGTGATGGTTGGTGATTTATATCAATTGCCGCCGGTGGTAAATGAAGCGGAATGGTCTGCGTTTAAAGACTATTATAAAACACCTTATTTTTTCGATTCTTTAGTTTGGAAACAAGCAAAAATGATTCCTTTAGAATTGAAAAAAGTGTATCGACAAAAAGACCAAGCCTTTCTAGATGTTTTAAATAATATCCGAGATGGTCAGCCTCGACCGGAAGATTTGGCATTATTAAATACCCGTCATAATCCTGCCGAAGAAGCAAGTAGTGCAGCTATTTTACTAACCACCCATAATCGAAAAGCGGATCGTGTCAACCAGAAAGAGCTGGAGGCGATTAAAAATCCTAAACTAGTTTTCGAAGCCAAAGTTTCTGGAAAATTTAACGAAGGTGCCTATCCCGCAGCGGAAAAATTGATCCTGAAAAAAGGTGCTAAAATTATGTTTATTCGGAATGACCGAGAACAACGTTATTATAATGGTAAACTGGCCGAAGTGGTCAGCTATGATTCCGATTTGCAAAAGCTAAA
Source organism: uncultured Saprospiraceae bacterium (assembly GCA_937928405.1). GTDB lineage: Bacteria > Bacteroidota > Bacteroidia > Chitinophagales > Saprospiraceae > JALZUU01. The sequence continues at coordinate 38,018 of CALFWZ010000150.1, forward strand.
AGTAAAATTTCAAGACGATAATACCACTTGCTGGATTGAAAAAGCGCTCTGGGAAAAGATCAAATATGGAACCGGAGATAGCGGTACAATTACGCAAGAAGTAGCAGGATCGTTTACGCAGTTTCCCGTACGACTGGCTTGGGCGGTAACGGTACACAAAAGTCAAGGACTTACGTTAGAAGCCGTTCGGTTAGATTTGGAGAGTAGTTTTGCGGCGGGTCAAACTTACGTGGCACTGAGTCGATGTACAACTTTAGAAGGATTGATTATGACGAGTAAAATCGAAGCACAACAAGTGATTATCGATCAACGAATTCGACGATTTTATGGCGGTTTCCCAGCAGCAGATATCATTGCGGAGCGACTGCCGATGGCCAAAAAAGCATTTGCGCTTTACCGCATTCAGCGACGATTTAAGCTGTTTAGTTTGTTGATTAATTTACAGAAATGGAAAAAGTATGTAGACAAAAGTGGCTTTTCCGAGAAGAAGGAATATACGGATGTGATCGATGAAATTCATGGCGTATTATTCAAGTTAAAAGATACCTCGATAGATTTTCAAAAGCATCTACAAAATTGGTCGGCACAAAGTATGACAGATGATAAGATGCTGGATCATTTATTAGATCGTTCAGATAAAGCAATTGTTTATTTTACCAATACCTTATTTGAAGGAACAGTTAAACCACTTCATCAACACATCTCTGATATTCAGCATAAGGCGAAGGTTAAAAAATATTTGGGACTAGCGGTTAAACTCTATGACGAAATTTGGCGAAAAATAGAACAGCTTTATAGTCTCAGTCTTTACGACCAAAAAATTTGTACTGCCGAGAAACAACATAAAAAGACAGACCTTCCAGATTGGAAATCGGCACGAATTCAAACGACTAAGAAGAAAGGAGCGACTTATGATATAACCCTCGAATTTTTTCGGGAAGGATTGTCTATTCCGGCTATTGCGGAAAAACGAGGATTATCTGCGGGTACAATTGAAGGTCATATGAGCAAGTGGCTGAAGGCAGGTAAAATTAAAATTACAGAATTATTGTCCGAGGGGCGTTTGGAAGAACTAGTAGCCGCTAAGAAACAAGTTACTGCATACGATGGATTTGGTGATCTAATGGGTAAGATGAACATGGATTGTAGCTATAGTGAATTACGGTGGATTGTTTGGTATACAGAAGAAAGCGAGATAGAAGTCTAGCAGTTGTATAGTAGCTTTGGGATAGAAAAGTGTTAAAAAGTATTAAAATCCGCAATTATATCAATTTTTACCGTTAAATTTAGAGAACTAAAACAATAGGCTAGATCTAATAACTCCTATGTCTATCATTATTTAACCAACAAAAAATAGTTATGAAAAATTTAAGCTTATCTCTTTTACTCCTCGGAGTTATAGCCGTAATTGGTCTATCCTCTTGTTCCAAAGCCAACGAATGTGATGGTGATTGTGTTTTTTCTGGTAAAGATATCAAGGCAGAAGTGCTATATCTTAACTGTTTTAGCACGTTTGGACTAATCTTTCCACATCCACGCGATGAAGGTCGTACGATTGTTGGTGTGCCTACTACTTCTATGAAGAAAGATTTTCAGGAAGAAGGAACAAAAGTCGTTTTTGACGGCGGTTTTTTCTTAAACGAGTTATCGCCAAATCCTGATTTTCCAGATCCAGGTATTTCTATGGAAGATATTTATCAGGTAGAAATCTGGGAGATGTCAGGAAGAGAATAATTTTCCAAGACCATCTAGTAAATAAATCCCCGATTAGTTGCATTGTGCAATTAATCGGGGATTCTTATTTTTGAATAACTTTGTATATCTAATTTCGAAAGGGACATGCCAAGGCTGAAAAAAATTATTAAAATAACCTCCCATTTAAGGGCCATAACTGCCACAGTCCTTGTACTTTTGTTCCCATAATCGAAAATCTGTTGAATTATTGAGGATAGATGCGCTTTATCAACCATTCAACAGCCCAACAATTCAACATTCATGAAAATAACCATTGCTCAACTTAACTTTCTGATAGGCGATTTTACTGGCAACGTCGACAAAATGTTAGCGGCCGTCGAGACTGCAAAAAAAGAAGGTGCCGATATTATTTGTTTTAGCGAATTGGCTACTTGTGGCTATCCACCTCGAGATTTTTTAGAATTTGGTGATTTTATCCGCCAAGCAGAAAAGGCGATTAAACGATTGGCGAAAGCCGCTAAAAAAATTGCCATCGTCGTAGGTTCACCCGCTCGTAATCCAGTAGTGGAAGGAAAAGATTTATTCAACGCTGCGTACTTTCTGGCGGACGGGAAAATAAAACAGGTGGCTCATAAAGCGCTGTTACCCACTTATGATGTCTTTGACGAATATCGGTATTTTGAGCCTGGAAATGAATTTAAGATTGTACGATATAAAGGTAAGCGAATCGCGCTGACCGTCTGTGAAGACATCTGGAATATTGGTAATAAAAATCCACTGTATACCGTCTGTCCAATGGACGAAATGATGCCACAAAAACCGGATTTTATTTTAAACCTTTCGGCCTCCCCTTTTAGTTTTACGCAGGCCAAAAGTCGAATCAAAGTCGTACGCGCCAACATCAAACGTTACGGGATTCCCATGTTTTATGTAAATCATGCTGGTGCGCAAACCGAACTTATTTTTGACGGAGGTTCTATTGTTATGTCCGCTAACGGAAAGCTACATGACGAGCTGCCTTACTTCGAAGAATGTGTTCGTACCTATGATTTAGAGAAAGTAATGAATAATAAAAAGAGTCGTCCACAGCCAAAAGATAAGATGGCTTTGATTCATGATGCATTGGTGTTGGGCGTAAAAGATTATTTTGGGAAATTAGGATTCAAAAAAGCGATTTTAGGCTTGTCGGGTGGAATTGATTCGGCAGTGACGGCAGTCATTGCGGTGCGTGCCTTAGGAAAGGAAAACGTCCGAGTTGTATTGATGCCTTCTCAGTATTCTTCCGATCATAGTGTCAATGATGCCAAAGAGCTGGCAGAAAATATGGGGATTGAATACGATATTATCAATATTAAAAAAGTTTATGATAGTTATTTAAAAACGTTGAAACCACAGTTTAAAGGATTACCGTTTAATATCGCAGAAGAAAATTTGCAAGCCCGGTCTCGAGGAATGTTGCTGATGGCTCTATCCAATAAATTCGGTCATATTGTATTAAACACTTCCAATAAAAGCGAAGCGGCGGTGGGCTACGGAACGCTCTATGGTGATATGTGTGGTGGACTTTCTGTGATTGGAGATGTATATAAAACGGAGGTTTTTGAATTAGCTCGCTACATGAATAAAGACGGTGAAGTAATTCCCAAAAATACGATTACCAAACCACCGAGTGCAGAATTGCGTCCCAATCAAAAAGACTCTGATAGTTTACCGGACTATGATATCTTAGACGAAGTTTTATTTCAATACATTGAAAAAAGGAAAGGTCCGAAAGCAATCATTAAAATGGGTTTTGATGAAAAATTGGTTCGTCGAATTTTAAGATTGGTGAATATCAACGAGTTTAAAAGATACCAGACGGCTCCAGTATTGAGAGTATCCTCAAAGGCGTTTGGAATGGGAAGAAGAATGCCGATTGTAGGAAAATATTTAAGCTAGGTTATCCGGATGAGCGCAACTAATCAACACTGGCATTTAAAAACCTTTGACGAGTTAACCAACCAAGAACTCTACGGAATTCTACAATTACGAACGGAGGTTTTTGTGGTAGAACAAACCTGTGTTTTTCAAGATATGGATGGGAAAGATGATCAGGATTGTCAACATGTTTTTTGTGAAATAGATGGAAAAGTTATTGCCTGTGCGCGATTTTTTCCGCCAGGTGTGATGTACCAAGAAGCTGCGTTGGGTCGAATTTGTACAAGTCCGGCACATCGTGGAACGGGGCTCGGGAAGGAATTGATGAATAGGTCAATAGCAGAAATGGAGCGATTTTTTCCCAATCAACCTATCCGGATTGGAGCACAGACTTATTTGAATGAATTTTATAAAAGCTTTGGTTTTGTCAATGTAAGCGACGTCTATCTGGAAGACGGGATTGAGCATGTGGAAATGGTAAAAACACCCTAAATTCAGCTATTTAGATTTTTTATATTTGGTATTATCTTTTTTGATGTATCTAAAATTAGAGACTAAAATGATTGGAAGGAAGGAAGAAATTAAGCGTATTAAAGCCTGATTATTTAAGACCTCTACAAAAAAAAAAACGCAGCAAGAAATCAATGTTCCTTGCTGCGTTTTTTGGTAAATATTTTTTATCAGCTTAGAGCTTTCGCAATCGCCGTGTCGTAATTATTTTATTCTCATCGCTAATTAACTGGATAAGGTACATGCCATTTTCAATATCCGCTACATTATAACGATGACCTTCGATCACTTTAAACACTCGAATTTCTTTTCCAATTAAATTTAGAATACGAATTGTTCCAACACCTTTATCAGAACTCAGTCCAATAAAATCCGTTGTTGGGTTGGGGAATACTTTGATTTTCTTAGTAGGCTGGTGGGTATTACTTGCACTGGCTGCAAGAAGACCTGTTGACTGAGCCGACAGGCCAGCAGTTAGAAAAAAGGATAATAAAATTAAGAGTAAAGTTTGCTTCATCTATTCGTCAATTTCTTCGTTTTTCAATATCCCTAGTAAAGTAAGGATTTATCTTCGGATTTTCAAGTATGCTCGAAAAGTTTAACGGAATTTAACATGAAGCGGACAATAAAGCTCCATATTGCAAAACTATTAACGTATATATTACAAAGATCGTTCCTATATAGTTTAAGTTTTAATATAAATTGTTTTTATTTAAGTGTCTTAACATGGCAAAAAAATGACCTGAATCATTTTATGCGATTCAAGCCATTTAAAAATTTATCTAATTGCTAATGCAAATTTGTTCTATAATCGCTCCTCAATGTAGGCTGCGAATTCCTGGACACTCATACTTCCTTTGTCACCATCGCCCTGTACGCGCAATGCGACTTGTCCTGCTTCGGCTTCTTTTTCACCAACAATAAGCATAAAAGGAATCTTTTTTAATTCGGTGTCACGGATTTTTTTACCAATCGTTTCACTACGATCATCTATATAACCTCTTACATCCTTAGCCGCCAATTCTGCTTTTACCTTTTCACAATAAGGAATAAAACGGTCACTGATCGGCAGTAAGGCAAATTGCTCCGGCATTAACCACAACGGAAATTTACCAGCACAATGCTCAATCAATACGCCAATAAATCGTTCCATACTACCAAAAGGCGCACGGTGAATCATCACGGGACGGTGCGATTGATTGTCCGCTCCGACATATTCCAATTCGAATCTCTCTGGTAAATTATAATCTACTTGGATCGTTCCTAATTGCCAACTACGTTTCAAGGCATCCTTGACCATAAAATCCAACTTAGGACCATAAAACGCGGCTTCACCTAATTCGGTAACGGTTTCTAATCCTACTTCTTTCGTGGCATCAATAATTGCCTGTTCAGCCTTTTCCCAATTTTCGTCTGAACCAATATATTTTTGTTTGTTTTCTGGATCACGTAAGGAAATCTGGGCTGTAAAATCTTCAAACCCTAGTTTTTTTATCACATGCATCGTCAGATCCAATACATTTAGAAATTCCTCTTTCAATTGATCTGGCGTGCAAAAAATATGCGCATCATCCTGTGTAAAACCACGGACGCGTGTCAAGCCATGTAGCTCTCCACTTTGTTCGTAACGATATACCGTTCCGAATTCGGCGATTCGAATAGGCAACTCTTTGTAAGAATGTGGACGATGACCGAAGACCTCACAGTGGTGTGGACAGTTCATCGGTTTGAGCAAAAATTCCTCCCCTTCTCGTGGGGTATGAATTGGCTGAAAACTGTCTTCGCCATATTTTTCATAATGACCAGAAGTTACGTATAAATCTTTTTTTCCAATATGAGGCGTGATAACTGGTTGATAACCTCGCTTGATTTGTTCTTTCTTTAGAAAGTCTTCCAAACGGGTACGCAAGGCTGTTCCTTTGGGTAACCAAATAGGTAATCCAGCGCCTACTTTTTCGGAAAACATAAACAACTCTAATTCAGCACCTAATTTACGATGATCCCGCTTTTTAGCTTCTTCCAGTAAGTGTAAATACTCTTTTAATTCTTTTTGTTTTGGAAAAGTGATCCCGTAAATTCGAGTCATCTGCTGTCGACTATCATCACCTTGCCAGAAAGCCCCTGCTACATTGGTTAATTTTACCGCTTTGATCGTACCCGTGTGTTCGATGTGTGGTCCACGACAAAGATCTACAAAGTTTCCATGCGCATATAAACTCAAGGCTTCGTCTTCTCCACGTTTTTCAATCAACTCAATTTTATATTCATCTCCTTTGTCAGAAAAATATTTTAAGGCGTCTGCTTTTGAAATTGGTTTCCGAACAAAAGGAGATTTGGTGCGTGCTAGTTCTAAAAATTTCTGTTCAATTTTTGGAAAATCGTCTGAAGAGATTTTATGTTCTCCTGGATCCACATCATAATAAAAACCATTGTCGATTGCTGGGCCCGTTCCGAATTTGATGCCCGGATAGACGGCTTCGAGCGCTTCGGCCATTAAGTGTGCCGAAGAATGCCAGAAGGTTTTTTTCCCATCTTGATCTCGCCAAGTCAGTAGTTCAATTTTTGCATCTTGTTCGATGGGGCGATTGGCGTCCCATACTTCGCCATTAACGCGAGCAGAAAGTACATTACGGGCGAGCCCTTCGCTGATAGATTTGGCGACATCCATTGAAGTAGCGCCGGATTCATAAGAACGGACAGAGCCGTCGGGTAAGGTGATGTTGATCATTCTTAAATATTGACGAGTCTAAAGCATATTGTACAAGTAATATTCTCTGGACTCTTTTAGAAAATAAATGTTTTAGTGTTTACGTCTGAGTAGAGGACAAAAGGTCTAAAAAATCCTTAGTGCCTTTGTGGCATTTTAATTTTGTCCTGTACGTAGTCTTTACGCAGCGAAACTTAAAAAAGTTCCTGAAAAAACAATTCAAAAGTAAGCCTTTTTGCTGGGGTGACCAATGATTTTTAAGGAGATTTGGCAGGATAGAAAATTAACGTACGCTAAACCTAATTCGATCAATCCGTGTTACAAATTGGTTAATCAATTCAATTAAAAATTTATTCTAAATAATAATAGTATGGGACTTACCATCATTTCTAAGAAAGAACAAGCTTATGGCCAGTTTAACAACGGTCAGATTATTGAAAATAAACCGATTGGATTTCCTCGGGAAGGAGGACCTACACGACCTTATTCTAGCTTATTTTATTGGGCGTACGCCGAAGCGAAAGTAGATAGCACGATTGGATTGCATCCGCACCAAGGGTTTGAAATTATGTCTTTTGTGTTGAATGGAAAAATCAGACATTTTGATACCAAGCTTGACGGTTGGCGAGATTTAGAAAAAGGTGACGTACAAATTATCAGAGCTGGGAAAGGCATCAGTCACGCAGAATTTATGGCCCAAGACGCGGTCATGTTTCAAATTTGGATGGATCCAAATATTAATAAAACCATGCAGCAGGAGGCGACTTACGATGATTATCCTGCATCGGACTTTCCAACGGAGCACCGAGATGGAATAGAGGTCACTACGTATACTGGTACACCGGAAGCACCCCTCAAGATGGACACACCAGGAGTGACCATCGCGCGGTGGGAGCTAAAGGCTACCCAAAAAGGACAGACAGTTTCCTTGCGACCAGATGAGGTTTATTCAATTTATGTATTAAACGGAACGGGAAGTTTTAATGACCAATCCGTGGCACCTGACGATTTTATTATTATTGAAAATGCGGAAGAACTCGAACTGATAACAGAAGAGGGGATGACGCTTTTTGTGATTGCCTCGCCGGTGAATGTTGGTTATCCTACGTATGGAGAAATGATGCAGCGGAGGATGGGGTAGGTGACGTAAATTTTTGCTATTTCTTCCATTTATCATAGCCATAACTTGTATCACCTCTTGTACGACCATTAAGAACAAATAAATCCAAGTAGTTATTAAAGAGCGCCTTATTGACAGAACAGTTTTTATCATCCAAATATCTTACTTCCAAACCATTAATAATAGCTTGACTAATCTTGAATGGTACTATTTTATAAGTAGGATATTTATTTTGAATTTCAGCTTCCAATGACTCAAACAACGCTTTAAACTCTTCAATAGGAGAAGTGATTACTACATTGGTGGCAGTATATCTATGAATATCCTTTTGAATAGTAGTCTCTTCCGTACCATAGATTTGATAGAATTCACCTAATAAACTAACCGAAAAATATATTTTTTTTGTAATGCGTACAATTATTATCATTGGTCGTACTTTCTATAATGATAGAGGAACTTAAACTCGGTGCTTGTCCCATGGTCGTTCCTTCTATTTCTTTATTTAATTTTTTACCAAGGTGCTTTTCAAAGCTCGTCCACGTACGGTCATAATTATCTCTATTATGAATATTTTCAATAAGTGTTTTTTCTAGTAATTCTATTCCATGATAATTATGATAAATTCCTCTACCTTCTTCACCTTTCTGAATTCCAATTGGATAATACTTTTTTATAGCTTCGTAAATAGGC
>CALFWZ010000151.1 GCA_937928405.1 uncultured Saprospiraceae bacterium
CCTGACCCTAGATTCTCTGAACAGAATCTTTACAATCTAAATTTATGTCAATGAACTTTTTAGATTAGCCACAACTTTTTGTCGTTTGACTAGTCAAACCTTTATGTCGCACCGCAACCATTCAACCATTCAACCATTCAATAAAAAAAAAACCAGATACAATTTAAATCATATCCGGTTTTTACTAAAAGATTTTTTTTCTTAAACTTTTTTCTGCGCCAATTTCTTTTTCATTTTCTGAACTTTTGGTCCTACAACATACACACAATAAGGGTTTTTATCGCCCATTCGGTTATAGTAGTTTTGGTGATAATCTTCTGCAGGATAATAATTATTAAGTTCTGTAATTTCGGTAACAATAGGATCCGGCCAAAGATCAGAGGCATCTGTGCGAGCTAAGCTCGCCTCTGCTATTTTCTTTTGTTCTTCATTATGATAAAAAATCGCAGATCGATATTGTGGACCTTTGTCATTTCCTTGTTGATTTAGGGTTGTAGGATCATGGCTTTGCCAAAAAACATCTAACAATTCTTCGTAAGAAATTATATCCGGATTATAAGAGATGCGGACTACTTCAGCATGTCCAGATTGCTTACTACAAACTTGCTCATAAGTGGGATTGGCCACATGCCCGCCTGCATAGGCAGAGACCACAGAGTTGACACCTTCTAACAATTGGAATACCGCTTCGGTGCACCAAAAGCAACCAGTACCAAGCGTAGCTAATGCTTCTTTTTGAGTAGGAATATTATTATTTAATGCATCCATTTTTTTATTTTTTTTGTACAAAGGATTTTATGCTGATGATAACATCCTATCTAAAGAATATGTTCATTCCTTTAGCTGCTCCATTTCAATATTTGGTATAGACCTAAATAATTGGTAGAAGAGGTGTTTTACTAAATAATAGTGGTTGGGGAAATGTTATTATTGAATATTCCTACCCTCTATTCCATCCTCGCTATTTTCTCTTCTGCTTAGGAGCTTGCCAATCTTCCCTTTCAGCGAAATCGACAATCCTTTTCATAAATCCAAGAATAGACAAGAAGACCAAATATCCGAAAGTGAGTACAAAATAAATCCATTTATAAGGCCCAATTTCTTCGATAGATAAGGCGGAAAAAAAATAGGCAATCCCCGCCGAAATAGCGGCTAAAATGGCAAAAGAAAGCATCGAACGGCCCCAGTATTTATTCAAATCTTTACTAGCCAGACTGACCACACTATTAATGATAGCAAAAAAAAGCAAAAATGAAGTTGCTGCCGTCCAAGGAAACTGGTCGCTCACCGACATAATACCAATCGCGTTCACTAGCTTTCCTAGAATAATAACCGCTAAAATCAGCGATAAAACCAGACCTGCCTGTACAATTGGGTCATAAGCTTTGTCGTAAATAGTACTTTCGATATTCTTCATACCATAGAAATAGTTATTATCCCGAATTGTTGATAGTTTTATGGTCTAATTTAATCTTATGAATAGAAAATTACTCTTTTTTTCAATACTCTTCCTTTCAAGCCTTTTAGGTTATGGTCAAAATCGAGAAATCTGGGAGATCCAAGGAAACGGAACATCCAGTCCATTTGTCAATCAAATCGTTACCACAGAAGATAATGTGGTAACCATCGTATTTAACAATCTACTCTTTATTCAAACACCAGACGAACGGGCAGACGCCGATATTTCGACCTCTAATGGTATCCTGGTGAATATTAGTCCTAGTGTGAATGTACAGGTCGGTAATCGCATTACGGTAACGGGTAGAGTTGTTGAGTTTAATGGAATGACCCAGTTTCAGTCTTCCGGCTTAACGGTCAATATTTTAAATAATACCAATACGCCCCTTCCAACACCGGTCGAACTCAACGATAATTTTCCTGCAAAAACACCCACTCCCCTTCCTTCTCTCGAACAAGTAGAAGGCATGCTGGTAAGTCTGCCTGAAGCGATTACCACCGCGACGACTGATTTTGATGGAACAACTTCTATTGTTGCTGGTTCTATCCGAACCTTTCGCGAACCCGGCCAGCCTTTTCCAGGAAGTTCTGGTCTACCCGTTTGGGACAATAATCCTGAAAGGTTCACCTTCCGTCCAACTGCGCTTGGCCAACCCAACCTAAACGATATCCCTGGTGGCACCTCGCTAAGTGCCAGTGGGATCATTAATGACAACGACGATTCCTACGAAATTTGGCCAACGATTTATCAAGTAGCCACGCTTCCATTGCCATCACCGGTGCGAGAAAAAACTGGGAATGAAATTACGGTGGCTTCCCTAAATATGCTGACGCTTTTTGATAATGAACCAGCGTACGAAGACCGACTAGAAAAATTTGGACTATTTATAACTGAGCAGTTACACGCTCCAGATATTCTGGCGTTGCAAGAAGTCGAAAGTTTAACCGTTCTTAACGAGCTAATTGATGTGATCGAGGGTATTGATCCAGCGATAGATTATACGGCTTATCTCAACGTTTCCAGCAGCGGTGACTTTCCAATCAACTTGGGCTATTTGGTCCGTCCGGTGCTTAATGATGTAAGTATTACGGCCCTGGGTACCAACGAAAGTTTAAGCATTGGTGGCCGAACCCATGATCGTCCGCCATTATTACTCGAAGGAAGTTTCGCAACCAACCCTATCACGCCGATAAAAGTATTAAATATCCACAACCGCTCGCTGAATGGAATCACGGGTGGCAATAGTAATTTTGTCAGAACCAAAAGACATGAGCAAGCTGTTTCGGTAGCCCGTATGGCCAGAGCATTACAAAATGAAAATTTAATTATTTTGGGAGATTTTAATGCGTATGAATTTTCAGATGGATACGTTGATGTTTTTAATCAGATTGCCGGAACACCTTCTCTGGGTGCTCAATTTGAAATAGAACCTATTCTAGATAATCCATTGATTACCTACGTAGACTTATTACCCGCAACAGAAAGATATTCTTTTATTTTTAGTGGTAACGCTCAAATGCTCGATCACGTACTCTCCACTTCCTTAGATGGACTAGCAGTAACTGGATTAGAATTCGCTCGTGGAAATTCGGATTACCCACGTTTTTATTTTGATGATCCCAATACGGCACTACGGGTAAGTGACCACGATGCTCCCGTCCTTTATTTGCAATTAGACAGTGTATTGGGAACACCGGAAATTCCTTTTGCTGCCGAAGGAGTTATTTCATTTCCTAATCCAATTGCCTTAAATGATCCCATCGTTATTAATCTTGCTACAGGCGAGGATCAACAATTACTTCTCTACCAGATGGATGGAAAATTGATCGATCAGAAAAATTTAGGATTTATAGAACGAGGAGAAACCATTCTAGAAAATCCTTTCTCAGTAGAGACTTCTGGGTTATTTATTTTGAGGTTAAAAGGATTTGCGACGGATGTTTCTCGGTTGGTTTTGTTTGCAAAATGATGCATACTGAGAGCCAGTATTACAAAGCGCCTTCCTGCTTCAGAGCAGAAAGGCGCTTTGTAATTAAGCATTAGGGACTTACGATTAAATCGAAAACCGAAGCCCCAAATTAAAGGTATTTGCTACGCCATTCTTACTCACCACAAATTTAGTTCGGAAACTGGTATATAAAAGTTCTATTTCAAAACGGCGAGTGATCTGAAATTTGGTTCCTAATCCCAACTGATGAAAATAATCAAAATCAGGAGCGACCGATGGTGCATAACCTGCGAGGGTATATAAGGTCACTTTTTTATTTGGAAAATAACTAAAGATGGTGGTGACTGGAAACGTTAATTTATCAAAGTCTCCGATATCTTCCCAAATAACATCGACTTCTGCAAAAAAGGAAAATCGAGTCCCAATGGATTTATCATAAAAAAATTGGGTCCAGAAAATATTATTATTCCAATCAATAAAAGGTTGATCAGCTGTTCCTTCCAAGTTTTCGCCTACGGCAAAAGTAAAGGTAGATTGTAAGGAAAACCCAGACCACTCAGGAATCGGTGCCCAACGGATACGTGGTCCAATGCCTGTGATCCCTGAACGTCCCGTAGGGCCATCAAGTTTGCCAAAAACATCCAGCGCATCACTAGGAATACTGCTATTCAGCGTTCTGCGATATTTTAAATCCACCCCTAAATTAAATCTTTGATTAATCCCATAAAGCGCACTGATCGAAGTAGTATTGAATGTACTACGCTCGTCTAGTTTTTCTCCACTACTGGCTATTTTTTGCGTGTATAGATTATTAAAAATTTTGAGTTCTACTTGTCCTTTTGGTATCGTAGCCGAAGTTACATAGCGGAAAGCATTCGCGCTTTGATCTGCGGCAGATTGTCCAATCGTCTTTTTATCATTCAGTGACCAATCATATTCATAATAATCAATATTAGCATTGCTAGGAATAGTGGTATTACGGTACTGATTGAGGTATTGTATGATATCTTTTTTTCCACCTCCAAAATCGGTATTATACCATTTGAAAATTTTAGATATAGAAACTTTCTCACCAACCACTCTAATAAAATTCGGATCGTTGATCGCCGCTTTCGTTTGTACATTCAACTGATCTTCCAACCGGTCACCTTGGTAAGCAAAATCGGTAATAGGCGGACAACCAAGCGCACCACAGACCAAAACAAAATGCAAGCGAGGGTCCGGAAATTTCTTAAAGATAAAATCTTTTTCAAAAGCATTTAACGTATATTTTTTTCCGGCTACTGGATATTTATTTCTTTCAAAAAAACCACCGACTTCTTGTACACTTCCTACTGGATAGTTGGTAGCAGCTGCGTAAATTACAAGCAGGTTATAAGCGTTAATATAAAAAGCTTTGGCTGAGACGGATTCCCCATCCGAGGGCTTTAAAGTGGCGAGTTGGGTAACTAGCGATCCTAGTTGAGCATTTTCTTTGATAGCTTGATAGTCGATTCTGCCATTGGCAACGTGTGACTTCAACAGTTTATCATAATCAGCTGTCCATTTTTCAATCGCCTGCTGTGCTGACAAAAAAGCTGGTAGTATCAACAACAGGCATAGGATTTTTAAATCTTTCATTTCGTTTATTTTTACTTTTCTTTATTACTAAATCAAATACTACACCTCAAAAGAAAACGGGAATCATTTAGTTCTAAAATGATTCCCGTTTTCTAGTAATTTGTCCTGAAGCAAACAATTTATGATTGCTTAAAGTATAAAATGCTAAAGATTTGGGTCGATTATTTTGTTTCTAATCGCTTTGACGACATAAGCAGCCAAAGCACAATAAGGTATTTTTTTTCGATCCTTAATGTTGCTCTAAGACTAAAAAGTCCCAAGCATTCAGACTGACTTTCATATCTTTTTGTAGGGACATCGTTCCATTTCCAAAAACATTATTATAGGTTCCCAAGTAGGCGGTCCCTTCTAAGACTACTTCTTGTGGGCGTTTAGAAAGATTCAAGATGATCACTACCTGATCTCCATTTTTCTTACGGGTAAAAGCGTAAATATTCTCTTCATTATTGGTTTGAATTTTAATGAGATCACCACCTGCTTTTCCATTCCAAAGTGCTTGATTCTCTTTTTTCATTTTTAATAAAGCGGTATAAAAGGCCTCGTATTCCAAGTTATCCCAATTGAGGGTATCTTTTTCAAAAAATCGTAACCGCTTTCTATTACCAGCTTCTTGACCTGAATAGATCAACGGAATTCCATCAAACGTAAAAGCCAATACAGCCATTACACGGTGTGCATCTCCCATGCGTTCGAATTCAGTTCCGGACCAAGTGTTTTCATCATGATTGGTAATAAAATGTAGGTGATAGCCTCGTTGATACTTGGCTTTATCTTCTACCAAATATTCGTCGATTGCTTTAGCATTTTCTTCTCCTTTCGCAATTCTATTCATGATATGATGAAAAGGCCAACCATAATCCATATCAAATCCGGCTGTATTTATATTTTCCGGTTTGTCTGATTCGGCCAACATGATGACCGGTTTAATTTTACGTAACTCGGCGATAGCGTCTTTATGGAAATCATTAGGAATACTGTGCGCTACATCTACTCGAAAACCATCAATGTCTCTGTCCTTTACCCAAAAAGCCATATCACTGATCATCTCTTTGCGCATATCCATATTGTCATAATTCAAATCTGCTACATCCGTCCACCCCCAAGAGACACCTGTTTCAGGATCAATTGGATCGATGATATTTCCATCTTTATCCTGCGTATACCAATCGGGATGAGCTTTGATCCACGGATGGTCCCATCCTGTATGATTTGGAACCCAGTCTATAATGATATACATTCCCAATTCATGGATTTTTTTAACCATTTGGTCAAAGTCCTCCATCGTCCCAAATTCTGGATTTAAACCTTTATAGTCAGCTACTGAATAATAGCTGCCCAAGCCTTGTTTTCTTTTTTCGACACTAATGGGATGCATTGGCATAAACCAAAGGATATCCACGCCCATTTTTTTGAGTCTTGGTAAATGGGTCATAAACGCAGCAATCGTACCTTCGTCCGTATACTGTCGTAGATTTACCTCGTAAATATTACTACCAGGCATCGCATTCATTAATGAACCTCCAAAATCTCCTGCAGTTCCAGGCATCACTGCCTGATCCAATGCAGATCCTGCGGTCTTATCTTCTGTCGCCTTATTTCCAGCATCTTGGCAGGCAGAAAAGCATAAAAGTGAAAAGATTATAAATATAAAAGGCAAACGATACATAAACTTATTTTTTAAGGTTAATTTTTGACCAGCCAATGATTTATGGCTAGCTTTTAATTGGAACGGGTAGGCTTTTTACTGGTTTGTCCCAGTTTTATTTGTGATTGTTTACCGTCCATTGGGGTTTCGCCCAAAAGCACCATCTGCATTCCTTGGCCCTGTACTTTTGCCTCACTAGGCAATATTTTCTCTTCCTTTTCAAAACTAAAATTCAATAACCTAACTGGTTCTGCTTGATATTTGTACGTTCCTTTGTTGGTTACTTTATCGTAGATTCCGGTCGTAAACGTAAAATCACCTTTCATATCAATCCAAGCACCTTTGTAACGAGTATCCACTTTGGGGGTAGATCCAACCAATGCGTATTCTATTTCCCAGAGGCCTACCAAAAAAGCTGTTACATCTCCTTTGACATGAACAGTTCCATCTGGATTCGTCACGATATTAGAATTATCCGCTGCGTGGTCGTGTCCAGCGTGATCGTGATCGGCGTGGTCATGATCAGCGTGCGCATCAGGATTAGCCGATGGGGCTGGATGTTTTACCTTATCAGAGCCACAACTAGCGATTATTAATAGAAAAAAAAGAAAAATTAGGTTTTTCATGTCGAGTTATTTAAGGGAAATGGTTCAAATATGAGGTAGAAATTTATTTCATTCAGACACCTCAAAGCTGAGGCAAAGTTAATAATTTTATGGAGGAGAAGAAATGGAAAAAAGTCTAAAAACCAGTAAATTTTCACCAATTTAATTCAATAAAGGGTGGTTTAAACATGGCTAAAAAATCTTGTTCATCTTTTTCAAAATCTCCTCTTAGATCGAAAATCATATCCGCTTTCTCATAAATAGGAGATCTAAGCTCCAGCGTTTCAGAGATGTATTGCTCAATTTCAAGATTCGTTTTATTTTTTAATAATGGACGATGTGCTTTTTCTTTTATAAGTCGATTAAAAATTAAATTTTGACTGGCTTCCAAATATATGGTAGTTCCATTTTCTAATAAAACATCCATTAGGTTACTATAGATTGGAAGACCTCCACCAGTAGCGACCACCAGATTTTTTTTAGAGATAAGTCCATTAATCGCTTCGCTTTCTAAACCGCGAAAGGCCATTTCTCCTCGTTCTAAAAAAATAGACGAAATGGATTGTCCCTCGCGTTCTTCGATCAATTGATCTGTATCTACAAACGATCTATGAAGTTGTTGGGCAAGTCGTTGACCGAGGTAGGATTTGCCGACCCCCATAAAACCTACGAGAAAAAAGATATCGTTTCGTGGTTTATTCACTTAAAAGGGAAGAGTTGGTGAAGTAAAAAAAAAGAAATTTGAGTAGGGAACGAAAGTCCTAAAAAATCATGATTGGGTCACAAATAAAAGAAACTTAAAAAAAACGCACCACGAGGTAATCGTGATGCGTTTTGAGGCGTGTAAACTTAATTATGCGCCCAAATAGTTTTTAAGTAGTTTGCTACGCGAAGTATTACGTAGTTTGTTAATCGCTTTGTCTTTAATTTGTCGGACTCTTTCTCTGGTAAGGCCAAAACGTTCGCCAATGTCTTCGAGAGACATAGGATGTTCGACACCGATACCGAAATAGAGTTTAATAACGTTACACTGACGTTCCGTCAGGGTACTTAAAGAACGTTCAATTTCTCGACGGAGGCTTTCTTTATATTCCAGTGCCGAATCGGTACCAGGCGTTCCAAAGTTTTCTAATACATCGAGTAAAGAGTTGTCTTCTCCTTCTACGAAGGGCGCATCCATAGATACGTGACGGGCGGCGACTCCAAGGGTAGTCTCCACTTCTTCGGTAGGAATTTCCAGTAACGCGGCTAGTTCTTCTGAAGAAGGTTCGCGTTCGTAGGCTTGTTCCAATTCGGAGAAAGCTTTGTTAATTTTGTTGAGAGAGCCCACTTTATTAAGTGGCAATCGCACGATACGAGATTGTTCGGCGAGGGCCTGAAGGATGGATTGGCGAATCCACCAAACGGCGTAAGAAATAAACTTGAAACCACGAGTTTCATCAAAACGTTGAGCTGCTTTGATCAAACCAAGGTTGCCTTCATTGATAAGGTCACTCAGAGAAAGTCCCTGATTTTGATATTGTTTGGCTACGGAAACGACAAATCGAAGATTAGCTTTGGTTAGTTTTTCAAGGGCCAATTGGTCGCCTTGCTTGATTCTTTGAGCTAAATCAACTTCTTCTTCCGGAGTTAACAAATCTACCTTTCCAATTTCTTGGAGATACTTCTCCAAACTTTGACTTTCGCGATTAGTAATAGACTTAGTAATCTTAAGTTGTCTCATTAAGGTAACAGTTTAAATAGATTAAATAAAATCAACGATTGGGTCGTCACACGACGAGCCAAAAAAATTCTTTTCTAGTTAATTAAGTAGCTTTAAATTTTACAAAAAATGATCTCTCATTTGGTCGTTCTAAATACAGTGCTTTGAATGGAATTAAATCTGCTGCTAATGGGATGTACAAGGTAAAAGCGATATAAGGTGTGCTGGATAATGAAAGGATTGAATGTTGCTATTGGACAATTAATTGTAAGTGTTAGTTTGGTTCAACCGAAACTTAATAACGCCCTTTGGAAGTGGTGTGGTAATGATCCAATTTTTCTTTAGGGGGATATGTTGTTTCTCTCTTTCTATCAAAGCAAAAATACAGTTTAATTATATGGTTGTCAAGAAATTTTATTTTGAGTCACACATTTTTTTCCAAATTCCTGTTTGAGCATCCTATTTTTTTAAGATAAAAAATGGATCACCGAAATATATTTAGCGTAATTCCTTGTTAATATTTGGAAAAATCATTAAAATAAGTTTAATTGCGACTAAAGGGTATTACTAAAAAATGGAAATGAAGTCTATTTTTTTCACTGATAGTCAAATAGTTATCAATAAAAGAAAAACATAATTATGGAACGGGTTAAAATTGATTTAGAATTTATCTTTCGTGCTTCTCCAACTATACTATATAAATTTATCACTACTCCTTCCTGTCTGATCCGCTGGTTTTGCGATGAGGTAGATATTCAAGGAGATGTTTTTACCTTCTCATGGAGTGGTTCCGAAGAGGTAGCAAAACTGATCGATGATGTTGAGGATGACCGCGTACGCTTTCAATGGGAGGATGCGGAAAGTGATAAAGAGTTTTTGGAATTTAGAATGCGTAAATCTCCCGTTACTAATGAGACGATTCTCGAAATTACTGATTATTGCGATTCGGATGAAGTAGCAGATCAAGAACAACTATGGAAAAGTCAAATTACTCAACTCAAAAGTGCCACAGGTGGGTAGTCCGTCTGTTGCCTTAAAAACCCGATGAACTAAGTCCATGTCAAAAAAACGAAAACCCACCGTCACAAAGGGTTCTTCAAAGAATACTGCTACTACTACTTCCTCTTCCATAAGTTTTTTCAATCTCTATGGATTAGATCTTCGTAGCATTGCATTTTTTCGAATTGCATTAGGGCTGAATATTATTTTAAATATTATTCAGTACCGTTTATTCAATATTTCCTCTTTTTATGGCCCTGATGCGATTGTTCCAATCGAACATATCCGATCCTACTATGGTGAAAATTTTTCGCTTCTATTTTCTATCGAAAATGAAACGGTAATTTTAATTTATTTCCTGATTACACTCCTACTCGCCGTCTTATATACTTTAGGAATTAAGAGTCGCTGGCTCTCTTGGCCGCTCCTGCTGCTCTTTGCGGGTATTGTAAATCGTAATCCCATGGCTGCACATGGTGTCGAATTTCTGATCGAAATCTCTTTATTCTGGGGTATTTTTTTACCGCTAGATAATAGCTATAGTTTTGCGCCAACCAAACACGATTCGACGAAAGCATTTCGTGGACTTTTCGCTTGGGGGATTTTATTTCAGATTGGACTGGTCTATTTTACTAGTTTTATTACCAAAACCGGTGATCTGTGGACTTCGGGGCTCGCTGTTTATAGTTTGACAGCGGATTTAACCCACGGAAATTTCCTAGCCCCAATCCTGGCCAATTTACCCGGTATCAGTAAGTTTTTAACCTACTTTTCGCTCGTTATTGAGCTAGCACTACCCATTTTAATCTTTATTCCTATTTTTAGTCGACAAGCAAGAATGTTAGCTGGCTTTTTAATTGTCTTTTTACATTTTGGGTTAGCCAGTACAATCTATGTGGGTCCATTCCATTTTATCACCTTTTGTTTTGCCATTCTTTTATTGCCAGATAGTTTTTGGAATAAACTTAAGATCCGACAAGACAAGAATTTTGGAAATTTAAAAATCGGACAATGGCTGCTTCGCAATAAAATACCACCGCCGATGAGAACCGTTGGCTATAGAATAGCACAAGTTTTCATAGTCATCATGATGTTGGTTATTTTTCAAAGAAATTTTCAAAAATGGGGCGTAAATAGTTTTTTGTCTGATGGCATCAATGCTAGTCCTGGTCTTGAAAATATCGCTCAATCCACGCCCTTAAATTTTAGTTTTGTAACGGGCGTTTTTCGACAGCCTTGGTGGTTGTTTGCCCCCAATCCTCACAAAGATATGGGTACGCTGGTTTTACTTGGAAGAACGCAAAAAAACGAAACCATTGATATTATTAATAATCAGATTCTCAACGTCTCTAACGATCCAACCTATAACGTTCCGGTCTTTGACAAATCTATTCATAATAATTTCCGTAATTGCAGATTCACCCTCTCTTTTTATGCCCGGAAATTCTTGAATGAACTTCCCGAGGAGCTTTATAAAAGATGGACCGAGCACGAATATCAACGCTGGATAAATGCCCATCCCGATCAACCTTTACTGGAGCTCAGCATCTATTATTACGCCATTCCAACCCGAATTGAGCAGGGGAAATTGGTACGAGAAAAAGGTTTTTTACAGCTCTATAGAATGGAAATTTAGTCGCCTGTTTTAGCCATTTTATACGTATCTTTCCGACATGGCAGAAAAGATCATATTTGGACTTCAGTTAGGAGATCAGCACCTCCCACGCTTCAGTAGTGAAATCACCGGAGGCGTTCGATTATTAGGTCCTACCCTTTTCCTACAATATCTTGAGGGAAAGTTAGGTTTGACGGGACATCCAAATAACAATGATCATATCCGAACGGAACAATATAGACAGGCCCTCAACCTTTGCGTAAGCAATGAATCTGCCGATTGTTTTCAACGCTCTTTTGCTGCCGATCCTTTTGCTACTGCCACCGCCTTATTAGAATTACGAGACGAGTTGGTGCTCAGCGGTTGGGATTTTTCAATTGAAAAAAATATGCCTGCCAGACTGTTCGGACTGGTAACCATTGAAAATATTTTAAGGGGTACAGAACATTCCATCACGCTAGATCCAGGATTTTCGGATCGCTTCCAAATGGTTAGAGATCGGTTGGCGTGGTTGGTTCCAGACTTTCCAGTGATTTATCTCAACGAACCAAAAGAACTGTTGCCACCTCATTTTATTTCGATTTTTGACCAACTAGAAAAAATAGGATTTTCTATAAAAAATCTACCCAGCAAATCTCCTTTGGATGAGCAGACAGACTTAGGTCAATTAAAAAAATCTATTCAAACTTCTGGCACGAAAAAATTCACCCCTTCCGGAGATGGTTCTTTACTCCTCATCAAATCAAAACGAGATACCGAACTAGCAGCTTGGATCGCAAAACTTATTGTCAAAAATCCAAATTTCGCCCCAGCTTGTTTGATACCAGAAAAAAATCGAACCCTCGATTTATCCCTTAGCCAAGAGGGGTTACCTAGTCTAGGCATGCTCTCCGCATCTTCCGCCAGACCTAGCTTACAAATTTTAAAATTGGTTCCAACCTTCTTATGGAATCCGATCGATCCCTATAAGATTATGGAGTTTGTAACCTTGGCGGTAAAACCACTTTCAGATGATCTGGCAATAAGAATTGCCAGACAAATGGCAGCTACGCCAGGACTCCGTAGTGATAGTTGGTATGCGATGCAAGAACAATTTTTCGAACAATTGAGCGAACGCGCACAAGCAGACACTACCATTAATGTAGCTGCCGTTCGAGAACAATATAATTTTTGGTTTAATAGAAAACGATATAGCATTACCAAGTCCGTTCCTAAAACAGAGGTAATCGAAATTTATGATTATATCGCAGATTGGGCCAGACAAGAATTTTCGGATACGGATGAGCAAAATACTTCCCTCCTCGTATTAGCGGAACAAGCTCGTAGAATTGTTGACTTATTATTTACATTACCGCCAAACATGGATTTTCTGACACCGTTACAGTTGGAAAGAATTGTCAGAACCATCTACGAACCCGCTCCCATTACATTTGAGGAACAAGCCATAGGACATCTTCCTTACACTTATCAACCAGCATCTGTTATTAGTTCCGTAGATCGTCTACTTTGGTGGAATTTTATTCAGAACGAACCAGATCATTTTTTCTCTCGTTGGTATCCTTCAGAATTAGATTTTTTTACTAAAAAGAAGATCATCCTAAGTACGCCAGAAAAAGAAAACCAACTTTTACTATGGCAACGAAATCGTCCAATTATTCATGCCACCGAACAGGTAATTCTTTGTATTCCAGAAAAAGTAAAAGGTTCGGAAGTACATGCACATCCACTTTTTGACGAACTAAAAGCTTACACGACCGATCTCAACAATATTACTTTAGATATCAACGAGGATTTTACACCATCCGTTTTCACCAAATTATTTGATTTACCCGTAAAGGAAAAAATACCGCATCGCAAATTAGCACGACCGCAATTATTTATTAAAATTGATAATGCTGAATTAGCCAATCAAAATGAAAAAGAATCTTTTACTAGTTTAAACGATCTTTTTTATTATCCCTACCAATGGGTCTTCCGCCATAAAGCTCGATTGCAAGCATCTAGCATCTTGAGTATCGTTAAGGACGTGACCTTGATGGGAAATCTAAGCCATCGTTTTTTTGAACTTTTATTTAAAGAAGATATTCTTAAAATGGATCGGGCGGCCATAGCAGAATGGATCGATGCTACCGCTCCAGATTTATTAAAAAAAGAAGGAACCGTATTATTGATGTATGGTCGAGAACCCGAAAAAATCTCTTTTCTAAATAAAGTAAAATACGCCGCTTGGAGTCTCGTGGAGATGATTCAACAAAACGGATGGAAGGTCCGTGGAACAGAGATAGGACTTGGCGGGAAATTTGCGGATTTACCTATTAAAGGAAAAGCCGATTTAGTCCTTGAACGAAATGATGAAATTGCGGTAATAGATCTAAAATGGCGGGGTGCTAACTGGCGGTCCAAATTGATTAAAAGTGAGGAAGACCTCCAACTGGTCATGTATAGCCGAATGCTCAGTGAAAAATCTGATTGGGCGCACACGGCATACTTTATATTAGAAAATGGAAAAATGATCAGTCGAAATAATGAAGCATTTAAACAGGCCATTCCTGTTTCTCCTGATCAAGATTTTAAAGAAGTAAACCAAAGGATCTGGGATAAAATGATCCGTACCTACCAATGGCGACTGCAACAATTAGCTAATGGAATGGTTGAAATACGTACAAAACAAACTTCCGAAGAGTTAGCAGAGGAGTATGGAGCAGCATTATTAGACCTATTAGAAATGTATGAAACAGATGCTCCATTCGATGACTATCGTACGCTAATTAATGTAGAAGCTTAGTTAATAATCCAATGGTTCGGTAATTTTTAATATTGAGAAAAACTGATTGGAAATTTATTTATTGGCCTGTTTGCTGGTTAGCTAGGGTGTTCAACTTGTGAATGAAAACCTGCACAAAATGAATATCGAATATCGAATATTCAGTATTCAATATTGAATTACGAATCTGTCTGCCACTAGATAGATTATCTTATAAAAGATTGATTATCAGATTAGTAAACCTATTTTTTGTGTCTTGATTTACTTATTCTTACTTTACTTAATCAGAAAGTGAACATTTATTTATTTTAAAAATACGTTGATAAATTTTCAATAAGTTTAGAGTAGATTGAATACCCTAGCC
Organism: uncultured Saprospiraceae bacterium; assembly: GCA_937928405.1. GTDB lineage: Bacteria > Bacteroidota > Bacteroidia > Chitinophagales > Saprospiraceae > JALZUU01. The sequence continues at coordinate 14,722 of CALFWZ010000151.1, forward strand.
AACCAGCAAAATAGGCCATAATTCAGAGAAGCAGTTATAAAGATAAATTAATTAGAAAAATTACCGAACTATTGATAATTTAGGTCTCATGAAAAAAAGAATACTATTTTTTTATTGTCTGTTCCTTACCGCTAGTCAATTGTCTGCACAACAAATGATTACAGGTACCGTCACCAACGAAGAAGGCACTTTCTTATTTGGTGCTACCGTCATGTGGGATGAAACGACCATCGGAACTATTGTTGACGAAGACGGAACTTTTACCTTACCTCGCCAAGATTCCACGGCGCTCTTAAGAATTGATTATGTTGGTTATGAATCTGCCTATGTAGAAGTACTTCCCGAAGAAGAAGACGTTGCCATTATGATTGAAGGCGTTACGGATTTGATGGCGGTCGAAGTTGCGGCTGAGCGTCGCGATAATTACGTCTCTACTCTAACTACACTCAATGTCGAGACCATTGGATCAGGCGAATTTCGTAAAGCACCTTGTTGTAATTTAGCAGAAAGTTTTTCTACCAACGCTGCCGTAGATGTTGCTTATAGTGACGCTGTAACTGGTGCAAGAGAAATTAGAATGCTCGGATTACGCGGCGCTTATACCCAATTATTAGTTGAAAAAAGACCATTGATGACTGGTCTAGGATCCGCCTTCGTGATGGAATATATTCCCGGTACTTGGTTGCAAAGTATTCAGATATCCAAAGGAACAGGAACCGTTCAAAATGGTTATTACGCGATTACCGGACAGATCAATACGGAATTGGTTAAACCTTGGTTGGATAAAAAATTCTTTATCAATGCCTACGGATCTACCTTTGGACGAGGCGAATTAAATGTCCACCTCAATCGACAGTTAAACGAAAAATGGAGTTCGGGTTTATTACTCCATGCCAGTACCAGGAACAACAAGATTGATCAAAACGACGACACCTTTTATGATACGCCACAAAAGACCATGTACGATGGTATTTGGCGAACTTTTTATCGAGGGAACGTGGTGCGTTTTCAGGTCAACGTACATGCGCTGCGTGACCGCCATACCGCTGGACAAATCCCTTCCAAAGTTGGTGCCTTACCATACATCATCAACCAAGACAATGATCGCGTGGATTTATTCGGAAAGCTTGGTTATTTAGGATTTGAAAATCCCAATATTACCGTTGGATTAATCACTGATTTAAAATGGCATAAACTGGATGCTCGTTATGGATTACGCACGCATCGGGGCACCCAACGAAGTGGGTATTTTAGTGGTTTGATGTCGCATGGATTTAATGGACTTGGGCATAAATTGGATTTGGGGATTAGTTACGCCTTGGATGATTATGATGAATTTTTGGATGATCGATTTATTGGTCGACAAGAAAAAGTGGCTGGATTATTTACAGAATATAGCTATGCGCCGACGGTTTCTCCGGAAGCAAATGGATTTGTAGATAAAATAGGATTTGTTTTGGGTGCTAGAATGGACCATCATAATTTATTTGGTTGGTTATTTACGCCACGTGCTAATATAAAATATAATTTTTCGGATGATCGAGTGATTCGTTTCTCTGCGGGTCGTGGCTATCGAACTGCGAATGTGATTGCAGAAAATACGCAAGTGCTAGCGACCAATCGAGAGATTATTATTGCGGATGATTTAGATATCGAATCAGCTTGGAATTTTGGAATGAATTTTACGCAAAATTTTGAAATGGCTGGGCGTCGAGGAAGTATTGCTTTGGATGCTTATCATACCAATTTCACCAATCAGATTATTTTGGATATGAACTCTGATTATACCAAAATACAATTTTATAACCTAATGGGGAAATCTCATGCTAGCAGTTTGTTGGGCGTTTTGTCTTATGAAATTCTAAAAGGGTTAGAAGCTAAAATTGGGTATAAATACAATAATGTTCAAATGAGTTTTTTAGAAGAACCTACCCGACAGCAGCCCAATGTTGCTCGACATCGAGGTTTATTGACCTTAGACTATAAAACACCTAACGAAAAATGGGAATTTAACCTCAGCAGTCAATTTGTCGGTCGACAATATTTTATTGATTTATCCCAGAATCCATTTCAAACGGATGCTCAAAAAAGAGGGTATGCAAATCCTTTTGCCTTATTCAATTTTCAAGTAACGCATAATTTTCCGAGTGGTTTAGAAATTTATGTAGGGGTAGAAAATCTTACTGGCTTCCGTCAAGACACACCGATTCTTGGTGCTGATGAGCCGTTTGGTCCTCACTTTGATGCGACACATGCTTTTGCGCCGATAACGGGACAGATGGGATATTTGGGGGTCAGATGGGGGTTTTAGGGGTTGGTGATGAATAATGCCTTTCAGTGTTGAATCGTGTAATCGTTGATTCCTTCCTGCCGGCAAAGGCAGGGCTCTTCTGGTGTTTGTTTTGATGAATGATCCGAATAAAGAAAACGAAAAATGAATATCTAATACTGACTAAAGAATATTGAAATTGCAGAACGAGTTACTGACGATATTTGTTCATCATAAAACCATAATCGTTCATACCTAAATAAATTCTAGCCTTTTAGAATAGAAAGCTAACCTTCCCAATACAAGCCTCATTCGATATTGGATATTCCTATAATAAGTGCATTATTTATGATATTGGAGGAGGATTAATATTTTTTTTAAAATCAGTTTATGACTAAAAAAATAATTCTAACTCTATTATTAATTTCCATTTTATTCCGAGGTTGGATTTTCAGACAATTAATAACTTATACTAGTATTGGGACAAGAGCCTCCATAGAGATCACCAATCCCAAATTATTAGATAGGATTCAAAAGGAATCATCTAAGAAAACACATTCTCTTGAAAAAATAATTCTATTAGCAAGAACCATAACTAATAAAGAATTGGGTTTTTCGAGTGGCCAAGTTTCTAATAATCCAAACGAGTTGATTCACACAAAAAAAGCAAATTGCGTTGGATATGCCGCCATGTTTAATTCGATTGCAAACTACTTAATTAAAGAAAATAAGCTAGAACAACAATATGCTTCCAAGCATCGAATTGGAAGATTAGCATTATTAGGTTTTAACTTAAACCAATTATTTGACAGTCCATTTTTTCGAGATCACGATTTTAATGAAATCATTAAATTACCAAATTCCAGCATAATTTTAATTGATCCAAGTTTAAGCGATTATCTAAGAATAGATTATGTAAGATGAGTAGACGCCAAGGCCGTCTTTCAACAAAAAATCTCTCCGCTATTTTTTTTGAAAAACTAAACAGAAAGCAGTACTTTTAGTCTTTCGACTAACTAAACAGACCAACCAATGACTTTAAAAATTAAAGACTTTAAGCATTATAAAAAAGTATACGCCGATAGCGTAAAAAATCCCGAAAAATTTTGGGCCAAACAAGCCAAAACCTTTAATTGGCGGAAGCCTTGGAAAAAAGTACTGGAAAATGATTTTCGCACCCCTGCCGTTAAATGGTTTGTAGGCGGAAAACTCAACATCACGGAAAACTGCCTAGACCGTCACCTAAAAACACAAGGCGATGAAACCGCCCTTATTTGGGAACCGAATGATCCCAGTCGTCCGTTTGTTACCTACACTTATAAAGAACTATATCAAGCGGTTTGTCAAGCGGCCAATATGCTTAAGTCCAAAGGGATTAAAAAAGGAGATCGCGTTTGCTTTTATATGCCGATGGTTCCAGAACTCACTATTGGCGTTTTGGCTTGTGCAAGGATAGGCGCTATCCATTCCGTGGTTTTTGCAGGATTCTCTGCTAGTGCCCTGGCTGATCGAATCAAAGACGCCACCTGTAAGATGGTGATCTGCTCAGATTTTAATGCCAGAGGAAGTAAAAATATTCCTGTTAAAAAAGTCGTAGACGAAGCCTTAAAAAAGAAATGTGATAGCATTGAAACGGTCATCGTTCATCAAAATACAGGAGAGAAAGTTCCCATGAAAAAAAATCGGGACGTCTATTGGCATAAAGCGATTGAGGGACAATCTAAATCTTGTCGAGCGACTCAAATGGATGCAGAAGATCCGTTGTTTGTTCTCTACACTTCTGGTTCTACCGGAAAGCCAAAAGGAGTTGTGCACACTTGCGGCGGCTATATGGTTTATACGGCTTTTTCCTTTCAGAATGTTTTCCAATATGAAAAAGGAGATGTCTATTGGTGTACCGCTGATATTGGCTGGATCACTGGACACTCTTACATTATCTATGGTCCGCTACTATCGGGTGCCACGACCGTCATGTCTGAAGGCGTTCCTACCTATCCGGATGCGGGACGTTTTTGGCATATTTGTGAAAAGCATAAAGTCAATCAATTTTACACCGCTCCAACCGCAATCCGTGCGTTAATGGCGTTAGGAGATCACTGGCCGTCGCATTATGATTTGAGCCACTTAAAAGTCTTAGGTACCGTTGGAGAGCCGATCAATGAAGAAGCTTGGAATTGGTATAAAGATAAAATTGGTAAAAATACATTACCGATTGTCGATACTTGGTGGCAAACGGAAACGGGCGGGATTATGATTTCTGGCTTAGGAGATCTCTCGCCTCAAAAGGCTACCTTTGCCGGGTATCCATTGCCAGGTATTCAACCTTGTTTGGTTAATGCTCAAGGAAAAGAAATCAAAGGTAATGGGAAAGAAGGATTACTTTGTATTAAATTTCCGTGGCCGTCTATGATTCGAACGACTTATGGCGATCATGAACGCTGTCGACAGGTTTATTTTTCAGCGTTTGATAATATGTATTTTACGGGGGATGGTGCCAGACGAGACAAAAAGGGGATGTACCGAATCATTGGTCGAGTGGATGATGTGATCAATGTATCAGGACATCGAATGGGAACAGCCGAAGTAGAAAATGCCGTCAATGAACACGATAATGTGGTCGAATCTGCCGTGGTCGGTTATCCACATGATATCAAAGGTCAGGGAATTTTTGCCTATATTATTCCTAATAAAAAAGTAACCAACGAAGCGGCTTTCGTCAAAGAAATTCGTGCAGTCGTTACCAAGGAAATTGGACCTATCGCTAAACCAGATCAGATCAGAATTGTTTCTGCTTTACCGAAAACAAGGAGCGGAAAAATAATGCGAAGAATTTTGCGTAAAATTGCTTCTGGAGATACAAAAAATTTGGGTGATACAAGTACTTTGTTGAATCCGGAGGTGGTGAAGGAGCTTTTGAAGAAGAAGTAATTAATAATTTATAATGGTTGATAGGGTGAGTTTACAGTTCAACGATTCAACAATGAGTCTACTCTAAAAAGTGTTTTTCGCGCAGACCTGTTCCGAACTCGATTCGGGAGGCGCAGAGAACGCAGCACCTGTTCCGAACTTGTTTCGGAAGACCTTCTAACGTGTATATCTTTTATCGCAAAACAAATACACATAACAGCTTTTTTTAATAATTATTAAAAAATTTGTTTTCTTAGTTTTAGAGTAAGCTCAACGATTCAACAAATCAACAAATCAACAATTCAACAATTCAACAGATACATGGCAGATAAAAAATTTTGGGACGGGTCGAAGCAATATTTGTGTGACCGAGAATTAGCGCAGTCTTTTCATATTGCACGAACTTTGGGAATGCCTTTATTGATTGAAGGAGAGCCGGGAACTGGTAAGACAGAGCTGCCGTTGCAATACGCAGCAGATCAGAAGCTGGACCTTTTCGTGTACCCGACGGGATCAAAAAGTAATGTAGAACAATTTGTGGCGCGGTTTGATCATGTCAAATATTTACGAGATTCGCAGATCGAAATTTTAAATGCGCAACGAAGTGAAAAAGGATTAAAAACAACCCTCTCTACCGGTGGTCGTGATCCTGAATCATTGGCAGACTATGTCGTCAAAGGACCCGCCGCGATGGCTTATAGTACGCCCCACTCTGTTTTATTGATTGATGAAATTGACAAAGCACCAAGAGAATTTCCCAATGACTTGTTATACGCATTAAGTCATCGTCGTTTTGTGATGCCAGAGTCGGGTGAAGTCATCGAAATTTCGGAAGATGAAATGCCTGCCATTGTCATTACCTCTAATCGAGAACAAGAATTACCGACGGCTTTTAAAGGGCGATGTATTTATCATTATATCAATTTCCCGGATGCGGATATGATGCGCGAAATCGTCAGCAAGCACTTTCCTAAAATTGATAATTCCATTGTAAAAACCGCTTTAGATGTTTTTTATCATCTGCGTAGAATTGGATTAGAGCGCGCTCCTACTACCCGTGAATTATTGAATTGGTTGAAATATGTCAAACAGTTTTCTTCAAAAGAAGCAATCGATAAAATTCAAGCATTGGAAGGTGTTGGTACTTTGATTAAGACACAAACAGACTTGGAAAAAATACAAAGAATGATTCTGAATAATCCAGAGGATTTTAAAAATCGAAGTGGGTTTAATTAGTTGTTGAATCGTTGAATCGTTGAATCGTTGAATCGTTGAATCGAAAATACGTTGTCCTAGATTAGAAACCAAATTATAGAATTTTTAAAACCAAATTTTTGGGAATTATTTCAGACTATACGATCGTAGTTGGTAAAGATAGAAAGGTAGATTTCGTAGTCGATTCAGATGATGCGTTTAAATCATACGGGGTTTCGTTGTTTGCTATTTCGATTGCGAGATTATATGGTTATCAAAACAATTTTCTGACTAAAAATAGTGATTATATCAATTATATTTCGAAGTTGGGATCCAAGGAAAATACTGCTCAATCTCCTAAGGTTATTTATGATTTTTGTTGGCAACATGAAGTTTATGTAGATTGTTTGGATGAGGTTGTTCAGGTAGAAAAATGGGGACTTTGTACACGGATTAGCAAAGATGAATTTTTAGAAATTTTTAAAGACATTCATCTTTTTTTGAATAGATGGATTGATAAAAAAGTATTGATAGAAGCAATCAAAAAGGCTTTTTTGTTTCAAAAAAGTGAAGCAGCTAAAAAACTTTTTTTCATAAAACAACCCACAAAAATTGAAAACGATCAAATAATGATAGCACTTCGAGAAAGTGATTTTGATATCGAAGTAGAGGCATTAATTAAGGATCTTGAATTTCCAATACATATGAAAGGGGAATGAATAATGCGGATCAGGAGTTAAATTTCTAGTTAATGATCAAATAGGGTCTTGGAAGATAATACTTCTCTAATTCACATAAATAACAAAACCATGTTTTCAACTTTACCAGAACGCTTTCGAAATTTTGGCCTCCCAGTGGATGTACGGGCGTTGTTGCTATTGCAACGATCTATGGAGAAAGGGTTGGTAAAAACCTTGGGTGATATTTATATTGTGCTGCGAGGTATTGTGGTCAAAGATCCGAAAATGATGGGTCCATTTACCCGGGCTTATTATGATTATTTTTTAAATATTGATATTCAGAATGGCGATTCGCTTAGTGATGCCATTTTACGGTCGGAGACTTTTCGACAATGGAGAGCAGACAATTTAGATCGTTTTGGAGATGATTTAGCAACCGAAGATTTGATTAATAAGTTTTTGGATGAGGTGCATTTGACGAGTTATGATATCAAAGAAATTATTGATGGCAGAGAACTATGGGATAAAGATCGAGGGGATTTAGAAGACGAAGATGGAGACGATGCTGCGGGTGACGCAGCTCGACGTGCATTAGATAAAATGGCCGATTATTCAGATTTGACTTTGGAGGAATTATTGGAACGGATGGAGCAAGTCATGAAAGAACAGCGGTCCAAACACTCCGGTGGTAGTCATTGGATCGGAACTGGAGGGATTTCTCCATATGGGCACGGAGGGGCAGCCAAAGACGGGATTCGAGTCGGTGGTACGGGCGGTGGAAAGATGGCTCGAAAAGTAATGAATGATCGTAAGTTTTTTCCAGTAGATCGAGATGCAATTTTAAATGATAATAATGTAGATGCAGCCCTCGCTTCTCTCAAAGGAATCGTCGAAGAAACGGCCCAAGACGAGCTGGATATTCCCACCACGATCAATCAAGGGATCAAAAGAGGCGGACTTTTTATTCCGGAATTAAAAAATATCACGGACGAAAAATTACAGGTATTATTGTTTATTGATAATGGTGGTTATTCGATGGACCCGTATATTCGAACGGTTCAGACTCTGTTTAAAAAAATGAAAGTACGGTTTGCGCATGATCTAGAGACCTACTATTTTCACAATACAATTTATGATATAGTTTTTAGCGATGCCAATCGCAGGAAGGTCGTTCCCATCGATCGTATCCTTACCAAAGACCCCAACTACCGTGTCTTTTTTATCGGCGATGCTTCGATGGCTGCCTACGAATTGAATCGAACGAGTTTGAATACTTACCGATCTATGCGTGATCATTTTCCTAAAATTGCATGGCTCAATCCGGAACCCAAACGGTATTGGCCGCATACGTTTACCATCAATGTGATTAAAGAAGTGATTGAAATGTTTCCGTTGAGTCCGAAAGGAATTGAAGAGGCGGTGCGGGAGATGAATAGGAAGAAGTAGTTTTTGATTAATCCTATTCATTGAATTAAGATCACTCCAAGATTTCAGCAGATTTCATTTATTATTTTTTTAATGTTCATCCCGCTAGCTAGCGGGACGAAACCCCGCCTGAATCTCGCCCGATGACATCAGTCGAGCGGGAATCGCCAGATCGGACAGCCTGCCTGGCTAAGACGCCAGTCAGACAGGGAAAAAATCTGCTGCCTGTAGCATTTTTCGAACTCATCACTTCTAATAAAAAATCAATCAACAATATTAAATAATAATTAATCCTCTTTTTCTTCTTTTTTTTGCAAAGTTTGATAACCTTGCTGATTTTAGATCAACTCCTATAACAACAAGTCTAGCGAGCCCCCCTACCCCAACTGTTCTAAAAACCAAGCTCTTTCTGTCAAAGGCTGTGTCGATATGACCTCCTCTTTTAGCTTTAATTTAGCGGCTTTATTATAGAGCGGGAGTGCTTGCATTTTTTTCATCAAGCGGATGATGTTTAAGTAGTTGGCTTTGTGATATCCGATTTCTTTTTTACGTTTGATGAAGGCTTCGAAGCTGATTAAGAAATAATCGAGTACGTCATTTTCTTGATGTTCGTAGTAAATTTTGATAAGTAAAGTTTTGGCAGCCAGGTTGCTAATCAGATCAGTGTATTTGTCCTGTTGGAGGATTTTCATGGCTTCTTTATAATTACCTATTTCGTAATAGTAACGAGACAAACAATAGTAAAAAGTACTTTCTCGAAAAACGCGATCCAGATTCTTTTTATATTCGTGAATAAAATCAATTACCCAATCAAATTCTTTGAGCTTTAATCCAGAAGAGACAATATTTCGATAGGTAAATCTACTGATAATTCCATTGGTTAAAAGGAAGTTTTTTTCGATCCCCAATCGATATAAACTAAACGCTTCTTGTAAATAAGTGGAACCACTTTCTTGATTGATTTTTTGGATGCAATGATTAATTGCCATGATGTAGAGTACGCGAATTTCAGCAGGCGGAAATATATCTTGATGTTGGACGATCAATTTTCTAAAGGTCTCAAAGTAAGTTCCGTTTTCTTCTTCCGATAAGAATTTATATCCTTGATAATATAAATTGATGGCAGGAATGTGTAATAAATCATTTTGCTCAATATAGGCCAAAATCTCTGGTAACAATCCAATTTGATAATCAGATTTATAAACGTTTTGATGAGAAACGGTTAAACAGCTTTGCGCTAATTTTTGAATAATAAAATTGATCTCCAAAGCATCATCCATTTTTTGTAAACTCATCGGACGAGACCGGCTTTGTTTTGCAAGAAAGGTATTTTCTTCTTTATAAATTAAAAACTCCCGTTGATAAAAATCGGCATCTCGAAAAGGCTGGCTAGCTTGTTTTTCCTTAATATTCTTGATGAGTTGTTGGAAGCGTTTATCTAATTTTCGTTCTTGATAGATGTTTGCCAGATGGATTTGATTATCCAAGTGCTGCTCGGTGATTTTTTGATAAACTAAAAAGTCCTGAATAGATTTTAAGAGATAAGACATTAATATCCGAATACTAGCATCTTTATATGTTTTATTAGGAAACAGCTTTTTAAAAGCAGCCTGTTTGGTAAATCGCTCCTCCCCTTCTTTTTCTCTTTCAGCACACATCCAATCAAATAAAATGACCAATTCTTTCCGCTTATTATGGATTGGCGTAGATAGCCATACTTGTATATTTCGAATTTCAGCATTCGATAAGGTCAAAAACAGGCTAAATAAGTGGCTTTTCTGCATTTCATTTCAATTATTTATTCTACAATAATAGAAAAAATTACGCTTAATAAATTGATAATCAGTTAATTATTTTAAATTAAATTATAAAAACTAATACAAAAGCTAAATATTGTTTTTGTAAAAATTAAGAAAAGTACTCACCTTTGAAAATATGCCCGATCTGTCTATTCATTAAATGATTATTTTAAAACTATGAATGTGAAAAATCTATTAATAACTGTTTTGCTCACGCTTATTGGTTCATATCATCCCATTTACGGGCAGGGATGGATAAAAAATTATGGTAGAGGACAAACAGATCAGTTTTCAGATTTAATAATGACAGAAAACAATAAATACTTTGCATTGGGGTATTCTGAAAATCCTGATACAGGAAATGAGGAATTATTCTTATTAAAAATAGATGATGATGGAATTGAAATATGGAGAAGATACTATGGCCCCCCGACGGATAACATGAGAGGTACTCGTCTTTCGTCAACAGCTGATGGAGGATTTATTATTGCGGGATATTCAAGTAACATTAATACTGGGGAAAGAGAAGTTTATCTATTAAAAACAGATGAGAACGGAATAAAAGAATGGAGTAATAGCTTTGACTATGGTGGGAATACTTGGGCTCCTTCTGAGATTTTACAAACAGAAGATGGAGGATATTTACTGGGAAATAATCAGACAAATGGTGACGTCTGGTACGGTAAGTTTTCTTCATTAGGGATAGTAGAATGGAATTATATAATTGCATCGGGTCCTGGATCGAATAGGCTTCCAACGAATATAGAAATCATGTTTGATGGTTATCTAATCTCAGGAGAAAACAAATTAATAAAACTAGATCTTTTAGGGCAAGAGGTTTGGGTAGAGACGATAGAAAATAATTATAAAATTGCCAATATGATTCCTCTTTCTGATGGCAATTTTATGCTACTGACAACTACAAGTTTTGAATACAGGCTATCCAAGAGAAACTCTGTTGGCAATGAAATCTCAAATGTCTTAATAATTGATTCGCCATATCGTAGAAACATCGAACAAATGGTAGAAACAGACGATGGAGGTATCATTCTAGTTGAACCACAAAATACTTTTACTACCCCGATAGCACATTTTACTTCACTATTAAAAGTGAATAACCTTGGAGAAGAAGAATGGTATAGAGACGTGGGACCAATTGGATTATATAGTTATTCTTTAATTAAAAACAATTCAGGAGCATTAGTTTTTGCTGGAACGAATGTTTACAACGATAGCGGATCTCTTCCTAAAGATGGTTTCTTAATGAAAACCGACCAAGAAGGAAACCTTTACTCAAACTATATAACAGGCACTGTATTTATTGATAATAACCTTAATTGTATTTTTGAAGAAGGAACAGAAAATGGTTTTGCAAAAAGACTAGTACAAGCCATTGGTAATCAAACCTTTTACAGAACGACCGATGAAATGGGAAATTACACCATCAATGTTGATACTGGCTCCTATCAAGTAAGTGTTATCACGCCTAGCCCTTACTGGGAAACCTGTGATCTGCAAATAATTACTATCAGTGAATTTTACACGGATACGATAGCAAACTTAGCCATTCAGCCGATCATCAATTGCCCCTGGCTAACGGTAGACATCTCTACCCCATTCCTACGACGTTGCTTCGAAAATAATTACACTGTCCATTACTGCAATGACGGCACCACCTCCGCAGAAGATGCCTATGTTGAAGTTGAATTTGATCCGTTTCTAGAAGTACAATCTTCTAGTTTACCTTGGACCACACAAGTCGGAAATACCTACACCTTTGACGTTGGCACACTTGATCCAGGCGACTGTGGAAGTTTTAATGTTAGAACGTTGGTAAATTGTGATAGTACTATCTTAGGTCAAACCCATTGTACCCAAGCACATATTTTTCCAGACTCACTTTGTCTGCCAGATGCTGCTGATTGGGATGGTAGTAGTATTGCCGTAGAAGCGGAATGTGATGGTGATTCTGTCAGATTTACCATTAGGAATATTGGTGATGGAAATATGTTGGAAGTTTTAAATTATATCATCATAGAAGATGAAATAATGGTTCACCAAGGCGACTTTCAATTAAATGCAGGACAATCTCAGATGCTTCCTGATGGTTATTCGAATAGTGGAGCCACCTATCGGATCATTGCCGAACAAGCCAACGGTCATCCAGGAAATAGTATACCTACCGCAGCGATTGAAGGCTGTGGTACCACGATATTCCCTTTTGGGTTTTTCAATATGTTTAGTCAGAATGATGGAGACTTTTACTTGTCTATTGATTGCCAAGAAAACATCGGCTCTTACGATCCAAACGACAAACAAGCTTTCCCAACCGGATATGGCGATGAACATTTTATCTGGCAAAATGTCGATCTAGAATATTTGATCCGTTTTCAAAATACGGGAACTGATACCGCTTTTACGGTAGTCATCCGTGATACCATTTCCGAGCACCTAGACATTACGACGCTGCAAATGGGCGCTTCTAGTCATAACTATACGTATACGATCGATGGCGAAGGTGTTCTAAAAGTAAGATTCGATAATATTTTATTACCAGATTCTACCACCAATCAATTGGGGTCTAATGGTTTTTTCAAATATAAAATCAAGCAAGAACCAGATAATCCCATCGGCACCATGATCTATAATAAAGCAGCCATTTATTTTGATTTTAATGCCCCGATTATTACCAATGAAACCTATCATGAAGTAGGAGAACCGTTTTTGGAAACTACTGTATTTACCAATGACTTAACAACAAATAATATAAAGCTACACGTATTTCCAAATCCATTCGGTGAATTTACCAGTTTTGAAATTGAAAATCTCCCCGCCGGCAAAACAGATTTTTTACTCTATGACAATTTTGGACGATTAGTTCGGAAAGAGGCAGTTTTGGATGGCGCGGAATTTCAATTTCATCGAAAAGGATTATCTGCTGGTTTGTATTTTTATGAATTTAGACAAGCAGGAGCACGAATTACAAGCGGAAAAATGTTGGCGAAATAACATTTAATTTTTTATGAAAACTATAAACTATGAATATGAGTATAAAAAAATTATTGATCACAACTTTGTTTTTACTTATTAGTTCTTTCCATTTTTTGTATGGTCAAGGATGGGAAAAAAGCTATGGAAGGGAAAAGTCTGACCTCTTTGCTTCCACGGCACAAACAGAAGATGATGGGTATCTAGCGCTAGGTCATTCTCTAAATCCAAATACAGATATTTATGAATTATTTCTGCAAAAAACAGATGTTGATGGAAATGAACAATGGTCAAAATACTATGGAGTATCAGGTGTCGACATCTATGGTCGTGAATTATTATTAACAGATGATGGAGGAATATTGATAGTAGGATTGATTTCTAGTAGCGATGAAGTTTATCTATTAAAAACAGATATAAACGGGGTGGAAGAATGGAGTAATCAATTTAATTACGGAGGAGATGCTTGGTATCCTTCCGCTATTCTCCAAGCCGAAGATGGAGGGTATTTTTTGTCTGTCAACCAAAACAATGATGATGTTTGGTATGGTAAAATTTCTCCTCTAGGGATCGAAGAATGGAGTTATACTATTTTGCTAAATGGTCCCGGATCAATTCAGTATCCATCAGATGTTGAAATTTTGCCTGATGGCTATTTATTATCAGGAATAAATAAATTGGTTAAATTAAATCTATCAGGAGAAGAAGTTTGGGTACAAACCATGGAAGGCTCTGATAAAATCACCAATATGATACCTGTTTCTGATGGAAATTTTATGTTAGTCAATGCAACTGCTGGATTCGGTCATAGATTATCCAAAAGGAATCCCTCTGGTGACGAAATATGGAATTCTATAGTTCCTATCGGAGGAGATACCAGAGCAGTACAAATTGTAGAAACCGATGATGGCGGCTTTATTTTGGTGAATGTAAGAGGTATTAATATATCTCCTCCATCAGGTTTTACATATATTACCGAGATATTAAAAACGAACAGTTTTGGTGAAGAAGAATGGAAGAAGGATGTAGGTCCCATAGGGTTTTATACTAATTTTTTAACAAAAGACTCATCTGGACATTTAATATTTGCTGGCCGAAATGTTTATTATGATCCTAGTGAACAACCTATCGATGCATTTTTAATGAAAACAAATCAGCAAGGTAATTTTTATAGTAATTATATTACCGGAAATGTTTTTAACGACAACAATCAAAATTGCGCCTTTGAAGAAGGAGTAGAAGATGGTTCTCCCAACAAACTAGTAAAAATTGCTGGAGATAAAACCTTCTACGGGACCACTGATGAAATGGGAAATTACAACATTGCCGTAGATACAGGAAACTATGAAGTTAGTGTCATTCTAAATAATCCTTATTGGGCTACTTGTAGTCCACAACCGATTAGTATTCTTGAACTTAATACGGATACGGTCATTGATTTGGCGACTCAAGTAATGACCCCTTGCCCGTGGCTAACGGTAGACGTATCCACTCCTTTTTTACGGCGTTGCTTTGAAAATAATTATACCATCCACTATTGTAATGACGGAACTATTACCGCAGAGGATGCCTATATTGAAGTTTCCTTTGATCCATTTTTGGAAGTGATCTCTTCTGATTTGATGTGGTCTAATGAGCTAGACAATACCTATACTTTTAACGTCGGAGCCGTAGCTCCCAACGAATGCGGAAGTTTTAAGGTGAACACTTTTTTAAATTGTGATGATACTGTGTTGGGTCAAACCCATTGTACGGAGGCACATATTTTTCCAGACTCGATTTGTCTCCCCAATACTGCTAATTGGGATGGTAGTAGTATTGTGGTAGAAGCGGAATGTGATGTTGACTCGGTTCGTTTTCTCATTAGAAATGTTGGAGATGGAAATATGCTAGAGGCCTTAAACTATATCATTATTGAAGATGAAATAATGGTACATCAGGATAATTTTCAATTAAATGCTGGGCAATCTGAAATAGTTTCTAACGGTTTTTCGAATGGCGGATCTACCTATAGAATTATCGCCGAACAAGCCATCGGTCACCCAGGTAATAGTATGCCTACGGCAGCAATTGAGGGTTGTGGAACAACGATTTTCCCGGTTGGATTCTTTAATATGTTTAGTCAAGATGATGGAGACTTTTTCTTGTCTACGGACTGTCAAGAGAATATTGGCTCCTATGATCCTAATGATAAACAAGCTTTTCCGAAAGGATACGACGATGAACATTATATCTGGCAAAACATCGATCTAGAATATTTTATTCGATTTCAAAATACCGGGACGGATACCGCTTTTACGGTAGTTATCGAAGATATGATTTCAGAACATTTAGATATTACGACCCTGCAAATGGGTGCCTCTAGTCATGCCTATACCTATAGCATCGATGGCAAAGGCGTTTTAAAAGTAAGATTCGATAATATTCTATTACCAGATTCTATGACGAATCAGCTGGGTTCTAATGGTTTTTTCAAATATAAAATTAAGCAGCAACCGGACAACCCGATTGGAACGATGATCTATAATGAGGCCGCTATTTATTTTGATTTTAATGCCCCGATTATTACCAATGAAACCTTTCATGAGGTGGGCGAACCTTTTTTTGGAGCTACGATATTTACCAATGACTCCACAACAACAACAACAGCATCAACAGCAGACATAAAGCTACACGTATTTCCAAATCCATTCGGTGAATTCACCACTTTTAAAATTGAAAACCTGCCTGCTGAAAAAACAGACTTTTTACTCTATGACAATTTAGGACGATTGGTTCGAAAAGAGGTAGTTTTGGATGGCGCGGAATTTCAGTTTTATCGAAAAGAATTAGCTGCTGGTTTGTATTTTTATGACTTTAGGCAAGCAGGTGTGAGTATTGCGAATGGAAGAATGGTGGCGGAGTAAAAATCATTTTAGATCAAAAAAATAGACTGGCAAATTTTTCTTGTCAGTCTATTTTCAGTTTTCGCCAGTCTTTACATCTTTATTTTATTAAGATACAATCTCCATTTCTCAGATCCATTTCTACTTTTTTAAATTTAATATTTTCAACAATTCTGCCGTCTTCATATTTAACAGTTATTTTCTCGTTTCTTCCAATACCTTTGAATGGATTTTCTCTTAAAGGCTGTGGTCTTACTTTTGCTTGTTCAACTTTTTTGTTTTGAGGTGATGATTCGAACGCTGCAATTAAGGCTTTCATATCTAATTCTCCATCCTCATCTAAAAATAAATTTTCACTCTGTCCATTCAATAACGATTTTGTCATTCCGTGTAAGGTAGGATCTTTTGAATGAGCAAGAATTTTTCCTTTTATTTTTTCAACTCTTGTAGTCAAAGCATCTGCGTTAGTGATATAGTTTTGATCTCCTAAGAATTTTAAAAACTGAACCAACACGTCTCCAAATAAAGCAAACGTCTCATCATCAGCCACCACTTTTCTCGGCACTGTGTAAAGACAAACTTTCTCAACATGTTCGGGGGTCCATCCTTTTGGCATAACGCCCTCGTAGTTATACATGAACTCCATAAACAAACTTATGACAAAATTTGAATGTTCTTGTTGAATTTTATCTTGAGCATTAAAATAATCGCTTTCTAAAAATTCTTTGATCCATTGTTCTTTTAGCTGATCATTTCTATCTCCTTGAGATGCTTCTAAATCAATCATTCGAGATACTAACGCATCCAAAGCTTTTTCTAATTGTCGATCCGTATCTCTTCTTTCTGCTAATTCAAGATCCTTAAAATTAAAAACATACTCAAATGGTTCTGCTCCAATATCAAGTCCATCTTCCAAAAATGAATCACTAAGCGATTGGATAGTTTGCGTATCAAATGTAACCAAGCAAGTTTTTTCTTGCGTATAAACTTCTTGAACTTCACCAGCCCAACCATTAACAATTTCGCCAGACTCTAATCTTGTATTTGGTTTAACTATAATAAAATTCCCTCGTTTAAACATAATTTCTAAAAATTAAATAATTCAAAATTTTAAAACACACTCAACCTTCCTACCTTCCGAGTCGCCCCGCTCGTCAATTCAAAAAAGTAAATTCCTGCCCCTAGATCACCGCGCTCAATGGTTACTGTTCCTGGTCGAACTTTTCCATACTCCTGCACCACCCGACCGTTGACATCCAGAATATTTAAATCAAACTCGATATTATCAGGATATTGAATCACCAAATCTGTTTGCATTGAAAAAGGGTTGGGTTGTACCCGAATTTCCAAGTCATTGGTAAACTCTTTGGTGCTGGTTAAGAAAATACATTCACCTCCAATTCTTGGAATTGTTTGTTCGTAATCACTATTTATGATATCTCGAATTTCGGAAATACAAATTTCTGTTTCGATTACCGACTGATAATAGACACGACAAAGCGGTTGTGGTAGTAAGCTCCTTTCCACAGAAGAATCAGGATAAGAGATCCCAATTATTTCTCCGTTAAAATTACCTTGCACGGTAAAGGGTTCGGTGGTTGCGTCGGTCAAACTTTCTACATTTGTCATCATAATTCCACTGATCGAAAATTCATAAGCCACTACTCTACTGGTTGTATTGACCATTCCGATATCCACGTAATCTTCCGCAGGATGATGATCGATAATACTTAAGGTAATCGTATCATTTGGATTTAAAAGACCCGTTGGGAAATCACAGTGTTCGTGCGCTACCCCACCCGTATGTATATGACCACTCGCGTAGTTGACACAATCATTGATTAAAGCAGCGTCGTAAACGGAAATACGACCATCTCCATTCAAATCATTACAAGGTGTTGGCGTAATATCATTTCCAAGAATATTACTTACATAAGCTTCGGCGTCTTCCACCTCTTGCGCTTCATTCTGATCCAAATCTCCATGTTGAGCGGTACCTGCACAGGTTCCTTCACAATCCACCATCGCTAATCCAAAAGGAGTACCCGTACAATCTGTGTAAGGCGCACATTCGGTTTCTACCTCCATCTCCAAAACACCCGAGGAACGATCTAAAATAATACAAGCGGTCGCCCAGTTGTTATCAATTCGACTTTCCACCTGTCCGTTAAAGTCAGGTTGGTTCAACCAATTGACCCGGACCACAATGGTATACGCACCATCCGCGACATCCGTCACATCAATCCATTGACAATCTAATCCCGAACTATACACATCTTCACACCCTGCCGTGATGCCCATATTATCACAACCATATTGTTCCTCCACTCCATCGTTACAATTCAAATCAAGCACACAAAAACCAGTCTTGTGTCCAATCGGAATTATATTACTAAAAGAATCTGCCAATAAATATTCTGCGTAGTTTTCATAATGAGGGTGATTATGACAATTATCAAAATTAATCTGATCGTTATCAGGTGTTTTTGGGCCAATATAATAATCAAATTCGCCAATATTTTTAAAGTGGGTAGTGAACCGAATGATATCTCGTGTACCATAACCCTGCAAACACCCCTCTTCGATTAAACAATTTTCTTCGTCTGCAAAAATCTGATCAAGATAAAGTGAATTCCGAACTACGTCTTCCTGAATTTCTAAATCTGGCCCAGCAGGACAAGCTGGATCTCCTTGCGGGATACATGAACCATCATCAAACGTCGCCACTGCGTTATAATTACAACTGGTTGGATCTGTACACCCCATAACAGGTCCATTGTAAGTAATCTCCCAATTGATATTTTCGGTACAATCATTATCTGCACTTCCAATCCGAATATAAATAGTAGTTCCTGCATTCAACAAGGCATTTACTTGTGCCTGTAAATCACATTCGTTTCCGTTATCATTGTAAAAAATAGTTCCTTCATTGCTATCCGGAGGTAGGTTGGTTGGACATTCGCCATACACCCAAATTTTGGTATCACAATCATTGAGATCACAAGTAGAGATTGAAAAACGACCAGTCGTATCGGCCGTAAATTCAAAATAAGTATCATTGGCTTCAGCCATATAAATACTATCAAGTTCGGCTAATATTCCATTATCACAATTTTGCCCAGGCTCGCAGATTAAGGTACTGGTTGCAGAACTACCAAAGCCAGTACCAAAGGCTACCTCCACTTCGTCTACTTCTACATTATAAAATCCTGGAGTCAAAATACCATCACCAAAATCATCAAAAATCGTAAAGGATATGCAGTCATTATCAGGTAGACAATAGACCCAAGAATACAAAGAATCCCTTACCGTAAGATCCCCTTCCTGAATAAACGCGTAGGTTTCGTTAATACCATCCAATGTCCAAGAGGTTTCTCCAAAATATTCATCGGTAAGAATATTAATGGTCACCTCTGTGCTATCTGGGCCACATTGAGCCAAACCTTGCTGGGCAAATAGCCATAAAAAGCATAAGAGAAATATCTGAAGTTCTTTAATTTTCATTTTGCTGAATTTACCTTCTAATAAAGTAGAAAGCATCGGTTGGAAAATAGAAGCTATTTAATAACTCAAAGTCGTTAACAAGTTATGAAAAAAGGGGGAATTTTGGTTAAATCACCAGTAGAATTAACCGCTAAAATGAGGGCGAATGAGTATCTTTGACAAAAATAAAATAATTATGAAACTCAATCTTGATTTGGCAGTAGCAAGTAAACCCGAATGGATTGCCGCCGTGATGAACGATTTCCCTTCTTTTTTACAGGATCATCTCGATTGTGAACGCAAAGCCAGTGCGATGGCCATGAGCTTTGTTGCCAAATATCCCGACCGAACTGCGATCATTCCTGATTTGATTGCCACGGGTATAGAAGAACTGGAGCATTTTCAACAGGTATACGAATTGATGGTCGCTCATGGTGTTCCGATGGTCCACTCTATCGGGGCAGATCCTTATCTAAAAGAACTCTTAAAGCTATGCCATTCAGGTCGTGAGGAACGATTTCTAGATAGGCTACTGGTCGCCTCCGTCGTTGAGACGCGTGGTGCGGAACGTTTTCGGATGGTTTCCGAAGCACAAGAAACACCTGATCTACATCGCTTCTATAAAATCCTTTGGGCTTCAGAGGCAAAGCACGGACATATTTTTGTAAAAATGGCACTCGAATATTTTCCAGAAAAACAGGTTTACGATCGGTTAGCTTGGTGGATAGAAAAGGAAGGCGAAATTATCGATGGGTTGGAGATTCGGGCGGCGCTGCATTAGGGTGTCGAAATGGTGGAGATTAAAAATTCCATGTCTTGCGCTTTTCGTTTGAGTGATTTTGGTGGTAAAGTAAATCAATTTAAAATATTTTGTTTTGTTTTATCAATTCCCTCGGGACTGTTCAGTAAAGTGTGTCATTTTTTTACTTATCAATCCATTTAGTGAAACGTTCACCAAATTTTTCTTCTAGTTCGTGTTGGATACTTTTCCAAGCGAAAGCTTTGCGTTTCCATGACTTTTCATTCTGCATCAGA
>CALFWZ010000152.1 GCA_937928405.1 uncultured Saprospiraceae bacterium
AATACCTCGTCTTTGCCGTAAGGCTTCCTTCAGATTCTTCGTCACCGAAGACACCCTTGCCTTTAGCTAGTGATTCCCTCTCTTCTAGGCTCACTCGGGACTTACACCCTATAGTACAGCACCATGTATGGCACACAAAAACACGCTCCGAATGCTAGATTCGAAGCGTGCCCTTCTTAAAAATTAGGATTTCTTAAAAGAGATTATTTCAAAATAATCATCTTCTTTGTATCCGTATTTACTGGTGTAGAAAGTTGGTAATATAAAACTCCAGTAGCTCCTAAATCTGCACTATTCAACGATACTTGATGAATACCTGCTTCGTAGGATTTCTTTTGAGATAATATTACACGACCAGAAACATCATAAATGGTTAACGTCGCTTCGGTAGTTTCTGGTAATTGGAAACCAATCACCGTTTCTTGACTAAATGGATTTGGTTGATTCTGTAACAACGCAAACTCATTAGGTAATAGACTTGATTTTCCAAAATCAAGCGCTACGTCTTTACGTAAATCAGCCTGGTAAGCTTCCGTTGAAGTTATTGAGCTATTAATAGCTAATACATCACTTAGCTGTCCATCCTTTAAAGCAGTAAAACTAAACTCAAATAAAGTTTCATCATCTGCTAAGCTTACTTGCTCATGCTCATTCCAACTAACGGTAATTTTACCCTCGTTTGCTTTGGTGAATCCAAAATTATCAGCAGACATTTTGTTTAACTCACTACCTTGGTAATCATTAAGTTCCAAGTAGTTTGCCGCAAAATCCAAAGTAAACTGGAATCCAGCTACCTCTTTAAAATCACTTGCTTTAAATGCCAAATCATAGGTTTGACCAGCTTTCAACAGTTGATCTTCTAACTTGATTTTCAAAGTACCATCAGCAGATCTTGTATCACCAGACTGTAATAAATTTACATTGGCAGATGCATTTAAATCTCCTAATTTCACTCCAATGAAGTCAATAACTTGACTACTTGAAAGATTGTTGATATTGGCTGCAGTTGGATAAGTAGTTGCAAAAGGATTACTAGGATTAGGGAATATATAAGCAGCATCCACAAAAGTCCAAGATTTCTCAGAACTAAATTCGTCATCAATATGTAGAATCAATCTTCGAAGTTCAATCATATCCAAAGCAGAGATATGCCCAGATTCGTTAACATCAGCTGCAATCAACTTATACGGAGAATCTAAAGTATTAATCTCTAATATATGCTGTCCCATCAAAATCAAATCATAAGTGGTAATCCCGTTTAAAGGATCGTCATTACGACTTGGAGAAACAGAATAATTCTGAGCCATCAATAAATCAAAATGATAATAACCATCACCATTGGTCGTCAATTGACCATTCATATAACCGTCTACTTCAACGTTAGCCAAAGCAATCATTTCATCTTCTTCTGTTGATAAGTTTCCAGAAACAGTTGCCATTACCGGCTCACCTGTTCCAGTGTCAATAATGCGATAGTAAGTTGTTAAAATCGTCTCATTTCCACAAGGATCCGTAGCAATAAAGCTTACCTCAGTAGAAGCAAGTCCACTAGAACAATCTGTGTTAGGAGACAATGGCGAGTAACTAAAGCTTACAGCTCCATTAGAACATTCGTCCATCGCCGATAATCCACTGATCTGGCTAGTTGCCCAATCCGTATATCCTTGCTGTAAATTAGTATCATTACAATCAGCTAATCCAAAACTAACACCATTATTCATCACAGGACCATCACTGTCTTTGATGACTACTAAAGCGGTACAAGTTCCAATTCGTCCACACACATCTGTTGCAGTAAATCTAACCGTTTGATAAGCCACAGCGCCTTCAACTGCCACCGTTGGGTTCATACAGTTTTGTGGTATAAATCCATTCGGGTTGAAATTATTACTTATCGTAATACTTGTCTCAGAACAACTTGAAATCACAGTTGCCCGATTCGCATAATCATCAAATTGAGCTTGAATCATATCCGTATCTGCTGGACATTCGATGATACAAATATCCACTGGACAAACAAACTCAGGACCTTCATTGGTTAGTCTATATGTTTGAACATGCGATGCCATACGACCACAAACATCCATAGCAGTATATGTATACTGAATGGTACTACCAGGACATCCAGCCGTTCCAGAAGAACTTGGGCCGCTTACACTATAAGTAATACCACTACAATCTCCCTCCGCAGTAAATAAGGCTAACTGAGGAAAAGCATTCACTGCACAATCTACTGTTTGATCTAGCGGAATTGAGGTGATAACTGGCCCATTCATGGACGGATCGTAAATAAATAATTGTTCACAAGTACTTGAGTTTCCACAAGCGTCCGTAATCGTATACGTTCGAGTAAGGGTTCGGTTGGCTACAGGACTAGTTGGACAGAAATCCAACATAGATTGGAAAGGAGGATCATCAGAAACAGTAAGCGTCAAATCACTTACATTTCCACAATTATCTCCAGCTGTTCCACCAAGTGCAATAAATTCATCGATAGTGGCTGCAACTGGAAACGGATCTGTATCACAAGCCAACGTCTGATTTGGCGGACAGGTAATTGTTGGTCCTTCCGTATCTGCCACTCCAATGATTTGCTCACAAGTAGCAGTATTTCCACAAGCATCAGTCGCCGTCCAAGTACGTGTAATCGTAAAAGTGTTGGCATCGCAGCCTGTTCCTGTTCCTTGTGTAGAAGCATCTGAGAAGGTAATAATTACTTCCGCAGTGGAAGAACAATTATCCGTCGCAGTCGCTGTACCAGTTGAACCAGTAGTAGTTGGCTGGTCACAAGAGGTAGTAACGTCAGCTGGACAAGTAATTACTGGAGCAGTCATATCCTGAACAGTAATAACTTGAGAACAAGTCGCTGTATTCCCGAGATTATCCGTTGCAGTCCATGTACGAGTTATGGTGTAGTTATAAGCATCACATCCTGATCCTTGTGTACTTGCATCTGAAAAAGTCACGGTTGGTACACTACATAAATCAGTTGCAGTCGCCAATCCAGTATTTGCAGGATCAGTTGACTCATCACAGCTAACCGTTACTGGCGCTGGGCAGGTTATCTCTGGTGCAAGTGATTGATCACAGAACATGATATTATCGAAGTAAAAAGACGTTGTTGTCAAAGCAACTCCAGCACCTGGATTTGGATTACCACAAGCATCTGGATCACAAAGGAAATTCGGGAAAACAGATATTTTATCATAGGTTTGTGCCAAATTTACTGGTGCACTACAACCCATTGAAAAGTCAAACGATAAAGTTTCCCAAGCATTAGAGACGGTAGTCACGGCTATGATTTCTGAAGAAATTCCGGCATTTGCACAATTCTCAACCTTCAGAAGAATCGAGGCACCTGCCACAGGTGAATAAACATCCATAGACAAAACCATATTTCCTGCTGAAAAAGCAATTGGGTTTTGTAAACAGTTCCCACCAACGGTTGTTCCACCCCAGCATTGAGATCCTGGAGGTTTGGTAATGCAAAGCACTGGATTAGAAGGATCGGTAGGATCTGCACCAATAACAGAACTGGTTCCACCAAAATCTCCTAAAGCATAATCCACATCCGGATCACCAAAGTCAATCGGTAATTCTGGTGCGGCTACTGGAGTTACACAATCTAAACCACAGCTTTCCCAACCAAAATTTTCCATTTGTGGGCTGGTTCCACCAACCACAAGAGTACGATTCGTAAATCCAAAATTTGAAACGGTACATGGAGCACCTGGAGCAAAAGTTTCTGCTCCCTCATTTTCTTCATAAAACAAATATTCATAATTGCCAGGAGGCAAGGACAAGGTGGCACAGTAAATACCATCGCCGTCTGGATCGGTAACTGGATTCGTACCTGGATTGAATCCATTAAAAGTACCAAAAACACTCGGGTTTACTGGACCATTTGGAAAACAGCTGAAATCTACGCAAAAAACTAC
>CALFWZ010000153.1 GCA_937928405.1 uncultured Saprospiraceae bacterium
ACTTGCATCGTTGTCATCACAATCAACATCTGCACAAATTCCGTCGCCGTCTGCATCACCACCTTCATTCGCACAAGCTACGATCACCGTTCCTGCACAGCTACAACCATCGGCTCCAATCACATCGTTTTCTGTGCCCGCATCTCCATCATCACACGCTGTACCAGGCGCGGCTGGTAAATTCGCATCGTTATCATCACAATCAACGTCTGCACAGATGCCGTCACCGTCTGCGTCACCGCCTTCACTTGAACAAGGAATAATAGTTCCTGCACAACTACAGCCATCCGCTCCGATCACGTCATTTTCTGTATTTACATCTCCATCATCACATGCCGTACCAGGCGCAGCTGGTAAATTCGCATCATTATCATCACAATCATCTATCGCACAAATACCGTCACCATCCATATCAGGACAACTGTTAACAACAACATTAAAAGTACAGATCTCAGTGTTGTTACAAGCATCGGTAAATACGTAGATAACAGGGTAAGTACCTACCGCAAGATCACTGCCATTCGCAGGTCCAGCGACTTGATCAGATGTCAACCCACTAGCAAAACAGTTGGAAGTAGCGGTAGGCTCCGTCCAAGTCGCCGTGGCGGTGTTACCGGTGGCTTGTAAAATTAAATCTTCAGGGCAAGTCAATGAAATAGCAGCCGATACTTCAACCACATTTACATTGAAATTACAACCTTCAAAATTTCCACAAGAATCAAAAACTGCGTAGGTAATTTGTGTGCTTCCAATTGGGAAGGCCTCTCCACTTTCAAGTCCAAGGTTTTGTACTACACCAATTGGTCCACCTCTAAAACAAGTAGAAGTTCCGTTGGGCGCATCAAAAGTTGCCACAGCCGTCAAAGCCCCTGGTAAAGTATTGACCGTTATATCCTCTGGACAATCTGTTAATTCAAAAATTGCTGGAATTTCGTCTACGATTACATTAAATTCGCAAATCTCTTGGTTTCCACAGGCATCTGTAATTTCAATAACAATTGGTGTTTCACCGACTGGGAAATTACCACCACTTTGAGGGCCAGCAATCTGAGTCACTGTTAATTCAGGGTCACCGTTTCCAGTATTTCCATTACAATCTTCTATTCCAGAAAGCACACTTCCAGGGATAGGTGCCTGGAGGGTACCATCGGGTAATCTCCATCTTACTGCGAGGTTATCCCCTCCTGTTCCTTCTTTTTGTAAAGCTTCAATATAATAGCGTTGACCTGCTTCTAAATAAATAAGTGCTGATCTTTGCTCAGGGAATTTATTCCATTCTCGAGAGTTCGTCCAACCTGGAACGTAAGCAATTCTATTTTTGTTAGCTGGATCCTCATCCGTACTTAACCATAATTCTCCATTATCATCTGTCGCAATCCAAAAACGGTAATCTCCACTTACTGGCGGATAGATATATCCACGAACTCTTGTACCATAGTTGTCCGCAGAATTCCTTGGCGCTTCGAAAGATGAAATCTGTTCTTCAAATGAAGGTGCCGAATTCAATGGAATCTGGGAAACACTATTACCTGAAATATTCGTCCATACTTCTCTTAGAATAGTGCCTGACGGTGAACAAGTAGGAACTGCACTAGGAGCTGGGACTTCTACCACAAATTCGAAATGATTGGTACTAACTACTCGGTCTGTCCACCTTCCGCCGTTTTTCACCAGACGAGCAGCAACATTTAAATGCGTCTCGTTTGGTTCACCGGTATTCCAGTTGGTATAATTAACAGCTTCTCCACTTTGCCAGCTAAAATTATTACCATTGTTATTATTTGTTAAACCAATCCAAACACTACCAGTAGAAGGATTGATCGCATTTTGTACGTAAGCATTTTCAGCAGCGTTATTGATGGTAGCAAGATTTCCACCAATAGCGGTAGCCGCGTTAGCTGCGTTGGTCCAATTTTCAGTAGCGTGTGATTGATAATATAAGCTACCATCGTTGGAGCCTAAATAATCATATCCATTGATGTGTACATCAAAGCAAGCAATTTCGATCACAAATTCGTAATGAACGTCTGTTGATCGGTCGGTCCACATTCCAGTATTTTTAACAAGACGAGCAGCAACGTTAGGATCGCCATTCGAGTTATTAGGTTCACCATTACTCCAGTTAAGGTAATTAACGGGTGCTCCACTTTCCCAACTAAAGTTGTTAGCATTATTCAAACTTCTCAGGCCTGTCCAGATACTTCCACTTCCTGGATTAATATTATTGGTGATATAGGTATTTTCAGCGGCATCATCAATGGTCACTAATTGTCCACCATTGGCCTGTGCAATACTATTAGCAGTAAACCAATCTTCTGCCACATGACTAACAAAATATTTGCTTCCGCCTCGTTGTCCTATATAAGTAAATCCACTAATAGAGTTACTAACGTCAGGGCAAAGTGTAACGGTAGTAGGAGGTCCTGGAACGGTAGGACTACAAGTTGTGGTAGCCTCAGGAATGGTAAATGTTGCTGGAGCAAATTGCGCACCTGCTTGGGTTGAAACCATAACATCCTCCGGACAATCAAAAGTAATGTCTGGATCATCAACTGGCACAATCGGAGGCGTGTAAGGTAGTACGGTAACGAAATCGTCGCAACTAGTAGAATTACCAAATTCATCCGTTACGGTAACGGTAACAATCTGTACGCCAGCATCTGCGGCCGTAAAACTCGAAGGGCTAACCTCTCTTGAGATTAGTTGAGCACCGCAATTTCCGTAAGAGCGGCCTCTTTCAATATCCGCGGCAGTAAAGGTGATCGTGCCTGACTCTGGCAACTGTAAAAAAGCATCGTTCTTACAAGCTGCAAGAGGGGCGGGACGGCCATTTATATCGGTAAACGTTTCACCGAATTCTAAGTTAGTTTCATTGATGGTTCCATTAATTTCATAAACATTACCATTGTTTTGAATAGAACCTGTGATTTCTCCTGTAGTCAGTTGAATTAAATTTCCACAAATTTCAATATCGATTCCTGCGCTATTGTTTACTTGATTGTTATTTTCAACAATCCCACTAGAATTGATCATTAGTGGACCAAATAATAGAAATCTATCATTGTTAATGATTCGTCCGGCAACTTCCATGTTCCCTATTGTTCTATTTCGTAATTCGTTATCATTGGTAAAAACGCTCGCAATTTGAACAATAAAATCTCCTCCGTTTAAGGTCCTTCCTAGATTATTATAAATACCATTTACACTATAACTACCCCCAGCAAAATTTTCGGTGGTTGCTCCTGCGCGGTTCTCAGTAGTAGATCCAGCCTGAGATTCAAAGGTT
Organism: uncultured Saprospiraceae bacterium; assembly: GCA_937928405.1. Taxonomy (GTDB): domain Bacteria; phylum Bacteroidota; class Bacteroidia; order Chitinophagales; family Saprospiraceae; genus JALZUU01. The sequence goes on from CALFWZ010000153.1 coordinate 3,287, forward strand.
CCATAGTTATTGAAAGTACCACTATTATCAAGACTAACAATTATGTTCATCTCACCATTATTATTGGTCGTACCAGCATTTAATACTGGACCAAAGGCGAGGGTCTCATTATTATTATTAAAAATAGCTCCAGCTTCATTATCTAAACTTCCGGAAGCCGCTATGTCTACCATACCAAAATTATCGAGGGTACCATTATTTTCAAAATGACCATCCACGTCCAAAATACGACCATTGGCATTGACAAATTGGGCATTATTGACAATACTTCCCGATTCGAATATTACAATGGTTCCAGCATTATAAACAAAATCGTTAAACGTCAACATACCCGCCAATTGGATGGTGTAGTTGATAATGGGTGTACCACCAAATACAGGTGAAATAGGATTGGCAGGGATGGTAGCTACTGATCCAGCCGTAGGAACTCCCGCCGACCAGTTAGCAGGATTCGTCCAATCAGAATCTTCCGCTCCCGTCCAGACACTTTGTCCGTGCACGGAAAACATTCCAAATAATAAAATGAATGCGTAGAGCAATCTTTTCATGAGTAATAATTTTTTGATTAAAAAAAAATATAAGTAACACCACAGCAATATAGTCCGTGATGCCGTCAAACATTCGATACAGTTAAGGTTTATTTGTGTGCTGGAATTGAAGGGGTTGAAATTATTACAAACACTATCAGCCTATGCTAATTTCATACATAGGTTTGTGTGCAGAATAAAATCGCTTTTGGAACAGAAAAAATTAGTACGCGGCTAAACGAAAGAAAAGTCTTGGGAGAAAAAAAGGAAGCCAGCGTAATGCAAAATTAAGGAAGTTCAAAGGATAATAAAAGAAAGAAGCGTTTAATTTTTATTTTTTCGTAAAAAAGTCTTTGTAAGGTCAATTTAAAAAGCAGACCAAAAGGACCTCAAACGCTACGGACAAAAAAATACATTTATTTATTACATATACTTATTCCCCTGATTTATTGTCCTTAAAGTCTAATTTTAAAGAAAAGATATTAGAATACAATACTTCAGATACATTACCGATATTGGTGTAAGCGTAGTCAATAGTCAGATTACCAAATTTTATCCCCAATCCAAAGTTTGGCTGTGCACTAAGGTAAGTTTTATCATCTCCAGCGTTAAATTTGATTTGCTGGAAGTTCATAATCCCTCCTCTCAGAAAGATAAACTTCTTATACCCTAGTTCAAACCCAGCGTGTGGATCAATATTTATGGATTTACTACTGATTAGAACATTTCGCTGCCCATCCGTCGTAAAATCAAAATCTGTCTCTATTAATAAATTAAATTTTTCTCCAATCGGTTTTTCCCATGCAGCGGATAGAATTATTCGAGGCCGGGTAATTTCCACTGAACTTTCCAAAATATCATTGCCAGTCTGAATAAATACCGCTCTTTGTTGTTCCGTGGAATTAAATGACCAAGCGTTAAAAGTAGAAGTAATATCTCTTGCCATCAAAGCAAATTTCCAATTCTTACGTTTATATTTCAATCCTAAATCTAGACCAAATCCCCAAGCACTACCAAAAGTACCGATTACTCGACGGATTATTTTGACGCTACCTCCAACGTTTAGTCCAGGACGATATTCTTGTGCATAAGAAAGAAAGAGTCCATAATCTGCCGCTGAAAATTCAGTAATATTATCATAATTAATACTTCCGTCGGGGCCAACAAGATTTAGGGTATTGGGAATATTGTCAATTCCTAATCGAATCAGAGAAACTCCAATCGCTGATTTTTTCTGTCGGTTAAGGGGCTTTGCAAAAGCGAGGTAGTCATATTTGGCAATTCCCGCAAATAGTTCAGAGTGCATGGCCATTACCTGAAAAGGTGCTTCAATCTCTACCAATCCCGCAGGATTCCAATATCCTGCCGTCACATCATTTACATTGGCAACCACCGAGTTGGCCATTGCTTGGGCTCGTGCCCCTACTCCAATGGTCAAAAATTCGTTGCTATACTTTGCTTGTGAAAATAAGAGATGGGTAGAAAGTAAAAGTAGGATAAAAATGGGTAAACGCTTAGACATCGGGTTGGTTTAAAGATGATTCCTTAAAATTCAGTCAAAAATAACCAAATTTCCAAATAAAACGCCAGCATACACATTATAGTACCTTTCTATGTAAAATCCCTCCTACTTTTTTCTTTATCAGACTGTTCAACGACAAAAAAAGGGCTGCCGATAAATCGACAGCCCAAAACCTAATTGAATATGTATGAAATTATAACTTACTAACTATAAAGAACTTAGTCACTGGCTTACGACCGTCGATCGTTACCATGATGGTGTAAGTTCCTGCTTGATAAGCCTGGTTCAATTCAATATGAACTGGAGCCGTTGGAATCTCATCATAAGATACTTCGTACATCTTCTGACCGAGTGCATTAGCGATTCTCAGGGTACCCTGATGACCGGCATACTCTACCAGACTGATATTCAGTTCTTCTACCGTTGGATTAGGATAAACCACAACTTTGGCAGGATCAACATCGAATCTTATTTGAGCTACGTTAGAGTAGATAAAGGTTCCGTCGTTCATGATCTGCTTGATACGGTAGTGATTTACACCAAATGCTGGCTGCTCATCTTTTGATTGGTAGAACGTTGCATTCGTACTTTGTGTCAGACTAGCTGCTTCTTCGATAGCCATCCAGTCTGTTCCATTCTCAGAACGCTCAATGATATTGAGTGCTGTGCGGTAATCATTGTTTGAAGTCCAATCCAAACCAACCGTTGATCCAAGCTTAATCGCATTCAGATGTAGGTAGCTTGCGTTAGGAGCAATCACAAATTCACGAAGATTATCACAATCGTCCGCATTTCCAGTCAAATTGATATTAATATCTCCTAAATGACCATCCGAGGTTGGATTCAATGTAATATCATGACCATTAGAAGGCTGCTGAATAACTTCTCCACTATACCAAGCGGATGCACCGAAAGCACTTTCTGTACCAGTTGCATTTGCTCCTACTCCTAATTGGAAAGCAGCACCAAAGGTATTAATCGCAATCTGAGCACCTGCTACAGATTCTCTTCCAGAAAGAATTCCAGAGAAGTCAGCGTAGTAATAGAAAGCATCATAATCTGGCGTCAGGCATATGTGTTCTTTAGGACTATCCGCTGGAGCAGTCGTCGTCTTTCCGCTAGCATTGATTTCAAAATCAAATACTAAACTAGGGTCTTCGTTATTCGTCCAAGTTCCTGTGAAAAGAGCCGTACCATCTGCGTATTCTACTAATTCAGAATTCGAAACTGTATAGTAATAACTTGCACCAGTAATTCTCAACCATCCACCATAATTAATATCTGAACGGCAGTTAACAATATTACTAGCGGTACGAGTTGTACATACATCAACTGGTGGGTTTATGTCAGAACAGTCATCAACATTTCCAGACAATTTGATATTGATATCTCCTAAATGACCATCATCTTTTGGATCTAATGTAATCACGCTACCATTCGTTGGTTGCTGAATTATTTCTCCACTAAACCAAGCAGACGCACCAAAGGTATTTTCCGTTCCAGTTGCATTTGCTCCTACTCCCAATTGGAAAGCAGCACCAAAAGTATTAATCGCAATCTGAGCACCTGCTACAGATTCTCTTCCAGAAAGAATTCCAGAGAAATCAGCGTAGTAATAGAAAGCATCATAATCTGGCGTCAAACATCTGTGTTCCTTAGGACTTCCAGTTGGCGCAGTCGTCGTCTTTCCACTAGCATTGATTTCAAAATCAAATACTAAACTAGCATCTTGGTTATTCGTCCAAGTTCCTGTGAAAAGAGCCGTTCCGTCTTCGTATTCTACTAATTCAGCATTCGAAAGTGTATAGTGATTACTTGCACCATCAATTCTCAACCATCCACCATAATTCACATCATTTGCACAGTTAATAACATTACTTGCTGTTCGAGTTGTACAAACATCAACTGGTGCTACTTCACCCGCACAATCACATCCATCTGCTAGAATCACATCGTTTACCGTATTAGGATTATTGTCATTACAAGCAGTGCCTGGTGCAGCTGGAATCGCTGGATTGTTATCATCACAATCCTCGTCTGCTGGCACACCGTCACCATCATTATCGACAAATAAAGTTCCTGCACAATCACAACCGTTGGCCAATAATACATCATTATTGGTAGCAGGATTTCCATCGTCACAACTAGTACCTGGTGCTGCTGGCACAAGAGCATCATTGTCATCACAATCTTCATCTGCTGGTACGCCGTCACCATCATTATCAACAACTAGTGTTCCTGCACAATCACATCCATTCGCTAAAATTACATCGTTCACGGTATCATCATTACCGTCATTACAAATAGTACCTGGTGTAGTTGGTATGCTAGCATCGTTATCATCACAATCTTCAGAAGCTGGTACACCATCGTTATCGTTATCAACGATTGGATTACCTGTTACTTCAACTACTTCTTCTACGGTACAAATCAATTGATAAGAAGCCGT